>NZ_PCNZ01000003.1 GCF_002975175.1 Bacillus sp. MYb209
AAATACCCTATAGAATAGACTTTTTTTAAGTGTCTATTCTATAGGGTACATTTTACACCAATGTTCTTCTCTTTTTTATGTGTAATTAGGGTTTCCATAACTATAGATATGGATGGTGTAAATTAATGGATGAATCATTTACTCTTAAAATTATAACAGAACAAATAAAGAATTTTATATGTAATATTGCATAAGAAGGGTAGGCAGCAATAATTTCTTTTGATAAAAAGGAGACACTGGTGAAAATGATAAGTAGCGCTTTTCCATATGGCGAGTTTGTTTCTTAGTTATTTTCTATATTTTATATCATTTTCCAATCGTCTAAGGTTAAGGGAGACGACAGAAGAAAGGAAGATTTACAAATGAGATTGATAAAAAATGAAACATTGCAAGTATAAGATTCTGTACATAGTAATCTCTCGCATTAAGGTATGACATTGGGTAAGTGAGGGGAGTTCAATCGATTCTGAATAAAATTGATAGTATCAGTTGCAATTTTTTTACGTTTAAGAACAATCCCAGCATGTCCACATGTATAAATATATCTTGTAGGTCTTTCCCAAGATTCCCACAAATAGTCCGTATCCTCAGAGTGCACATATAGATCGTGCTTACCTGAAATTAATAAAATATTTTCTTTTTTTACTTTTGGTAACGCTTGACTCGGTTCAGTGATTTTCCAATAATCTATTAATTCATCATACGTTACACCATGGTGTTCCAAGTCTTCTCTAATAAATTTACCTGGATTTGTCTTCCAAATAGAATAAGAGAGTCGATTCGCGTAGAAAATGGATGCTAATACATCAATCTCTGGTTCAACAAGAGATGTTAGGTTAGTAATAACCCCACCTAAACTGATTCCTATTAGAATCAGGGGACCATTTTTATTTGCTTTAATCCATTTGATCAAAGTTCGTAAATCAGCTACCGCTTGTCTAGTTGCTTGTACAGTTCGTTCAATATTGGCACTTACCATGTACTCTCCACTGAATAGGGATTGGTTGGGTTTTCTTTCAAAATGATATGGTAGAGTGAAATAATACATATTCCACCTCAAGTTGGTCATATGGTCGTGAAATATGTTTTTTACACGTTCGTTAGAATCCATTCTCCAACCATGAACAAAGATGACATGAGGTGCATCTTCATTTTTATGTAAGAATAATTCTCCAGTTACAGAGTCGTTGCGTGAATCACCAGATTGAACCGAGCTTTTATATTTGAATTGTCCAACCATGTATTCCTTTTCCTGTTTTGAATGCTTAATGTTAAAATGAATATCAGATGGTTTTACTTTATAAAAAAAATCTATGTCCTTTATATCTAGTGAGGTGTTAGAAAGAGAAGCATACTGAAACTCTCCACTTCTTTTTTTGTGCAAATCATACAAGGCGTATCGATCAATGAGTTTTGAAAAAATCAATTTAACCTCCTCCAAAATACATATTGTTTAAAATATGGGCAAAATTTATGTTTTATTTATGCTGTAAATTAATTATAAAATATTAAAAGAATTATTCATCATGAATAATCTAAATGTATTTCTAGAAGAATACCAATTTATCTAATATTCTCTTATCCTAATATCAGTTGCTCGAATAATAAAGACAGTTGCTAAATTTGTATATTATAAAGCTAGCAATAAAATAAAGCCATAAATAATTTATACTAAAATCTAAAAAGCAAGTTAATATTCTCATTCATATAAGAGAACATTAACTTGCTTATTTTCGTATCAAAGGTACACCTTTTGAAGTGACGTGATTTCTATGAAAGACAATGTGTCAATTTGTATATCTTATACAGTGATAGTTACCATAATTTTCGAAGCCGATAGTCAATTAACCTTATAATATGCGTCTTTCTGGTATATAAATAGCTATATTCATTAGAGAAAGAGTTTTAATCCTTCATGAGAATCTTTAAACCCTAATTTCTTATAAAATTACAAAGCTTCTTGTCATTCTTTATCTGTTGTTAACTGTACTAAATGACACCCTCTTAATTTAGCACGTTGAATAGCCCATTTAATAAGTTTACTTCCTATACCTTTACCACATTTTGATGAGGCTGTTCGTACACCCTCAATTGTAGCTCTCCAACCCCCTTGACGTGCAATGTAAGGCGTAAATGCAATTTGTTGAAGACCAATAATCTCTGTCCCATCACATGCTACAATTAACTCGTTATTTGGATCACAATCAATAGCATGAAATGCTCTTATATAACTATCAGGGAGTGGTGTTTCATAGCGTTCTCTTTTATTTCCTAAAACATCATCAGCAAGCATTTTTACAATTTCATCTAAATCATCTGCCGTTGCAATCCTAAATGTTATAGTTTCTGTCACTATCAAAAAGCCTCCTTAATGTATGCACTTGTTACTTTTATTTTACTTGTTTAAATGCAATAGGTTAAATTATAAAATATTATGAGTCTCTATAACTTTTTCTTATAGATAGCATAAAAAAGCCTAACTTATAAAATTATAAGTTAGGCTTTTTAACACAATATTATTATTAGAAAATCCGACCAACTTCAATAAAACTCCATATTCTTTAATGAATTTTCATATTTAATAAACACACATATAACCATCCAAATAGGGTGCTTTTCATTTGTTGTATAGAAATTACATAATAAGCATGGATCTGTATGCTATCATTCAATGAAGCTTAACCTCAATTCTAAAGCTCCTTAAATGGACTGCCTCCTTACCAATATTCAAAAACGATTGCTTTTTTGAATTTGTGTTCCATTTTTGCTTGACCAGGTCATTGAATAACTACACATAAACTCCTTATATCTCTAGATAAACTACCGATTAGCTCCATATAGACTCTAGATAACCTATATAGAATATAAGTTATCAAGGAGGTAAGAAAAAATGAATTTTATGAAACGTGCAATTCTCAGTATGAAAAAAAGAGTAGGAACATCATTAATTTTGATGGCAGTCTTCCTAATTGTTACAAATTTAGTGTTGGCAGGATTCACAATCCAAAATGCATCAAAAAAAGCTGCTGATGCAGCAAGAAAAAAACTAGGTGCAGATGTTACTTTAGGTCTTGATTTTGACAAATTAGGTCAACAAGCTAGGGAAACTGGAGAGATGCCTAATCCGCCGCAGCTCAACACAAAAGAAGCAGATCAAATAGCGAAGTCAAAGTATGTAAAAGACTATAATTACATAACCAATACTTTCGGAATTTCGGATGGACTTAAACTAGTAGGAGCTTCAGAAAGGGAAGAAGAAGGAAAAGGTAAAGCGGGAATGGCGGCTGTACGAGGCGGTTCAAGCTCAGGTACAGAAATAGATATGAACGCTTCTTTTATGATAGAGGGGGTTCGCAAGACTGCTTTACAAGAAAGCTTTAAAAACGGAAAAAGTAAAATCATTGATGGGAAACCAATTACTGAACAGATGAAAGATCAGAATGTAGCCTTAATGGAAAAACGATTAGCGGAACTAAACAATTTGAAAGTAGGAGACAAAGTTAAAGTTCAATCAGGAGATAAGAAGGAAACTCTTGAAGTTGAAATTATCGGTATTTACGAAACGAATGAACAAGCAATGGGACAACAGGCTCCTCCTATAATGGATCCAGCTAATAAACTATATATGCCTCATTCTACTTTGAAAAAATTAGAAGCAGGTGAAGGTATGAGTAGCATTCAAGTTGTGTACCTCTTGAATGATCCACAATACATTGATGCATTTAAAAAAGAAGCAAAAAAATCTGATATTGATTTTAATTATTTTAAATTAGATGCACATGATTCATTGTACAAACAAATGATTGGGCCTATCGAAAATATCTCATCTACTTCTCAAATAATTATTTATATTGTATCAATTGCAGGTGCGATTATATTAGGGTTAATCATTATGTTATCAATTAAAGCACGTCGTAAGGAAATGGGGATTCTATTGTCTATTGGAGAGAAAAAATGGAAATTGATGGCGCAGTTCGTAGTAGAAGTCGTATGCATTGCTGTTTTAGCATTTGGCTTATCCCTAGCAACAGGAGCTAAAGTTTCTCAATTCATAGGGGATAATTTACTTTCTAATGAAATTTCTACAGCAAGTGAAGAAAAAGAAACCCCACAAAGTAGTACTAGTACTGTAATGGTTTCAGGACCTGGTGGTGCTCTACAAAAACAAACAGAGGATCCAATTGATAAAATTGATGTAAGTGTAACGGGAGAGGATGTAGGAAAAATGGGTGGAATTGGACTAGCTATTGCGGTATTAGCAACGCTTCTTCCAGCATTATCTATTCTACGCTTAAACCCAAAACAAATTCTTTTAAAAGATGAATAAGGAGGCTCAATATGGAGACAATTTTACAATTTAAAAACTTAGATTATTATTATGAAAGTAACGGAAAAAAAGTAACGATACTAGATAATGTTACTTTTTCTTTTCAAAAAGGGCATTTCTACACGATTTTAGGACCATCTGGATCTGGTAAAACCACAACTCTTAGCTTAGGGTGTGGGCTCGATATACCTAAAAATGGTTATGTACTGTATAATGGCAAGGATATTCGAAAAATTGGTTTAGATCGATACCGTAATCAAAATGTATCTGTAATTTTCCAATCTTATAATTTGATTACCTATATGACTGCTCTTCAAAATGTCCTAACAGCAATGGAAATTACAGGTGTTAAAATGCAAAATAAAATGGCAAGGGCATTAGAATTATTGGAGAGAGTAGGACTCACAGAAGTAGAAGCGAAACGAAATGTCCTGCAACTAAGTGGGGGGCAACAACAGCGTGTAGCAATTGCTCGAGCGTTATCTTGCAATGTTGATTTACTTATTGCAGATGAGCCGACAGGAAACCTCGACGAAAAAACGGCAATGGATATAATAGAGCTGTTTCAAGAACTTGCACATAAAGAGAAAAAATGTATAATCGTTGTGACGCATTCACAGGAAGTTGCTAAAAAATCGGATCGTGCAGTTTATTTAAGTAAGAAGAAGTTGGTAGTAAATGAAATCTAATATAAACACACTAGTTTTTTAATTCACATAATTTTCGAAAATCTATTTCTTTAAATATTTATATTTGATATACAATAAGACCAAGCCATAACCAAAATGGTCACCCTGTATTGAATGTTGAGATAGTTTGTTGTTCCTTTTTAACAATTTTTGAAAAAGAACTTGTAGGATTTTCTACAGGTTCTTTTTGTTATGATCGATTAACAATATCATTGAGGAATTACATATAAAAAACGGGACATTACCTAGATGTATGATCTAAATACTGTCCCGTTTAACTGTTTATCTATATAGTTATTGAAGAATTAAACCTGCAATCATAATTAAACTAAATAATATCATCCAACCAAAAGCACAATAGCCGAAAATTCTAATCCATTTAGGTAATTGATTCATGTTAACTTTATTTGTGGGAACTCCTTGCATAGAAAACATCATTTTTTGATCTCTATCCCTATTATTTCGTTGTTCATACATAACATCATCACCTTTCTAGAAATATTGTGTTTATAGTATATCAACCTGGAGATAACTAAGTACAGAAAATTCGACAAAATAAAAGTGATTCGACAATTATAGTGGATTAATCTGTTTTCCCGTGCAGCATACTATATTTCAAAAAACTAAAATTTGATTACTCAAAAGCTATATATTCTAAAGTATTTGCTCATTTAAAACATAGTAAACCTTTACCAAGAGATGCTTTTTATTCGGTATTGAATAATTTGGATAAATTTACTTATATTTTTTAGTGCTTAGATACGTACATGTCTTTCAAACTATATGTGCCGTAAAGTAGGAGCAATTATTTATTCGTTACTTTTAAAGCATCTAATACTATTTTGGTTGCGTCTGCAATAAGTTTATCATCGTGTTTAGCATCCTCTTTAGCATGATTGGAAAGTATCACAAGAACAATTGGCTTTTTATTTGGTGGCCAAATTATTGCGATATCATTTCGGGTTCCATAAGAGCCAGAGCCAGTCTTATCGGCTACTTCCCATTCTCTTGGAACTCCAGCACGAATTAAGTTGTCCCCCGTAGTATTTCTTTTCATCAAATCTATTAAAAAATTCCGTTTCTCAGTTGAAAGTATATCACCTAGCGCGTAAGTTTGAAGACTAGTAGCCAATGCCTTAGGGGTACTAGTATCACGAGTGTCTCCTGGTTGTACTTCGTTTAATTCTGGTTCAAAACGTTCAGGATTTGTAACAGTATCTCCTATTTCTCTCAGTGATTTTTTGAATTCACTTGGCCCACCTAATTGTTTAAGAATAAGATTTTGTGCAGTATTATCGCTATATCGAATGGAAGCATCCGCAAGCTCTTTCAGAGTCATACCTGTATCTACATATTTTTCTGTAATTGGATTGTAATTAACAAGATCTTCGCTAGTATACTTAATTCTTTGATCTAAAGCTTCTATTGAATTCTTTTGTAACAGTGCTCCCACAGCTAGGACTTTGTGGGTAGATGCGTATGCAAACCGTTCATCTGAACGATAAGTAACGGTTTGACTCGTACCTGTGTCCAATGCATAAATACCAAGTTTAGCATCATATTCTTTTTCAAGCTGAACAAAAGAATGATTACCTGTATTTTCTTGTTTGGTTTGTTTCGGTGGTTCAGATTGAATATTACTATTGGAACAGCCTATAAGCGTTGCACATGAAAGTAATACTACAGGTAGCATCTTTTTATAATGTGAAATGTGAAAAAACTTCTTTGAAACTATCATACATTTTCAACCTCTTTCAAGAATTTATGGATTTTGTTTAGGTATTTTACATACCGATACAATTAACAAATGTACTGGATAGCACTCCTCTTGTATTTCTTGCATTACAAAATGAGAAAACTACCAAGAACACCTTTTTTATACGTAATAGACAATCTAAGTAACACATTTGTTCCATTTATGATTAAGGTTTCGAATATATCCATTAATTTTATTTATAAGAATCACAAAATCCTCCTTTTTTGAACTCCACTTAATTTAATTTGGATTTAGATTGAGCTTCCCTCGTAACGGGAAGCTCAATTGGATAGTGCATATATAACAACCTCGTTTCGGATAGAATAGGTAATAACAACTACTGATTTCATTTTAAGTGAGGTGTTATATGATACATACGACAAAACAAAAAAGACTTGTGGTGCAAAGTATAACTACATTTAGTCTACTAATAACGACTATCTTTACACCCATGCTTATTTACATTGTTTATGGATTACAAATCTCGAAAGGCTTTGAGGGATACTGGCCATCAATCTTGTTTTATACAACCTATATGACGGGTGTGTTTATCTGGATACCTATTGTGAATAAAGCTGGGATTCAACGCTCCTTATATTGGGCTGTTTCTATTCTGATAGTATCATTACTTAGTATTACTTTCTTTGGATGGAGTTCAAAATGGCTAGAAATAAGTGCGTTAGTTTCTGGTTTTGCAGTTAGTACAATTTCTACCATGACGAGTACTTTATTGTTTCTACATGTTGAAGGCGGGGGAAAGATTTATAATAAAAATCAACAAGCGATTATTATTGGTATCGTTTTTCTTTTACTGATCATCATATTGTTAGCGATTAGTTTTCTATCGCCGCCGCTGATAACATGCATATATGGGATTTGTTTAATCAGTATCCTTTTTGCTATAAAAAAAATGCCGAGAACAGAGTTAGCCAAAGGGCTTTTACCTATCTCCATCGTATCGGTAGTAGGAAAGTTTCTTTTTGTCTCAATGCTTATTCTTTTGATACGAACAAGTCGTAACATAAATAATGAACAATATATTTTCTGTTTTTTTCTACTCTCTATAGCGCTTATTTGTTTCATGTTTTTGAGTTTGTTGAAAGGAAAGTTCTTTCATAAACTTTCATCTTCTTTACCAATTCGATTAAAGGCAGAGTCATTTTTACTTGGATTAGGAAATGGATATTTATTTTTGATGGGTATTTTTTATAGTTTTACTTTCTATAATATGTTAACCTGTATTTTCATTGTAGTTGGCCCATACCTATTAGGGATTTTAATGTCCATATTTTTAGATATCAAAGCTGCTAAGAAAGTTAATCCAATCCATTTGTTTTTAGTAAGTACCTTAATCATGATATTCGGGTTGTATTCTCCACTATTTATAGTCCTTAGCGTTACATTTGGGAGCTATGCCATTAATAGTATTTCTTCTCAAAATAATATGAAAGTATATATGGTGAATGCTACACATAGAGAGCTTTCTTTGCTCATTTACACAACATGGAGAAATATGGGGAATATATTTTTACAATTTTTTATATTGATTGTGATTGTGGGAGTAGGGGTTTTTTATGATGTCGAATGGTCGCAACTTTTCAAAACAATTGTTGGGAAGAGTCAAATGCAGATTGAAGGGTTATCCGTACAACGATTGATGTTTATGTTAGCAATTTGCTGTTGGCTTGGCATGGTGGGCTTAGGTATGTGGATTGGTAAAAAAGCTAATCCCAATATTGCTTAAAAAGTATCTCGAAAAATATCGGTACTAAAAAATGGAGTACCACAAATATCTGATTGTAGCTTTTAGTTTGTCCACGATCTAAGTAACATAGGTGGATGGTAAAAATAAAGGGCGTAAAAAAACGAGATGTAATCGCATCTCGTTTTTTTTATGTTATGTGAAGTGTCAGATCAATTTAAAAAACTAAAGGGGTACCATTCGTATTATGGTCACGAGTATGTCAGTACCCATATCGCTTGCCACTTTTTTGAAAGGAAATCATGAGTATGAAATAATCGATCACTTTTTAAATCCTCCCAATAAAAACTGGCTTAGTCAAGTAGGTGAAAAAACTTTACTACAATATAATCAAATTAACAGAAAGATTGAGATTGATATTGAGTGGTTTATGAAGTTTCCTTTATTTTGGGAGAATGAAAATATCTTTATTAGTCACGCAGGTATTTCTAACGATTCGTTAATTCCATTTAATGAATCTGATCCGAATGGAACTGCGTGTTTTTTCGTTATACAAAACCTAGTTTTCTAGTTCCACTTGATAGGCATGTATGGTGACCCCTAATGGGAGGGATTTAAAATATATACGATTCAGAAACTAGGGGAACTGGCTGTATTTTCATATGCAACATTGCATATGAAAACGAATTGATGCAAATGTAAAAGCTTATTATAATGAAAACATAAATATTCAACACATCTTAATACAACAAAGAGGAGGAAGTAATATGGAAATCGCAATGGCAGTTTTGAAATTTTTAGGTGGAGTAATTCCATTAGTTCAAGAACTTTTAAAAGCATTTATGTAAGTTTATTAATTAGCAATTATTATCATATCTTAATATAAAAAAAGAACGGAGTGATTTTTCTGAAAATTAAGAAAGGTAATAAAAGAATAAAATTCCTAGCATGTTTATTAGTTAGTTTATGCACTATTAATTATTCATCTATTTCTTTCGCGGAAACACATACAGGTAATGCTACTGATGCAACAAAAAATGCTAGTGACATTAATACTGGCATAGCAAATTTAAAGTATGACAGTAGAGATATTTTAGCAGTAAATGGGGATAAAGTAGAGAGTTTTGTTCCGAAAGAAAGTATCAATTCAAATGGTAAATTTGTAGTAGTTGAACGTGAGAAAAAATCACTTACAACTTCACCAGTCGATATTTCGATTATTGATTCTGTGGCTAATCGTACTTATCCAGGAGCAGTACAACTTGCAAATAAAGCTTTTGCAGATAATCAACCTAGTTTATTAGTGGCTAAGAGAAAGCCTTTGAATATTAGTATAGACTTACCTGGCATGAGAAAAGAAAATACAATAACTGTCCAAAATCCAACATATGGTAATGTATCTGGAGCAGTAGATGATTTAGTATCTACTTGGAATGAAAAGTATTCAACAACACATACGTTACCTGCAAGAATGCAGTATACAGAATCTATGGTTTATAGTAAGTCACAAATAGCAAGTGCTCTTAATGTTAACGCTAAATATCTTGACAATTCACTGAACATTGATTTTAATGCGGTTGCAAATGGAGAGAAAAAAGTGATGGTTGCGGCATATAAGCAAATCTTTTATACCGTAAGTGCAGAACTACCAAACAATCCATCAGACCTTTTTGATAATAGTGTTACGTTTGATGAGTTAACTCGTAAAGGGGTAAGTAATGTGGCCCCGCCTGTTATGGTGTCAAATGTAGCGTATGGTAGAACAATTTATGTGAAATTAGAAACAACGTCTAAGAGCAAAGATGTACAAACTGCCTTTAAAGCTTTACTTAAGAATAATAGCGTCGAAACGAGTGGACAGTATAAAGATATTTTTGAAGAAAGTACCTTTACTGCTGTAGTATTAGGCGGAGATGCGAAAGAGCATAACAAGGTTGTTACAAAAGATTTTGATGAAATCCGAAATATTATTAAAGATAATGCGGAATTAAGTCTTAAAAATCCAGCATACCCAATTTCATATACAAGCACTTTCTTAAAAGATAATGCAACGGCTGCTGTTCATAACAATACAGATTATATTGAGACTACAACTACAGAATATTCAAGTGCTAAAATGACGCTTGATCATTACGGTGCATATGTTGCTCAATTTGATGTATCTTGGGATGAATTCTCATATGATGAAAATGGGAAAGAAGTACTAACACATAAAACATGGGATGGAAGCGGCAAAGACAAAACGGCTCATTACTCTACCGTTATACCGCTTCCACCGAATTCAAAAAATGTAAAAGTCGTAGCGAGAGAATGTACTGGTCTTGCATGGGAATGGTGGAGAACAATTATTAATGAACAAAACGTTCCATTAACAAATGAAATAAAGGTTTCAATTGGAGGAACAACGTTATACCCAACTGCTAATATTAGTCATTAGATAAAAGTGAAGCGCCCTGTACAGGGCGCTTTTTCTTAATAGATCATACGCAACAAATGAGCGAGTCAACTTAAGTAGGGGGAGAATATTTAAGTTGGATACAGTGGATTGGGGGAGCCTTAATTGTTATCGCTACTTATTACGGTCGCCATTTAGAAAATAGCATACGTCATAAAACGAAAATCCAGCCAATTGATTCTTAATAAGTTTATACTTACTACAAAAAACAAACAAACTCGTCCTACTAAGAGGGGAGTTTGTTTGTTTTTTGTTTAGATAATGGAATGTTCATGCAAAATTGTACACTATGTTCCAGATTTTTTATAGAATACTTTATATCTAGCGTTTCAAGAATTTGTTTAACAATATATAGCCCTAAACCACTTCCTCCAGTATTTCGATTCCTTGATTTTTCAATTCGATAAAATGGTTTGAAAATTTGTTGCATATCTTCTTCTTTAATATTGACACCTGTATTTATAATTTGCATTTTGATTTGACCTTGTTTAGAATCCTCACTTAACTTTATATAGACTTTTTCATTATGTGGTGAATACATAACCGCATTATGGATAATATTTTTACATGCTTTTTCAAAAAGAACACGATCTGTATAAACAAAAAGGTCAGAATCAATTTCTTTTATTATTTGGATGCTTTTTTGAGAAGCAAAAAATTCGAGATCTTTTGTGATTGTACCTATTAACTTTGACAGATTAACTTCTTCTACTTTTAGTTTAAAGGTGTGTTGTTCTAATTTCGACATGCTTAAAATTTCACGAACTAATTGTTCCATACTTTCAATAATTTGATGATTTTTCTTTAAATATTGGTCACGATTTTGATAAGGGCCAATATTGTATATCATCCCTTCTAAGTATCCTTTCATTACAGTAAGAGGGGTCTTTAATTCATGTGCTACAATCGCAAAAAACTCTCTGCGTTTTGTTTCTATTTCTCTTTCTTTTTCAATATCATTTTTTAATTGTTGATTTGCTTTTTTTAAATCAAACATAGCTTGTTGTAAGTTAATAGACATGTCATTCAAACTATTAGATAATTCTCCTAACTCATCTGTAGAGCGAACCTCAATTTTTTCGGAGAAATCTAAATTTGCCATCTTTTGTGCACCTTCATTAATATAAATAAGTGGCTTTGTAATAAACCTGGAATAGAAATAAGCACTCCCTACACCAATTACGAGTACAATGATACTAATATAGGGAAGAAAGCGTACTAAAACCTGTGAAGCTTCATCAATCGGTTGAAATGTTGCGAACACTACAAGTGTTAAACTTCCATCTTGGAATTGAATTGGTTTAGTAACGTTATATGAATTGCTAAGGGTACCTGCATTCTCGAATCGTGTTGCTTTAGTAACCACTGTTGTTTGCGTACCACTTTGAACAAAAGAAAATGAAGGAGAGTAAATAATTATTCCCTCTTTATTTTGAAGCGAAAGCATCGCATTATTTTTTTTTGCATATTCATCAAAAAGTGGTATAGCATCTTGAAACGTAAGATCTTTAGACTTATCAATTATTTCTTTTATCCCTGTTTGAAGTTGATCTGTTTTGTATTGCTCATAAAACGTAGGGAGAAAGAAATATAAAGTTAAATAAATCAAGACTGCAAAGGATAACAAAATGAGAGATGTAGTCATAAAGAGTTTATAAGTAATTTGCTTCATCTTCATGATTTTTACAATTCTATTCATCAATTTTATAACCAATACCCTTTATTGTTTTAATGTAAGGGATAGCTAATTTTTTACGTAGGTTTTTAATATGTGTATCAATTATTCGTGTTTCTCCAAAATAATCGTATCCCCAAACTTTTTCTACGATATTTTCTCTTGTGAGTACTTTTCTCTCATTTTGAAATAGCAGTTGTAGAATTTCAAACTCTTTTGTCGTTAATAAAATTTCAACCTCATTTACATATACTTTATATGCATCAACATCGACACGCACTTCTTTAAAAACCAAATGATTATTTACATTTTTATCATAACTCCTTCTCAGTACGGCTTCGACTCGTCTAATCAAAACATGAAACGAAAAGGGTTTTGTAATATAATCATCAATTCCAAGATCAAACCCTTTCATTTGAGCTTCTTCTTCTTCTAACGCAGTTAGCATAATAATTGGTATATTTGACTGACTTCGAATCATCTTGGAAACTTCAAATCCATTAAGATTGGGCATCATTACATCTAGAAGAATTAAATCAAAGGATTGCTTATTAAATTGTGTCATACCCTCTAATCCATCTGATGCAACTACGACTGTATACTGTTGTGTCATTAAAAATTGTTTAATTAATTCCTGAATTTCTTGATCGTCCTCTACCACGAGAATATGATAGTTCCTCATAATATCACCTCTGGTAGTCATTATAGCCTTACTATCTGGAGTTTATGTGGAGATGCATTAGGAGACTTCACAGGACATTTATCGTGTTAGCTCCACGTTCAAGATTGTGTGTTATCAGCTAATAAGTATTAATAGCCACATTACTTTTTTATGGATAAATAATTGTATGCTTGAAAAAATACTCATCGTATAAAAAAGATGAACGATTAATATTTACGAAAAACTAATGTATAATAATGTAAATTGGATCTAATTTCTTAAACTGTATGAAAGTATACTTTTGTTTCTTTACCAGAAGGGGGAAAGTAAATGAATTTCAATGTAAAAGAAGCTACCGAAATTCTGGAGCGTGCGCCACAAACTTTGGAGTTTTTATATCTAGATTATCCGACGAATGGCTACAATGTAATGAAGGAGAAGGAACTTGGAATACATTCGAAGTGGTTGAGCATCTAATTGATGCGGAGAAGAACAACGGGATTCCAAGGCTAGAATTTATTCTCCGGGAAGGTGAAAATAAATCCTTTCCTCTGTTTGATCGTTATTCTTACCTAAATAACAACTCTCTTGGTAAACCAAAGTTTAAAGGTACGAACTAGGGATTATTTATTTAATGCGAGAAAGGCTGTGAGGTTATTTGAGGGGTTATAAAGCGATGCTATTTGATTTAGATGATACGTTACTTGATAGGGATAAAGCAGTAGATAAATTGTTTTCAATTATTTTAGAGAAGTTTTATTTGGATTTTAAACAACATTCAGTAAAAAATGAAATGTTACAGAAATTCAAGAAATATGATAAAAAAAGCTATGGCCATAGTGACAAAGTAAAAGTTTTGGAATCATTTTTTGATGAATTTCCACCAAAATATAGATTGCCACGCAATTACATTCAAGATTTTTGGAATAATAATTTTCCTCATTGTTTTTCTATAAACCAAAATACTATAAATATCTTAAATACTATAAAGAAGCATGTTAAAGTTGCAATTATAACAAACGGCTCAACTCAGAGACAAAAAGCTAAAATAATTAACACTAATTTAAATGGTTGTTTTGATACAATAATTATTTCTGAAGAAGTGGGATTTAGTAAACCTGACAAGCGCATATTTGAATTAGCATTAAATAAGCTTAATGTGCAACCGGAAGATACATTATTTGTTGGAGATGACATAGAAAAAGATATTGCTGGTTGTCAAAATGCAAATATAAAGGGCGTATGGTTTAACCCTCATATGATCAAGAATACTACCGAAATACAACCATATGCCGAGATTAATACTTTTGATAGTTTGTTAAGTTATGTTACTCCACAATATTTTTATAACAAGTAAAAACAATTTGAAGAGATGAAATTTCAAAATATTAAAAAGAGAGATTACCCTTAATTTCATTGACCGTATGAAAAGTTTAAAAACTATATTTATTTACAAAAGAGAGCGGATTTTACAATATCTGCGGCTATTATTTTTGTACAGTGTACATTTCCTGTTTGACATTCCTAATAGATGGTAACCCAAAAACAACAATAGACAAACTTAAATCTTATTTTTAATTAGCAAGATACCACCCTATATTTATTGTAGTTAAGATAAAAGATGCATTTTCATGATGTACTACGTATTACACAAATTACTCAAGTAATGGCTAAATGATATAGAGGGAATATTGAGTCATGATTAATATGAAGAGCTGTAAAACATGTTTACTACATAATGTGTAAATTATAAAGGAGTGAGACTATGGAAATAAAGAAAGTAGTAATCGGTGGAATAAATATTGCCATCATAAGAAACGATACAGTAGTAATATCCGACGTTCAATCTGCATTGGATCTTATGGCAACAGTTCAATACGAGGTAGATGCGAAGCTTATTATTATCCACAAATCATTAATAAGTGAAAGTTTCTTTGATTTAAAAACACGTCTTGCGGGTGATATTCTTCAAAAGTTTATAAATTACAGGGCAAAGATTGCTATCGTTGGGGATTTTTCTATGTATGCTAGTGAAAGCTTAAAAGACTTCATTTATGAATGTAATAAAGGAAATGATATTTTTTATTTAGCAACTGAACAACAAGCAATTGAAAAGTTACGCTCATTGAAGTAAATGATATAAAGTGTATTTCGAAAGAGGCATCCGTTATGGTGCCTCATATTTGTATTCTGATACAAATATGTTTTTGAAATTTGTACCGGTACAGTAATTGTAAATGTGCATGGATACAGTACCTCATAAAATTTACAATTAGCATATATTAGTTTAACTTATAATTTTTAAGGGGTGCTGAATATGACAAATTTACAACATCAACTTTTTACAAGATTGAACCTTGAAAAACGTACTGAAGTAAAATTTGAAGAATTAAGTACAATACTCTTTGCATTTGCGCATACAATACCGTTTGAGAATTTAGATGTTATAGCAGGTAATACAAACGAAATTTCAAAAGAGAACCTACAGAAGAAAATATTAACAAGTTCGCGCGGCGGGCTTTGTTATGAATTAAATTCTCTTTTCTACTATTTTTTAAAAGATTGTGGTTTTAATGCTCAGCTAGCATTAGGAACAGTTTATAAAAATGATATTAATGCATGGGCACTTGAGGACGGACATATTACTATTATTATAGATTTTGATAATGAAACATATTTAATTGATGTAGGGATCGCTTCGTTTGTACCTCTTGTTCCGGTTCCTTTTTCTGGGCAACCGGTTTCTTCTAATAATGGTATGTACCGTGTGAGACGGAAAGATACTAGCAAAGGAAACCATGTTTTAGAAAGAATGGATGTTGATGAAGAATGGAAAGTCTGTCATGCTTTTTATAATTATGTTATTGATGAGTCAATTGTAAATGAGGTTCAAAAAAAGGTGATAGAAGATGAGAAGTCTATTTTCAATAAAGGGCCGAGTGCAGTAAAGTTGACGGATTTTGGTCATATGTCCTTGACGAATGCTAGTTTAACTGAAATCATTTACGGGGAAAAAAGCAAGCGTGAAATTACAGAAAATCAATATAGAGAACTATTACATTCACTTTTTAATATTGAATTATGAAATAACAAAATAGCCGACTCCTATTTGGAATCGGCTATTTTGTTATTACGAGCCAAGTAGATTTCGTTCTTAATTTAAAGTTTGATTTTCTTAATAGATATAATACACTAGAACAGTATAAAAAATATATAAAATGAATATTGAATGTAGAGGAAGATTATCATGTCAGTTATCGATAAATTAAAACTTAATAAGTATACGAATATGGTGGTTATTAACGAACCAAACGATTATGAAGTATTTGGAGATAAACCAACTACATTTTCTAAAGAGCATGATGCTGTTTTTATTTTTGTAGAAACGCTTGATGAGATGGTAGAGCATACAAATTTCATTATTAAAAATGAAGAGTTGTTACTTGAGAAAGGTTATGTATTTTTTGCTTACCCGAAAAAAGGTAATGCTCGTTACAGCACTTTTATTCATCGTGATGAAATGTTTCCAGCGTTAAATGTTGGAGAAGATGGATATGTAGGAAATAGTGATATTAAATTTGCACGAATGGTAAGTATGGATGACGTTTTCACTGTTGTTGGTTTAAAGCGTGAAAGGAAAAAAGCAAAGAAAACGCCTGCTGCGAGTCAATGTGTTGCTGATTATGCAGATCGAATTCAAGATGTTGAAGCATTATTAGCTAATCATCCGAATGAACTTAAGTTTTATCAAAGTTTAACACCTGGATATCAAAAAGATTGGGCGCGTAATTTATTTTCTGTTAAACAAGAAAAAACACGTGAAAAACGTCTTGAGAAAATGATTGAAATCCTTTCACAAGGCTATAAAACAATTGAATTATTCCGTAAGAAGAAAAAATAACGATTAGGAAAGTCACAATGATGCAACAATTAATTGCGATGAGTACATTGAAAAAAGTATTCCTTCCATTATACTAAGGAATGTTCTTATATTTATATAATTAGCAAAGAGAAAAGGTGTTTGAAATGAAATCGTATATTGTAGTTGGATCTGGAATTTTAGGAGCGTCTACTGCTTATCATCTTGCTAAGGCCGGTGCAAATGTAACAATTGTTGATCGTCAAGAGTTAGGTCAAGCAACTGATGCAGCAGCGGGTATTGTATGCCCATGGCTTTCACAGCGTCGTAATAAAGCGTGGTATAAAATAGCTAAAGGCGGTGCACGTTACTATTCTTCATTAATTCAGCAATTAGAAGAAGATGGTGAAACGGATACAGGATACAACCGTGTAGGTGCAATTAGTTTACATACTGACGAAAAAAAGCTAGATCAAATGGAAGAGCGAGCTTATAAACGACGTGAAGATGCGCCAGAGATTGGTGAAATCACGCGCTTATCAGCTGAAGAAACGAAAAAATTATTCCCAGCATTATCAGAAGAATATAGTTCTGTTCATATTAGTGGAGCTGCACGAGTGAACGGAAGATCATTACGCAACGCATTAGTAAGCGCTGCGAAAAAACATGGTGCTACTTTCGTAAAAGGAAATGCAGTCTTAATTCATGAAAATAATCATGTTACTGGTGTTAAAGTAAACGAAAAAACACTTCTAGCAGAAAAGGTTATTGTAACTGCAGGAGCGTGGGCGAACGACATTTTAAATCCATTAGGTGTTAATTTCTTAGTTACGTTCCAAAAAGCTCAAATAGTTCATTTACATATGGAAAATACAAAAACAGAAAATTGGCCAGTTGTTGTGCCACCAAACGATCAATACATTTTAACTTTTGAAGATGGTCGTGTCGTAATTGGTGCAACACACGAAAATGATACAGGGTTCGATTACCGTGTTACTGCAGGTGGTTTACATGAAGTATTCCATAAAGCATTAACAGTTGCGCCCGGCTTGGAAGATAGCACAATGCTTGAAACTAGAGTTGGCTTCAGGCCATTTACGCCAGGATTCTTACCTGTTATTGGCCCACTCCCTAATTTTGAAGGCATACTCATTGCGAACGGATTAGGTGCTTCAGGATTAACAGCAGGTCCATACTTAGGATCAGAACTTGCGAAACTTGCGTTAGGGCAACCGATTGAATTAGATTTAAATGATTATGATGTTGCTGGGGCAATGGAATAGTAATAAACAAAAAAGATTAGGAGTGATTTCCTAATCTTTTTGTTATGTTATTTGGGCGTAACTAAGTATTTTGAGAGGTAGGAGTTCTTTTAAACAAGGGGTACCACCACATCGCAATCAAGCTAAGAAAATAGATAACCCCCAAAACGAAAATTTTTTGCCTTTTATAGCAACGAAGTTCATTTTTATCGTTTGAGGCATTAGAGAAGAAAGGTTGATTCGTTCAATATAGAGGCGAATATCCTTTTTTTATACATATCAGAAATATAAACAATAGCCTCAAAAACTGGAGGCTATTCAATTTCACAATCTATTATGAGCAATTACAATAGGTACGCTCTTTAAAGTTTGTCCCATCGCTGAATCCGTAAAATGATGAATAACATCAAACCCCTCAACTTGATGGATATTAGCGAACCGTTTCACAAATGAAATTAAAGCGATAGGCGGGATCCCAATTAAAATTTTTTAAACCTAATTGGACTTACCATTAAGAGAGCGAGGATTAATGTAATCCATGCATTGCTATATGAAAACAATCCCATGCCAGCCAATGGTAATCCAGCAGCTGGAATAGGTAATCCCTTAAAATATCCAATGGTTGGTTTTACACTAAATTTAGCTAATCTTAAAGCACCCATCGTTGGGAAAAGGATAAATGCCAAAGAAGTTAAAATAGATGGTGTTGCTATCGAATGAAATAAAAGTGCAGGAGCAACTCCGAAACTAACAATATCAGCTAAGGAATCCAATTGTACACCAAACTCACTGTTCACTTTTAATTTTCTCGCAATTCTTCCATCAAGGAGATCTAAAACAGCTGAAAAGAAAATAAAAATGGAGGCTACTTCCAAGTAGTTACTCATATTCATGGTAATTGAAAAAACACCGCACAATAAATTTCCAATCGTAAATAAATTGGGTACAGATTTTACTATCTGATTGAACAAGGTTGTCCCCCCTAAGTTGATCAAACTTCACATTTATGTAGCATTTTCTATATATTCTTCCGTTATTCTTGAAAATATATGACCACTGTATGCTAAGTAAATTTCGACAAGAGAAAAGCCGATTTCCTGTACGTTATGTTGATTTATAAACATGTTTGATCATCCGAATACTTCCAAAGCTTCGTAATGTTTTAGTGTTTCTGCTCCTTCTCCTGTTTTATGACTTTCTCCAGAGATAAGGAGCATTTCTTCCCCATTAATTGTTGCCCAACGGATAACCGGTTTAATTAAAGGGAATTATCAGAAAGGGTACTATTAAACAGAACAAGCCAAAGAAATGGATAAGGAGTGAGCAAGCGATGGACAACATGATTAATACGGGCAACTTTGGTTTACAAAGGGGACCTGCTCAAAAAACGGTTGGCCAGTATTTGTTTGATTGCCTAAAACTGGAGGACATTACCGAAATTTTTGGTGTCGCAGGGGACTATAATTTTACACTTCTTGATACTTTGGAGTGTTATAAAGGCATCCGTTTTATAGAAGGACGAAACGAACTAAACTCGGGCTACGCTGCAGATGGCTATGCAAGAATCAAAGGAATATCGGCTCTTATTACGACCTTTGGGGTAGGAGAGCTCAGCGCCTGCAATGCGATAGCGGGAGCCAACAGCGAGCATGTACCAATAATACACATTGTGGGTGCGCCTCCTGAGAAGGATCAAAAAGAGCATAAGCTGATGCACCATACCCTAATGGACGGGGATTTTGACGTCTTTCGCAAGGTGTATGAGCAGATTACGGCGTATACCGCAGTGCTTACACCGGAAAATGCCAAGATTGAAATTCAGACTGCGATTCGCATTGCTAAAGAAAAGAAAAAGCCGGTATACCTGGTTGTGGCCAATGATTTAGTGACCAAGCCGATTAAGGTCTGGGAAGAGCCGGTACCACCACGTCCAACGTCCAACCCGAAGACCCTTCAGGCTGCGGTGA
This sequence comes from Bacillus sp. MYb209, assembly GCF_002975175.1. GTDB lineage: Bacteria > Bacillota > Bacilli > Bacillales > Bacillaceae_G > Bacillus_A. The sequence continues at coordinate 20,354 of NZ_PCNZ01000003.1, forward strand.
ATCATGTCCATCAGCTTTTGGAATGTGCTCACCGTCCGGTTATCCTGGTGGATGTGAAAACTATGCGTTTCGGCCTTCAGACAGCAGTTCGGCAACTGGCCGATGCCATGAAAGTGCCTGTTGTAACGATGATGTACGGGAAGGGGGGATTCGACGAGACCCACCCAAATTATATCGGAATGTACTTAGGCTCTTTTGGAAATTCTGAGGTCCAAAATACAGTGGAAAATGCAGATTGTATCATTGCGATAGGTATGGTATCGGCTGACACCAACACCGCAAATTTTACCGCAAAGCTGAACCCGCTAGTAACTGTCAATATTCAACCAGATATGGTTAAGATCGCTGAGGCAGAATATCCGAATGTTCTTGCGGCCGACATACTGCTTGCTGTGCAGAAGGTGGGTTATATGGGCCAAGGTTTGGTAGAAAAATTGTCATTCCCTTACAATCAATTCACAACTAATACTGACGGGCCTTTAATGGCGGCCGGCTATTATCCACGTTTTCAGCGCATGCTGAAAGAGGGCGATATTGTGATCGCCGAGACCGGGACGTTTTATAATGGAATGACGGAGGTGAGACTGCCCTGCAATGTAACATATATTGGACAAGGAGGGTGGCAGTCTATCGGTTACGCAACCCCTTCTGCGTTCGGTGCTATTATGGCTGCTCCTGAACGCAGAGTGTTGCTGTTTACAGGTGACGGCGCCCTGCAGCTAACAGCACAGGAAATCAGCTCTATGCTCTATTACGGCTGCAAGCCCATAATCTTTATATTGAACAACGATGGTTATACAATTGAGAAATATTTAAATGTCAAAACAGAGGATCAAAAGTACAACCAAATCCCTCGATGGTCTTACACCAAGCTAGCCGAAGCTTTTGGAGGTAACGCGTTTACCGTTACGGTCCGGACCTATGGAGAGCTTGATCAGGCTATAATCCATGCTGAAAAGGAAAGCGCCGAAAGACTCTGTATAATTGAAATAATCGCAGGGAATCCGATGGACGCACCTGAATATATGCGACGGATGCGTAGTTATATGGAGAAGCAGGAAATGCAACGCAGTCAGAAATAATATCCAATTCCCTAGTCCCTAATTGGATACTAATTGAACAGTTCTAATCATATTCTTTTAATAAAACGCAATTAAAGGGGTGTAAAGTAAGTTGACAAAAGTTAAGGTTAGTTTACGACCCATTGCAAGTAAGTTCAATTTACCTACTGTTTTGAAAACAACTATACTACCAGGTGACTCAATTGAAAGGTTATTTATTGCAACCCAGGTAGGAGAAATCTTTTACATAGGAGACGGAGTTATAAGGACTTTTTTAGATATTCGCCCGCGAATCATAAAATTAGGCACATCTGAAGAAGGGGTTTCTAGTAGTGGTTACGATGAACGAGGATTGCTAGGACTAGCGTTTCATCCACAATTTTATCAAAACGGTTTATTTTACCTTCATTATTCAGTAGCTGGCACTCAAGGTCCAGGTGCCCTCTCTGAACCTTTTAAACCTAATCCATGTGATCCGAAAACTTTAAACTTAAAGTGGGTAAATAGAGATACTCAATATGATCATATTGATACGGTTGAGGAATGGATTTTACAATCACATGGTCAACCTCAAAAACGAAGAACATTACTTAACATAAAACGGCCATTTTTTAATCATAACGGAGTCAATAGTTTAAACTTTTCACCTGAGACTGGAAAACTTGTTTTTACAAATGGAGATGGTGGATCGGGTTATGATCCATTTAATTTAAGCCAGAATGATTTAGAAATAGCGGGTAAAATAATTGAAATCGATGTAAGTAAAAATACATTCATAAATAACCCTCCAGTAGTTACGCGCTTTAATGAGTTTCCTTTATCTATACAAGAAACACTTACGGTAATTGCGAAAGGGGTTCGGAATATAACAGGTATTTCATTCCAAAGGTTTTATAATCAATACATCAAATATGCTGGAAATGTCGGACAGGATATTGTAGAGTCTATTTTTTCGTTTGTTCATTATAAACCCATACCGGTTACCGAACTTGTTCAAACGCATTTAATGAGATCCACTCCCAATCAAGATGGATTTATTAATTTTGGTTGGCGAGGATGGGAAGGAGAATTACCTACTTCTTTTATAAGGCACTGTTCTGAGAATCCTACTTTGGATGAGAGAACAATGGCTTATTATAATGAAACAATTCAAACGTCAGTGAGACGTATTCAGCCTCTAATTAGTTATTTTCATAAAGATTCCAGACCGGATAAGTTTGGAGGAACTTCACTTACAGGAGTTCAGCCTTATATGGGAACTGCAATACCAAATTTAACTGGTAGCGTCGTGTTTACCGATCTTGCCAAAAAAGAAGAATCTCGGTCTCCGGTTAAAGGTGTTTTAGCATATACTAGGGCAAGTATAGATGATAAACGTAATGATTTTCATGTTATTGAAACCAATTATGATTTTGGTTCTCAATCAGCTTATTATGTTAGTTTAGGAACAAACTTAGATCAAACTAGATTATATTTAGGAGCTTACGGTTCTATGAAAGTAACTGATTTTAACAAAGGTACTATTTATGAAATTGTTCCTTGATACGATATAAACTCTAAGTCTAAAAATATAAGAAATTCATTCTTCTTCAAAATGCACGACCTGTTGTCCCCCTAAAAAACTTCTATGTATAAACGACTAGCAGAAAGTAACACATAAACTATAAGTGTATGAATACTATAGAAAGTGATGAATTAGGTATCTTTAGGAGGTATTTTGATGAATCGCTTTAGATGCTATTGGTATCAATGGATGATAGAGCATGATGCGAATTTTGTTCATAAAAGAAAGATGACTCCTGCAAGTAGGTTAGTCATTACAGCTTTATTAGGTTCATTTGCTGCTATTTTTCAATCTGCGGGGAACTTAATCCCTGGAATTGGGTTATTTATTAGTCCTTTCGCGACGCTACCGATTTTTCTGGCTATTTGTTATTCTATTTGTGAGGGAGTACGCTCTTATATTCTTACTATTTTCCTATTATTCATTATTCAGCCAAGTGAACTAATTGTCTTTCCCTTTACTACAGGATTATTAGGTATAGCGTTAGGGGTATCCTTTTTACAATTCAAGAGGAGGATTTGGGTAATTTCCTTTTCTGCGATATGTCTACTTATAGGGATTATGATCGTTCTCGGTATCTTCCGCTTTCCAGTACTTGGTCCTACTGTGCATACAACTATGGATATAAAAATTATTACATTAATATTTATACTGAGTTTTCTATACTGCTGGATCTATGCAGAGCTGTGTAGAATAATAATGAATAGAGTATATAAAGTATGGTCTTAACAATTGTATAAAATCTTTTTGAACGAATACACTTTCTCATATATTTTCAAAGATTGGAGATTTAAGTCATGTATAACGTTGAAATTAGAAGGCCGAATTCGGATGATATTGATGAACTAAATTTGTTTTTTCGTATAGTTATTACGAATACTTATAAAAACGAAGGGTTATCACAATTATTAGATGACATAGAAAGTGAAATTAACATGAAAAAGCAATATTTGAAAAATGATTTTGATAGTAATGGAGAAAGTCGTTACTTTTTATTAGCAATAGATACAAGTAACGATAAAATCATTGGAACGATTGAAATCGGTCCAGCAAGTACATTAATTAATAGTTGTACAGGCGGTGTACTTAAGGATTTGTATGAAATAGGAACTGTATTTATACTTCCGGAGTATCAAAGAAAAGGTATAGGGAGTTTACTACTAAATACAATGTATCTTACATTACTTAGCAGAGGAATAATCGAATACTGTTTAGATAGTGGATACAAAAAAGCACAAAGTATATGGACGAAAAAGTTTGGAAAACCTAGTTATGTGCTGAAGGATTATTGGGGTGAATCAATTGATCATATGATTTGGAACAAAAGTTTGCATGATATACCTATAATATTCAAATTATGAAATGAAATATGCATCTGAACATAGCTTTTCTTACATACTTATGCTATTATTTATCTTTATAATAAAAGAGGACGTGAATGAACTTGATTAAAATTAATATTCCTGAAGCTGATGTTTCAATTACTGAACGTAAACAAGTTATTAAAGGAGACGAGCCATTAATTACTCCAATTAGCGGTTTTATCGATTTCCACTTGTTCCCTAGAGATAAAGGCGGCATTTTTATGTTTTACAATATTAATGACGAACTCCTTTTCGTAGGTAAAGCTCGTAAAATTAGACAACGTATTAAAAAGCATTTTGAAGATAATGTTTCACCAATCAAAAATTATCGTGATGAAGTATACCGCATCGATGCATGTATCGTAGAAGATCCAACAGAAAGAGAAATTTACGAAACTTACATCATTAATGAATACAAAGCGAAATATAACGTTGATAAAGTGTTTAATAAATAAACAACATTAGCGAAATGAAACAATCCTAGTACATACACTAGGATTGTTTTTATTTATATAGCTTTGTAATTTTTGTCCGTAATGATTTTCCTCGCATTTGTTCCTCCTTATAAGGGAATATATTATTTAATCGGCAGAATTTTTTCGTATTTTAAAGTAATGAGCGGCAACTAAACAAAGTACCCCTATAAATAACATAATAATTCCAAGAGTTTTATGCTTTCCTTCGAAGAAAGGTATGTCTGTAATTACATTTGTCATACATAACCCTAAGAACACAAGAATAGGTCCAATCCAAAGTAATACGTTTCCTGATTTTGTGTGTTTATCCATATAAACCCTCCTTTATTTTTACATATATATCCACAGGTATTGTAATCCATAACTTCTAAATAAAGGTTAAAGTAAATCCCCAAGAGAAATATATTTTCTTTCATAACAAAAATTAAAGCATCATATATTGGTACAAGCAAATGAGAAAGGAGATCATCATGAATTGGCTAGAAGCTTTTATTTTAGGAATTATTCAAGGACTGACAGAGTTTTTACCTATAAGCAGTACAGGGCATCTTTATTTAGGGAGACATCTTTTTCAATTAGATGAAGCAGGTTTATTTTTAGATACGATGCTGCATATTGGAACGTTACTTGCGGTGTTTATTTATTATAAGAAAGAATTTATATATTTAATTAAAAATCCGTTTTCAAAGCTTATGTTTTTACTTATTGTCGGGACGATACCTGCGGTTGTAATTGGTTTATTATTTAAAGACTTTTTTGAAGATATTTCAAAAACAGGTATAACAATAGGCTGGGAGTTTTTAGTGACGGGTTTATTTCTTTATATGGCCGATAAACAAAAGAACGGTCGTAAAAAAATGAATGATATTACATATAAAGATGCATTCATAATTGGTTCATTTCAAGCAGTAGCTATATTTCCAGCAATTTCTCGTTCTGGAATGACAATTGTCGCTGCATTATGGAGAAAGTTAGACCGCGAAACAGCGGCGTACTTTTCATTTTTATTATCAACACCAGCTATTGTCGGAGCTATCATCTTGCAATTTGCAGATGTTTTTCAAGGGAAAGCAGAATCTATTTCTAGTACATCATTAATTGTCGGAACATTATCAGCAGCGTTCTTTGGTTACATAGCAGTTTCATGGATGATTCAATATTTAAAACGTCATTCTTTAAAAGTATTTGCGTATTACGTATGGGGATTAGGTATTTTAATTTTAACGTTGCAATTCACACAGGTGTTTTAAATATAATTATCAAGGAATTATTAGTTAAGATCCTGTTCCATTCATACACGACAGGATCTCTTTTCATTGTCCGTTTCACTTTTTCATCCTAGAGTATTACTTACTGTATTACTCAGACGAAAGAAATAGCAGGGAAATTATCATTTAAAAAAGAATGTATAACAGTTAGTAAATCAAGAAGGGGGAAACGGGATGGAAATATACATAGAACAATTAAAGAATCAAGACGCTGAAGATTTATTTAATTTTGAACTCACGAACAAATCATTTTTTGAAACAATGGTACCAAGTCGTGGCTCTAATTATTACGTGTATGAATACTTTCAAAAGCAATTTGACGAACTATTAAAAGAACAAACAGAGGGGATTTCTTATTTTCATCTCATACGTAATACAGAAAAAGAAATTGTAGGACGTATAAATTTAGTTGATTTAGATAAGGAAAAACGAATTGGGTCGTTAGGCTACCGAGTTGGAGAGAAGTTTACTAAAAAAGGAGTTGCGGCAGCATCTGTAAAATTGATTTTGGCTCAAGCAAGAGTCTATGAAATTAATGAAATACATGCTAAGACAACAACAAATAACATAGCTTCACAAATTGTATTAGAAAAGAGCGGATTTTCTCGTGAAAAGGAAGCGGATACAACTACTGTAGATTTAAACGGGGAAAACGTAAATTTCGTACATTATATTTGGAGGACTACTAAGGATTAAAAATAATAGGGGGACATGTACATGAAGGATTTACGTTATCCAATAGGCAAATTTACTTATGTAGGCACTATTACAGAAGAAATAATTGATAAATGGATTCAAGAAATTGAGGATTTACCTAATGAATTAGCAAGAGCGATAAAAGATTTAGATCAGAAGCAGTTAGATACACCGTATCGCGTTGGTGGATGGACTGTTCGTCAAGTCGTTCATCATGTTGTTGATAGTCATATGAATAGCTACATACGCTTTAAATTAGCACTGACAGAAAAGAATCCAACTATTAAACCGTACAAAGAAGAAAAATGGGCAGAGCTACCTGACTCAAAATTACCAGTAGATGTTTCACTTGTAATGCTAGATTCATTACATAAAAGATGGGTTAACTTATTATATTCTTTAGAACCGGCAGATTTAGAAAAGACATTTAATCATCCAGAATCAGGAGAAAAAAAACTTGCTGCCGCAATTGGACTATATGCATGGCACGGTCGTCATCATACAGCTCATATTACTTCTTTAAGAGAGCGTTTAAATTGGTAACATTAGAGAAGGCGACAGAAATTGATGCAGAGATTATATTTCAAATGCAAGTAGAATCATTTAGTTCATTATTAGAAAAGTATAAGGACTATGAAACAAATCCGGCAAATGAACTTATTGAAAGAACGATTTCAAGAATCAATAATCTGGACGGTGGATTTTATAAAATTTTCGTAAATACGAATCTTGTCGGAGCGATATGTATATCACGTAAAGAAGAGGCATCTAAATTTTGGATAAGCCCGATGTTTATTATTCCAAACTATCAAGGGAACGGAATTGCTCAAAAAGTATTAATTTTAATTGAGGAGATGTTTCCGGAAATAACGACTTGGGAGCTTGCTACAATTTTAGAGGAAAAACGAAATTGTTTCCTATACGAAAAAATGGGGTATCGAAGAACAGAGTTAAAAAAGAAACTAAATGATAAGGCGACTCTAATTTATTATAAAAAAGAAAGGTAAAGCACAGTTCAAATGCTTTACCTTTTTACATCATTTTAGATTAAATATACAAAAATGTTGTATATTCTTCCAAAGTATTCGGGTTAGTAATTTAGAATTTGAATAAATATGCAAAGAATGAACTATTTTGTCGTATATGTTACTAACGCTTTTTGAATACTTAATATGCTATCATCGCCTTTAAATTCTTTCGTAATTGGCGAGCTCAAACTAGACACCCATATTTTAAGTTCTGCATCTAAATCAAAATGCCCAGCTGTTTCAATACTAAATTGTGTAATACTTTTATAAGGGATAGAATGGTATTCTGTTTTTTTACCAGTTACTCCTTGTTTGTCTACTAAAATAAGACGGCGATTTGTAAATACGATTAAATCACGAATTAATTTATAAGCATGCTCAACTTTCTCATCATCTAGCATAATCTTTTCTAAATCACGTTCAACGCTTTCTGTACTCGCACTTGATGCATTTCCTAAAATACCACTAAATAAACCCATATGAAATTCCTCCTTTATAATATGTGGAATGAGTTTCTTATATTGTACCATGCTATTGGATAAGACATTATGACATTGCTTCAATAGTTTTTTGTTATTGTTGCAATTAATTTATATAACCTCATCCTAAAATCTTGTGCTAACATGTAATTAAGAAAACAGAAGCAGAGGGATTGAGCATGAAGAATATCGGTTTAGTATTAGAAGGCGGCGGAATGAAAGGGTTATATACTGCAGGAGTCCTCGAATATTTTATGGAAAGGGACTTATTCTTTCCGTATGTAGTCGGTGTATCCGCTGGAGCGTGTATGGGAGCAACATATTTGTCACGTCAAAAAGGAAGAAATAAGAAAGTAAATACAGAACTAGTAGTAGATCATCGTTATATATCTTATCGAAATTTAATTAGAAAACGTGAATTGTTTGGAATGGATTTTTTATTTGATGAAGTACCAAACAAAATTGTACCTTTTGATTTTCAAACTTTCCTAAGTTCAAATGAACAGTTTGTAATCGGAACGACAGATTGCGAATCAGGACAGGCAGTTTATTATAATAAAACAGAACATGGAAATGATATTTTGAAAATTATTCGCGCATCAAGCTCTGTGCCATTTATTGCACCTGCTGTAGAATATGATAATCGAAAATTATTAGATGGAGGGATTATAGATCCTATTCCAGTTTTTAAAGCACAAAATGATGGTTATTTAAAAAACGTTGTTATAATGACAAAGCCAGAAGGATACGAGAAGCAGTGTAATAAATTTTCTGGGCTGGCTAAGATTTTATATAGAAGATATCCGAAAATCGCAGAGCATTTAGTAGAACATTATCGTTTTTATAATGAAACTGTATCTTATATGAATCACAACGAACAAAAAGATAATTTTTATGTAATTCAGCCAAGTGCACAGCTTCCTATAAGCGGAATAGAAAGAAATAAAGAAAAGCTCGTTAATTTATATAATCTTGGGTATAAGGATGCTCATAATCATTATGAAAACTTATTGAATTGGATGGAAAAATAAAGGGGGGAACGTTGGTATTAGGAAAAAAGGTTATTTTTAATGAATTGCAGAAAATGCATAGTCCACTGCATAAACCGTTTCCGTATTGTGATACACGAAAATTGCAGCAAGACTTAAAAAGTAAATTTACAGAAGATGACGTGATAAATGCTGATTTTAATCATTATTGGATGCATACGGCAGGAACTTTAAGTTCTGTACTAAATGAAAACGAAGAGAATATTACGTTTCAGCAAATAAAGTGGCTACGAAAATCGTTTTTCGAATGGTTTCCGCAATATCGTTTTCTTGAAACAGAAATTGTAAGGTATCCTATTTTATATAGAGATTTCATGAATTATGAGAAGGCTCGGAAACTGTTACTTTACTACCTTACTGAATAAAGACGAAAACGCACAGGTTAAATAGCTTGTGCGTTTTTTAGTTCATAAAATATACAACATTATTCACTTGTTTATATAGGAATTCTAATGAGAAGAAAGAAGTACTTATAGAATACTGTAGAGGAGGGAAGCGGAGTTTAGTTTAGCGGTCGTTTTCCTTTAAATCATTATTCATCATGTAAATGTTAAGTGACAAAAAAGTTTTTTAATTCTTATCGGACTATCAGGCAGGTTAGTTAACTTTTGTTCAACAATTGTGTCGGATTCTTGAGAATTATTTTCAAATATTGTTAGTTATTTATGTTAAGATATTCCGAGTGAAATCAGGTTCTTATCGATGTTATAAAGTATCAAGCGAAATAATTCAGAATCGAAGAAGGGACAGTACAAACATGGAAAACGTATCAAATGTAGATAAATTGGAATCAATAAAATCTTTACAATCAACAATCAATAAACTCGAAAATGCCTTGTCACAGATGACTCAGAAAGGCGCAAATACTACCTTAGTAAAGAAACGGCTCAAAGCTGTTTGCATCGGCTTAGCAATGCTAGAAAACGTTTGGAATCAAGGAACCCATCATTACACCCTAGAAAATTTAGCAGAAGCTCGCAATGTCCTTACTGGTTTGCTTCCGTCAATTGAGAGGGCGTATGATAAGTCAAAGGCTGGTAGTCCTCAAAAAACACTTTTAGAAAGAAGAATAAAAGCGTTGGAACTAGCTATTCAAGCAATTGATAATTTTTCTAATAAATAACTGATCTAACTAAATAGAGTAACGGGTGAGTTAGTTCAATAAGAATTAAACAACTTTAAAGAGCCTTATTACAAATAAAATGTAGCAAGGCTCTAATTACAGTAAGTTTAAAACATATTCTTTCTATAGTTCAAATTTAAATAATACACGTAAGATTCATCTTTATACACCACATCATTATTCTCACACTTCACACCTTCAAGAACTTCTTATTACATCGGCTAATCAATATACATTTCATCTTCAATTTTATATGACAGCAGGATACCTTGAAAGTGAACCTCTTTTAACGGCGAATAGAATCTTGTATGGAGTTTCAAAAGAAAAAAGACACCAAACCACTTATGAAGAGTTTCAAGATGGTCACGATGGCATTTGGTGGCGTAAACAGCTGCTTGATGGATTGAGAGTATTAAAACATTCAAAAACAACACTATAAAATGAAAAGAGGAATGAATCTATGAATCAAGATGAGCTAGATAAAAAGCTAAAAAAACAAGAAATTTTAGTGAAAGATGAGAAAGTTTGGTCCGTTACGTATGAGGATCATATTAGTTCTATCGTTAAACAGGCAGAAAAGACAGGTGCTTTTAATGATTTACCTGGCAAAGGGAAACCTCTTAATCTTGATAAAGACCTTTCATACAATCCTGAAAAGCAGCTTTATAGAACTTTGAAAAATAATCATGTTTTGCCTAGGTGGATTGAGCTTTCAAAGGAAATTGATAATTTAAAAGAAAAATTAAAAGAACAAACGGATACTGCAGAAGCAGCTAAGTTAATTACAACTATTAATAAAAAGATCTCAGAACATAATTTACTTTGTCCGCCAAGCGCGCAAAAAATGAGGGTGAAAACGGAATTTTAGCTTTTTTTAATGAAACCACCTTTTGCAATATAATCGAGGTAGGCATTTATTATTTATCTTTAAAGGGAGGCAGAAGAAATGAAGAATACGTATCAGCTTAAGATACCAACAGAACTAGAGCAGTATCAAAGTATTTTAGAAGAAAGTGTGAAACCTTATATTAAAGTGTTTGGAACTCAAGCAGAAACAACGCTTTTTGAGAGTAAGTTTGGTGGGTATCCGTATTTACCTATAAATGATGAGCATCCAAAAGACTCACATGGACAACCTATGATGCTACTTGCGCAGTTAAACTTTCAAGAAATACCTCATATTGAATTCATGCCAAATAAGGGACTACTACAATTATTTATTAGTGCAGAAGATGAACTTTTCGGAGCAGACTTTGATCAGCCAACTATACAAAAGGATTTTCGTATTATTTATCATCCTGAAATAACGCAAGATTTAACCAAAATTGTCACTGATTTTAGTTATTTAAACACTTTAAATTTAGAGGATTTTATCATACCTGAAGCAGCTAAACTAACATTTGAATTAGGTTATCAACCTGTAACAACAAGAGACTATCGATTTGAAGAGATATTTAAAGATAAAATTGATTTAGAAGAAGAAATTATTGATGGTGAAAATGAAATAGAGCGAGGTGAACTGTACGATGACTATTTCGAGGGTCAAGGGCATAAAATTGGTGGGTATCCGTTTTTTACACAGACAGATCCACGAGAATGGGAAGAAAAGTATCGAGAACATAATGTTTTGTTATTACAAATCGATACGGATGATACTTTAAATATTATGTGGGGAGATTCCGGTGTTGCTAATTTCTTTATACGTATGGAAGACTTAGTGAATTTGGATTTTTCTAATGTAATTTACAATTGGGATTGCTATTAAAATAACAATTTAGAGCATTGCTTATGTTTAAATAAGGAAGAGGACCCAATTTGTTGGTGTATACATGTTTAAGTGCTAAAAAATCTTCCTAACAGTTAGGAAGATTTTTGTTTTAAGAATATTTAATTATGTTAACTAAATTAAAAGATAGCAATCGTAATAAAAGTCAAGTGATGATATGAAATAAATAAAAATAATGTAGCAAATTATATATGTAGCTAAAAATGATAAATCAATCAGTGGAAAATTTATTAGCAATAAAAGCACTTAAACGAATTTAAATTTTTGTTTTAAATATATCGTTACGTAAAATTTTTTTGTGTTTGTAAATAGAACGATTCATGAATTTTAAATTCGAATTTGTTATGAACGGATTAAATATAAATTTAGTGATAAAAACGTAAAAAATCATTTAAGTTTGAGTTAGTATAAATCTCATTGAAAATCTCTATTCCGTCTCATTAAGTATAGTTTACTTGGTTTTTGATACCGAGAAACACTTACTCTATGCAACTTTGTATAATATATATTATGTTAACTAGTAAAAAGTAATAAACTTATTATATATTAGTTTTAGTTGTTAGTCTCCCCTTTTTAATTGGGTTAATAATATGTTATAGATTGTGTGGTTATTTGTTTTTTTAAGTTGTTTTAAGTTATTTATGTTGTGTTCTTGATAAGAATGTTTCCGTGTATAATTTATATTTTAGTTAATAAAAAATGCAATTCGTTTAAAGTGAACGAATTGCGTTGATATGATTAAGAATAAGTTTTTTAAAATTAGTTTGCTACAGTAATTGCTTCGATTTCGATTAATAATTTATCGTTAATCAATTTGTTAACTTCTACAGCTGAACTTGCTGGTGGATTGTTTGTGTTGATGTATTGATCTCGAATATCTCTAACAATGGCCATCTGTGAAATGTCTGTTAAGAAAATGTAAATTTTACTACATCATTAAAAATTACATTTTGAAGTTTCTAATGCAATTTTAATATTATCAAATACTTGTCGCGTTTGTTTGGCTAAATCACCAATTCCAACTATGTGACCATCAGCATTAATCGCTACTTGTCCAGATATGTAAATTATGCGTTTAGCATTATTGACCTCGACTATGTGCGAATATCCGAAAGGTGCTGGCATATTTTCTGGATTGATAAATTTATTTTGCAAGGTGCCTCTCCCCTTTTTATATCGTATTTTCTTCATGTTCAATTTTAGATGACTATCTATTTTACAAATGATTTTTCACATATCCTTCTGCTACATATGTGAAGTTATAATATGCTGCTTATATTTATAAAATTAGGTATTTAGCGTATTTAATAGATTATATATGTTTCATTTTCTTGAGTGCTGATTCTAATTATGCCTTGTTTTATTAATTCTTCAGTTACTTTTGTACAGAAAAAGTGATACCACCAAATAAAAAATTCTTCGTAAGTTATTTCTTTTGAGTATCTGCTGTTTGCAAAGTATTCTTTTAAAGGTTTCTCATTTTCTTTACATAATAAGATCAAATCTTCACTGATCGTGTTCGCGATTTCGCTGAGTATAGATAAGTCTGCAGCTTTAAACACTGGGATAATTGATTGTGAATTTTTATATAAGCCTAATTTTTCGTATAATACATTTAAATTTAAGTCTACTTGTCTATCTGCTGCTACAAAATTTTCAACTAATTGCTTTTTCATATAATTAATATCGGTAATAGCATCGTGAAAATATTCTTTAAACGTTTCTTTATTCGCAGTTATTAAATTCAAAGTTGTATATCGAGTGTTTCCATAAAGTCCAATTTGATATTCTTCTAAATCCAAATACGTATTACCATACATTCCAAAGGCCTCTTTGTCTGTTTGTTCTTGTTCTTGAATCGCATAATAATATCTTTTATTGTTTCTCAAAGGCCGTTCTGTTTCTAAATAGTTTTCTTCAATGTTAATTATTTGTCCAAAATCTAATAACACACCGCTATAAAGTAAAAGACTATACGATTCTTTAGATAAATGATTAAATGTCTCGATTCTTTTGGAAATAGCATCAATTTGATTATAATACTTCTCAATTATGTTAAGTGTAGGTTTAATTAGAGGCTCACATAGGTTATACAGCTTTTCTCCTTCATTAGCTGTTATAACCATACACGTTGGATAGTAACTCCCTTCTGTCTTTTTCAATAAACCTTCTAGTTCTAGTGCATGCATTTGTTTTTCGAATTCCTCGTCAGTCCAATTTAGCTTCATTTTTATAGCATTTGATTCTATGCCCAGATGGAGCATTACAAGTAAATGTTGAAGATTTGTTCCACTTATTTTTATAGATGGAGAGTTGTCTCCAGATGAAATCATTTTAGTCTCATAATCTGTTTGTAGTATTTTCTCTGGAGTATTATTAACAAGCATTTATCATTTTTTATCCAGCTTTTAAATGTTAATTCATTAATATTTATATTTGAACATGCGGTAGTAATACATTGGTTTTTCTCATAATCTTTAAGGAAGTTTTCTTTTCTTTGCATAACTGCAGCTTGAGTTCTTTTTAATTTTCGATCTTGTAATTGTTCTAAACTTACATGTTCTTTATGAAATGTTTCATATTTTCTATGCAAATATATATCTTTGTCTTTATAAATCCAATTTGCAAAAAGCTGAATTGGTTTTCTCCCAGTCAGCATGACACGATAATGTGTATTTTGATTTAAAAGGTTAGAATTTAAGTTGTAATTTTGCAGAACTTGGTTTAAAGAATTCATAAAGTTATATGATCCTCTTACAAAACTTACTGTATAAGTTTTGTAATTAACGTAACCATCCCCATCAAAATACCCTCGAATAAAATGATGCAGATATTCTTCTGGTACGAATGGAAATTCTACAGTAAATGATTTACACGGCTTGATTCCGTGGATATTCATAAGATCTTCTTTAATTGTTTTACTATTGAGGTTTAACATATATACGCCTGTTTTTTTGTTTTGATAAAGTGGCTGGTTTGTGTTTAGTTCTTTTTTTATATCGTTTAGAATGTCACTTTCTTTTTGCGAGATACTGACGCATTGATTTTCTTTTGGTATAACACCGTCTGCTGTTATAAATCCTAAAATATAAGCCATGTTATTTGACCAAGTTTTAAAATAATCTTCTTTTAAGTCATACTTTCTCTTCCAGCTACCTATAGCTCGTCTGGACACGTTTTTTTCTTTTAAAACCATACGAATATATCCAGCGGACACATTGGCAAGTAAGGCAATTTCTGAGGTGCTCTCCCCTTCTGTATACAGATGAATTATTTCAGATTTTGATAGTTTACATTTTGACTTCTTTTTTCTTTTTTCATGCATGTAAAGACTCTCCTTCTATTGAGTAATTAGAAATTAGATGAATATCTGCTTCTTAAACATATAACGAAACGTATGTTCTTTGTTGTTTATGAGAAAGAATTTACTTAAACAAAACAATTTACAAATACAATAGTATTAGTTTTAGCTGCTGCTAAATGAATTTTATTTTATATATACAAATAATGAATTTGACGAATTTATGAAATGTACTGCATTTAAGATGAAAGGTAAAATAATATAGTTTAAACTACAAATAGCTACAATAACAACATACGTATATTGTTAAACGTAAAAAGGAGAACTAATGAAAAAGAAATATATAAATCAAATTCATACTGATGTAAGTTTTAAACCGAAAGATATTATAGGTTTAATGACTGATTACTTTAAAGTGAAAACAAAGCTGCGTCCTATAAAGAATTTACCTATTGTTTTATCGAATAAAGATAATGAGTCTGTAGAGAGTGTTACATGGTTTGGTCATTCTGCTTCTCTTTTAAAAATAGAAGGTAAAAAACTATTATTAGATCCTATGTTTGGCGATGCCTCTTCCCCATTTCCTGTTTTTAATAGTAAGCGGTATAGTGGCGCGTTTTCTTTAGAACGTGAAGACCTTCAAGAAATTGATGCGATTATCATTTCTCATAATCACTACGATCATTTAAATTACAAAAGTATTATGCAATTAAAAGATCGTGCAAAGCACTTTTATGTTCCGACTGGAGTTGCACGTTATCTTATTAAATGGGGTGTTTCACCTAATAAAATTAGTGAGCATAATTGGTGGGATGAAATTGCGTTTGATAATATTAAATTAGTTTGTACACCTGCAAGGCATTTCTCAGGACGTAGTATGACAGATAGAGATAGTTCGTTATGGTGTTCATGGGTTATCCTTGGTCAAGAAACGAAAGTCTTCTTTAGTGGCGATAGTGGCTATGCTCCTCACTTTAAGGAAATTGGTGATAAATATGGTCCATTCGATCTTACTTTAATGGAATGCGGGCAATACGATACGAGATGGTCTGCTATTCATATGTTGCCCGAAGAAACAGTTAAAGCTCATATAGACGTTAAAGGAGAATTGCTCGTTCCTATCCATTGGGGTGCTTTTACTTTAGCGTTACATGAATGGAGCGATCCTATTGAAAGAGTTACGAAAGAAGCAAGTCGATTAGGAGTGAAAATTACAACGCCACAAATTGGTGAATCTATTACGTTAAAATCTGAAGATTATCCTACGTCTATTTGGTGGCGAGAGGTCTAATCAAAGTAAAAAGCGAACCTCCTATACAAGACTGGTTCGCTTTTTACTTATGTACTTATAATAAAGTATCCTTTACAAACTGCTCAAACTTCACACGTGATGTTTCAATTTGATTTGTTTTCCACATAATGAATTTCTCCTCTAAATTATGAATTCATTGCTGTGTTTTCTAGACTGTTTCTCTCACATTAAATGACAAATTCTTTTTCTTTCATTTCTCTTCTCTTAATAGGCTCTAACTGGCGATATAAGATGTACTGCTGCAGATTGTTCACCTGCTTCAATTAATATCGGTCTCATAGAACCACCAAAACTTAAAGTAACTGTTTCTTCTTTCATTGCTTTTAAAGCGTCAACCATAAAACGTCCATCAAAAGAGATATTTAATTGCTTCTCTCCATGAATCGCATCTATTTGTTGTGTTTCGGATATCTTACCGACCTGAGAAGCGTTAGAAGAGATTTGTATTGTGGATTCGTCGATGATTTCTAAATTTACGTTGTTATTCGCCCATTCACTTGCTAATAAACTAGATCGATCTACACCTTGTAAAATCTTTTTTCTATCTATGTTAATTACCGTTTGAAATTCATTTGGTATTAGGCTAGATATATTAGGGTATTTCCCTTCAATTAACCTTGAATACAACGTAATTGTACCGAATTTAAAAATAATGTGACTTTCTGAAAGATATATGTATACAAAGTTTGAATTGTTGTTCATTAATTTTAGAAGTTCACTAATAGTTGAACTTGGTATAATGCAATTTGCTTTCGCATGAGATGAAATTAATATTTCACGTAAAGCCAGTCTATGCGAATCAGTCGCAGCGCAAATTAATTTATTATGCTCAAAAACGATATGTATGCCAGTAAGAACCGGTCTAGATTCATTTTTAGCAGCTGCAAAAGCAGTTTGTTTAAATACTTCAATCAACTGTTCTGTTTCTACTTGTATTTCTGTATGTTCGTCTAAAAATGGTACATTAGGAAACTCATTCGCCGAGAAGCCATTTAAGTTTAAAGTAATTTCATCAGATTGAATTGTAATCAACTGCTCATTCATACTTTTTATTAAAATCTCAATTGGCATTTTCTTAATAATTTCAATGAAATACTTTGCCGGTACAACAATACTCCCTTCTTTTAAAATAGTTGCAATTTGTTCGTCTTCAATTGAAATAGGTATAAATCTTTCAATGAAAATATTCGAATTGCTTGCGATTAAAGTAATTCCAGATTGATCTGCTGTTATTTTTATTCCGGATAATATAGGAATTAAAGTTTTTGTTGAGATAGCTTTACTTACTTCTGAAAGAGCTTGTGTAAATTGTTTGTGATTAACGATAAACTCCATTTTTCCCCCGCCTTAAATGAAATAATATCTTTATGAAGATTGATGAATAATAGTGCCATTAAAAATATAAGGAACTTTTTCTTTCTTTTGTAAAAGGCCTTTTAAGTGTTCTGGTATACGTAAATAAGGTTCTGCTTTATACAATTCCATCCAAGTTATTTCTTCGATTTCTTTTGGCCGTGATATGCAGATTTCCCCTCCTATTATTTCTCCTGAAAAATTAAAGAAGATTGCATGATGTCCTCTCTCCTCGAAAAAAGCTTCACTAATGGAACAAATTCCTTTTACGGATATATCTAGTCCCGTTTCTTCTTTCACTTCCCGAATGACTGCCTCTTCTAACGTTTCCCCGAATTTAACTGAGCCACCTGGTAATGTATAATAAGAGCCGTTTTTCCCTTTGTTTTTTACCATTAAAATCTTTTCGTTAGTTTTGTCGTACAAAAGTGCATATGTAACATTAACTTTTTTCATATTTATCTCCCCTAATAATAGGGATTTTCTGTCTCTATTTCAATCTACCAGATACATACAAATTAAAAAGAACGTATTTTGAAAAGATTATTCAAAGTACGCTCTTTTATTTGAGGGATTTTATAAACTAACATTAATGAATTCTATGCATTTTATAACCTTTTTTCTAAATAGTAACGATTGTGTCCTTTTGGATGATCTTCACTTATTCCAATTACTTTATATCCATGCTTTTTATAAAAATCAGGTGCTTGAAAGCTAAAAGTATCTAAGTTGATTAGCCTACATTCTTTTTCAATTGCAAATTCTTCAATAAGATTCATTAATTTGCTTCCGTAACCTCCGTGTCTATATTCTTCAGAAACCCATAGGAAATCAACATGTACATGGTGCCAAAATGTGATTGCCGTTATCCCTCCTACTATTTCTTCTTTTTCATTTTTTACTATAAAACTAACCTTTTCTGAAGGTGTTTTTTCTTCATTCGAAAGTTGTTTTTGGTTATATTCAATTACTTTTTCTCTTATGTAATCACTATCTTCTTGTACCCATTGCTTTACTATTTTCATTTTAAGTATCACGCTCCTTTTATTGTATCAATTCAATTTAATAATCGAATTGTCCTGTCTTTTTTTATAGTAGGTTATGTAATAAATAAAAGGACAAAATTAAATACTTTGAGTGGAATCCATTTTTTATACAATATTTTGTAATGAAAAAAGAGTCCTATCATAAGGACTCTTTTTTTAGCATTAAGCTATTTTTCGATTTAATTGTTTTATTTCCTTCTTCTTTTTTGCATTTGGAGGCCGGATTAATATAGAGATAACGAATGATATAATACTTAAAACACCGATTGTAATGAAAGTTGGCTGAAATCCGCCGAGTAGTGCTCCGATAAATGATCCTGCGAGTGCACCAAATCCGAAGCCTTGGTAAACAATTCCGTAGTTCGTACTATGGTTTTTTAATCCGAAGAAATCCCCGACGATGGCTGGGAATATAGTGATGTTACCACCAAAACAAAAAGCAACACTTGCTACACAGGCAAAATAAATACCGTAATTCAATGGAATAAAACTTAAAGTGAAAACGGACAATCCAATAATAATAAATGTTGCAGATACGATTTTTAATCTACCTATTTTATCCGATAACGTTCCGAGAATAATTCTCCCCACTGTATTAAAGACGGCAATCATTGCGACGGCATTAGCTGCGGTTGCTGCACTAAGACCAACGAGCTGCACCCCAATGTCTTTTACCATTCCGATTAAATACAAACCACCCATACATGATGTGAACAGCATAAAAAATAAGAGATATACTTGTTTCGTTCGCATCATTTCACGCGGAGTATAGTCATTGTGTAATGTTTCAGTTACGGTGTTACTTACATTTGCTTCGCGTAAGAAGAACGATCCGATTAATACTAAAAGTAAGACGATAATACCCCAATATAAAAATGCTTGTGATACACCAAGACTATTAATAAGATTCCCGTTTATATATCTAAAGATTAAGCTACCCATTCCGTATGCTGAAACAGATATGCCAGAAATGAGCCCTTTACGATTCGGAAACCATTTAATTAAATTAGATAGTGATGTAATATACGCAGTTCCATCTGCATAACCGACAACAACACCAGCTAATAAATAAAGTAATGGTAATGATGAAACTTGTGAACTGAGTATTAAACCGAGTCCTAGAACAATACCTGCAGTAGCAATAAGTTTACGAAGTCCTAATTTTTGTTGTAGCTTTGCTGCAAATAGTGTTGAAAATGATAAAGAAAAACTCGTAATAGAGAAAGTGATTGCGACTGAATTAAGGTTCCATCCAAACTTACTTACAAGGGGCTGATTAAATAAACTCCATGTATAAATTGTTCCTAGGCCAATTTGAACAATGATTGTACCTAGAACAATTAATAGCGGATTTATTGATTTTTGTTTCATACTAACTGTCCTCTTCTTTTTTCATGACATGAATTTTCTCAGTTAGTATATCCATGATAAATTGCAAGATACTGTACGGAAAATGGAAATTAAGTTAGTTTACACAAAAAGACACGTCATAAAGAAGTGCCTTTTTGTAGGTTATATACAGCATTTAAAGAAAGCTTTGTTAAGATAAGACATTTTCGAATGCTTATGTACATATGTTATCAAATAATTTGCTGAAAGTGATGAGACTTAAGACGTATTTTTCTTTCGTAAATAAGTCGGAGAGAAAATTAATATTCAATTTCCTCGAAATCTTTCGGTTGCGGTACAGTTTGCATATTAGCTGCATCTTTTGGATCGCTATAAATCGCATTTTGTTCCATATTTACATCTTTTATATTTTGCTTTTTATTGTTGTTCACTTCTTTCTTCATTAAACCTCACTCCTTTACGTTATAGGAGTAGTTATGCCCTAATCGTATTATTTTTACTGCTGCTAAATGTATCAGCGACTAAATTACTAAATTCACGTAAATAATATAAATAATTCTCCCCGCCATAGTTATATCTTTTGTTGTACATTTTTGCGACGACAACATTATGTTCTGGAATCACTAATATGGTTGGTCCTGTAATTCCTAATATTTGATAAGAACCTTTAGGAACTCGTTCACCAAGCTCACTAAATAAGGCAGGTTCATTTTGAACAAACCAAAACAACCCGTTTTGTGGCAGTTCTTTATTTATATATTTTGGACTCTGCAAACTCGTAGCAATTTCTATAACTTCTTTTGGCACAATTTGTTTACCATTTATGACACCTTGATTTAAATGAAGGTTTCCCCAATAAGCAAATTCCCTAGCAGAGACAAAAAGGTTTTTTTCCGTACCATCATCTACTGTGCCAATACTACATATCGCGTCCGTGTTTGGATTTACAATAACATTAACTAAATTATCATCTTGCTGTATCCTCCATCCTGTTTCTTTGAAGTTAGATGGCTTAAATACACGCTCCTTTAACAGTTCAGGAAAACTTTTATTATAAAGCTGATAAATAAGACGTGTAATCATTCTTACATTAATATCTCTATACGCCCAAGCTTGTCCAGGTTCAAATTCACGATAAATTGTTCCATCATCATTTTCATTTAAACCGTGCGAATGGGTTACTAAATGTCTTATCGTTGTTTTACCGAGTAACGAAGGATTATAGTCTTTACAATAAATTACTGCTTCGTCATCTAGAGATTTTATTTTCCCCTCATAAAGTGCATAAGCTACCATTAGTCCTAAATAACTTTTTCTAGCGGAAGCGACATTGAACTGTGAAGTTGCTGTTATCTTTTTACTATTCAATGTGTTTGAATGCTTTCCACTATAATGCTCTAATACAATTTTGTTATCTTTCATAATACAAAGTGCTGCTGCAGAACTTTGATTTGTCTCTTTAATGCTTTCTACCCATGAAATCAACTTCTCAAATGTGTACAAATGAACATCCCCCTAAAGCGTATAAGCATGACAATATGAAAGAAAAGCGTCAATACTATTTAATCTTGTATCTGCACTTTTCTTTCATGTAAAATATTATTGATTTGTAATACTTAAATAATCCACCAGCTCCAGCAATTAGAGCAGCTGAAACAACCGACACAACCAACACAGCCTACACAACCGCCACAACGTCCGCCGCCACAACCACCACAGCGACCACCACAGCGACCACCACAACCACCACAACGTCCGCCGCAGCCGCCGCAACGACGTGCATCATCTTGGATGTAATAATATGGATATTGATTTTGTTGCTGATCCCAATACACAATATTACCAGGTTGATAAGCATTAAGGTTTAATGATTGTAGTTCTTGTTGAAACTCATTCATTACGAACCCCTCCATTTATAAATATAAATTCCGTCCAAAATTTTAAGTATATTTATTTCCTAAAATAAAGTAGAAACAAGGCTATAGACTAAATGCGTACATCAACAAAATATGACTTTACATTAGGTGATGTACCTTGTTTTTGAGCCTATTTTCTTTATATCTTTTCGGTGGACGTATTTACTATAAATAGAGCGACTTAAAGATTACTAATCCAACAATTTAGTAGTTCATCACTTAATCTTCTTTCAAGTAAGTCTTTAACTGAAGGCATTGGCATGATTTTATAAGTATTTAATGCCTCTTTACTATAATCTATCCAATGAAATGCTAAATGAGATTCTCTAGACTTTGGTGTTAAATCAGTATGTAATTCTTGTGAATCTACTTCAAAAATGTGGTTGATTTCATGATGAAGCGTTTCTTTGTCTTGCCATTGATTTTCTATGACTCCTAAAAATTGTTTTATACTGCAATTTACTCCAAGCTCTTCTCTTAGTTCTCTTATTAATGCATTCTCTGCTGATTCACCAACTTCAACATGACCTCCAGGTAAAAAATAGTGATGTCCTATGTATTCAGCAACTAGCAATTTTTCATCTTTAATCATAACAGCTCGTACAATGTGATGGAATTTACTGTTCAATTGATATTCCTCCTAGTTATTTACTTTAAACTTGATTAAAATAGTCATTTATCTTATTTAAAGTTAAATAAATAAACGATACACTTGTTCACCGTCATAATCATGTCCTAATGGCTGAAAACCGTACCGTTCATATAGTTTTTTTGCAGAAACATTCTCTTTATGTACAGTTAATCTAATTTCTTTACACTCTTTAAATCTATTTTTTATTAAATTAATGATTTCTCGCAATGCTGCTTTGCCGTACCCTTTTCCTTGCTGCTTTTTATCAATGATAAATCCATTTATCCAATACATGTCTGTTGTCTCCTGTACAAAAGCGTGCATAATAAAACCAACTATAAGATCACGATCATATATAGCGAAGGGAATATATTCAACGTTTTCACCATCTGGTTTTATGTATACTTTAGCAAGAGATACTGCCACCGCCGGGACAAATGTTGTTTGGTTTTCTTTAACTTGTAAGTTTAATGCCTCTTCCCAATTTTCTCTCGTAACAACTTTTAATTGGATATTCAAGATTTTAAGCTCCTTTATAAAGAGAATGTATTTTTATATTCAACGGAGTGAAATAAATCCCTTTTTCGACATCAACTTATAACATGATTTTCATAAAATCCTGGATAAATTTTTCCTCATCTAATTGTAACGCTATACGAGCCCCTTCAGATTTAGAGTGTGGGCGAAAATCAGCAAAAGTTTGTCCCTTCGTTTCACCGCATATATCCACGGTCACTTTTCGGGATGTATAATTTAAAAATGTAGGATTCACCAAACCGCTAATAGCAAGTACATCGTGTAATAATGGCCCTTCAATAGATGGATTGAGTTTTTGGTATGCTGATAAATAATAATCGTACAGGGGTTTCATAATCGGCTTAAATGGATTTTTTGTATTAGCTAAAATATAAGTAAATACATTTGGGGTTAAAACTGTTTTATTTGTTACATTTAAAGGGAATAACGTTATATTTTTAGCTTGCTGAAATACAATTTGACTTGCTATAGGATCTCCGTACACGTTTGCCTCTGCTAATGGAGTAACATTCCCTGCTTCTAAAAAGACACCACCCATAAAATAAATTCCTTTTACATTTAACATCAAATCGTTCCATAAATTAAAAGCAATTGCTAACGAGGTAGATCTTCCTACATCGACAATTGTTAAATCTTCTCCATACTTTACAAGAATCGCAGCAATACTACCAAAATTGTATATCGGAATAGATAACACACTTTCCGGTACATGTATGGGTCCTAATCCTTCTGGTCCATGAATTTCAGGGTAATACGTTGTAATTTCATTTGTAAGTGGCTTTGTCGCCCCGCTAATTACAGGAATATCTTGTCTGTTTGCTAACTGTAAAATATAAGTTGCATTATGAGCGGCATGTATATGTTCAACATTTCCATATCCAGTTACGATACCAACAATTTCAATTTCAGGATGTAGTAATCCGTACATAATTGCAAATGAATCATCAATACCTGGGTCTCCGAAAAATAAAACTTTCTTCAAGAAACGTTCCCCTTTCATAGGTAAGATAATTATGTATATGTGGAAAAAATTTAAATCTATACAATTCTAAGCAAGTATTAATGGTGAGTAGTGTGTCGATAAAAAAGAACTTATACTAGTTCTTATTCTGGTAATCATCTAACAGTATAATTAAATTCCGTACAAATGCTGGACTAGTGCAGATTAATATAGATATTTTCCGTTATATCTATATTAAAAACCCCATATTAGTTCAATATTGTGCAACTACTCGCAGAGGTGTCTTACCATATTTTTTCGCTCCCAATTTGCTTATAATTATCTTTTTTAAATGTTAAATGAGCAATCACAACTCCAAGTATAGTAATTATCCCTCCAATTATCGAAACAAAGGTTGGCACCTCACCTAACCATACCCAAGCAATAAAGCATGCAGTTACTGGTGTTAAATATAGAGAACTTGTTGCCTCAGATGCACCGGCATGGGATGTAATATATGCTAATGCAATATACGGAAGGACTGTTGGGAACACACCTAAATATATAACGCTCAAAGTAACCTCAATAGGAGCTGCTACGATTTCTTGATAAGTGGTGGATTTTTTATATGGCTAACGGTTGTACCTAACATTCCAATGAAAAAACTGTTTTCAGAGGCACTATCAAAGGGAGTTCTTTTAAACCCAGGACGTATTTATGAAGAAGAATCGGATCAGTGCATACGCTTATCGTATGGATATGCTTCTCCTGAACAAATTACTCAAGGTATTTATATATTAAGTAATTTGATTCGTAAGTTAATGGCATAATAAAAATCCTCTTTTATATAAAGAGGATTTTTTTGTGTACCTTATTTACCACAATCTCATTTCCTGTCCTAATAAAATAAGTTCTTCATAAGGATCTCCGCCAATTTTTAATACTTGTGCAAAAGCCGGTTCTGTTTTTATGCCTTGTTCTTTTAATTGGATGATTTTTTTTCTAATATGGGGATGCTGCATTAATAGCATGTGCTCCACTATCATATGTTTATATGCATTTTGGTTACGCACTGGCTGCGGTTGACCAAATAATTCAAATTCAAAACCTTCAAATTGAAAAGTTGCCTTTATTGTTAAGATATTTCTAATGTTTTTCTTTTTCATTTCAAAACCTTCATATGAACCATACAAAGATCTAATTTTCTGTTCAAAAACATCATAATTATGTACTTCCATTACAATATCTAAGTCAGAGTGAAGGGTATCAATTCTAATAGGGATTGTCCCGCAAAGTACAGGACTATATAAAGCTAAATCCGCCATTATGTTTAGTTTATTCATAACTTCGTAAACTTTTTGTTGTTTATCGTTCCCAGATTGTAAGTATGTGATAGATGTAAACATAAAAGTCTCTCCTTCATTTAACGTAATACTCATCTCACTAAATTTGAGAAAAAATTTAATCATTTCATTTTGTTCTAGGAGTACCCTTATTTCAATATATTAAGGCGAACTAACTATATTTTTCTCCTATACTGCAATACTATAAAAATAAAAAAGGAGGAACTTTTATGAGCATTTTCAACATTCTTTTGACCATACACATATTATTTGGAACCATATGTTTAATTACTGGTATTGTAGCGATGGTTGCTCAAAAAAAGAAAGGCAAACATACGGAATGGGGCGAAATATATCATGCATCGTATGTTGTCATCACCCTTACTGCAATACTATTATCCATTATAAACTGGGATAAAATCGCATATTTATTTTATGTAGCAATTTTCTCTTATTCATTTGCGATTTATGGCTACCTTGCAAGAAAAAAGCGTTGGAAAAATTGGATTTGCCACCATATTAGAGGTATGTTAGGCTCCTATATCGGTGCCGTAACCGCGCTTTTAGTAAACGTCGGCATTCATATTCCAATTATTAATTTACTGCCGCCTATATGGTTTTGGTTTTTACCTACCTTAATTGGCATTCCTCTCGTAGCCAGTGTATCAAAAAAATATAAAAAACAAAGGAAGAATTAATTACATTTTGATTACTTTCTAAGTAAGCTTATGAAAAATCATGCTGAATACTGCAAGTAGTATTATTATTTTGATTCCATGTTTCCGATGATATAATGGGTTATATTATTTCATATAAATTAAATATAGGAGGATTTTAATGATACTATCACAAGATAAAAACATTAAACTAGTGATACATGGAATTACTTTATTATCTTTCTTGGCCTTTTTCCTCTTTGGTAATACACTTTTCTTTGTACCGCTCATACTTTATTTCGTTTTTTAATCACAAAGTATAAAAGAGATGAATTTAGAATCAGCCCTTTTTCAATTTGGAGTATGGCTCGCTGTATTTCTTTGGAACTTCATAGTAATCCGTACGATCATGCTTTCCTTATTACACATTGACTTGAGTACAAATTCCTTATTTGTTATTTTTGGAACAATTCCACTATATATAATACTTTTAGCTGCTGTAATTTTAGGACCACTTAAAGGGATTTTATATGAATTACAAAATAAAGAATTTCATTATCCTATTGTTTCACGATGGGTGCATAGAACTAAATAAAAAGAATCCAATATTTTTATTGGATTCTTTTTACTTATGATTTTTTAAATCCAATATTGAATGTAAACGATCCGAATAATTAGTAAACATGCCGTCTACACCCCATACTAGTAACTTTTTCATATCTTTTTCATTATCTACTGTAAATGGATGAACTTCTAATCCGTATTTCTTTATTTTTTTAACATAGGCTGCATCAATATATTTGTAGTTCATACCAAGACCCATGCAGTATGTTTTATACTTTTCTATTTCTGATGCGGTTAATTGAACTGCTTGTTTATATGATAATAATTGTACTAGCGGTATATTAGCATTTAAACTATGAATCTTTCGCAGACTTTCTTCACTAAATGATTGAATAATAACTTTATCATTTATTTGGTAGTGATTTATAATTTCTAATAGTTTTTCTTCCATTCCAGGATATTCATCTGGTGATTTTGTTTCGATATAATAGTTAGCATTATGTCCAAACGTTTCAATAATTTCTTCAAGTGTTGGAACTGTAGCATCTTCAAATTCTTTCTTTGCTAAATTTGGATGCTTTTTATTGAAAAAAGATCCTGCATTTAGTTTCTTTATTTCTTCTAATGTATGTTCTTTAACTAATCCCATACCATTAGTTGTACGGTTTAATGTTTCATCATGCATAGCTACTAAATGTCCGTCTTTTGTCATTTTGAGATCTATTTCTATATAGTCACCTTTTAATTGTTGTCCTAATTTATAAGCCGCTATTGTATGTTCAGGTGCATATGCAGAAGCACCTCTATGTGCAATGTTTTTAATATGATTTGATTGATTTATTGCTTTTGTATATTTTTGTTCATTTACTTGATGAAAAACAAAAATGCTTATTACAATAAAGAAACAAATGATTGTAATGATAGATATTTTCTTCATAACAAAATATTAACTCCCATATTTAATGCAGTTTGACTTAGAGGATTTACTCAAATAAATGTCGATTTTCAAAAACAGTCATTAGTCCTACAACTTGAAAGCCAGATTTTTTATAGATGTTTATTCCATCAGATGAAGCTTGTAATACACAGTAAGTTTCTTTTAGTCGCTTTGCTTCTTGCAGCAGGAAATTAAACATAGTAGAGCCGAATCCTTGCCCTCTCATTTCTTTTTTAGTCGCTATATCATAAATACCGACACTATCTTTCGTACATACTAAAGAGCCAACAGATACTACCTCACCTTTATAAAGACCTAAGTATAGTTTCATGTCATCGCTATTCCATAAATCTAAAGAAGAAATTTGATTATAGTATGCTTGAACGTGAGTACCTTCTACTGATGTACCGAATAAAGCCGCTAATGTTTCGCCAAATTGTTGTATTTGTTTTGGTGATGTTGCTTTTTGTAATGTAAAACCTACTGGAATGTCTATTATTGGATGAATTATTTTTAAGTCTGCAACCATAGCAATATTATGTTCCGCTTCTATTAAATTAAGTTTTAGTAACTCGTTCTTAAAATTATTCTCTTGCATTGCATCCCAATACCAAACACTCACAGGAAACCTTTTTTGATTAAAATGTTCAATCTCCGCACATAACGCCTCGTTTCCGTCTGTTAAGTTGTTGTTTAGTGTAGTGATAATATTAAATGTATCTGCTGGTAACCCACAGTCAACGGCAATATAATCTCTCGTTTCCTTTACACTCATCCCTTGCACATGACGAGCAACATATGTAGTTTTATATGTGAAATTATCTATAAGTAACTTTTGATAATTCATCAATCGTGCTCCTTTCATAGAAAGTAATAATTTAATAACTCCTATATTAAATATAACATATAAGGAATTTTACATATTTTTTGAAAACGCCCATTTTAACACCTTTAAATCACACGTTTTAGTATGAAGGAATAAAAAATGATATAACATTGTCGGAATGAAAAAAGTGGTATATAATAAATATTAACATTACTAGTAATTATTTTAGGTATTCCTAGAATAAAGGAGCGATACATATGAAAATTACTATTTATTTCGGAAGTCATGAAGATCAAGATGTTCGTACTATGGACTGTCATTTAGATGTAGAAGATACAGAAGAGATTGTATCTGTATCATAATATAAATAATCGGGATGAACCCTATTCCCTACAGCGTTTAAGACACCTTTTACAGGTGTCTTTTTTATTGTTTTTTCGTCAAAAACCCTTTACTTTAGAGCGTTTTAATAGTAAAATATAAATATACGAACAAACGTTCTTTTTAATTTATTTGTACATGAAGGGATGATTTTAACAATGGCTCAAGCAAAGCGCAGAGGAAGAAAAAAGCAAACACCTATTATTTCAAATACAGGCTTTATCGGCTCTGTCTTTATTGATACATTGGAGTTACAAAAGAAATCCTATTATTTCGCTCGTAAAAAACTTCAAATTGTTCATCACGTACTAGATGGTCTATCTGGGGCAACGAGTGCATTATTTAAAGAACATAATATCTCCGCATACATGTCATGTGTGTATTTACATAAACAAAAGAAAATCGGCTTTGTTCTTTCAACAAAACCGTTTGAACAAAGTGATGGCGTTGCTTACTTTATAAATTATTTAATCGAAAAGAATTTTTACGGTAACGAAGAAATAGAATATCAAGAAGTATTTAATACAGGTTTTATTGGTGTAGTATTCGCGGATTTATCTAGTATAGATCGCTTTAATTTTGAGTTTGAAATGGGTATGTTAACGAAATTAATGAGAGATATGATTATTCCGGTTAAAGAGCTCTTTTTACGCCACAATGTACCGGCTTACATCTCCACTTCTCATTTAGAGGAGCAAAATAAATTAGGTTTCGTTCTATCTGTAAAGCCATATGATGAACGTGCAGAAGCAGATTTATATTTTGAAACATATTTAAAAGAGCGCGGGTTATTTATTGGTGATGAAGAAGATGATATTGATAAGATTGTTATTAGAAAGACAGCTGAATTACGATAAAAAAACGCAGGATGATGCTTCTGCGTTTTTTTATAATACTACATTCTTCGTATTTAATAAGTATTGATTTAAAAAATCCATAAACAAAAAAGAGCGCTATGAAGAAGCGCACTCATTCAAAGTACTTTACCAATCTCGACGATTATCGCGATCACAGTCACGATCATGATTACGTCTGCGACGGCACTCATCACAATCACAGTCATGGTCACGTCTACAACGACGGTCATCACAATCTCTATGTCTGCGTCTGCAGAACATTAAATCATCCCAAAATCTATCACAATCTCGGAAACGTCTGAAATCACCATTACATCCCATAAATATAATTACCTCCTCTTAAACTCTAGATTCATCATATTCTATGCTAAAAAACAAAAACAGCTTGTTTATTAGTCTACTTTCTGCATTTTAAAGTAATAATATTATTATCTAATCTTTAAGTTTCAAATCTATTTCATCCCTTATCTTTCCTTAACAACAAACAAGACGCCACCCAGATCACGGCAGCGCCTACGATAATTGCTATTGGTTTAGTCATTTAACATCATCCCTATTTTTTAAATGAGACAGAATCAACGATTGTTAAAACTACCCAAGGTATTTCAAGAAACACTGCAATTATTGGCATCAACTAGAAGTAGTGATACCATTTTGTGTAGCTACTCATTTTCCACCATTCCTCCTCTTTGATACATTTCATTCGCTAGGTTAATAAGCATTTCAAATACCATCCCACGGTTTCCTAGTCCCATTTTTATTCCTCGCTTTCCACTTGTAATTTTCTATTTCAATTGAATATGCAACATTTCATATTTTATTATTGTAATATTTTCTTTACTAACTATCATTTGCTAGTGCATCATTACAAACCATTGATAAATCAATATTTGTAATTTAATCCCTTATATTAGTCCCTGAAAGAATACTTTTAAACACTTTATTCGAATAATTATATTGGAATTTCTTGTTCTACACATCTATACGTATTTTGTGTATTATATAGCGGAAGAGTAAGGTAAGAGTTACTCTTTGCCATTTTAGGAAAGGTTCTGTTGGAGACAACAGGACCTTTTTTCGTAAAAGGATTATTTTGTTTAAATCTCACCACTAATCATCAAAATATCTTATAATCGTAATATGATAAATTAAATTTAAATATTAGGAGTAGATATAATGCCAGTTACACTAGAACTTATTTTTGTCATTCTTATAGCGATTAGCGCTGTTGGCTATTTAATAAAAGAATTTCAAAAAACTAGGAAAAAAACACTTGGAATTTCACTAGAATTTTTAGTCCTTTTCTGGTCAATATGGAGAATAGCGACTATCATAATCTAATTTGTAAAATATAATCTCCTCTGAATAAAACTCAATATTCCGTTAATAATGTAGACAACCCATTAAGTTACTTTCTCCTTGTTCCCCCTTGGAGAACCGAGCAGTTAGCTTTTGCTAGCTGCTTTTTTATTTATAAGGATGCAATCAATTGACAGGAAAAACATAAAATATTTTATATAACGCTTTTATAAAGTTATTTATATATCTTCATGGCCTTTTCTCATATATAAGTATGTCCTCCATACCATATACAAAGGTAAAATTTCTAGAAATACGATGGGAGGCTAAAAATGACTACCTCAAATATTTACGACTTCATTATGAAATACGCTCGAGGACCTCATTTTCATCAAGATTTCCCCATAATATTATTTTGGAGTCAAAAAAGTGGATGTACTTCACTTGCTCATTGGTTTTTTTATCAAATCAACTTGTTTAAGGAAGCAATTAAATATAACCCATTCATCCATAATTATGAATTCGATATATACAAAAATTCAGCGTACTACTTTACTGGGCTTGCAAATGCATTATATACAAATGAAAAGCAGACATATAAACTTGTAAGAAACCTCTATAAAAGGGCAGTAAGTTCATTTATTTCACTAATTCCCCCACCAAATATTGACCATCCCGAGTGGAAACCAATCCGCCGTTTTTTATATCAAGATGAACATTGTAATAAAAAAATCTCCTTTAAACTTTTCTTATATTATTTAAAAGCACATATGAAAAATTTAGACACCGTGAACCCGCACTATGTGCAACAATATGTTCAAGATGAAGAAGAATTTGTTACAAACTATATTTATCTTGAAAACTTCTCTTCTGAAATTTCAAATTTAGAAAATATATATGGTCTAAAGAAGTCCCCTTTAGATGTATTAACTAAGTCATGGCATCATCAAAGTAAGAGCGCCCTTGAAAGGGGACTATGCAGATGCTGACATTACAGATCCTTTATTCCCACGATTCCCAACATATGATAGTTTTTATGACTCCGAAACTATCCAATTAGTTGAAGACATTTTTAACAAAGATTTCACCATATACAAATACCCCCTAACTCCACTTTAAAATATAGGTCTATTCCTAGTCACAAATTTATAATTATTACAGAGAAACTTAAGTCCACTTACTTAAGTTTCCTCATAACACTCCTGCGGGTTGAAGTTGGGCACTACTTTATAGTGCTCTTTTTTAATAAATTTCAAATGGATGGGATAAAACAAATCCAACTTCAAATTATGGAGGAATTAAAAAAGTAAAATCTCACATTGATAGTGCTAAAACTCAAGCCAATGATGATATTTTTCCAACAAACCCCTTTAACGTTCTTGACTTACTTTTCCGTTTCACTATCTTCGTTTGGGTTTGCTTTCATCTTTTCGTCCGATTTCGTCACTGCACAAGCTGTGAATACACTTCCTGCAACGATCATCGTTCCAATAGTTAGTAATGTTTTAGATTTCATTTTTAATCCTTCGCTTTCTCTCGTAATCTTTTCTTATTTAACCGTAACATAAAAAATGGGAAATCTTGTACTCTCTTTTTTTGTTTCCTTTCGACAGAATATGACAAGATACTGTTCTATAATTAATTTTATAACACCTCTTAATAAATAATTTAAGAAGCTACTAAACACTATAATCTTTTGAATGAATTTCTAATATTAAATGATTTGAAGAAACCTTATTCAATATTAGATAAAAGATTCCTCCTACAATTGGAATAGTATAGGCTGGAACATAGTTTAATAATATACCTGATAATGCCATTGCTATAGGCATCATCATTTTACCTATACTTAATCCAATACTGAGTACTCTTCCCCTATATTCATCAGGAATCTCTTTTTGCATGAAATAAGCTAAAGGGATATCTATTAGCGCTATAATTAGTCCTAAACAGAACATAATAATACAATACGTAAAAACATATATAAAATCATTTACTTCAAAACTTTTGAATAAAACTGGTATCCCTGAAATAATCATAAACACTGCCAATATAAAACTTAGCTGTCTCAAAAGATAGGAGTAAGAAAAACGATCAGTTATCTTTCTAACTAATAGGGCCCCTAATATCATCCCTATAGGGAAAGTCCCTTGTATAATACCTAATTTTTTAGAACTGAGATCAAGAACCGTGTTTATAATGTATGGCAACGGAACAGTTACAGCAAAACCTAAGAAGAAATTAAGTGAAATCAAAATACGAAACGTATTCTTTAAGCTTTCCTTTTCAATTAAGTAAGAAAAACCCTCCTTTATATCTTTAATAAAATTAATTCCTTTTTTTGAACATTTCTCATTTATGTTGTACTCGAACAGTTTAAAATGAATAAATAATATTGCTATCCCTGAAAGAATAAATGATATACCGTTTATAATTATAAAAATTTTAATATCAAAGACTGCAAAAACGATGCCACCTAACATAGGACCGAGAATTAAAGATACAGAATCGATAATTTTACTTATAGAGTTAATACTCATTAGCCTTTCTTTAGAGACGATATTTGGTTTTGCGGCTTCTAACCCTATTCCAAAGAATGTTGTAAATACCGACATAAGAAAGGTAGTAGCATAAATGATGAATAAGTTTAATCCATAATTGCTGCTTAATATATAAACAGCGATTAATAAGCTTCCATTTAATAGATCCATACAAACAACCAACTTCTTTTTATCAACCTTATCTGCAATTACACCGGCAAATGGATTCATAACAATCATTGGAATAGTTCCTAATATGAGCGTAATCGCGAAATTTAATGCTGATCCGGTTATTTGTAAAACATATAATCCGAATGCGAAACTATAAATAGAGCTACCAAATATTGATACTGTTTTCCCAATTGAATAGAGACAAATATTTCTTAGTTCTTGATTGCTTTTTTCATTCTGTGAATGTATTCGTAAACTCCCCATAACTTTTTTCCTCCCGCTTAATTTTGTATTACGTACAGTGTAAGTTCTCGGGTCAACCCAATATCAATATGTGCAAATTTAAAATTTTTAAAAGAAAATAAAAAAAGATGGGGTTAACCCCATCTTTTTCCGAAAAATGAATATGTATAAATTTCTTCTCCTTGAACAAAGAAATCCTCGTATTTTCCGCCTCGTTCCAAATAATTTGAAGTTCTTTCATCAATGGATTGAAAATGTAGATTTTGGATTTCTTTCGTTACTTTTGAAAGTGTAAAATTCTCTCGAAACCTAGTTATAATTTGGCTGTTTATGCTAAAATTTTTAAATAAAATAAATAAACTTAATAAATAACAATTAGGTTTTAAAAGAGAATTTAATTCGTGAAGTAAAAAATTCTCATGCTCAAAACTATAATTGCTAGTACCAGACTGATCAATTACAATATCAACAGACTGATTCTGAATAGGTATATTCAAAAAATCAGTACAGATAAAAAGAATGTTTCTTTTCGGATTTCTTCTCTCTAATACATCTTTTAAAAATAGTAGTTTATTCAAATCTCGATCAACTGCAACAAATAAGCAATCTTCGGGTAATTCTTCATAAATGTTCCGCAAAAAGAACCCAAGACCCGATCCTATATCAAGTAATATTTTGTTATTTAAATCTAATTGTATTAGTTTCTTTTTCGCCCATTCTCCTTCTCTATTCATATTTTCCAAATATGCAGTATCAGTTTCATAGATATAATCCGAAATAGAATCTTCAAGTGACGTTCGCTCATATGCTTTAAATAATTTATCAGCTGTTATAATCCCTGAAGTAATAACGTATTCTTCGCCGCAGTTACAAGTCAAATTCCCCTCTATAATTTGATTGCTATTAATAATTCCATTTTGAAGAATTAGGTTTTCGCTACACTTAGAACATGTAAGTAACTGAAGTACGCTTAAATCTATCCCTATAATAGAATTCGGAGTTTCATTTGTTATAGATAAATCATTTAACACTTCCTTTAATTTATCTCTTCTCTCCTCTAAAGTTTGTATTTCTTGTTCAATCTTTTCATATTTCAATTTAAATAAAGATTGGTAAAAAGTATCTTTTTCGTAATTCATAGATTTTGCTAAACTTTTATAAAGAAAAAGTTCTTTAATTTCATTCAAACTAAATCCTAGCCATTTGTATTCTAATATAAGCTCTATATCTTTTTGACAATACTCATCAAAAAAATAATGGCCACCCTTCTTTTCAGGGATAATTAGTCCGAGATCCATATAATGTCTAATCGTATCTATACTTATATTATTTATTTCTCCAAACTTTCCGATTTTCATAATATCACTACCACTACCATTATAATTTTTGTTTATACATACTTCTTTTTTAAAAGTAGAAAATCCTTTTATCTATACATTATTATTTATGATACGAGGATGATGTAATTAAGGTTTTATATAATAAAAAACCCGTGAATAATTCACGGGTTTTACTTTAATAACTAACTGCTATTGTTCCCTCACCTGCATGTACAGCAAATGAAATTGGCAATGGATACAGTTTGAAATCCATTTCAGGGAATGCTTGTCTAATATCTGAAATCCATTCTTCAGCTCCGGCTTTATCGTTAGCATGGAACATATGGAGTACTTTTGGTAATTCTTTTTCAAGCTCATTTTTAATATATTCTCTACACTTTTGGATTTTGCGAACTTTCTTTTCAAGTAAAAGTTCTCCGCCTTTTACTTCTAAGATTAAGTTGACACTTAATAAACTTCCAAGTAAAAATTGAACTCCCTTTACACGACCACTTGCATATAAACCTTTTAAACTCTTTGGAAATACATAATAAGGTCTTCTTTTTTCATCTACTAATGTTTTGTGTATATCTTGTAAAGTCATACCATCATTGTATAACGTCTTAGCTTTTCTCAAAAGTTCATCCATTGGATAACTTGTCGTTTCACTATCTAATACAGTTAAAGGGAAACCTGCCATATCAGCAGCTAGCTTCATATTTTGATAGGTCCCACTTACTTTTCCGCTAATAGCAACTGCAAAGCCTTCTTCATATTCTTCTTTGCATTTAGTAAATAATTCTACCATTTCCCCTATGTTAGGTTGCGAAGTAGTAACTGTTCTTCCGTCATTTAACGCTTCATAAAGACGTTTATGAACTCCTTCTTCACAATCCTTATAAGACACTCCATCAATAATAACTTCAATTGGGATAACAAAGTTATCACCACCTGTTGTAAAACTCGCAGTTGTACTATCAGTAAACCAAGCAACACGCTTCATGTTGTTCCTCCCTTATCCTGTTCCTCTTTTCTGACTTTTC
Organism: Bacillus sp. MYb209; assembly: GCF_002975175.1. Classification (GTDB taxonomy): domain Bacteria; phylum Bacillota; class Bacilli; order Bacillales; family Bacillaceae_G; genus Bacillus_A. The sequence goes on from NZ_PCNZ01000003.1 coordinate 56,813, forward strand.
TATATATTTATCTTACGAAAAGAGAATATCCCCTGTAATAGTAACAGGACTTTATTATTTTGGCTATAGTAGATGTATAATAAATGTGAATATTGTTTGTCTATTTCACAAATAAAAAAGAAAATCAGGATATTTCCCCGATTTCCCTCTAATAATACATTATTTAAAAGTTTCATTATCTAAAATTACAACATAATCATTAGTCATTCGTCCAGCTTCTTTCGTATAATTGACAAGCCGTTGTATGTTATCACAGCAAATTTTCGCTCCCCATACGAGTAACGGTACACCAATAAAATCAATATGAAATCTTCTAGAAAACAAACCGCCTAAAGTCATTGGCAATGGAACTGTTGGTGATGTATTAGAAAAAATAATCTTATCATGGTTTTGATAATGTTTTTGCAGAATTTCTCCTAAATGCTTCATCGCAGGTACAACGACTTTTGATGCCCCGCATCCAATTGTATATACAGGATTTCCATATTCATCTTGTCCATGAAAAATAATTTTCCCCATATCTTCTGTTTTCAATTTATTAAAGTACTCCACATTTAAAATTTCTTCTTTCGTTAACTTCCGATCAGTTGGCAATTTATTTAAATGATAAGCTGCAGCTAGCGAGGTTGTATGCGTTCCACCGAAATCTGTGTAAATGAATATCATATTATCATCCTTTATTAGAAATGTTCAATGTTTATTAGTATCACCATATAATTATTTATTAAACAAAGGACGATGTTCTTTTTACGCTTTATATAATGACTGGATTTTATATTTAACAAAAATATAACAGCGCATTTTATAAATATAAAATCCAATAATAGCACCAAAAACGTTACAAATTATATCATCAATGTCAGTAATTCGTCCCCATCCACTCATTAATGATTCTATCAATTGTAGTATTTCTATGCTGAATGATATAACTAATCCTAGAATCATAGTGTTTTTTAATTTATTGTATTTATCCCATATTATTGGTGCTAAAAACCCTAAAGGCATTAATAATAAAACATTCCCGCCTATATTTCTTACGATTAGACCAATCATAAATAGGACATCACCATCATAGGCACTTCCTATTTGACCGATTTCTTTAATAATTGATGCAAAAGGAATAATATTGACTGAACGATTAAGATTTTCAACACTAGAAGGAAACCCGATTGGCAAGGGAAATAAGGTTACTGCAACAACCATACAGATGTATATTACAAAAAGAAAATTAATACATTCTTTTAACCAATACACTTGCATTTTATCCTTTATCACAATTAATATACTTCGTACAATCAAATAGCAACAGACTCCCAAAATAATAAACCAACTACCACTGATCATATACAAATCGTTAATCCACCCTTTCATCGTCATATTATTGGTTTATATCCTTACACTTCCATGCGTATGTTCTTCTATTTCGTATTCAAAATCTATCAACCCTACTACTCGGTCTGCATGTATAGCTATTAGTTCAATAACAAGATTTTCATACTTTTCTCTAAGTATATATCTAAAAAAGATAACAAACGGCAACGAATCGAGCCTATTTCATCGTTTTTATATGCTCTAATTTTTATATCCATGTAATTAAAAAACTCCTTCTATTTCTACAATAAACTTTTCGGGTCCTGCCCCTTTATTTGATGGAATAACTAATGTAATTCCTAAGTCCGGGTATACGGCCGAGCGAAAACTCACGCCTGGATCATATCCCATTACATGATATTTAAAAATATTTCCTTGTCTTTTCTCAATCCATATTCCATAGCCGTAAGACTGGCAATTATTCACCAAAATATGAGGAGTTAAAAGTAACTTCGTATATTCGTGGCTCAATATTTCGTTGTTAAATAGAGCTTCCCAAAATTGCACCATGTCTGGTGCAGTAATGTAAGCACCGCCATCAGAACCTCCTTTTATGGGTATAGAGTATGCATTTGTTCTCCATTTTTGACTATTTACATCCTTTATATATCCGAGAGCGGTATGTTTCGGTAAATTATCTAAAGAGGAATAGCCTGAATCATTCATGCCAACTGGAACAAATATGTTTTTTTCTATATATTCCGTAAATTCAAGTCCTGTCTGCTGTTCTATAATTAATCCAAGTATAATAAAACCTGCATTATTATAGTAAAACTTACTTCCTGGTGTAAACATCATATTACTGTTTTGGAATAATGGTAAAAAGTCTTTTAAACTTTTTAAAAGATACATAGGGGTCTGTTTCCAAAGATCTTCAAAGTTATCCATGATACTTTCATCAAAATAATCTGGAATACCCGAACTATGCGTTAAAAGTTGATGTACTGTAATATCTTCATTAAAGTTTGGGAATTTAATATGTAGACAATCTTTTAACTTTGTATGAAAAGTAATTACACCTCTTTCAACAAGTTGACAGATACTGATAGCAGTGAATAATTTACATCCTGAGGCAATTCCAAATCTTGTTTGTAGTGTATTGTTTATACATTCACTTCGGTTAGCATATCCAAACGAATTTTCATAGATAATATCATCATCTTTTTTTATTAAGACTACCCCAGAAAAATCTATATTGTGATGTATTCCTTTTACAATTTTCTCTATTTGATCTTTTGTTTTTAGCATAATAACCACCCTTGTTTATCAGTATTTTTCTTTCCCCTTATCATTTTTCCATATATAGGGGGAAGAAACCTCCTATTCCCCCCCTAAATTTCAAATAAAAACCAATGGAACTATTTCGCATTTATTGATTCAGCGGAATTTATCTTAGACTGCGATGGTAATAAAGTAAACACGCACAATATGATAGTAATAAGTAGCATTACTAATACTCCTACAATAACTACAAGTTGTATAGAAGTGAATTGAGTTGCAACGCCGAACAGAATCGTTATAAAAATTGTTAAAACAGCTATAACGAGCCCGTATATACTCCCGATTCGTCCCATCATATGAACCGGAACGTTATTTTGATAAAATGTGTAAAATCCTGTATTTGCATATGCCATAGAGAAAGATAAAATAAAGAATCCGATAGCAGCTATTAAAAACTCACTTGAAAAAGCATAAATCAAATATCCGATTGCAATGAATAATGATCCTATCCCAATTAGAAATGAAGGTGCTAATTTTTTTGATAAAATTGTATTTGTTAGGGCTCCTAAAATAAAACCCGCTCCAGCGATACTAACTAAAAAGCCATATTCACTATCTGTTAACAATAAAATTTCTTTCGCAAATGATAATTCCAGTGAATCATTTGCGGTAGCTAATACCATCATCCCCTGGAATAAGAAGTACACACATACGACATACAAAGATTTTTTACTAAAATTTAAAACTATGTTCCAATCTTTTTTTAGTACAGTTAGAGATAACTTATCACCTGATATATTAGAATCGTATTTTTTATCAAGATTAGGTAAAAGTAATGTAATTAACCCTGATAACAAAAATGCTATAGCATTCATATATATAGCAAACTCTGGTGTACTCGCTATTAATAATACGCCTGCTACCGCTGGACCAATTAAAAATGCACCAGATCCTATTAAACTACGTAGTGAGTTGAAACGTTGTCTTCGTTCTACTGGTATTAATTTCGTCATATACGTCATAGCAGTTGGCTCATAAATCGCACTAGCCATGCTAATAAAGAATACTAAAAGATAGATAATCCAAAGAGATGGAAGCAAAGGTAAAATAGCGATAAATACTGCGCGGTATATATCAAGATGGATTATTAACTTTCGTTTATTTAAACGATCTATCATACTTCCTGCCCAAGTGTTTGTAAATAAGGTCGCAAATGGTTTAATTACATATAAAGTAGCAACAGCTAAGGCTGATCCGCCCATTTTATAGACAAGTATATTAAGTGCCATTAAGTAAATCCATGCACCTAAATTTGCAATACCAACTCCGGACAGTAGTAATAAAGGATATTTCCAATCTTTAAGTAGTTTTTTCACTTTAAGCACCCGCTTTCTAAATTGTTTTAAACCAATAAAAAAATCCCACCCCCAAGACTTAAAGTCTTAGGGACGAGATTTATCATCGCGGTGCCACCCTAGTTTATTAATATGTTGCCATATTAACCTTATCAAGTACTGCATTTAAAAATGCTTATACCTTAGCTCTATAACGGGAGCTCCCGTCACACCACCCCCTTTCGTTAAAGGCTCCGATGTGCTGCTCAGAGGCTTGATTCAATAAAGAATTTTTGCTCCTTTTCAGCTAAATGGAGCTCTCTGTGAAAAATTCATTTTATCTACTCTTCTCATCATCGCATGTAATTTTATCCATAATATCATGGAGGGTAGTATATTGTAAATGATTAAATAGAATAATCAGTTTTTTACAAAAGAAAACATCCCTTGTAATTTTTTGATTTAATTTATTATTAATTAAAAAATACGGTGCGTGAAATTACTTATAATTCAAACAAAAAGAGCCTATTCTACTGTAGGCCCCTACGAACTTCTATACTAATTTGTATTCGCTTCTGTTAATGGTTCTAAAGGCGGTTCTAAATTAAGTATCAAAGTGTCTCCTTCTTGTAAATCTTGTCCTTTTTCAATACTTTGACTCGTGACATATCCAGTACCTGTTGTTTTTACATCTAATTTCAACAACTTAGAGAAATACATAACATCACGCATTGACCAACCTTTTAGGTTAGGCATTTTCACATTACTTCCTACTAGAAATATGCGATCTCCTTCACTCATTACTTCGCCAGTCTGTGGATACTGTTTTATTATCTTTCCTTCTCCTAATAATACCGGCTGAAGTTTCTCTTTTTCTGCAATATTTTTTACAGTATCCATCGTTTGATTTACATAATTTTGTACTTTTATTTCAGATTGCTTTGTTGCATCTGCCATTTGCTTTTCTGTATATGGTTTCACTTTTAAATATTCTAGACTATTTTTCATAACTGGTTTAAAAATTTCAGCAAGAGGCTGAGCACCGTATTCATTCCCCTTTAATTTAGGTTGCTTAATGGCTAAATATACGACTAATTGCGGATCATCAATTGGAGCCATTCCTAAGAATGAAAAAATATAATTATCTTTCCCTTCCATATATCGTCCATTTTCAGGATTCGGAATTTGCGCTGTCCCTGTTTTACCACCAATCGGATAACCATCAATTTTATACATCGTTCCCGTTCCTTTAGATGATGTTATAACACGCTCCATTAAGTTCCTTACCTTATCTGCAGTTTCTTTTTTAATCGGATTCCCTATTTCTTTAGGTTGATTTTCCATAATAACTTGTTTATTTGTTGGATTTACAACCTTGTCAACAATATAAGGTTGCATCATTTTCCCGTCATTTGCTATAGCTGTGGCCGCTTGTACGATTTGAATAGGAGTTACAGTTGAACCTTGACCGAAAGAAGTAGTAACTTGTTGAATTTGAGTATTTAACAATAATGTATTTTTACTTTCTCCAGGCAAATCTATCCCTGTTTTTTGATTGAAACCAAATTTGTTCATATATTGCTTGAATTTATTTGGTTTCAGTAACTGGTCTTCTAAAATAGAAAAAGCAACGTTTGATGACCGTTCAAACCCTTCATCAAATGTAATTGAGCCCCATCCATAGCCGCCATTATGATCTTTAATCTCCGCTGAACCAACTGCGTATTTTCCTGATTGGAAATATTCTTTCCCGTTATATACGCCTTCATTAATTGCAGCAGCTAATGTGAAAACTTTCATTGTAGAACCTGGTTCGAATGCGTTCGCAATTGGATCATTTAAAAAATATTCAATGTCTCCCTTATTAGGATTATAACTAGGCTTACTAGACATTGCTAAAACTTTACCTGTTTTTGGATCTGCAATGATTCCTACTAACATAGAAGGATCATAGTGTTGCTCCGCTTTATTCATCGCGTCTTCTAAAAAACTATTAATTTGTTTATCAAGCGTAAGATATACGTTATTTCCATTTTTAGCAGGTTCTACTTTTCCTATATCATTTGTAAGTGGGATACCTCTTCGTGAACCTACATATTCTACATTTCCGTTTGTAGAGCGTAAATATTTATCTAAACTTTTTTCAAGCCCAAACTTCCCCTCCGCATTACCTTTATCGTCCGGTCTTGCAAAACCAAGTATATACGAGGCGAAATCTTCATTTGGGTATACTCTGGCTTTTTCTGTTGTAAACGATACACCTGGTATTTTCAAATTATTAATTTCTTCCTTCGCTTCTCTAGATAAATTACGTCCAATTTTACCAATTTCAACTTGCGTACGTCCTTCATGAAAATTTTTCATGATCTCCTCTTTATCAACTTCAAGCGCATCTGCTAAACGTTGTGCAGTATCTTCTTTATCTTTTAATTTATCTTTTCCTTTTAAGTTTACAACGATGCGATATGTCGTTGAGTCTTGGACTAATACTTTACCGTTTTGATCATAAATTGTCCCGCGATTTGCCTCTAAAACTCCATTTTTGTTTTGTTGTTCATTCGCAAGATCTTTTACATTAACACTATGCACGACTCCTACTGCTTGAATATAAAATATACGTAAAAGCATAGTAAGGAACAAAACAATAAAAACAATCATCATATATCGAGCGCCTTTATTCGTTTGAAGTTTATGCATACTAATCTCCTCGCCTTTCCAATGTATTAATGTGAATATGCGCTACTAAATATGTTCTTTATTATATTAGATACTATCTTTTTCGAAGTTTTTTTACTAATTCCTCTATAACAATAAGAAAACCAGCTCTGTTGCTATTTGTTTTTTATTAATTTTGTATTTTTAACATAAAATACGGTAAGTGAAATTTAAGAATTTTCAAATAAAAAGAACCTACTTTTTGTAGGTTCTTACGATTAAGCTATATGGTTATATTTCGCTAAAAAAGGAACTCGTTTTGCTACTAGTGCATACATTTTGAAAATAAAACTAGCTAATGGTTCAAGTATACGTGTGCTTTGTATTACTAATCCACTTGTAATAAATGTTAAGAACGCAGCACCAAGTATATCTAGAGGATAATGAACACCTACGTACATGCGTGATACACCGACTAATATTGCCCATATAAGCGCGATATATTTAAGCTTTTCTCCTCTTAGAATAAATACGAAAGCAATCGAAAATACAAGTACAGAATGATCACTTACAAATGATGAATCTGCTGCATGCGGTACTAATTGATTTACATGATGTGTAATAAAAGGACGCGGATGATAATATACCGCATGTATAAGAACATTTACTAATAATGCAATACTAACTGAAAGTGTCGTATATAACACTGTATATTGTTTTCTAATTGCATTCTCTTTCTTTCCATTATTGAACCATAAGATAAGCATAAATAGTATAGCTACATATGGAACACTATTTGTAATAGCGATCATTAGCGTATCTAATAGCTTGGATGATCCAGCAAAATTATTAATCCATTGAAATACTGTGTAATTCATATTACTCTCTCCTTATTATTTCTCATTGTACTTTAAATAAAGATACAAGTGTTCTTGATTTACACAGTATACAACATCAATATGAAAATGGGCTTAAACTTTTCTCATCTAATTCTCATTTTGTTACTATTCATTTGACAATCGTGTAACTATTTACACGAGCTAAATATGTATAAAGGTTGTAAAATATTTTATATAGTAGGGTAAACACTCTATGCATGAATATACTAAATATTAAAAAAGGAGGAATACATGATGTATTCCTCCTTTTGAAGAGCTCTTCTGAATGGGGTTTTCTACCTTTTACTATCAATGAGTAGCGTAAGGAAATGTAATCGTAACAATTGTTCCTTCATTTTCTTTACTGTCTAATTGAATAGTTCCGTTATATTTTTCTACAAGCCTTTTGGCAATAGATAGACCCAGACCATTTCCACCCTGTTTTCGACTTCTCGCTTTATCAACTCGATAAAAGCGATTAAGAACAAAAGGTAAATCTGCTTCAGGTATGCCCGCTCCATGATCTATTATGCAAATTTTAATTTTTCCCGATTGTAAACTTGATTCAATGCAAATATACTGATTTACTTCTTTTGTATATTTCACTGCATTATCCATTACAATAATAATAATTTGTTCTAAGTAAGATGAGGGCATTGAAACATATGCTTCATCTGCATCCAATTTCATATCAAATTGAAAGTCAGTTTGAAGTACTGCAAAGTTTTGTGTAACTTGTTTTAATACGCTATTAACATGGACTCGTTCGACTGCTATTGGATGCATCTGTTCTGATTCAGCTCTTGATAGCTCTAGCAATTCTGAAACTAATTTATTTAATCGATCTACTTCTTTCAGACTGGATTGAAGAGATTTATCCAATACTGCTGAATCATTTTTCCCCCATCGATTCAGCAGTGATAAGTGTCCTTGAATAATTGTTAATGGTGTTCTTAATTCATGTGATGCGTCTTCCACAAACTGTTTTTGCTGTGTAAAAGAAGTTTCTACTTCATCCATCATTTCGTTAAAAAGAATCGATAATTTTGCGAGTTCATCATTATTTTCTCGTACTAGAACCCTTTCATTTAGTCCGTTTTTCTTAATCCGCTTCATCGTATCCGTTATGTTTTGAACACTCGATAAAAGCTTTTTCGTTATAAGTATCCCGCCTAAAAAACTAAACACTAATCCACATATCCCAGCGATAACCATTACCACTAAAATTATTTTTAATAAATGATCAAATGTCTCTAAGTTTTTCGCAAGTTCAATAGTTCCAGTAAATTTTTTTGTTTGAATGGGAATGCGCTCAACTAATATTCGATCTTCTATATGTCTTTTTATAAATGATTCATCTTGTGTAACTTTTTTTGGCTCTATCCACGCTTCATTAAAATCTCGCGAAACAGTAACAATGGGTTTTCCATCATTTCCTATAATACGAATCATTTGATGTTTATCAATCATGTTGTTAAGAAATTCTTTACTGTTTTCAAATGTTTTGCTCGAGAGCGTATCATTTTTATCTTGGAAATATGCCGCTATTTCTGTCACTTGTCTATTTATTTGCTTCTGTTCATAATCTATAGTCCACTTATTAATTACAATGAATTGTAAAGCGCTATACAAAATAAACAAAATGAATACTAGTGTAGTGGACCAAAGTGTTAATTTCCACTTTATAGGTAGATTTCGAATTCGGTACATAATATTTTTAATCATTTCATTATATATCCAGCACCGCGGACCGTTTGGATATACTCCTCCTTATCTACACTATGTAACTTATTACGTAAATAACGAACATATACATCAACGATATTCGTCTCAACCATTGCATCATATCCCCATACTTGATCAAGTAAAATATCACGGGTAAGTACTCGATTAATATTTTTCATAAACATAAGCAATAGCTCGAATTCTTTATTTGTAAGTTCGATTTCTTCATTTCCTTTAGTTATAGTCCGAGATTCAATTTGAAGCTGTAAGTCTTTAAACGTAAGAGAAGATGTGTGCTTATGCTCTATATTTTCTTCTCTTCTAAATATAACTCTCATACGTGCTAAAAGTTCTTCAATCGCAAACGGTTTTGGAAGATAATCATCAGCTCCACTATCTAACCCTGTCACACGGTCCATAATACTATCACGAGCAGTCAACATAATAATAGGTGTATTTTTAGTTGCTCTTAGTCGACGACATACTTCCAGTCCATTTAATCCTGGTAACATTAAATCAAGTAAAATGAGGTCATAACTATTTTCAAGTGCTGCTTCTAATCCCTTTCTTCCATCAAGTTGTATATCTACTTTATATCCTTCATACTTTAATTCTAATTCTAAAAAATCTGCTAAGCTTTCCTCATCTTCAATAATTAATATATGTTGCAACGACACTTCCTCCTATACGATTAAATGAATAAGTAATCCTATTTCGAATATAACCGCAATGAATTGATGTACTTTTCGATACATCTTCAATTTTGTTTTCTGATTAGATTTCTGTAAAACAAATCCCGCAACCCCTAATGTTATTAAGGTTAAAAGAGAAAATATACCACTGTATATTAGTATTATATGACGACTTCCTTTTATTAAAAAGTAAACACCGTGAGTAGTCGCAACAGCTATTACAGCGTATCCAATTAATACGTGAAAATGTTTTATAAAAAGATATAGCTCTTTAATTATTTTAAATCCGTGTATATTTTTCTTCTTTAAAAATAACCATATATGACGTAAGAACCATAATGATGCAGCTATAATTGCCCCATATTCACCGAAAGAACCTAATTTCTTATTTAACCATTGTACATTTAATACGTTCCCGTACATAACATTAATAAATAGCAATTCTACACTGCAAATAATAATAGTAATACCTATTATTTTAACATAAATATGGAAATATTTATTTCTAAGTATTTTCTCCATTTTATTTAATCCCCTTGCTTTTAAAGGCTCTGTAATCAGCAGTCTATCAAATAAAAAAGAAAGGAGCATGAGAGAAAGATTAAAATAAAATGAGAATTTCAAAACTACTTAAACTTTGTATCGATCATTTTTCGCTAAAATTATTATCTTTTGAATAAATGGGGCCTTTGCATTTGTATATGAAACACGATCAAAAGGATATGTAGCAGCAAGCATCTCTTTTAATTTTCTATATTCTTCACGTGCCCACTCATGATTTATTAGAAAGTCTCGAAATAAAAGGTTGTTCCTCCATTCCTCGCTATTATAAATATAAACATGTAAATGGTGGGTACCAGCTCTCCATTTACCCTTTCTAAAAAAACGCCAATTAGGTGTTTTTTTAGGAACATATTCATAGCCAATTTCTGCTAGTGGTTCCCTCCAATTTTCGGTAATTTGTAAATTTGTTACGCCGATCATCATATCAATAAGAGGTTTAGCCCCTAATCCTTCTACGGCTGTGCTTCCTATATGTTCAATAGTGATAATTTCTTCATTTAGTAACGGCACAATTTTATTTTTTTCATTTAAAAACTCTGTATGCCAATAATGTTGGTACGGTTTAATTATGATTTTTCCATCCATTTTCTTTCCTCCTTATAACTGTACATCATTATATTTATAAAATTTAAGTTTATTAACCTAGGGATTTCACAAAATATGTCGAATACTGTAATAGACAACTTAAGTATATTAAATATGAGGTGAATAATGAAAGATATTCCAGTTGAAATCCAGTTAAATACTGTCACATTCCAACTAAAAAAACATCATAATTTTGATTGGCTTACGAAACTAGGAACAGTATTTGCAGTTTTTGACCAACAAGATTCCGGTAATATAAGTTTCGGTGTTGAAAAGAATGGGAAAAAGAAGTTTATTAAATATGCAGGGGCACAAACACTCGCATATAACGCTTCTGCAAATGAAGCTATAAAAAGATTAAAAAACTCAGTTACTATATACAATGAATTAAAACACGTTTCTCTTATAAATTTAATTGATCACTACCCTGTACAGCATGGATATGCTTTAATTTTTGATTGGTTTGACGGTGAATGTCTTCACCCGCACTGGAGTTTCCCACCCCCAGCAAAATACAATGATCCTAACTCACCATTTTATAAATATAAGAGATTATCCGTTAGGGATCGACTAATTTCATTAAACTCTATTTTTTCTTTCCATGTTTATGTAGAACAAAAAAACTATGTGGCAATTGATTTTTACGATGGGAGTATTTTATATAACTTTAAAACAAATGAAACAAAAATTTGCGACATTGATTTATACAGTAAAAAACCTTATGTAAATACAATGGGAAGACTTTGGGGTTCATCACGTTTTATGTCACCTGAAGAGTTTCAGCTTAACTCTATAATAGACGGAAAAACAAACGTATTTAATATGGGGGCTATAGCTTTTGCACTTTTAGGTGGCGGGCAAGATCGTTCCTTTATAAAATGGGAAGCTAGTGAAGGCTTATATGAATTAGCATACCGTGCTGTAAATGAAAATCGCAGTGAGCGCTATGCGTCAATGGAAGAATTTAATAATGAATGGTTAAAAGTATATAACGCTGAAAAGCTATAAAAACTACATACATTATAAAAGCACATGTAAAACTCGTACTTTTATAATGTATAATACATATGGAATTGAAATTCAGGATAACGGGGCATGTATTATGAACTTTGTTTACATTAATCAAAATGTTTTAAATAATCTTCTTTATATTTTAAGCAGTATATTTATTTTTTATTTTATTTATGATAGTGGGTACTTCGGGAAGAAATATAAGAAACTACTTATCATTCTTTGTACGAGCATCCCATTAATTTTATGTATGCGGTATCCCATCTATATGGATGAAGATTGTATTCACGATTTAAGACAAATCCCCTTTTTAATTGGTACACTTTATGGTGGATTTCCTGTCGGTATTGCATTACTCATGATTTTATTAATAACACGTTTTATGTTTTATGGTTTTAGCCTGTTAACAATCATTGTTTATGGAACGATGTTAATAATTACAGCATTCTCATCATCAAAATTTAATACATACAATCGGAAAATGAAAGTAGCTTCATCTATGTTTTTAACTTTTTTCCTTGCAATATTTACAACAGTAATTGTTTTAACTCTATCAGATTTTGAAGTAAATAATTTGTACATTATTTATTTCATTCTATTACCAACTATTTTAATATTATTTATGGTCTATTTTAATGAGGTTTTAAAAGATGCAATATTCATGCGATCAAAATTAATAAAAGTTGAAAAAATGGAGATTGTCAGCCAACTCGCTGCAAGTATTTCACATGAAGTAAGGAATCCATTGACTGTTGTAAAAGGATTTACCCAACTTTTAAAAACACCTAATATAACTCAACAATCCAAAGATGAGTATATTGAACATATTCTTGAAGAGTTAAACCGTGCACAAGCAATTATTGATGATTACTTAACTTTTGCCAAACCGGCTTCAGAAAGACTAAATCATATTTCAGTGGAGCACGAGTTAAATCGAGTTATTAATATGATGTTGCCTTTTTGTAACATGAATAATATTAATATTACAAAAGAGTTCTCAGAGGGAACAATTATTGGTAATACACAGCACTTCCATCAATGCTTTTTAAATTTAATAAAAAACAGTATAGAAGCAATGCCAAGTGGCGGCAATCTAATTATTTCTGTAACTGTTAGTAATAATAAGATCATAATAAGGATTCAAGATAGTGGAATTGGAATGTCGCAAGAGCAAATTAATCGATTTGGCGAACCATATTTTAGTACAAAAACGAAAGGTACGGGTTTAGGAACGATGGTTGCTGTAAAAATTATCGAAACGATGCGAGGCACATTGAAAATCCGAAGTGTTATAAATAAAGGAACTACTTTAACCATCACGTTACCTAAATACAGTAATGAGGAGATTTCGTATAATAAATGAAAAAGGAGCTATTAAGCTCCTTTTTCATTTATTTCGATACAAAAAGTATCTGCTATGTTTTTTAAAGTTTACATTTTTTAGAGACTAATTAGAAATTAGTACCCTTAGCTCCAACAGCTACATCCAACAATAATTAATAAAATAAATAACACAACTAATAATGCGAAACCTCCACCAAAACCACAAGAACCGCCGAAACTCATATTTTCTCCTCCTTTTGGTTTGAAAACTAATAGGTAGTTGATCATTTTAACTGGTCCGTATTATACAGTATGTGTATCTCCCTTTTTTGAGCATGTCTTCATAAAATTAGTAAAAGTACTCTATTGAGAGTGCTTTAAAATGGGTACCAGAAACTTTGGAATACATTCAGCTTTAAGTAAACTGCAATAATCAAAATGATAATACCAACAAAAAGTGTGATGTAATCCTCCTTTTGTGCGTCCTTTGCATAGTACCACGTTCGTTTATCCTTCTTTCCAAACCCTCTTAAATCCATTGCATTTGAAACAGTATCAATCCTTTCTAATGAATGAATAATAAGTGGCCAAAAAATTAAAACACGGTTTTTCATACGAATCCACAAGCTCGCTTCTCCTTTTTCAAAAGGTACGCCTCTTGCTTCCTGTGCGTGTCTAATGATAATATATTCGGATTGAATACTTGGTATATAACGCAGTGCAATATTTATTGCATATGTAATTTTATAAGGAACAGCAAATTTATTTAAGCTGCTTACAAATTCACTTGGATGAGTTGTATAAATAAAAAGAAGTGTAAATGGTAATAACGTAAAATATTTCAATGAAAGTGTAGCTGCATAAAATAAAGTTTCATATGTAATTGTTGCATAACCTATATGAAAAAAAGAGGTATACGTTCCCGTTAATTCCGATCCATGGGTGGGCGTAATGAAAAGAATCATAACGGAATTTAATAAACTAAATGTAAATATAACGCTGAAAATAACTATAATTTTACGCAATTGAATTTTTGCAATTAAGAGGCCGATACATCCAATAATAAATAAAATTAGCAATATACGAAAATCAAAAAATAAAAAAGTAAGTGTCATACAAAATATAAATAAAGATAATTTAATTGCACCATCCATACGATGAAAATACGTATTATGCATATTCCTCCCTCCTATTAGCCTCAATATAAAGTTTCACAAACTTTTCTGGAGTTGGAATTCCGCTTAATTTAGCTAGTTTTATTAATGAAATCGCCCGTAGATTAGCTCTTTGTAACGTTCCTTGATCCCCTAATACAGCGGATACAGTATTGTCCGCAATGATTTTCCCTTCATGCAGAACTACCGCTCGATCTGCGTATTCTAAAGCAAGATTCATATCGTGTGTGATAATAATAAAGGATATGCCTTTTTCAGCCAGTTTTCTAATAAACGACATAAACTGTTTGTAATGGTAATAATCTTGTCCAGCTGTCGGCTCATCTAATATAATAAGTTTCGGGTTTGTTATAAGTACAGATGCAATAGTAAGCCTCTTTTTTTGTCCGTAGCTTAATGCCTGAATTGGCCAGTTACGAAATGGGTATAATCCACAAATTCTTAAAGCTTTTTCGACTCTACTCTCAATCTCATCTTTAGAAACTTTTTTTAATTTTAATGAAAATGAAACTTCTTCTAAAACAGTGGGCTGTGTAATCATTTGATTTGGGTTTTGCATAACGTAAGAAATAACTTCCCCGCGTTTACGAATAGACCAAGAATTTATATTTTCTCCATCGAATGTTATTCTCCCATTCTTTGTTTTATTTATTCCTATAAGAGTATGAGCTAATGTCGATTTCCCTGCTCCATTATGACCCAATAACGCTACTATCTCTCCCTCTCCTATTGAAAGGTTGATATCTTCTAAGGCTGTATGTTTGTTATTGTACGTAAATGATAAATTTTCTATCTTGCATAAGGCTTTTTTAATATACGTGTTTTTAGATGACACTTGCTTCCACATCCAGTTCTTTAATAGGTTATGAACGCCTGCATTACGTAGATTTTCAATTGGAAATACCCCAACATTATTACTGTCAAAATTTAATTTCTTTAGAGCTTCTATATAAATAGGCTCTCTTAGTCCGATATTTGGTAATATATTAGAATTTAGAATACTATCCGGTGAGCCAATCGCAATAACTTCTCCCTCATCTATTAAAATAATTTTATCTAAATCAAGGTTTAAAATTTCTTCTATTCGATGTTCAATAATTAAAATTGTTCTATTATATTTCTCATGTATATTTTTAATGAGTTGTATAGTATTCAAACTACATGCAGGATCTAAATTAGCTAACGGTTCATCAAATAATAATATATCTGCATTTGTCGTTAGCAGACCTGCAAGAGAGACTGTCTGTTTTTGACCTCCTGATAATTCATGTGGACTTTGTGCATGAAACTCCTGCATGCTTACCTTTTTTAAAGAATCCGTCACAATCTTTTTCATTTCTATTTGATTTACACAATCGTTTTCTAATGCAAATGCTACATCCTCTTCGACAGTAAGGCCAATAAATTGCGAATCTTGATCTTGTAATATTGTTCCTACATGTTTACTCTGTTCAAAAATACTGCCTTCTCTCGGATCCTTTCCAGCTATTAAAATGTTACCAGTACTTATCCCTTCGTAAGAAAATGGGATTAGCCCATTTATACAATGAGCTAATGTTGACTTCCCTGAACCACTTCGTCCAGCTATTAGCACTTTTTCCCCAGGATATATTTGAAATGTAATATCTTTTAAAGTAGGCTGCGTGGCATGCCTATATTGAAAGGTAAATTGTTCAAAAGAAATAATTGGTTGCATGTATTCATCCCTACCTTTCAATTTTTAAATGTGTATGTTTCTTATTTGATTTCGCTAGACCGATCGTGATTGGTAAGCCAAGAACTAAAAATACGATAACGTCTGCAATTGTTGCGCCTAGTACTTGTATAACTATTTTGTCAAACGGTTCTCCCATCACAATAATATCGAATGCTCCAGCAAATATAATAGCTATGACAATACCAATTAACCCTGCAATTGCAAAATAAGAAATATCACGGTTATTATACGTTCCATGTTTTACACTAAAACCAACTCTTTTTTGTATGAGTCCCATTGCAAAACCAATAATACCTGAACTAATAACCCATCCCCACCAAATACCCCAACCAGCGATCGTATCTGTAACGGTATGACCGATGAGTCCTATTAAAAGTCCTGCTACCGGGCCAAATAACGCTCCAAAAACTGTTAAAATAGCCAATGCGGGTTTAATAAATGTATTCGGTGCGATAGAAAATCCCCAAAGCCCTAATACCCCGTATAAAGCTGCTCCAATTCCAATAGCTACTACTAGCTTTGTCGTTAATTTGTTCATTACAATTCCCCTCTCGTATTATTCAACTTTTAATACTCTATATTTATTTTGAAAATGAATTATGCATCGACACTTTCTTTCTATACAACAAAAAATGACCTCTTAAATAAGAGGTCATTTTCTTTCACGTACAAGAATCCCCTTATCTTTCAAAAGACACATAGTGTCCTCTGCGGAATTAGCACCTTCCTATGTAATTACATAGGGGTTGCTGAGGCTTCATAGGGCCGTTCCCTCTACCTCTCTGGATAAGTATGTATTTGTAATCTGTATTATGGCACTAACAATAAATAATTTCAATACTTTTCTTACTATTTTTATTTTTCGGTAAATAGTTAATCTAAATCATTGTATTCTTATCGGAATTATGAAATAATGAATTCAAAATTGTTACGGGAGGAATGCATGATGAAAGTAATTGGCTTAATTGGCGGACTAAGTTGGGAATCGACATCGTTATATTATAAACATATTAATACACTTACTCTCTCTCAATATGATCAAAATGCGAAGCTTGTTTTATATAGCATGGACTTTAGGGAGGTAACTACATTATTGCAAAATCATCAATATGAAGAAGTGAAAAATGAATTAGTCACAGTGGCAAAAAAGGTGGAAGGCTCTGGAGCTGAATGTTTACTAATGTGTTCTAATACTGTACATCTATTTGCTGAAGAAGTAGAGAATGCAATTTCAATACCACTCCTTCATATTGGAGATGTAAGTGCAAAGAAAATGGTAGAACATAATATAAAACGTATTGGGCTTTTAGGGACGAAACAAACGATGGAACAAGACTTCTATAAATCACGACTAGCAAATTACAACATTGAGACAATTATCCCAAGTGAAGAAGATAGAACTTTTATTCATCATGTCATATTAAACGAATTAAGTAGAGGTATTATTTCACATGCATCAAAAGAAAAGCTATTACAAATCACAAATACATTAATTAAAAGCGGTGCTGAAGGAATACTACTTGGCTGTACAGAAATTCCTTTGCTCATTTCTCAAAACGACCTATCGATTCCTGTTTTTGATACTGCTTATTTACATGCGAATACTGCTGTACAATTTGCGGGTTAACACTATATAAGCATAAAAGTGAGAGCCTCTATGCTTATATAATTTCAAAACTATTTATCCCGCAAAAGCCCGATTGGTGTGGACTAATAATCAGTGGGGGATGAACAAAACCCCACTGATTAAAGTTTCACTTTATTTAAAAGTGTATCAATGACTGCAATTGCTTTTTTTGAGCCACCACAATCTAAAAAACTATCATTAAGTTTTCGTATGCCATGTTTATATTTTTCATTTAAAAGAACTTCATTTTCTTTTATTAAGTATACAGTTATTATTACAGATAAACTTCCCCTAAAAGACCTAAGACTCTTGCCAATTTAGATTGATAAATAATTGTCAGTCATCAATATAAAAAAGGCATCTACAAAAGTAGATGCCTAGCTGTGATAAGGAGTGTTCAGTGAGGTAAGGTACAAGCCTTTTGGCTTGTCCTATGCTATCAATATATGTATTTATTTATAAAAGGTGAATACTTAATAGAATTATTTTGTACGAAATTACTTTATCCGTTTTATTTGATCAAACGGATAATATACCATTTCTACTTTACCTATTACATTTGATTCATCAATAAGTCCGAGCGTATTCCTACTATCTTTACTACGATTACGATTATCTCCTAATACAAACAATTTATGTGAGGGTACTTTTATTTCTGGAAAGTTTGAAAAACGATTTGATATTTGTAACACATCTAACTTTATATACGACTCAACTTGTTTCTTTCCATTTATATATACTACATCATTTTTTAGCAGTATTTTATCCCCCGGTAATCCAATAATTCGTTTCACATAGTATGTAGGCTCATTTTCTTTTTTATTATCACTACATCTCCATGATGAAAGGAAGATAAATATACACTAACTTTATTAACTAGTATACGATCTTTTTCATTTAAAGTTGGTTGCATTGAAATTCCTTCTACCATGCAAAATAAAAAGGATTTATTTATTAAAATAAGCGCTCCAATCACTAAAATAAAGATGCATAGTTTCCCAAAACATTTATATATAAACCGATTCATACATACCTCATTTCTAATCTATACATATGTAAAAACGTCTCTAGTTCATTTAAATACTAGAGACGTTTCAAATTTTCTAATCCTCTTTTGAATTATCTACTTTTGTAGCTTCACCACTTAACCTCTGGTTCTTTAATTCGAAATAAGCATCTAAAACATCTTTTCCAATATCAGAGTTAATACCCGATTTATCATTTATAACCCATGGTACAACAACAGAAAATGCTACTTCTGGATCATCATAAGGCGCATATCCCGCTAATGTTAAATTATAGCATTCTCTACGTTCACCTTTATCATTTCTGCCAATATTACTTTCTCCACCATATACAGTCTGTGCGGTTCCTGTTTTACCAGCAGGTTTATATGGTGCTTTTTGGAACGCCCTTACTCCCGTTCCATCCCCTTCTTGGAAAACCCTTCTAAACCCTTCTTTTACTTGATTTATATAATCCTCTTTCATATCCACTCTATTTAAAACAACTGGTTCTATTGATTGCACCACTTTGCCGATTTCATCTTTCTGCACGGTTTGTTCTCTAATCTCTTGAACAATTTGTGGTTTCATACGATACCCACCATTTGCAATAGTAGAAATATATTGTGCAAGCTGAAGTGGTGTATACGTATCATACTGACCAATGGAAAAGTCTAATAAGAAACCAGGCTGATTATCTTTTCTCCCTATTTGTCCAGCTGTTTCATTCGGTAAATCAATGCCCGTTGGAACACCTAAACCGAATTGCCTGAAATAATATCTCATTTTATCAAAGTATTCTTGTTTAATATCTAGTGAACTATTTCTAACATAATCCACACCTGCAATTTTTAATGCTGTGTTAAACATATAGACGTTAGAAGAAACTTGTAAAGCTCTTAGATCATCAATATTTCCGAATTCTTTCCAAGACTTTTTCTCCTTAGTTCCTTTGAATTTCATAGGTGCGTCATAAAAGTATGTACCTGGTGTTATAGCTTTTGTTTCAAACCCTGTTAACACTGTCGCACCTTTCACAGTTGATCCAAGCTCATATGAACTTGTCATCGTGCCTAAAGCGTAATCTTCAACTTCAGTTTTCCCGTCTTTTTCTACTAACTTTTTCCCAGCCATTGATAATACTTGACCATTTTTCGGATTTATCATTACAACGAAAGCACGGTCCAACATCGATTCTGAACCTTTGTATGCCTTTAATATTTTTTCTATGCTCTCTTCAACTTTTTTCTGTAATTCCATATCTATTGTTAAAGTTAAATTCTTGCCGCTTTTCCCTTCGGAAACTGTTTCCGTTCTAATCGTATTACCTTGTTTATCAGCAAGACTTCTTACTTCTTTCTTCGTACCATGAAGTACATCTTCATATTGTTGTTCGATGTAACTTTTCCCGACCCGATCATTCCGGCTATAATCACGCACTAAATAATAATCTAATCGTTCACGTGGTAATCCTTCATCAGCATTCGAAACATTTCCAAGTACCGAGCGGAATAAACCATCATTAACATAGAAACGCTCCCAATCAACTGATGCATCTACCCCTGGGAGGTTTGCTAAGTTTTCACTAATCACAGTATATTCCTTTTCACTAACATCTTTTTTAATAATTTGAGGTGCCATTTGAAATCCTGAAGTCATTTTACTTTTAATAGCCAACACTTCTATATCTTGAGCTGTTAATTCTTGAAGGTTTTTATCTGAAACTCGTTTTCTCTTTAACTCTTCAGTTTTTTTATCTAGCTCTTTTCCGGCAATATCATTTTCTCTAAACTTATCTATTTCTTTTTTAGATACTAAGTTTTGAGCAACTTTTGGATTTAATTGCATCCAAAAATCTTTCTTATCTGTCTCGGTTAACTTATCTATATCTTCTTGCGGCATTTCAATTATTTCTGCAAGTTGTCTCGCAGTTTTTAACATATCTTCCGACTTTACACCTTTCATCTTCGTATATGTAATTGTACGTAAAGATTTATTATCAACAACTGGCTTACCTTCACGATCATAAATTTTCCCGCGTGGTACTGTAAGATTAACTGTTGCATTTTCCCTCTTCTCTACTTCATTTTTATATGTTTCTCCATCGAAAATTTGCACTTTACCTAACTGGATTATAATTCCAGAAAATAATAAAAACACACAAAAGAATAAAATATTTAACCGTATTGGTATTGGCCGACCGTTCTTCTTTTTTTGCTTTTTCACCTTGTTATAATCTCCTCCCTACATCACTTTCGTTTCATTACTTACTATATGTAGTCTCCATATAGTAAGTAATATTATTTTTTAAACATTACGTTGTATGAATATTAATATAATGTTTAAAACTTAATAGAAATTTAAGCAATGGTAAAGAAAAGGTAAAGTTTACTAAATAAAGTTTAAAAATACGCAATAACAAAGGGCTTAGTTTTCACTAAGCCCTTTGTTATTGCGTATTTAATTATTTACGAGTTATATAGAGCGTATTGTTACGGATCTATCTTCACTCTTTGATATGGACGGTTCATTTTGAAATTTTGGTAAGTAAATTGTTACAGTTGTCCCGACACCAACATCACTCATAATACTAATAGTCCCATGGTGACTTTCAATGATTTTATAACTTAGCATTAATCCGATTCCTGTTCCTTTTTCTTTCGTACTATAAAAAGGTTCACCCAATCTCTTAATTCTTTCTTCTGGTATCCCTATTCCTTCGTCTACTACATCTATTATGATACCGCCTTCATTCATTTCTTTAATATGAATTGAAATCTTCCCACCATCTGGCATCGCTTCAATTGAATTTTGCAAAATATTAATAAATACTTGTTTTAATTGATTTTCAGAGCATTCAATAATCATCTCTTTGGAATCTGTAAATAACTCAACTTGAATATTTGTCATAATTGCTTTTGTGTTAATTAACGACACAACATTTTTAAATATTTGACAAATATTTTTCTTCTCAGTAGGGATTTTATCTGTTTTAGCAATCGACAAAAATTCCTGAAGGATTGCTTCAATTCTCTCGATTTCAGAAAGCATAAGATTAAAATATTTTTCTTGATCCTCTTTGTTAATTTGGAATAATTGTATAAATCCTTTTATTACAGTTAAAGGGTTCCTCACTTCATGTGCTACTCCAGCTGCTAATTGACCAATAGCTGCAAGTGTATCTGATTTATTTAGCAATTCTTCTGTCTTTTTCCGCTCTGTAACATCGCGTACAATAATCATAATTTTGTCTTGCAATAATGGTAAACATCTAGCTTCAAAAAAATCGATACTTCCATTAAGTGTCAGTGGATACTCAACAATTACTGTAGATTCTTTCTCTTTTACTTGACGAATTGCTTCTCGAAATTGCTGTGCTACTGGAGATGGTAATACTTCGTAAAACTTTTTTCCCATAAAAGTTTCTGCGGGTACGTAAAATTTTGTAGGGGATCCTGCTTTATATTCTATAATTGTTCCATCAGCTTCTGTTAAAAAACATAAATCTGGTAAAGCTTTAAAAATCAATTCCAATTCAGAAGTTTGTTGTTTTAGCTGCTCTTCAATTGCTTTTAAATGTGTAATATCTACACCAACAGCCCAGTAGCTAAATCCTGTCACAGGAAAATCGTCTGAAATGTTGGACCACATTATCGTTTTGATTTCACCGTTTTTACATGTTAAACGCATTTCCCAATCTCTAAAATTTTTTCCGTGTGTTAAAAATTTCTTCTGTATTTGATGACGATAGTTATGATCGGGATATAATATTCGAAGTGCATTTGGGTTCCCAATAATTTCTTCGGCTTTATAACCGGTTACAATTTCACATTCACGATTCCATAAAACAAAATCTCCATTATAATCTAGCGCATCAACCATAACAGGCATGTTTTGTAAAATCATAAATAATTCCGCTTCTTTTCGAGAGAGTAAATTATTATTTTTCCTTTGAATAGCATTTGCAGCTCCATCTATAATAAGATTCGAAAGCATTTCAAAGTATTTTTGACAATTGAAAATTTCACTTTTTTTAGACCACACAACAAAAGACCCTAAATGTTGATTGTATAAGAAAATGGGGATTTCTACCTTTGGAAGTTTACTCTTTTTCACTTCATTTATTCCGAATGAAAAAACACATTCTTTTTCAGCATCAAGAAGTTGATGTGATATATTTGTCAATTTATAAAATTGTTCTGCCATGGTTTCTATTGTATTCACATCAATGAGTTCCATTAGCCGCGCATTCATTCTTTTTTCACCTCTATATGTAAATTTAATACCAGTTTAAAATTCATACTTCTCCATTATACGAATAATGTCCGTACAGGTATATAGTGATAGCATAATTATTCAAATAAATTTTATTTTTCAATTAAAAATAAAAAATATCCAGCGCATTAAAATGCAAAATATATAGAAAGTTCATAAAAAAATCATAAATAATATGAAGAATTTAAACATTTATACCAATATATTCTATATAATAAAGTGTAATAAGGCTTCTATGAATCTCATAGAATACCTTACCCCTAATAAAAAAGTAAAAAAGAATCCAAATAGGATTCTTTTTTACTTTTTTATTACATTACATACTTATATAAAGCATGTGCAACACCATTTTCTTCATTTGATAATGTTTCAAAATGGCAAATCGCCTTTATTTCATCTACTGCATTCCCCATCGCAATCGATATATTTGCTTTTTCCATCATTGAAACATCGTTTAATCCATCACCTATCGCTACAGTATTCTCAAATCGAATATTGAGATGTTCTGCTAAAGTATATAAGCCATTTCCTTTTTGAGCATCACGATGGTTAATCTCTAAATTATGCCAATATGAAGATGTAATTGCTAAATCTGTATTATATAGAAACTTTTCTTTTACTTTTTTTAATTTCTCTATGTCATAAGAAAATGGTAAAAGTTTATGCACATATAAATCACTTTCTACAATCTCCTTACAACTTTCAACATTATGAAATGCTGTATGCTTAATATATAATGCGGCAATCGTTTCTAGCTCTTGTAAATCGACATCTAAATTGGATTTCTTCACATTCTCAATTTCATTAAGTACACTTTCAGTTCCGTAATGAGGTACATATACTCCTTTATCAGTATAGAGCTGATAATACATACCACTTTCTTCAAGATATTCCACAATTTCAAGTGCATGGATGTTTTGAATTGGATATCTCTTCATCATTTTCTTATCTGTATAAATAAGGGCACCATTTTCCGCAATAATTGGACAGTCTAAATTCACTTCTAACAATAAGCGTTCAATATCAATGATCGAACGTCCTGTACAAATAGCCACAACATGTCCTGCTTCCTGACATTTTCGAATTGCTTCTGCATTTTCTTTGCTAATCATTTTATTACCGGAAAGAAGGGTCCCATCTAAGTCAATTGCTATTAATTTCATTATTTCTTCACCACTTTCTATAAATACACGAGATCTATTTAACAAAAAGGTATCGTTTTCATATTGAGCTCGTTAAGTACTTCTTATTTATAATTTATGAAAAGCGTTTCAGGTCAAGAAATATTACTAAATAAAATATAAAATGCAAAGCTTTTCTATTTTAAAGAAAGCTCTGCATTTTACACTATGAATTATAAGTAATATATTTCGTCTCACAAATGTACACATTTTTTTCTTTAGTTGGGATAAATACTTTAAACTTTTCTAACTGCTTTCCGTAAACATGGATAGTGACAACGCTTTCGTGATTGCCTATTTCGAGAATATGAAAATCAGCCGGTGGAATTACTTTATCTGTTTCTCCTTCTCCCAAATAAATATTCCCTGTATGTGTTAAATAAAATAGTGAATTTCCGAGTTGCTTAGTTTGTAAAAAGTTTCGAACCATTATCCTTCCGGAAAAAACTCCTTCAACTCCCCAAGCACCATCATGATCATGTAGTGGTGTAGCTTGTCCATCTTTCCATACAAGTGCTAGCACTTCAAAACGTTTTAATGGATCTTCATACAATAAGTGTCGTGCATATTGAGCGGAGTTCGCCTTCTGTTTCTCTAACGGAAGCCATGTTTTCTTTTCTAAAAGCTCTTCCAGTAATTTTTCAATTTCACACACTATCTGGTCCTCAAATAAATTACTATCCATTAGATCTGTCACACCTTTAATAAATCTTTGAAACGTTTCACTCCCATTGCGCGTTAACATAAGCATCCTCCTCCACTCTTTCTTACATGCACTTTCATATTACGGGATTACCCAAAAACTTACAATTGAGAAACAAAAAACAAGATGCAAATATATGCACCTTGTCTAGCCTTTTATTTAGTTTTCAATCGAATAGGTAAGTACTTTAATGTTTGTTCATTTTCCAGTATACAATCTTCTAAACAGAAAGATGGAGATAACTCTATCTTTTCAAAATTTTTTAAAAAAGTACTTAATGCAATCTCAGCTTCAAGACGTGCAAGCGGTGCGCCTAAACAGAAGTGAGGACCTTTTCCAAAAGTTAAATGCTTTTCATTCCCTACTCGATGTAAATTAAAATTAGAAGCTTTTGAGAATTTCCTCTCATCTAAATTTGCTGCACTAACCCATGCAACAATCATTTGATCTTTTTTCATTAAAGGTCCGAAAATATTTGTATCCTCAGTAATTCTTCGAGCTAATGTAACAGGAAAACGATAGCGTAATACCTCCTCTATCGCTTTTGAAATCAACTTCGGTTCTTCTCTTAATTCTTTATATGTTCCAGGTGAATCCACTAAGAAACAATAAAAGCTGTTAATAATTAAATTTGTTGTTGTTTCATTACCAGCAGCTAAAAGCCCTAATGAAAAAGTTACAATTTCTTCATCAGTTAACCTTTCACCTTCATACTCCGCTCGTATTAAATCTGAAATAATATCATCCGTTAAGTGATATCTTTTATCCTGAACAATCGGAAGAAGGTAAGCTTTAAATTCATTTAAAGCAATTCCTTTCTTCGTGTCCAGATCATTAAACTTTTCTTTACTATAAGGCATAAATAAAATATCAGACCATTCTTTAATTTGTTTACGGTCTGTAGTTGGTACTCCCAATAGATCTGATATAACGGTAACAGGTAAAGGTGCAGCAAATTGATTAACAATATTAACTTCATCATACTTTTCTATATTGTTTATAAGTTCATCTGCAATAGTTTGTATACGAGGTTTCCATTGTTCTAAACTTCTTGGAGTAAATGCTTTCGAAACTATTGAACGTACATTACGATGTTCTGGGGGATCAGAAGAATTTATATTTATCCTCGTTTCTAAAGGTGGGATTGAAAATTGTCTACGTTCCCTTCTACTAGAAAACAAACGGAAATCTGATAAAACACGGTTCACATCATCATACAGAAACACATTCCATACGTCTTGTTCTTTATCATAATAAACAGGGTGATTGTCTCTCATATGTTGATACCAATCATAAGGATCCCATAACTCTTTTTTTGATTTTAATTTCGAAATTTCATGAATTAAAATCACATTTTCAGATGAATTCATAGTTCTTTCCTCCCTTTTCTTTTACAATAAAAGTGATAGGTCGGCTTCACAAAGTTGTATAGACTAACATATGTTATTTTAACATATGCAGAGTCAAAATTTCCAAATAGGAACTTGAGAAACATATTAGGGGGATTATTATGTACGTTGATATTTTATTGCTAGCAGAATTAACGATAGGGCCAAAACACGGCTATGAAATTAAAAAAAATATCCAAAATCGTTTAGGTGAGAATTTTGAATTAAACCATAACATGCTTTATCCCACTCTTCGGCGTTTTGAAGATATAGGTGCTATAACGAAAGAAGTTCATCAACAAATCGGAAAACCAAACCGAAATATGTACGCCATAACAGAAACAGGAGAAGAAATTTTTTATGAAATGCTAAGAGAGTTTCCCGAAAAAACTGCGACAAACAATGCTGAATTCCTTGTGCGTATCGCCCTATTCGAAAAGCTTGATTATGAGGCCAGAAAAGAAATTTTGACTATGCGCCAAGACGTACTTCATAAACAACTTACCGCTATTCAATCCCTTGATGTTATATCATCTTTTATTACAGAAGTCATCGAATTTAGTAAATCACGTATTGAACATGAAATACATTGGATTACATCACTTATGAAGAAAATATAAAAAAATAACAAGAAAAGTTAAAAACAATGAATGAAAATGAGATTTATTATCAATACTATAATTAATAAAAGGGCAACCACGATTTGGCTACCCTTCAAAAATTTACACTTCTGGATCGAAAGTTTTGCAATCTGTTTCTTCCGTTGTAGATGCTTGTTTCCCTTTATGACTTACTACATAAATTGCATCCGCACTACATTTATTACCGTTAGCCCAAAATTTACAGTTGTTTACTTCACATAAAACGTCTTGTGCCATAGTATCACACCTCCTTGTTCTATTATCATTAACAAAATTCGGAGGTATGATACTCTTTGTCATCCATTTTTTATTACCTTTTTAGCTTTCTTAATGATTCTATATCTCCACATATAATAGCATCGATATTTTCAGTTATTTTCTCAATGTCAAAATGCCACCATTGAATTTGCAATAATTCTTCTATTATTGTACTTGAAAATCTCTCTTTTATTTTATTTGCAGGGTTTCCACCAACAATTGTATATGGTGTGACGTCTTTAGTCACAACAGATTTAGCTGCAATTATTGCACCATCTCCTATTTTAATTCCGGGCATAATCGTTGTATCCATGCCAATCCAAACGTCATTTCCTATAACTGTATCTCCTTTATACGGTAGATCAGACAGCTTTGGTGTAAACTTCTCCCAACCGTTTCCGAAAATATTAAAAGGATATGTCGAAAATCCATCCATTCGATGATTCGCTCCGTTCATAATAAAGGTAACTCCAGATGCAATGCAACAAAACTTTCCAATAACGAGACGATCCCCGATAAATTCATAATGATATAATACTTGATTTTCAAATGTTTCCCCATGCTTCGCATCATAATAAGAATAATCACCAACGATTATATTAGATTTCGTTATTGTGTTTTTTATAAAATGGACGTCTGTATTCCCTTCAATTGGGTATTTAACGTTTGGATTAGGATTCATGTTGTATAGCACTTCCTTTATCATTCATTTCACTTTCCGTTGCTATAACTGGCTTTAGATTATATATAGGTAAAATAAACAATAATCCAATTATAAATAATAGAGCTGTCCCTTCATACATTGTACTTAAAGAAAAGGTTTCTTTTAACGCTCCAGCAATACTCATCGTTACTACCATAGAACCAGTAAATAATGGACTTAGAATACCATTCACGCGCCCTATAAAATCCGTATCGCTATTTTGAATAATGAGCGTATTAATCCCGATTTGAATGCACGGTAAAGCTAATCCGCTAAAAAGTTGTGCAGTAAGTGTAACCCATAAATTTGTGGAATAACCTATAATACCAATTCCGATTGCCTGACCGAGCATACCTACAATTAACATCCTTTGCGGGGCAACGTTTTTCGCGAATACCATCGCTAAAGCTCCGCCGACAATCATCCCCGCACCATTTACTGTTAATAACCATTGTAAACTTTCTTTTGATAAACCTAGTTGTTCTGTCACAATAAATATTCCAAGTGGCTGGATAAGTCCTATACCAAGTCCAGCTGCCATAAAGCATAGTCCAAGCAAAGTTAATGCTTTTTTCTTTTTTACATATTTAATACCATCCACCATTTCTTGTAACAGACTGATTTCTTTCTTCTCTTCTTCGTTTTCGAGATCTTTCGGAAGAAATAACAGTACAATTGCTGCAAGTAAAAAAGCGATACCAGTTATTATTATTGAAATATAGATTCCAAAACTGTGAAAAATAAATGTTCCAAGAATCGGCCCTAACACCATAAATATTGCAAATATTGTTTGATATATTGACATTGCTAACTGAATTTGCTCTGTCGATAAATGCTGTTTAAATAATTTCATTCCAGATGGTTGGGAAAACTGTGAAAGAATCGCAGATATGAGCGTCACAAAAAACACGATTTTCCACGTACCAAACATTAGAGTAATCAATACTGCGAACACTGATATAGAACTTAAAGTTTCACACCATATCATTGTCTTCTTCGGCTTCCACCTATCTGCAAAGGTCCCACCAATAAACGAGAAGATAAAAATCGGCGCAAATTCGGCAACTGAAATCATCGAAATTGCAAAAGCATCACCTTGCGTCATTTCCATAACATAAAGTAATACTGCAAAGTTCCGAACCCATATTCCAATCTGTAAAAATAATGCTGAAGCAAGAATTCCTTGCACAAATCGATTTTTTAATACTTGTGATACCCCATGATTTTGATTCGTTTCTGCAGTCGTCGACATAAAAAAGCCTCCTATTTTGTGTTCTAAATAGGAGGCAGCACAAATCATATAAAAAGACTATATATTCGCAGCGCGAAATACATCCCTTTTCTATAAATGCACATACTAATCCTATTCAGAAGAATATTTCGTTTTTTAACGAAGATCTCTTACAAATAGAATTAGTTAATCATTGGGATGTTTTCACCCTTCCGTTTCGAATTTAAATAATACATACATACTCTATGTAAATCGTTTTCGATGTATGCATGTCTTAATGTAACTATTCTAGAAAGTCAAAGGTAATTCCTCTAAAGAACGCATTAAGTAATTTCCTTGCCAGTTAATTTCTTCACGATTACCTTTTATTTGTACTGCAGGCATACGTTTTAACAAAGTAGTAATAGCAATCTTTGCTTCTAACCTAGCAAGTGGTGCTCCTAAACAGAAATGGCTACCATGTCCAAAGGCAATGTGACGGTTATTCTCCCTTGTAATATCGAATACTTCTGGGTTTTCAAATACTGATTCATCACGGTTTGCTGAAGCTAATGCAATAATAACCATGTCTCCTTTTTGGATTGTTTGATCGTGAATTTGAAACGGCTCAGCCGCCCATCTTGCAGTTGTAACCTCAACTGGAGAATAATATCGCAATCCTTCCTCTATAGCTGAATCAATTAGTTTTGAATTTTCTTTTAATAACTGTAATTGATCAGGATTTTCGAGAAGTGCTAATACCGTATTTGTAATTAAATTCACAGTTGTCTCGTGTCCAGCTACGATAAGTAACATAATCATTGAGTATAGTTCCGGGGCACTAAGTTTATGTCCCTCACTTTCAGCAAGTATTAAAGCACTCACCAAATCCTCTTTAGGATCTTGTCGTTTTACATCAACTAAATATTGAAGATATGTAATAAATTCAGATAGTTGCTTTTCAGTATCTTTTATTTCTTCAGGTGTTACTGGGGAGGCAATGACAGCATGCGACCAAATTCTAAACTTTGCTTGATCCTCTTTTGGAATACCGAGCATTTCACTTATTACATTGATTGGTAATGGAAATGCATAATCATCTACAAGATTTAATGTACCTTTTTGCTGGGCATCATTTATTAAATCATCCGCGATTTGCTGAATTCTTCCTTCTAATTGCGTAATCATCTTCGGAGTAAAAGCTTTTTGTACTAGAGATCGTAACCGATTATGGTTAGGTGGATCTGAATTTAACATATGCGTTGTTAAATGATCACTATTGTCAACAGAAAGAAACATGTTCATTGTATCTTTAGAAAACACATTATTTGGATCTTTTTTTAAGCGATTATCTTTTAAAAGTGGCAAGGCATCTTCATATCTTGTAATGAGCCATTCTGTACCAATCTCGACTTTATTAACAAATAAAATAGGTTGTACTTTTCGCGATTCTTTATAAATCTCATAAGCATCTTCTTTAAACTGAGCAGAAGCTAAATTAATGCCATCCTCTATTTTTCGGCCAACCTTATTTTTAATTGACATTACATCCCCTCACTCTCAATTGTTTTTAAAAATCAACCCAACATTTGAATTATACTTCAATAAGAACTGAAAAATTGTAAATTTTCAATTAAAATCTTACTTCGAATATTGAAAAATAAAAAAGTGAGAGAGTAAAATCATTCTACCCTCTCACTTCCCATTATGCGAAGCACATAAAATTACTAATTTGTTGATATCGATAACTTACTTTACGGCGGCGACCAGCTTGCCAAGTGTAGCCGGATACCCCACTTCTTCTTACTTCTGTCGGAAAAAACCATAAGTCTCTTCCGAATGGACCAGGACGATGTAAACGTAAATATCCCCATCTTCCTAAACAGTTACACATCCATGATTTCATATTACCCGCTTGTGCAGGAGAAGCAAATGTGGATGGTAAAGACGGAGCTTGTGACGGTGGTGGTGACGTTGGAGCATCTTCCGCATCATCTGGTCTATAATCTTCTAGTTCAACCTCTCTAACTTCGATATCAGGTTCATATCCGTATTGTTGTGGATTATAATACATCGTTTGATCATACGGATAATTTTGTTGGTTATACATATTAACAAATCACCTTCTTTTCATTCATTACCTTTAACATTCATATGTGATATAACACCTATAGGAAGCTTATGTATAGCCCAAATTCAACTCAATAAAAAAAGCTTGTATCTTTATTTTCAAAAATACGAGCTTTTTCATAAACGGAATATATTTTTATTTTTTCAACTTTACACTATAAAAACGCATTTCTTCTAATAAACCTTCAAATTCAAATACCTCTTGTTTAATTAATTCTTTCAAGCGATATTCTAAAAACGTATCCCCAACTAATTGCTCCACAAGGCCAAGCGCTTCCCCAATGACTCTTGGAGCTTTATGGAACTCTTTGTCAGCACCTACCCTTTTCGCACACTCAATAATGAATTCATCAAAATAGTTTTCTTGTACAGAATGCACTTCATTGTCTTTCCAAACTCTTAAAAACTCCGTACTATTCGATAAATTATTCCACTCACTCTCAAGACTTACTCTGTTCTCTTCAGTTAAATATGGTAATTGTATAAAACTTTTTTTAATAATCGCTAAACTTTCAACTGCTACTTCTCCTGTGCCACGTATATCATATTCTTTCTTTAATATGTTGCTACTCGCTTCAGATGTATTAATGATCCGAATATTTTTCTTACCTTTTAATTGCGCCATTACAAAACAAAGGCCTACATGTTCATGTGCGTTATCTGCCTTCCAAATGGTAATCGGTGTTTCATTAGGAATAGAATGTAGTTCTTCTAAAGTTTCCATAAATCTTGGTAAATATTCTTCTTCAAAATAACTATCATAGGAAGTTAAGTTGTTTAATAACCATTGCTGTCTTCCTAGTTGCCCTTTATTCGTATGTAATTGATTAATCGGTCCAATTGAAAAGAATTCAGAGAATGCAACAACACTCTCCTCAAATAGTTCTTCTTGACTTAACATATATTTTAAACACCCAGCTGTTGAATCATCAAAAGCGATATGAATGTGTGTACTTTCTTTTACATTCTTTTTATAAGATGTATTACTCGTTAGTTGCTTAGGAATATCCATCAAATGTTTAATCGTATCTTCACTATAGTTCTCTTTTAATAAATCTAGCTGTATAAGAATACTTTGAAGTAAATGTTTTGCTTCATCCTCATACATTTCATCAACAACATTTTTAATTTTATCTATCATGTAAATCCCTCTATTCATTACTAAAATAACGTAGATTATAGTGTATCATTTTAGTAACGGTGTTTTAAAGTTTTTTATAGATTATATCTAATTATAATTTTATATTAGTACAGTGATATATTAGCGTTAATTTATGTTTATTTCGTATAGATGTTAACATTTCAGTACACTTCTTCTATTACACATCACTTTCACGGTATTTTTTATTTATTTTTAAAACGCTTTATAAATCCTTTTATTTAAATATATATTTAAATAAAAATAAAAATTACAGGAGCAAGATCTATGGAGAAAGTACATACTTATTACAAACATTATTTTAAAAATTGGAGATTTATATTCATTTGCATATTACCTGTTGTTGCTTTATTATACACTTTCGATTTCATCTTTGAACTACTGTTCCATCAAGATTTCTACTTGTCAAATTTAATATCTGCCATAATATTATTTTTATTATTTATTAATATTAAAGATAAGTTTCAAATCAAAGATTAAATAAATTTATGGTAACTTCTGTTTTAATTTTGAATACTTTATTTTTGAAAGTGCTCTGCTTTATCAAAAGGTGATGCGACGTTCATCACCTTTTTTTATTTCTACAAAATGAATTTTTTATTAGGTTTTTTATCAATATCGTTTATTGACTTTCCCTACAATTTGATTCAAAATAAAATAGTTCGACAATGAACAATCTCGAGTTGAATTATTTTAAAATGAAAGGAAGTTATTACTTTGAGTCTACATAAACAAGGTATCAAACAAGCCAGTGAAATTGTCCATTCATTTATAAAAATAAACAAAGAAATTATAAAGTTTACTCATCAAAACGCTTCTACGTTAGGATTAACAGTTCAACAAATGGGCATCTTAAATTCAATTTATGCAACTCCCAATACTACTCTTAAAGATATCTCAGAACGCCTTTCAGTTCCTAAAAGCACAATGAGTGTAAATGTAGATGAGTTAGTTAATTTAGGATTAATTGAGCGAAAACAATCACATGAAGATCGTAGAGAAATACAATTAAAAGTAACAACACAAGGACAAGAAATATCTAAGAAATCCATTGAAAACTCTACTTCTTATAAAGCAATGGAACTAGCACTAGAACAACTGTCTGAAGAAGGTATCCAAACCTTATTACGTATCCATAATGACTTACTAAATTCTCTACAACATTTTAAATAATTCGTCTCAATCATTTTTCAAAACCAATCTGATTTTTTGTTTTTTATTTATGAAACAGCTAGCTTTTGCTAGCTGTTCTTTTTATGGTTCTCTTGAGATTAAATGACTAGAACAAGCATACCTTGTCATATGTTTTAAAAAAAGATAAGGGACGTGACAACATTGGATAACAATAACAATCAATTTGTTTTTCATACAATAAAAAGTTCGGCAATTAAAAAATTTGTAATTATCGACTTAATTACTGGAACAGGAATTTATTGGACCGTAAATTTCATCTCTTCAAGTGCATTACTTGCAATTATTAGTTGTGTTTTGGGAACAAAAAAAATAAAGAAAATGCAACAGTCTTAGAACTCCAAACAAAAATCTATCTGAACAAAATGAAATTTCTATAACAAACCGTTATGTTTCTGCTTGCAATCTTTACAGTAGTTTTTGAATTGGTGTCTTTCCTTTTTAAATGTGCCCTTATATTTCTTTAGAAACTTCATCCGACATAACTTTCACGTCAACGGTTTCAGGCATGTTCTTCATCCTATTTAATTTCTCTCATACCGTTTCCCTTCACTTGTCCACTTCTTCTTTATCTTCCCAAATCGGTATTTTTTTATTGTCCACCTCTTTTTTCGGTTGTATATCAAGGTATCTATCCAACTGGTGTAACTCTTCACCAGTTGGGCACGCTTTATTCATTAGCTGAATGACTGTAATAACAACATCTACCTTTTTGCTCGATGATATCGTCAATTTCGTATGTGACTTAAGTTCGTTATTCTTTTATTAGTCTCATATCATTCATCTACAAGGCTACCTTGATCGCCATATTTAGTGCTTTCGATTAGTTAGCGTCTTTTATATTCCACGTAATTGTGTGATATTCATTATTTTTTTCCCCTTTGCTTCACTGATTAACTGAGTGATTTCATATACACCGTATAGAATATATTCCACCAGACTTCACTCCTTGAATACTTTTCAAAAAAACAATACATACTATTTTCAAGCCGCTGTATCCACGGCTGGTACTTCTTTCTTTTGTTACAGCAGAAGCAGATAGGTTCTTCACTTATCTGCTTTCTCTGTATATTTTTAAAAACATCGTAAACACTACCTACAAGCCGTTTGAACTATCGGCTTCACTCTTCTTGTAATGGGAAAGCAAATTATCACAATTAACTAACTCATTCGACTAACTGGCAGACAACCAAAATTGTTGTCTGCTTTGTGTATGAGATTTTATATTTTATATATACTAGTTTTGAACCTGTAGACCAATACGAGCCATTTTGGTGTTTTGAATTTCCTTTCTTGGGATAAGTATATTTTACTTATCCCTTTTTTATTGCATAGATAAATACACTTAGGCTAACAATAATTACAAGCAGATTTTCTGTTTATTCGTAGTTCTAAACCAAAATATTTTTCTCCTTTAATGGACAGTAGGTACGACTGCTTGTCCTTTTTTTATTTATATTTCATACGCTTTTTTTTTTGACTGCTTCGAATCACTCTATCCTCTTCGTCGAAATAAATAGCCCTAAATAAGAATGACCAATATGCGGTACTATATCTCCATCAAATAAAACAAAGGGATTTTCCAAATAGTCGATGTTTGCAACCATATAAAATAGGCAGTTTCTGATTACCCAGAAACCGCCATACATAAAGATTTGTTAAGTATTAATTTCTTCTCATTACTAAAATGTATTATGTAACTACTAGTAGTTTATATATTTCACTGGATAATTGCTAATAAACATGTGAGAGATAAAAAAGCACACAGAGGAATATATAAAAGAGTGTCCATTTTAGCAAAAGGGGTATTCTTTTTTCGTTTGAATATTCCAAAATAGTTAAACTCACCTACTACTCTTATGAAAAAAACAATCATACAAATCCATATGGCAATTTGAATAATAACGTTTGGAACTGCAAAACTAATAACTTTTGCTTGTAGTAACAAAATTATTGCTGCCAAACTTAATAATAGTGCAATTAATAATGTCATTCCTGTACCGGGTGTAAACGTTTTTTCTCCAAATTCAGTTGGAATGGCGCTATTTGTTCCCCACTTTCCTCCGAAAGCCCAGTATACATGTAAAAAACTCACTAAGAATAATATACATACAGATATTATTGTAACAATAAGCATTTTTGCACCTCCATTATTTTGTTCAAGTCTTACTTATTAAGTATGCTACAAATTTCTTTAGAAATCTATTTTCCATTCAAAGTATTTAAGAGCTACATATAAAACCCCTTAATAATTTATCAATTCTACGATAAATCATTAAGGGGTTAACTAATTTTACTATGCATTATGCCTATTTCTTCGACGTTCCATCCTTGTTTGTCCTTGGATAGCTTCTACTTTATATTGCGGTTCTTGCTCTATCATTTGATTTGATTGAGCCGGTTCATCATAATTACGCTCATAAATTGTTTCTGGTGTTTTTTGTTTAGAAGATTTCCCACCAAACTTTAATAATTTTATCTTAAACTTTGGTAATCTAGGAATACGAATTTTAAATGTTGGCTTGTTGCGCTTCTTTTTTTGTTTAAATAAATTAGTATTTTCTTTATTAGTGTCTTTCTCTTTACGGTGTAATAACATCGCAAGTAATCCACCTAATATAAGTCCTCCAACTAAAAGGAGAATATATAAGTAATGGCTTGTCATTAAACTTGTCATACGCTCAAGTATGACTAACGACTGTACTTCTTTTATATCCCATAGTAAAGCGGCCCATAATGAGAATAAGCCCAAAGTAAGCCCGTATGTACGAAACCGGAATAAACACGGAATTAACGCAACGCAAGCGGCGATTTTCGCGTTCGCAAT
Source organism: Bacillus sp. MYb209 (assembly GCF_002975175.1). GTDB lineage: Bacteria > Bacillota > Bacilli > Bacillales > Bacillaceae_G > Bacillus_A. The sequence continues at coordinate 93,361 of NZ_PCNZ01000003.1, forward strand.
TATTGAACTTGTTGAAATATCCTGATTCCAAATGACTAACAGTAATGTTATAAATGGTGCATACGCTATCCAGCTACATATACGTGAGTATACCTTTTTCGCAAAGTAACTACCGAAACTAGTAAAAAATAATAGTCCTCCAATATATAAAGATTGTTCTAGAGGAATTTGCTTTATAATTCCGGCAATTGGAAAGAGGCCGCTCAGTAGCATTAATAATACATCTAATTTCTTCACAATTCCCCATTCCTTTCAAATTTCTTTTTTCAGTTTCGCAAAATATAAATTTCATATTAATTGAAAAAACTTTGTGATGCAGTTGTGATATTTCTAAAAAACATCTTAATCCCGAAAGTAAATAAAGTAAATATGAAACCGAAAATATACATGACAAATCACATCTATATTTACAATAAAAAATGACAAATCCTGCTCATTATTACTAGCAGGATTTGTATACTATTATTTATATTAATATCAATGCATCTTCTTTTTCTAAAATTATTACATCTTCATCTAATTCGTCATTGCATTCTTTAAACTCCCTTGAATCAATATCGGTAGTATAATTTTTAATTAATTTAACCATATGCATTACATGCGTATTATGAATATTTTGTTCCGAGAGCAAGGTTGATTTACAGCACATGTAATGTATCATTTTGGCGATTTCTTCTCTTTCCTCAGATTTTACACCAAACGGGATAACTTCGAGTATGTACTGCTGTACTATCCCATTACAATTTAATTCGTATGCAGCCGTGCTATAGTAAATTCCTATTTGATCTACAAATAATCTCGTTTCATCCATAACATATTCTTGGTCCCTAACAATATAGTTCGGTACATCTGAGTTAGTATTAATTCTAATTATGTTTATATCCTCTTTAAAATTTGAGAATATTTCAGGTGAAACCCCAATATTAACGCTTTCATTTTGCAATTCCTCTATCCAATATTTCCTCATATTTGCATCTACAATAAAATAAACTTCTTTATTTTGTTTATGTGCATCTTGTGAAATTTCAACTAATGTTTCTGATATAAATTGCTTAAAACGGACTCCTATATCATTCCTTTTTGATGGTTGTGGTAAAAACACTTTATTATTACCTATATTTAATAAAGTATGATCAATTGTGCCCCATTCTTCTTGACCATATAATTTATATAATATTTCTCTCCCATTTATTTTTGAAAAAATAGGTAAGAAATCATATTTAGATATTTTCTCAATTGATAAATTTACAATTATACCCGGTAATTTTATCTTATTCCAACTACGCTTTAAGAACCCCTTTTGTTCTAATAAACTAAGAATAGCATTAATAATTTCTTTTTTAGATACACTTTGTCCAATAAATAAATTAATAAATGCTGAAATACGTTGCGTTCGAGCGAATCCTTCCCGAATGATTTGCTTTGGATTAATTTTTTCTCGACCATCACAATTTTTTATTGCAATTAATGCTAATTTCAATTCATTTTGCTCACCTGCCGTAGCATGTACAGCTTTTACGACATCGTCTACTAGTTTCTTTTTGTTTTTATGGCTATATTGCATTCTATATGGATTTTGTAATAATTTTTCAATGTTGTATCTTACTATTTTTAACAACACCGGATTATCTGAATTTAATACATAGGATGAATCTCCATTTTGAGCTAAAACTATTTTGCTATCTAATAACGCTTGTTCTATCTCTATTACTATATCATCTGACCATACTTCTAACGTAATTGTGTCTAATCCCTTTGGGGCAAATAAAGGTAATAACTCATTCTCATTATTAGTTAATACTTTTTCACATTCTGGAAGTGATGTGAAATATGGGAAGCTTAGTTGGAATTCATTAAAAAGTTCCTCTTTTTCTCTTACTTTTATACCAAATTTTATTTTTGTTCCTTGAACTTTATATATATTTTCATTATATGGAAGAAGCACTCTTACATTAGTTCCTCTAATATACTTTTTCGGACATTGGAGAATGTCCTCTAATTTAACTTCTCCCCCTATCCTATAATCATCTTTTAAATTTCTAAAACGTTTAATCCACTTTATTCCTTTTTCAGCTTGTTGCACTTTTAACTTTATAAACCTTTGCTTTTTCTTATTTAATTCAAATTCAGGAGTTGAAATCAGTATTTGGCTCCGCTTTCGCCCTAAAAGTATAGGAATATCTTTATGATTATATTGTTGATAAAATCGCCTAATCCCTACGGATACTTTTAATAGCGGAATATTCTCACCTCCACGAGTTACGTATTCAAACCGATATACATAAGCGAAATAATCATGTGTTTCTTCATCTATAATTGGCTCAGACATCGCTTCAGAAACATGTTGTGATCGCAGTGGCGAAAAATATATTTCTTCCTCATTCTTATTTTCCATACGTAAAGGCTGCTCGCAAAAAATATGAGTAATTAGAGCTGGTACCCATTTAGAAAACGTTTTTTTATCATGTAATACTGGTAAATTACTAATTAAATCATACTGCCATTCTAAATGTGGTGGATCTATTAATTTATTCGGTTTCCAATCATGAATAACCTCATACCAGCTTTGGAAAATATAGTCTAACTGTTCTTGTCTCATTGGTTCCTTAGCCACAATCCAAGGTGTATCTTCCTTTAATATATATGGATTATGCTGAATGAATAATATATCAGAAAACATATCATACAATCTTTCATTTACAAGTTTTAATTTGCTCGTTAATAAAAATGTTCTATAATGTATCTCTACAATCTCAAGCCATTCAATAGGAAAGTAAATATACGATACTTTCTCATTATAGAGGGGTTCTACTATATTTTTAAATGTTAATAACCGTAATTTTTCCATATTATTAATACTTCCTCTCTTAATTTATATTGATCATGAATAATACTAGAAAAGATACCAATTTTTTTAAGCATAAACGAATCAAATTTAAACCAAGCATATTTTAGGAAATAATTAAATTAAATTATACAAATAATACATTACAGAAACTAAATTAATAAAAAGTTACTATTAACATATAACTACCTCCTTATGTCACTTTATATATTATGAAATTATTATAATACATTATTGTATTTTATATCTATATTTTACAAAATATTTACAGAAATTAAATATAATAAAAGGTAACGCCTCTTTATATAGCGATACCTTTTATATACTCTTTATTAAATAATACCTTTAACTTCTTCATTCACCGGCCATTTTTCTAATGTATATGCCATTTCCCAAAATAAATATTCATATTGACTACTAAAAATAAAATGTTGTCTCATACGATTACGGTCTGCCTCTGTTACTTTTTCAGCAATAGTATCTAATCGTGTGATTTGCTCTTCTACTAGAGTACGGAACCAATCCGATCCATATGCAGAAATCCATTCTTGATAAATTGGCTCTTCTGGTTGACATTCTTTTAATCGTTCACCGATTTCATAATATAACCAATAACAAGGTAAAATAGCCGCAATAATATCTCCTAAATGCCCTTCATAAGCTGCACGATACATATGAGATGTATATGCATATGCAGTTGGCGCAGGAATAAAATTATCTTTTTCTTCTTTCGTAATCCCTAATTTCTTTGCGAAATTCTCATGTAATGACAACTCAGCTTCATACGTATTTTGTGCATGATGCGCCATACGGGCCGTCGTTTCTAATTCAGGAGCCTTTGCAGCACCTAACGTTTGTACTCTAGCAAAATGACTTAAATAATATGAATCTTGAAGCACATAATAACGGAAACTAGCTAAATCTAACGTTCCTTCGCCAAGTTTTTTTACAAAAGGGTGATTGAAACTCGCTTCCCAAATTGAATCTACTTCTTTACGTAATGATTGTGAAAAAGTCATTTAAATCCCTCCAATAATTTATAAAATATAAGTATTTATCCACATTTATTAAAGCTATAAAATAAAAAAACTTTCTTTACAGGCGTAAAGAAAGTGAAATAGACAATATTAATTTATGCATTAAATATCATGTCTCCCCCACTTTCCTACGCTGGCATTAACCAGATCAGGTATTAAGAGTCTCAAAATTACATTTGATCTCAGCCTATAAAAGGCCCCCCTAGTGGATAAATATTTAGTTGTCGTATTGTAATTATCATAGCATACTTCGTGGAACTATCAAAAGTTTTAATTGTACAATTATCTTAAAAACCTTCGTCTTTCCTTACTTTTAAAGAAGTTTCAATTATCATATCCAATAGTTTGCTATAACTAATTCCCGCTGCTTCCGCACTTTTTGGCAGTAAACTTGATTGTGTCATCCCTGGTAATGTATTAACTTCCATTACATATGGAATTCCGTCCTTCACCATCATATCAACCCTTGCATAAACACTACATTTTAATGCTTTATAACAAGCCAGTGACGCTTTATTTACACGTTCCTTTATTTCAGCTAGAAGTTCGATAACTTCTTCAACTGTACTAGCATCATCATATTTTGCATTGTAGTCAAAGAACACAGCAGCATGTCGAATCGAAATGATAGGTAACTGTTGACCATCAAAAATTGAACATGTAATCTCGTCACCTTTTATATACTTCTCAATTACTACTTCAGAATCCCATTCGAATACAGTTTCCAGCATAGAGATTAATTCATTTTTATCATAGACAATCTTAACTCCAACACTTGAGCCGCCAGAGTTTGGTTTTACCACTAACGGAAATCCTAATTTATCTAACTCCTCAAGCTTTAGATCCTCCATTTTTGTAAGTTCAATCCAATCTGGTGTTTCTACTCCTTCATAACGCAAAATCTTTTTCGAAAGATTTTTGTCCATACATATACCGCTAGATAACATATTGCTGCCGCTATAAGGAATACCTAAACTTTCAAGTGTTCCTTGAACTGTACCATCTTCTCCGTATTTTCCGTGTAATGCTAGCAGTGCAAAATCAATGTCTTTCGCTTTTTCGATTAAATCCATTTTTTCATTTAACGTAATTGGAACTATTTCATACTTACTCTTATCTAAATGTGCAATCATTTCATTCCCAGTCATAATTGATACTTGTTTTTCAGAGGATACTCCTCCCATAATAACGCCAATTCTCATTTTCTCAACTCCAAGTTTCATTTTTTAATGTTTCACCAATTATTTGAATCCCGCTAACAATTTCCTTTTCTTTCAAACGTGAAAATCCTAATCGGAATGTGTTCGCTCCTCCTCCATCAGAGTAAAAAACATCTCCAGGAGAAAACGTAACTCCTTTCTCATAACACTTTTGTAAAAGTGTGCGGGCTTGAATTTTTTCTTCCAACTCTATAAACAAATGAAGTCCACCATCTCCAGTCATTCTTTTAAACGGAATGTACTGATTACATGCCCCAACAGCTAACTCATATTTTTTCTTATAAACAGATCTTGCTTTTTTTAAATATTTTTCAAAATATCCTTCATGTAAATATTGAAACAGAACAGCTTGATCTAACGTAGAAGTGTGAATCGTTCTTGCTCTTTTTACACTTTCTAAATAATGTATCAGTTCTTTATCTGCAATGATCCAACCTACACGTAAACCAGGGAAAAGTACCTTTGAAAAGCTACTAATATAAATCACATTATTACCGGCCCCAGCAAAAGTTAATAATGGCGCTAAATGTGAACCTGAATAACGTAATTCCTCATTAAATCCGTCTTCTATAATAGGAACTTTATATTTTGAAAATAATCTCATCAATTCCGTTCTTTTCTCCGAACTCGTAACAATACCGGTTGGATTATGATAAGAAGGGATTAAATACGCGAAATCAAAATCCTTTTCACGCAAACTTTTTTCTACTTCATTCGTATCAATACCATCATCATTCATATTAATTCCCTGAACTTCAAGTCCATGTAAACGAAAAAGCTTCAATGCAGCATGGTGAGTGGGATTCTCACAAATAACACGCCCTGATTTCTTCGATAAAGAAGATAATACAATATCTAATCCTTCTGTAAATCCATTTGTAATTAGAATATCTTTGTTCGCAATATCTACACCTTTCATTTCCATGTAATGAAGTAAATAATTCATTAACGGTCTATAACCTTTTGCATATCCGTAGTTCAATACTATATCCCCTTCAATGGACATGCGAGTAAGAAAAGCTCTTTTGAAATTTTCAACATCAAATAGCTTTTCATCCGGAGCTATACTATTAAAAACAATCATTCCTTTTTCCCAGCGAACACCATGTTTCATTAAATCTAATTCATCCGCTAATGCGGTAACTGTATTGAGTTTATTTTTCCAATCTATTTCAACAGACGAAGTGTTACTTATATCCACCTTCGCAACAAAATTTCCTTTTCCTTTAACTGCATAAATTAATCCTTCTTGTTCTAAATCCGCATAAGCAGCGAGTACGGTATTTCTGCTCACAGATAGTAATTCACTCAGTTCTCGGGTTGATGGGATTTTTTGGTTCCCTAACAAATGCCCTTTCATAATCATCTTTTTCAAATAATCCTTTAATTGAATATAAACGGGACGATCTTTTACAACTTTAAAATCCTTAAACAATTCCTTACCCCCTGCAATTATTTTTGCATATTTATTTCATTCTCAAAAGGTCCACCACATATGTATTTTTTATGAATAGCGGTACGGTTATAAAGCCTATAAATCCTTTCGATATAAATTGATTACATCTTTTAAAGCAGCGGCCGCTGCCCCTCGTGGATTAGAAGCTCCACCAATTGTAGTAACTTGACCCATTGAATCTGTAAAAAACGTAATTCCTTTTTCTGTCCCATTTACTTTTGCTAACGGATGATCTTTATCTATTTCATTCGGTTCAACATTAAGGTTCACATTGCCATCCTCATCTTTATACGCTGATGCAATTAATTTAATAGATTTATTTTGTTCCTTTACATTTTGAATTTGTTGTGCTGTAACGTGCTCTATTCCGTTTATTTGTATATCTTTTAGTGAATAATCTGTTCCCATTAAACTATTCGTCAAAAGTAATAATTTACAAGCGCTATCCATCCCGCTTATATCTAATAACGGGTTTGTCTCGGCAATCCCTTTATTTTGTGCTTCTTGCAACGCTTCTTCAAACGTTTTATCTTCTTCATACATCCTTGTTAGAATATAATTTGTTGTCCCGTTTAATATCCCTTCTATTTTTTCAATATTGCAACCTGCTAAACTAAATTGCCCAATGTCTAGTGTCGGTAGTGCCGCTGCAGTGGCACCACTATATCGAATTCGTACATTCGCCATTTTTGCTGCTTCATTTATTTCTCTCCAGTTTGTAACAAGGGCACCTTTAGAAATTGCAACTATATCCATATGTTTCTCAATCGCTTGTTTTATATATTGTTTTCCTGGATTTCCATCTTTAAGATTTGTAACTGTTGATTCTACTAATACATTACCACTTATCTTATTTGTTGCGCGTTCCTTCGGATGATGTTCTATATATTTTTCAATTGCAGCAGTACCACCACCATACATCAATAAATGATGAATAGATAAACCTTCCTCATTATGTATTGCAATATTTCTACCTAATACGCCACTTACAACTAAATGAATTCCATATGTTTCATATATATATAAATATTTTTCGTTTAATAATTTTATAAACTCTCTTCCTACTGTCCCATATCCTGATAATACAACTTGAATTTTCATAATATCCCCCCATATTTTTCTACCAAATCCCTCTTTCAATATAATATAAAGCGCCCTCGAATTCCATCGAGAGCGCTTTATTATTATCTATTTCGGTAACCGTGATAATTTTTCTGCAATTGTTCTATAAAACTCTTGAATATTAGAAAATCCTAACGTGTCTGAAACGCTTAATCCTACCATATCGAGGTGGTCCCAATTTGCTTTCGTTTCGATATGATTCCATTTTCCAATCTGTAATGACTCATTATCATTTGCAGCAATATTAGACGAAGGCGCAATCATAGAATTTGTATTTACTACACCGTCATTTTGCCACCAAGAAGTATCTATTAATGGTCGATTTTCTTCATATCTTGCAAAGGAACCTAAGAAGAATGCATTACCCATTAACACTTTATTCATCGTTATATGAGGTAAATGTAAACCTGTTATAGGTGCTGCTTGCGATGCATGTCCACTATAGGATAAGTAATATACATCCGATTGCGTCTTTACCCAATTATTTAACTCTTTTGCACCATCAGTACTTAAATCCCATTGACTTATATCTTTTGTATTTTTCCAAATTGAACTATTTAGAATACGATCACTATATTGGAAAAAGGACTCTCCAGCATTCTTTTTTATACCCCATTGTTCCAATTTAAAATCATATAATGATAAATTATTGTTTCCTCCTAAACTTGCAGCTGTAATGAGTAAATCTTTAACAAACGGCAACAGAAGACTTCCGTCCGCAAGTGTTGTACCATTGTGAGGAGTTGCTAAAGTTGTAACACTATGAACATATGATTTACCACCCTCAAATAGCGGTGATATATTTATGTTCGGATGATTTTTCACATAATTCTTTTCTTCAAAACTTCCTTCCTTTAATAGCTGCACTAATGTTCTTGTCGTTTGTCCACCCATGCTATGTCCAACTAAATGAACTTTATTTGTTTCACTCCAATTTGGTGCAAAACCATTGTAAGTTCTGCCAAAACGATTATGTCCATGTTTCTCAGCATGTGCGGCACCGTAGTCTACTGTTCCACCGTTAATTTGCGCATATAATTCACAGGCCCGGTCCCAGTTACTAGAAACAGGCCCAACAGCAGCTGTATGTACTGTGTAACCATTTCTTTTTAAATCTTCCTGTATATCATGAACACCACCCCAATATTTAACCCCTAGCATTTCCTCTCTACCCCATCCAGCAAATCCATTCACTAAAATGATCTGATAATTATTTTGTTGTCTCTCTTCAGCGTAAGTTGTTTTCGCTGCGAATGAACAAGCGGTCACTAACGCAAAAAAACATATTTTTAAATATAATTTCCCCATACTTTCTCCCCCTAATAAAACGTTTACATTTTTCTATGAAAAAGATTTACACAATTAGTTATTAACTTAAACATAATGTAAAGTATTTTATATACGTTGTATATATAGAAAACATACACAAATGTTGATAAATATTAATTCAAGTTAGTATTTACTTTTTACAATACAACTTGTAAATCTGATTATTTGAATTTATAATTAAATATAGTTTCCTCATGTTAACTGGATTTAGAAATCATAAGAAAACTAATTTCATTGCTTGAAAAGGAGGAAAAAAGCATGCAAATCGGATTAAACATTCATACATTATCTCAACCTACTAAAATTACTCCTTCTAGTCTTGAGCATAATACTATCTCTTCTACTAAACTTGAAGATAAGAAATCAAATGATCCAATCAAATTTGATATTCGTTCATCTGAAAAAGAAATGAAACAACCTGAGCATAAATTTAACGAATTAGATTTATGGAAGATGTTGAAAGATAAAGGTGTTCCTTTATGGATCATACTTGAAATGCTACAAAAATCCCGTAAAGAAAAGGAAGCTCAAAATAGTTCGGTTCAAAGTTCAAATGTGATTGAAGAAACGAGCGAGACTCGATTAAATGAAGTAATGTAAAACATATTTTCTAATTGCTCTATAACTAAAAAGAGTTCGAGGTTGATAAAGTTTCTATCAACTTCGAACTCTTTTTTAAGATTTTTCTCCAATCGTTACAAACTGAACTGATATTTCCCCTTTAAAACCTTCAATTAACTTTTCTACTTTTACATTTTCATTAATCAATGTATTATCTGTTGACATTTTAGGTTTTTCATCACCTAGAGATTTTTTTAGATGAAGAAGTTGCATTTTCGTTTCATTTACTTTTATTTCTTTATATACACTATTTTTCGCTACAATCACATACCATTGCGTTGGATATTTACGATTATTACCTATCCAAGTGTCACTATCATATGTAACAGGAATCTCTTTTCCTTCTAATTCAATACTTTTCATAGCCTTTTCTTCTTCATTTGCAAACAAAAGCGAACCTTCTTTTGGGAATTTCGGTAACGTATCTATAGGTCTAAAATTGGATCCATTTTCTCGTTTACGAAAAACCTGTGCTTTAATTAATGCTTGTGCTGTAGATTCATTTAAAATTAACACCTGTCCTTTTCCATATTTACCTGTTTTCACAGAAAATACTTCATTTTCTTTCGTAATTTCCTGATAACGATTAATAATTGGTGAAGTTTTATTTTCATCTCCAATGATTAATACACCGTTTGCAGGAAATGGGTTGTCCTTATTAGAGCATGCACTAAAGCTTATTAAAAGTAGTATAGTTAACATTGAAATAGTTAAAGTTCTTTTCATCACAGTTCCTTTCATAATTCAATTCATTTTTTACATACTTTTGTGTAATCTTACTAGCTGATATACTCTATTGCTCCATAGTTTTATAAAGCTTTTGCAAGTAACGCCAACGGGTTATAAAGAAATATAAAACTTGTATACATATAAATGAAATTAAAATAACGATAGAGCTATTTAAAATAGAAAAATCGACTAATTGTTGTAATGCCGTATAAGCAACTACAGTATGAATCACTGCAACGATAATCGGTAAGAAAAACATTAATAATAACTGTCTCGTTACAACTTTTTTTAACTCTCGTTTACTTAATCCCATTTTCGAAATCATTTTATATTGCTGTTGATCGCGGTCCAAATCCGTATATAGTCGGAAATAAATAAAACTAGCAGCAAATGTAAAGAAGACGATTCCAACTAAAACACTTGCCATAAGTAATAATCCATTTGTTTGTTTTGCCTCTAACAACTTTAATGTTAAAGCTTGAAAATAGAAATCACCTTCACTAGCATTTTCACTGAATATACTATTTAATTGATTCGAAATCTCTTTCGTCTGTATCCAATCATCTACAACAAATCCGTACGTACGATTTTGACCAACTATATCATCTTGATTAACATTAAAAGGAATTCCATCATATACATGATCTTGAACAGCGATATATATACTACTAGAATCATGTGGTAAAACTAAATTTTCTAAAGCTTTTTTCACATGAAACGTCTTTGTCCAATCTCCTTGAATGACTTCTATATTCTTTTTATAATCCCCATTTTTAAATTCTTGTTTTTGTGATACGACTCCAGGGATTAATAAAATTTCATCTTCTTTTTCAATCGTTTCTTGTTGATATCCAAGCGCTCTCGCAAGTTCGTTATATTCACTCAATTTCATTACAAATACGTTACTTTCTGTATATATATATGAAGTTGAAGCCATTCGATATGAAATATTCGCATCAGACAGGTGTTTTTTTATAATAGAGAGATGTTTCTCTACCATTTTGTCTTTTTCAGAACCTATATATAGAAATGTATACGGATTTGTCATTCTTACCAATTCTTGATTTCCAAGAGCGGCTGTTGTACCAATTGCTGTAAATGCAACTGCTGAAATAATAGATACTATAAAAAACATCGTTGCATTATCTTTCATACGATAAATCAATTCTGAAAATGTTAGTATATTTGTTCTTTTTAAAAAGAAAGATTCACTTCTTTTCGCAAGATACAATATATAAACGCTACATTGCGTATATAAAAAGTACGTCCCTATAATTACTAAAAGTACACCGGTTCCAAGCAAAATAAAACTATGACTTGAAATAAAACGGAATACTGAAAAATACCCAAACCCTATACTAATTAAAGAAAGTAGCGATAATAAAATGGAAGCTTTCGGTTCTGGCTTTGGCTTTTCCTCTGCTTGTATAAGTTCCACCAGTTCTGTTACTTTTATCATTTTAAATGTAACTAGCGAAACAATTAAAAATAAGAAAAAAAATGTGATGACTGTTAATAATACAGCCTGCACTGGTATATAAAAAGGTAAGCCATTACTAATCGTTAATACACTTGCACTTATCAACAAAACTAGTTTAGAAAATATGAGGCCTATGAGAATGCCTATACAAATTGAACCAAATCCAATTAACATATTTTCAATCAATAATAATTTTTTAAGCTGTCTCATTGACATACCTTGCATCATTAATATGCCAAATTCTTTCTTACGCGTTTTTAAGAATGAACTTACTGAATATAGAATGAAGAAAAATGAAAATATAAAAATCAAACCTTGCGAAATTGTAAATCCCATTGTACCCAATGCACTTATTGTTGCACTTGTCGATTTTAACTCGCCTTGTAAATCAGGGTGAAATAATAAAAGAGCATACGTAAAGAAAATCATAATAGAAAATGCACTACTTAAAAAGTGAGCAGCATACGTACGCTTATTACGAAAAATATTATTAAATGCGAACTGACGAAAAGTCATGCCTTTTCCCCCCTAACAAAGAAAGGACATCCATAATCTTTTGATAAAATGCTTGCCTGCTTTCACCACAATAAATTTCGTTATATAGTTGACCATCTTTAATAAATATGACTCTGCTGCAAAAACTCGCAGCATACGGATCGTGTGTAACTAACATCATTGTTGCCTTTTCTTCCTTATTAAGAGTATCTAACATCTCCATTACATCATTTGAAGATTTAGAGTCTAGGTTCCCTGTCGGTTCATCTGCAAGTAATAATTGCGGCTTATGAACGATTGCACGAGCGATTGCCGTTCTTTGAGCTTGCCCCCCTGATATTTCAAACGTTCTTTTACTCAATATATCTGTAATATTTAATTTATCTGCAACTTCTTCCACTCGTTTGTTCATTTCTTGTACAGAAACACCATCTAATGTCATTGGCAATACAATGTTTTCTTTTACTGTAAGTGTGCTGAGAAGATTAAATGATTGAAAAACAAATCCTAATTTTTTTCTACGGAATAAAGCTAATTCTTCTGATGTCAACTGGAAAGGATTTGTACCATTTATTAATATTTCTCCCGATGTTGGAGAATCGATAGTAGATACCATATTTAATAACGTTGTTTTCCCACTTCCAGATGGCCCCATAATCCCTACAAATTCACCTTCTTGAATTGATAAATCAATATCTACCAATGCTTTAAAAGGTATTTTTCCTTTATATACTTTACTAATACTTTTTGCATGTAAAATTTCCATTTATATTCTCCCTTCATTTGCACTGCTCACTACAAAGTGTAAAGGAATTGTCTTACAGCTCATATTGATTCATCTTTCATTTATCTTACACGCTTGTAAGATTTCTAAAAAAACAGACAATACATCTATAACCAATACCTATTTATCTTATATTATTTGTAAAGTAGTATGAAATACAACGCTACTTATTTCTAATATTCATGACCTTATTAATTAAATGAATTTCTCGTTTAGAATATGTGTGGACTGAAGTGATGTTTAGCGTCATTAATAGTGGCAATTGTTTTATCCCTTACATTCTTTATTAGCAAAGTGTGAAAGATTATAAAGAATAAATATATAACTTCAAAGCGGTGAATTACAACGTATAATTTATAAGTTAAATCAAACAGTAAATAGAACGTAAAAAGCTTAGAGTTTTAGCCCTAAGCTTTCTTTTTTTATAATGATTCTATTAGAGAAGCATTTTTTATCCACTCTGATTTGCTCAATATATAATGGTTATATAGTTGATTTTCTATCGTCTGTTGACTCAGATAAGTAAACCCACATTTTTCAATTACTTTATTTGATGATATGTTGTTGATTAAAGCAATTGCATTTAGGACATCTAAAGTTGTATTTTTGAACAAATAGTCAATCAACCCTTTAGTCGCTTTCGTAGCGTAACCATTATTTTGATACTCGCTTGAAATAGCATACATAATTTCTCTGTTCGGTGAAGGGAGTTCTTCTTTAATGCCCGTACAGCACCATCCAATAAATTCATTAGTATCTTTTATAAATACTCCTAGTTTTAAAAAATGACCATCTATGTTTGATGAATTTGTAGCAGCATCAAGAAATACTTTATTTGCTGGTATTTCATAATTTGTAACCCAATTAACTCGTTGTTCTTTCGTTGATTTCCAGTCTGGCAAAAACTTTTCTATTTCTGGTTGATTCGATATTTTATAAATACTCTCCGCATCTTTCATGGAAAATTCTTGTAAGTAAATATCACCACAATCTAGTCTAAATAACTTAGTCGAATTTTCTTCTCCCATGATAATCCCCCTTAATCACGTTTAAAAATCAGTAATTATACATACCTCCTAGCTAGAGGTACTCATAATCACATTAAAGTGCCTTTATCTGCTTCGTAAGTTCTTTAAATCGTTCGTCAAGTTCGTTATAGTCTTTGTCGTTAGAAGTTAAAAAGCTTAATTTACCTAATACTTCTTGTCTCTCTGTTTCTAACGTTAAACGTAGCTCTTCAATATCATCTCTTGTTTTAATAGACTCTTCTAGCTGCTTTTGTATCGTATTATTTGAAAACACAAGTTTCGTGTTAGTTGTTTTCTCCAAAAAATATCGATCATGAGAAACTATAACTAGTGTTCCATTATACTCAGCTAATGTATTTTCAAGCTGTTCCCTTGAAGGTAAGTCTAGATGGTTTGTCGGTTCATCTAAAATAAGAACATCTTTTTCTTCTAAAATATACGTCATTAGCTTACACTTCACTCGTTCTCCCATACTCATATGCTCAATCGGCTCTTTCCATTGAGAAGCTTGAAACCCTAAATGTTTCATTAAATTTTGGACTTTTCCTCTTTCTTCAAATGTCTCTTTAAAAAACAAATCTTCTGGTGTTTTATCAAGTGGTAAATCAAATACTTCTTGTGTTAAATAACAGATGTTTGCAGATGGTGAAATCCATATTTCTCCTTGAACAGTTTCTGTTCCCATAATCATCTTCAATAAGGTCGTTTTCCCGCAACCGTTCGGTCCAACAATCGCAACTTTCTCACCGTGCTGAATTGTAAAATTAACGTTTTCAAATAATGTTTTTCCATGAAAGTCTTTTTTTAATTGCTTTACTTCTAAAAAGCGTTTTCCTACTTTTTTATTCGCTTGAATAGAGAACTCAACTGAATACTCTTCTTTCACACGTTCTACTTTCTTTTTCTCAAGCTCTTTTTCGAGGCGTTTTCGTTTCGACTTAACTTGCGCATCCATTCGCTTCGCTTTCACACGATAAAATTCTTTAACTCCTTCTTGTTTTGTAGACTGTGCATGTGCCTTTTGTGACCATGAACTTAATTCGTTTATTTGTGATTCTACTTGTTCTATCTTTTTTTGCTGTTTTTCATATTCACGCTGCTGCGTCATTCTTTTTTGCTCACGTGCTTTCATATAACTCGTATAATTACCAGTATGCTCAATTAATTTTTTATCCTCAATTGACCATATTTTTGTTGCGACAACATCTAAAAAATATCGATCATGTGATACAACGATAACAGTACCTTTCATATTTTTTATTTGTTTAATGAGAAATTCCGTACTCATCTCATCTAAATGATTTGTCGGTTCGTCTAATATTAAGACATTAGGATTTTCGGAAAATCCTTTTGCTAATCGAATTTTCAGCTTTTCACCACCACTTAAAGTATGAAAATCGTTCGTTGGCACGCCCCATTTCGCAAGAAGTTCTGCTTCTTTTGCAATCACATCATTACTAATAAAGGATTCTATTTCTTGTTCAACATATGCCGTTGTCATATTCATTTGCTGCCATTCAACAGTACCTTTTGATGGCTCAATCTTCCCATTAATTAATTGAAGCAATGTTGATTTACCGGCACCATTTTTACCAATTAATCCGATAACATCCCCTTGTTTTACTGTAACATTCATTTTCTCTACCAAAGTATTTTCCATTATTTCAACATAAACATCATTTAATTTTAAAAGTTCTTTCATATTACCGATCCCTTTCATTAAGGGAGAACAAAAAAATCCTCCCAAAGTAATTTTGGCAGGATTAGTCGTTACATTATTTATACCCAAATAAGCTATTACGCAAAACAAATAGCAATACCGTTGAATGGAATTGGGCAGACTAATCCTATTTTTTATAAATTGAAATTTATTGAATTTCAACATTTAAAAATAAGATTAGTTAATCATCGTCCACCCATCATTCCTTTCCGTCGTTAGTAACCATATTGTACCATGGTAGTACTGTATGAGTAAATGCAATTATATGTGCAGTTAAAAAAATTGCTTTCTTTTAGGTCTATTTATCCTGCTATTTGCGGACAGTAAGACTCCCACCTCAAAATCCAGCTGGAGCAAAGAAGTTAGGTGGGAGATAAACTGCCCGTAAACGCCCGATTGGTGAGGGCTAATAATCAGTGGGGGATGAACAAAACCCCCACTGATTATAGTTTCACTTTATCATTTCTGCACTTCATATCGATCAATCACAAACAACATTTGTTGTACTACTGGCTTTATATTTCCCTTGTAGTACACTTCTAAGCACTCCCCCTTATATAATTTTTATATAAATTTATCATTAATTATATATTATACATATTACATTTCCGTTCTTATAATAAAGATATCATTTCTAAGGGGGGATTTTACAATGGAATTTAGCAAACTAGGAAACAGTGGTTTAACAGTAAGTAAGATTGCATACGGGAACTGGATTAACCATGGCGGAAAAGTAAACGAAGATACTGCAAATGATTGTGTGAAAGCCGCACTAGATGTTGGAATTACAACGTTCGATACTGCTGATGTTTATTCGGACACTATAGCCGAGGAAGTACTTGGCCGATCTTTGCAAGGTATACGCCGAGAAAGTATAGAACTATGTACAAAAGTATGCCATCCGACTGGACCCGGAAAAAATGATAGAGGCTTATCACGAAAGCATATTTTAGAAAATTGTAATGCATCTTTACACAGATTGCAGACAGACTACATCGATGTCTATTATGCACATAGATTTGATACAACAACTCCTCTTGAGGAAACAATGTTAGCTTTCTCAGATCTTGTAAGACAAGGTAAAGTCCTTTATATTGGCGTAAGTGAGTGGACATCGGAACAAATTACACGTGGTGCAGCACTTGCTCGAGAATTGAGCATTCCACTTATCGCTAGCCAACCTCAATACTCGATGTTGTGGCGAGTTATTGAAACTGATGTGATACCAACATGTCAACGTGAGGGACTTGGTCAAATCGTATGGTCCCCCCTTGCACAAGGTATTCTCACAGGAAAATATCAACCTGGTAAACCAATACCGACTCAATCACGTGCTAACTCCGATGCTGGTAAACCATTTTTCCACAAACTCGTGCAACGTTGGATGAGTGATGATGTACTCACTGCAATTCAGAAACTTAATCCTATCGCGCAGGAAACTAATCTTACCCTATCTCAACTCGCAGTTGCTTGGGTACTACAAAATCCAGCTGTTTCCTCTGCAATTATTGGCGCATCAAATCCGGAGCAAATAAGAGAAAACGTAATTGCTTCTAGTGTTAAATTGCAACCTGAAATTATGGATCAGATTGATAATGTACTAAAAGGTTTCGTTGAGTATGATCCGAGCAAAACAGGTTGAATCATCAGTGAATTTATTAATAAAAACCACGAAATATCTTTGTAGTCTAAGTTTAAAATAAAAATAGAAGTTTTCCTTTACAAGTTCCCGATGCCCATCCTTTCAAGATGGGCTTTTACTCTTTAAATTCAAATTGTGAAGTCTTATAAACCTCTCTAACAACTGTTAAGAAGTTCTCTAACACTACAGACTTTTCATCTTGTCTCCATCCAACATATAAATTTATTTTCGGTGTATTATCTTGAATTTCTTTATATATGACTCCCGATTTTTTATAACTTTTCACTGATGATGGAACGACAGAAATCCCCATTCCTGCTGCAACTAAATTCACAATCGTTTGCATTTGAATCGCTTCTTGAACAATATTTAAACTTACCCCATGTTCCCAAAAGTAGCTAATAATTAAATCATAAAAGTTTGTACCGAAATGACGGGGAAATAAAATAAATGGTTCATCAACTAATGATTTGATTGAAATTTTATGTAACGAAACTAAAGGATGATTTTCATGCAAAACTAATTTTAAACATTCCTCAGAACAAACTTCGGAAACTAATATTTCATTATTCTGCTTGGAACGGATAAATCCAATATGAATTTGTTTTTCATAGAGTGCTTTTATTTGCTGGTCTGTTGTCATCTCACGTAATATGAGCTGAATTTTAGGAAACCGTTCTCGAAATGTTTTTAATATGTCTATAACGGTTTCTGTAGAATCGACAAAACCGATGATTAAATGTCCTATCTTCCCTTCATCCGCAAGCTGTGTTTCTTTAATGGTTCTATCTACTAGAAGCAACGTTTGCCGTGCACCTTCTAAGAATATTTTTCCAGCATCGGTAAGTTCAACCATTCTTTTCGTTCGATGAAAAAGTTGAACTCCTAATTCTTCTTCTAATTTACGAATTTCTTGGCTTAAAGGGGGCTGTGCCATCATAAGACGTTCTGCTGCACGACTAAAGTTTAATTCTTCTGCCACCGTTATGAAATATCTCATTTTTCGAATATCCATTTCAATACACCCCTTTCATTAATCAATAAAAAAATATTCTCTTTTATTACAAAAAAACCTTAATGTATCTAGTATTACTTTTATCTTTAACAAAATTGTTTTGCTTCTCTTATGTAAATAACCTTTCATTCTGGAATTTTATCAAGGGTACAAAACAAGGCTAAAAAACTTATTTCAAAAGTTCTTTAGCCTTGTTTACTTTTTACACATTACAAAATTTAATTCGTACAACGGTACCTTTACCAACTTCTGAATGGACTTCTACACTATGTCCTAATTGTTTCGTAATTTCATATACAAGATATAGTCCCATTCCAGTTGATTCTTTAAAATCTCTACCGTTTTCTCCTGTAAAGAAAGGTTTAAATACTCTTGGCAAATCTTGCTTCGGTATCCCTACGCCACTATCAATAATTTCAAGTACAACTGTATTACCTTCCTTACATGCTTTCACTTTAATCTTTTCTCTACTACCTGATGAATATTTAATCGCATTCGATATAATTTGTCCAATTAAAAATTGTAACCATTTCGCATCACTTTCTACAGTAATATCCTTATCAATTTCAAGCTCTGGATATACAAAATTCCGGATAAAGAAGCGTTTATGTTCATGCACGGAATGATTTACTATTTTATGTAGTTGTACTCTTTCTACATAAAAATCTTGTGTAAATGCTTCTAAACGCGCGACATAGAGGGCCATCTCTAACCCCTTTTTCAACCTATCTGTTTCCTCATTAATACTTTCAAAACGCGAATCCACTTCATCTTGTGTAATTAATTCTATTACAGATAGAGGTGTTTTCATTTGATGAATCCACTGATTCATAAAGGTTAAATGATCATTATTTTTTCTCTCTTGTAATTGCAGTTGATTTTGATAATGACGATATTGCGCTTCGAGCAAATCTTGGAGAGCAGTTGATAAAACTGCAAAATCAGATTTTTGAACAGATTCATCCAAAGATTGCATTGGGTTTGCTAAACGCTCATAAAAAGAACGATGTGTAAAATAACGAAATACTAAATAACTTACCATAAAAAAAGCACCTAAAAACATTGCATATAATGCCGTTGTAATATGATTATGCCCATCAAACCAATAAACAAGGAATATGGCTAGTAGTTGGAACACTGTAAAACAAATAAGTGGTATATGATCACGTATAAACAGCCTTATCATTTTTCTATACCATTATCCCAAGTAATATGTAATCTATATCCAACACTACGAATCGTTTCAATCGCTCCTTCAATATGTAATGTTTTTAACTTTTTACGCACACGTGTTGTATTTACACTTAATGTATTATCATCAACATAGGATTCACTATCCCATAATTTATTTAATAACACTTCTCTGCTCACAACACGCGGATAATTTTTCATTAACATTTCTAATAAAATGGCTTCGTTTCTCGTAATATCAATCTCTTGATTCCTCAGTTTTAATACAAGTCTTTCGGGATATAAACAAAGACCTTGTTGCTCAACCATTCGTTCTTCTAGTTTCGGTGCATAATCTCCGTAAGCACGTCTTAAATGACTACGAATTTTCGCCATTACAACCTCATAATGGAAAGGCTTCGGAATAAAATCATCGCCACCATTTTCTAACGCCATAACTTGATCCATCGTGCCTTCACGAGCCGAAATAAATAAAATCGGACATGTGGAGACCGCACGGATTTGACGACACCAATAGTACCCATCAAAACTCGGTAAATTGATATCTAATAAAACTAACTCTGGTTGTTCCTCTAAAAATGTGTCTAATACATTTTGAAAATCCGATACAATAATTCCTTGGTAACCGTATTTCGCAACATATGTTGATAATAACTCTGCAATTTTCATATCATCTTCTACAATCATAATTTTAACCATTTGTTAACTCCTTTTCGATCTACAATCTCATATACAATTATATAAAATAAATACTACCTCTTTTCATTAAATCCGTAAATTAAAAAAGGATGCTTTTATACAAAAGTATCCTTCTTCTATTTTTTCTTATTTAATATTAAATTCCCTCAAAGTAAATCCAAGTTTCTCCACATAATCCATTCCTAGTTCCATCCGCGCCGTTTTCAGTGGATCCACAACTTGACAAACTTTTAAATTACCTGCTGCTGATAATAAAAGAGTTGCATCAGCTTTAGGCATTTCTAATTCTTCATGTAAAAATGTCACCATATTATGTACAGCACGATTCACTGCATCATCTAACAATTTCTCTGAAGCAATAGTCATCATTTTTTCTTTTTGGATAGCCATCGGTAGTGGCCATTGCTTTCCTTTTATAATTTGAACTGTTACGGTTACTTCCCCAGCGACTTCTACTCCACTTACACCAATTTCACCGTCACCCATCGCAGCATGTAAATCACCTAACGCTAATAGTGCCCCAGGGACATTGACTGGTAATAGTAATGTTGTTCCTTCTTTTATCTCTTTACAATCCATATTCCCGCCATGATCATGCGGCGTACCACATGAAATACTGTCTTCTTTAGGGGCCGTGCCAATGACACCAATCATTGGATTAATTGGTATTTGTAGTTCATCCGAAAATATTACATGTTCATTTTGGATTGGAACAATTTTCACTGTATTTTCATTTAGCTCATTACCCATTACACCAAGGTTCGCTCCTGTAGTTAAAACACCCTGCTCTGAAATTTTAATCTTTTCAATCATTACGACTAATATATCACCAGGTTCTGCCCCTTTAATATATACAGGTCCAGTCGCTGGATTAATTCGATTCCAATCGAGTTCTTGAAATACGACATTTTCCGAGTCAATTTGATTTTCAAAGCAGTCGTACGTTTCAAATACAATCCGACTCCCAGTGTCTACTTCTATACATGGCTCATTATTTGGTGACATTGCATAAATGCTATGTTCTTTATGAATACGATACATACTACCTCTCCCTTTTCATTATTATCTTCTATAGCTAATTAGCTTTAATTCATACAAGCTCCTTGTTAAAATTAAAAGTTATTTTCAGATTACAAAAGCACTTAGCTCATTTTGAAACATACACTCTTTACTATAACAGTTATAGAAAGGTGGTATCACTATGCCCCTTATCCCATACAACGAAAGTGACGTTGATTTACTAGCTCGTTTAATTCGTGCTGAGGCTGAAGGTGAAGGTCGGCAAGGCGAACAACTTGTCGGATGTGTTGTAGTAAACCGTGTATTTTGTGATTGCTTAGATTTCAAACAACTTCGATCTGTAAGTGATGCAGTATATCAAAGCCCCGGCGGATTCGAAGCAGTGCAATACGGATATTTTTACCAACGCGCTCGCGATTCAGAAAAAGAAATTGCAAGAAAAGTTTTACAAGGTGAATGGCGCTGGCCAGCACGATGGGCTCTTTGGTATTTCCGTCCAGTTGGAGCTTGTCCGCCTGAATGGTATAATCAGCCGTTTGCAGGGCAATTTAAAAGCCATTGTTTTTACGAACCACGTGGTGATGAATGTCCAAAAATGTATTCACGATAGCAAAAATTAAGCAACGCAAGTACCTATTCTATTGATTGCTTGCGTTGCTTTTAACTGTATTTTAGAAAAGGTTTACCTCCATTTTTATCGAACTTTATATGTATCTTTAATGAATTGAGGTGAAACATATTGCACAGAAATATTGAATTAGTCGTAGATGCAAAAGCAGGTTTAGGTGAAGGTCCTTGCTGGGATGAGAAAAGACAAATATTATATTGGGTTGACATTATGGAGAAGAAATTATGCCTCTACAATCCTGCTAGTAATATGAACCGAGTGATTACTCTCGATCAACAAATCGGTTGTGTCGTTCCATATCTAGATGATGTAGTACTTTTAGCTATGGAAAAAGGCTTTTACTCTCTTAATCTAAATACAGAAAAACTTACACATATATATGATCCTGAGCCACATTTAATAGAAAATCGTTTTAATGACGGGAAATGCGATCCAGCTGGCCGCTTTTGGGCGGGTACTACTGACTTATATGGTATGAGTGGCGCCGGTTCCTTGTATTCTTTAAATAATAATCTCAAAGTAGAGAAAAAAGTGTCACATGTAAATACATCAAACGGCATAGCATGGTCTCCTGACAATACATACCTTTATTTTATTGATACACCTACTAAAAAAGTAGTCCGTTTTCATTATGATATACATACTGGTGTAATTAGCAATCCAACAGATGTTATCATCTTCCCTGAAAATGAAGGTCTACCCGATGGTATGACAATTGATGAAGAAGGCTGTTTATGGATTGCTCATTGGGGAGGCTCGAAGGTTACTAGATGGAATCCCTTGACTGGAGAACGAATTTTAAGTATTCCGATTCCTGCGTTATATGTAACGTCGTGTACATTTGGAGGGCCAAATTTAACCGATTTATATATAACAACAGCCAGAACAAGAATGACGGATCAGGAATTAAAACAGTACCCACATGCTGGTGGTATATTTCGAATTCAAACGAACGTTAAAGGTTGTCCAACATATTCATTTCGCTATGAAAACATTGGAGCTGAAACATTATGAACAGAATCGATTACATAAGACAAGAAGAGAAAAAGTATCACGATCTTTGCTATGAGCAATATAAACTGTTCGAAGTGGGATCTTGGCTTTATAAACCTGTTAAAACAGTTATGGACTTGATGGACTATTTTAAAGGACAGAACAACCTACAAATACTTGACCTTGGCTCTGGTGTCGGTAGAAACAGTGTTCCAATTGCACAAAAAATCATGAATACTGGCGGCACTGTTACTTGTGTTGATCTACTTGATTCGGCTTTAACGAAGTTACGAGTGTACAGCAATGAACATGGTGTAATTGAAGTGATAAAAACAGAACATTCAGCAATTGAAGACTACTATATTGCACCTAATACTTATGACTACATCGTTGCAGTATCAAGTTTAGAACATGTCAAATCAGAAGAAGATTTTAAGAAAGTGCTTCACTCTATGAAATATGGGACAAAGAGTGGCGGTATCAACTGTTTAATAGTCAACTCTAACATTCAAGAGATTGGCTTGGAAACGAATCAAAAATTAGATGCGTTAGTTGAAATTAACCTTCCTACTGAAGAAATGATATGGACACTAAAAAGCGTTTATTCTGAATGGCAAGAAGTAAAAGTTGAAATAAAGAGTTTATCGTATGATATTGTACGTAACGGAAAAAACATTAAATTAAAAACGAATGCGATTACTTATGTCGTTCAAAAATTATAGTATATGCGAGTGGGGACAATCTTTATTTTATCCAGTCACCACTCGCATATTTATGTAAAGTTTATTCCATTTTAATTACAATCTTCCCTCTAGCATGCTGACTTTCACTCAAAATATGAGCTTCTCTAATTCCTTCTTCATTAAACGGAACAACTTTACTAATGATTGGTTTGATTTTTTCTGCCTGAATCAAACCTGATAATTCGTCTAATTGATTTCCACTTGGTTTTAACCATAAAAAACCTGATTTTATTCCCTTTACTTCATGAAGCGGTTCATGGACGATTGAGATTAGAACGCCACCAGATTTAATAACTTGAAAACTTTTTTCTTGTACTTCTCCGCCGATTGTATCTAACACAATATCATAATCTGATAGTAGCTCTTCAAATTTATCTTTTTTATAATCAATAACCAGGTCAGCCCCTAAACGCTTTAAAAATTCTTCATTTTTACTACTTGCAGTTGTCGCGACAAAAGCCCCAAATGATTTCGCGATTTGAATTGCAAAACTTCCTACCCCGCCCGCTCCAGCATGAATTAATACTCGGTCGTTTTCGTTTATTTGTGCATAATCAACAAGACTTTGCCAAGCTGTAAGTCCTGCAAGAGGTATAGATGCTGCTTCTTCAAAATTAAGATTATTAGGCATTTGCGCTACTAAATTTGATTTCACTGTAATGTATTCAGAATAAGAACCTTTCCCTATATTTTCGGGTTTCGTAAATACTTTATCCCCGATTTTAAAACACTGCACATTTTCTCCGACTTCTTCAATTACTCCAGCGACATCTAATCCTAAAATAATTGGAAATGAAAATTGTAACTTTTCTTGTAAGTCTCCCTTTCTTATTTTCCAATCTACAGGATTTACAGATGTTGCGTGTATGCGTATTAATACTTCATTACATTTAACAACCGGCTTTGAAACTTGTCTTTCTTGTAATTCTTCAACACTACCATATTGATTAATAACAATTGCTTTCATTTCCTCCCCCCCTTGCTGTTTATTTTAATAAAAAACAATTATTTTTCAAAATTTTTCGCCTTGAATGACAATAAATATGTTTAGAGGTGATATTTATGCTGCTCTACTAATTAAGCATCATGAGTGCAAAAAACATTTATTTCACTTAAATACAATCTAATTTAAGGCTAATAAACACCCAAAGTTATATTTTCTTTAATTATTAATGAACTTTAAATGAAACGGAGAGTGTACTATGAGTGAACAAGTTTTCAAAGTAAACGGTATTGATATATGTACAGAAAGCTTTGGCAATCCTAATAACCCAGCAATATTATTAATTATGGGAGCTACGTGTTCAATGGTTTATTGGGATGAAGAATTTTGTGAAAGGTTGGCTAGCACAGGAAGGTTTGTCATTCGCTATGATAACCGTGATGTTGGGCGCTCTGTTACATATGAGCCTGGGACTTCCAATTACACTGTAGCAGACATGGCTGAAGATGCAATCGGGGTACTCGATGCGTATCATATTGACAAGGCACACCTTCTGGGCATGTCATTAGGAGGTATGATTGCTCAAATTGCTGCAGTAAAACACCCAGAAAGAATTTTAACCTTAACATTACTAGCAACAAGCGTTATTGGATCTGATAACAATACTCGTGATTTGCCTCCAATGGATGAAAGAATTTTGACACATCATGCTAATGGTGCAAATTTAGATTGGACAAATAAAGATGTTATAGCGAAATATTTAGTTACAGGATCACGTCTACTCTGTGGATCAAAGCGTATATTTGATGAAGCAAGAACTTTGAAACAAGTAAAACAAGAAATAGAGCGAGCTGACAATCTACTAAGTATGTTTAATCACGCTCTTCTTACAGGTGATGATTCTTATGAAGGTATACTTAAATCGATACAAGTACCTGCTTTAATAATTCACGGTACGGACGATACAGCTTTACCACTTGAACATGGACTCGCACTTACCGATGAAATTCCGAATTCAAAGCTATTAACCCTAGAAGGTTCAGGGCATGAGAATCATTACGATGACTGGGATGAAATTATAAATGCAGTTTCAGAACATACATGCAAAATATAAAATTAAGCAACTAATAGAAGGACACAAATTGTATTGCACTCTTCTTTTTATAGAAATTACGATACAATAACAAAAGCCCATCACTTAATCCTTATGTATAGTGATGGGCTCTACCTATATTTTTCTATGTTCAAAAGAATGGACAATCTAACTGATCAACAGATTCCCACGATTTTTTTTTTACGTTTTCGGTGGATTTACTATTTTCTAGTGATACGTTTTTAAATGGATTCATTTCAACTTTTAATAGAGATGACGGTTCTACATATAAAGAAAAAACATGGCTACTTGGCAAGGTTTTTGATACATCAATATCTCCTACTTGTTTAAATAATTGCTGGGCTGCAAAGAAAAAGAAATTAGTTGGATTAGATTGTTTATTAAGCCAAGCAATCATTTCAGGCGATACTGATTTATTAATATTAATTTTCACTCGATCACCACGTTTATATCGCCTAGATCGCATACTTCCACCAACTAACTTATCGTTAAGTTTGTGAACCCTAACTCTTTTTGCTTATGCTCTCTATATTTTGGCGAGCATGTATATACTAATAACCCACGAGCATTGGTAAATAACGGGTTATCTACAAAAATCACATTTTTCAAGCGTCCTTTTTGTTTTAAAATCATTTTCAAGCTATTTTTAATAATAACTGCACCCCCACCATAAATAAATACATATGGATCGTCTTTCATATCATCAATTTTGTTAATAATATCCGTTGCGACACGTGCTGCTAAACCTAAAAACGCTGGTTGTGATTCCTCAACTAACAATGCATTTCTTGGGTGCTTTTCATTTAAATAAATTTGGTTAAATTCTGTAATACTATCAATTGTTTTCGTAGGATATTTCCGATTCCACCTCGTAATAATTTGTAGTAACGTTTCTTTTACACCGTACGATAATCCTTTACTTAATTGCGGACGGAAATTTACCCCTAATGAAACAACTTCTTCCGTTGTCCCCGCGCCAATATCAAAAGACAATAAAGTTTTATCTACAAAATCAATTTCTGAAACTTGATTTTGTTCACATTCTATTTTATGTTTCACAACATTTCCTTCCTCATCATATACAATACCCCACGTCCCAGAAGCGCCTTCAGGTAGACATTTACAAAACTCAATAGAAACATTAATCGTAACATCGCGCCCATTTGGATAATGGAATATGACCTTGTGATTACCCATATACCGTTTCGCATTTTCAGCAGCGATTTCCTGTGTAATAAGTTGCATTGGAAGAGCCACCGATAAATCATAACGAATATTAATATGACTTGAAGTTGGACTTTGACGCATAGCACTTATCGCTAAACCTGAAAGGATTGTAATAACCATTAACTCATCAGTAGATTTATTTGATTTCTTCTCTACTTCAGTACCTTTTAATTGATCTTGAATCACTTTTTCTCCAACGATGTATCGTACGTTATTTAACATTAGCGATGGAGAACTAATGGTCACATCAATGTGATTCTCTAATTCTGACGATGAAACATCACCTTCATCTAACAACCCCGTAGGCTCACCTATATATAAAGAATAAATACTCGGAATAAAAATAGGTTCCTGCCCTTTCACCATTAACTTCAAACCATTATTTCCTGCATCTGCACCAGCTTTTAAAAGAATAGACATAACTACCCCCTAATTTAATCTGACATCCCTTCCAAATATATGCGAGCCCATTCTTTTACATTCAAATGTAATTTAATTTTTTCTTCATCCTTTAAACAAAATATCACAAATATTCATTTCTCGTGTAAAAAGCATTTGACATAAAACTTTTCCAATTTTATACTATGATTGTAAAGAGTTTTTTACAATCGTGGAGGTGCAATTATATATTGAATACTAAAAAGATTATTTTTGTAATCATTGTTTTATCGTTAATCGCGATACTCGGACATGGCGCATACAAATACGCAACTGAAGGTTCAATTTTGGGCGGAACGATTTTCGCTGCTTCTTTAATACTTAGTAATTTAATTAATCATATTACATGGGGAGATCCAAACGGAGTATCGAAAGAAAGTCAAGATGAGATGGGACAACAAATTACATATAAAAGCTTTAAAATCGCGTATTTTGTGCTTGTAGGTGTTATGTTCCTTATATTACTCTGCTCAGAAGGATTTTCTATGGGTTCCAATTTAGATGGTGTAAAAAACCTTCCACTCTTTATTGCACTCTGTTCTTCCTTTCTTATTTTCCCTATTGTTGAACTCATTGTCGCAAAACAATATAAATAAAAAATGTGGTTTTCTATATGCAGAAAACCACATTTTTTATATTCAAATCCCTTCTACTATTGCTTTTAACTTTTTCACAGTCCGCCAGTTCCTTACTGTAGCTGGCGTATGTAATTTTTGAAACTGGTTCATTAGTTTAGAATTCCGAATGCTTTTTTTGAAAAATAAATACACTACTGTTCCTTCGATATGGCAATCTTCTATGTCACTTTTGTACATAAGTAACCGCTTACTGTCTTCTTCAGAAAGTGGATTAGCTAAAAAGGCCACATGTACACTTTCTCCTTCTAATAACGAATGGGTCTCGTAAGGACACTTTTTAATAATATTAATAAATTCATCATTTGCTCTTAACATGACCGGAACATCGAAATCAAAAACGTTCTTAATTTCACATTCAATCCGTTCCTTTAGAAAACTTATATCATCTTCTGATTCAAATACTACATTTCCACTTTGAATATATGTTTTCACTTGTTTTAACCCTATTGATTCAAACAGTTTTTTCAAATCTGCCATTTTGATTACTTTATGTCCACCTACATTAATCCCCCGTAGTAGTGCAATATAAATTGTCATATAATTACCCCTCACGTATTTAAATGCTTAGCAATCGGTTTGTTTTGCACATTTATATTTCTCGGATACTGGCTTTAATTCTTCTAACATAGCATGCATGGACAATATCTCAAACAAAAAAACTTACTACATGATTTTTTTCAAGAGTAAGTTTCTTTTCATTATTTTGCAATAAGTAAATGCAATATTAATTGTTGTCCAATCGGTCCCATTCTTCTATACCCTTTATCTTGAAACCCAACTTTTTCATATAACTTTTGTGCCGGAATATTTTTTTCATTTACAGCAAGAATCACTTCATTTTTTATTGGATAATAATATTTTACAAAGTCTTGTAATAACGCCAATGATTTTTTAGCATATCCCTTCCTTTGTTTATTATGATTAATGGAAAAAGAAGTTAAAAGTATGGCATCCTTATTTTCTGTAAACTCCTGTACTCTGTCACCTGTTTGTAATGCGAATACACCGACAGGTACTCCATTATAATCTAAAATAATAACAACATTTTTAGTTCGATCATTTTTCGCTTTCTCCAGTAATTCACCTGGATTCGCCGTAAATTGAACTTGTTCACTTGGTAAAGTAAATGATTGTATTATCTCTTTATACTGCTCCTTATACGGAACTAATTGTATTTCCCCTGTATGTATGTTCATGCTTAACTCTCCCATTCCTTCAAGTTATTAACTTAAACCTTGCTGTGTTTTAGAATGCACCTTTCCATCCAAAAATGTAATTTCAGCAAATGATTTTGGATCGCTGCCTTTCCAAGCAAAAATTTGTTTAATTTGTGTAGAATGTTCTTCCCCTTCTTCTATGAGTAAATCCCCTTCAAAACCGATTAAATCTTTCACTTCTGTATAAGTCATTCCTTCATTAATATTTGAGAAATGATTTATATTAATGGACTCTTGCTTTTTATTTTCCGTTATAGTAGAAGACGTAGCTGTTTTCTTCTTCACTTCTTTCTTCTGTTCACACGCTGTCATACTAAAACCTATGCATAAAACACCTAATATGAGTGCGCTTTTTTTCATCATAACGGTTGTCCCTCCCCTCATTATTAAACCATATATTCCCTTAAAAATAAACTGAATATTTAATCTTGAAGAAAAATCCCGTACAATTTAGTACGGGATTTTCACTATTTTTTCAAATGGTTATTTGACTGATCTTCTTGTTCTTTTCGTAGTTCTTGTTCTTCATCTTTTGGTAATTGTTTATCATTATCTTTAATCGGATTCGTTTCTCTATTTTCAATCATATCATTTGGAACTTGCGGCATTACTCGGCCAACAATTGCTGCTAGTTCATCAAGTATACCTTCACCAGTTTTACCTTTTTTAATTTGCTTACCTATTTGTTTTAATCTTTCATACGTATCAACATCTGCTACAACGACTGCATTAGCACCATTTGGGTCATTCTTCAAACTTTCTGCTACGGAGTACTTAATTGACTCAACACGAGTTCGATCAAGTTTCGCTTTTACATCAATACCTACAACAGCATATTTCCCCACTACTACCGCTGTCGCATCATTCACACCTGGTACACTTGCAGCTAAAGATGCTAAATGATCAGCAGCTTTTTCGTTTGGCTTATTTGATTTGTTTGTATAATTAACATTTTTCATCGAGACATTTTTTTGTTCTGGCTTTTCATTAGGATTGTCTTTTTTTCCAATGCTACATCCAGTAATGACGAAACAAAGCATTAACATATATATAATGATTTTCATTATTTTCACCACTTTATCATTGATGTTTAATCATAAATTTTTTCAACAGCTTGCATCTTCTTCACTTTTTCTTCTGCACCGCTATTTGCGTTAATGAAAATTTGGTACGTATCTTTCCCTAAAGTACCAATAAATTCATAACAAAGTACTTCATTATGCAAGTCATTTACTACTACAGCTTTACGTTCCTCCATAACTTTTACATCGGGGTTAATTTTCTTTTTCGCCTCAGCAGCAGTTAGCTTCGCACTCGGAATTGTTCGTTTTTGATGCGATGCTAAATATTCCTTTGCAGAAAAACCAACAATCGATCCATCATCTAAAGCAATTTTCATTTGAATTGCTTCTGGATAAATACGCACTCCATTTTCACTTACAACGTACGTAAACACACCGATATTATCATATTGAGAACTATCAAACAGCTCCATATTTGTAAACTTGTGATCCTTTAAAAACGTCAATCCTTTACTTCCTGCATCATTTAAACTAATTTTTTGTTCTTTAATTTCTCGATTATTCATTACCCAAATTGGGTATCCACCTTTCCCAGTAATATCCATGTGAAATTCGTTGTTTGTTGCTGGATCTTTAATTTTCACACTGTAGAAAGATTCTTTTGCGCCTTTTCCGCTTTTCTCAACTTCTACTTTTTCATTTCCTTTTAAATTTAAAAATGATTTTGCGATTTTTGCAGCCTCATCTTTAGAAATCGCTTTACCCTCTGCTTCAAATCCGCCCTTTTTATTTTTTTGTGCACTTGTAAAAGTAGGACCGAAATTAGTAGATGAGTATGACGTTACATTCTTCTCTACTGTTTTTAATCCATCAATAATTGTGTTATCTGCTGGATCTTGATTAGACGCAAGTGCCAGTTCTACATCCATCCAGCGTAAATTATTTTTCAAAACAAGATGTTGCACTTTTCTTAGTTCATCCTGTATATTTCCTGCATTTGAATATAAAGTTTGCAATGTTTTATACTCTTGATCATTTAGCGGTTCTTTTTCTAAATCACGAATCGCTGCACGATAGCTAAAATCACCGATATTCGCTAAAAATTCTTCCGTTTTATTAAATGGCATTAATGTTAATGGTAGTTGACCTACATCAGAACGAGCTTCAGATGTTAAACGCCACACATCTGCTAATGCTGGCGATAGAGACGCACGTGAATTCATCGCAAGTGTTGTCCCGATTTTATCGTGTAATAAGTCAACCTCATACGCTAAATCATGAAACGCGCGCTGATAACTATTTTCCGCTCTAATTAATACTGCATTTTTTTCTTGATGCTCTTTATAGCCCCAATATCCTGTTCCGACTACACCTATTGTTAATAATACAATGATAATACCTCTTAACATGTTTCCACCTCCGCTCTATTTACAGAAAATGTGTTTGCCGATTTTTTTAATTTGTGGACGAGTCCAAATCCATTTGCTTGTCGCAGTATCTGGATTGAAATAATATAGTGCATTCCCTGTTGGATCCCATCCATTGATTGCATCTAATACGGCTTTTTTCGCATTCTCATTTGGCGTTAAATATATTTGTCCATCTGCTACTGCTGTAAAGGCTCTCGGTTCAAAGATTACACCTGAAACGGTATTTGGAAACGATGCACTTGTGACACGATTTAAAATTACCGCAGCCACTGCAACTTGTCCTAAATATGGCTCGCCACGTGACTCTCCGTATACAGCGTTTGCCATTAACTGAATGTCATTTTGAGAATAACCGTTTGGAACATTTGTCCCTTTACTTTGTGGTGGTTTATTTTCTTGTGCAGTACCACCGCTATTCCCTTTATTAGTTGTAGTACCTTTATTAGCGGTCGACTTATCATACTTCGTCGCTTTTACAAGCATTTGCTTCGTTTTAGCACCCGCTAAACCATCAACCGGCAATCCGAATTTTTGCTGAAAGTTTCGAAGTGCCCAATATGTACCCCATCCGAAAACACCATCAACTTTCCCCGTATAAAATCCGTTATATTTCAAACGAGATTGTAATTCAATGACATCTTCTCCAGATGCTCCCCTTTGGATAACTTGATTAGAAAAGGCTTCTACATTTTTGGTTTGTATACTACTTACCATTAAAGATAAGCCAATAAAGGTAAGTAAAACCGCTATCTTCAAAAAACCTTTTTGACGCATATATTTCCCTCCTTAATTACAGTAATGAATTCATGGTTATGTTTTGTAAATGTGAAGCTTTTATGTAAAGAAGACAAAAAAAGCCAAACTTATATGCTTGAAGATATATGCACACAATATAAAAAAAGAGTAAAAGGAGCTTATTATGAAGTATTTCTTCACACGTATAGCATTCTCGATTTTTTTACTAACAACATGTTCAAATATATATACTGGTCCATCTATAGTTCACGCACAGCCGCCCTATGCAAAATGGGGTAAACTGGCCGTTGAAAAAACGAAAGAACAATATCCGAAAGCAGAGATTATTGATTACCTTCATATAGGTAGAAAACCAAAAACTGTTCAAATAACAGTTGAAAAGTTTAAGCTGTGGCTGCGTGAAGGTGGGAAAGAATATGGTGTTTTTGTTGATGTAGAATTCGATACGAAAACAGAGAAATTTTTAAAGATGTCATTTCAGAAAACAAATCGGTAAAATAAAGAAACCTCCGTCTTTACATACAGACAGAGGTTTCTTTATGTACTTTTTACTTAATAAGGAGGATTATTTTTCATATGCAAAGATCGATTCCCTAACATTTTTACTAATCCGCAAATAGCTCCAATTACAACCGCTATTCCGATACTATATAAAAGTACTTTCCCATATCCACCTATTCTCGGATCGAGAAACGGATATGGGTACCAATTAACGAATGGACCGCGCATTAAGCTATAGACAACATATAAAAGCGGGAAAATCAGCCAACTAGTAGCTTGTTTCCACGTGATTGTCTTAGTAGGTGGATTTATAACCCAATCTAAAATCATTGCTAATGGCATGATGTAATGAAGCACAGTATTTATCCACGGTATCGGCGTTTGAAGTGATTCTTCTAATCCCCTTAATAACAAAAAATAAATAAGTCCTGTTGTCAGTATGTAAACTGTAGCTGCACCGCGAAGAACTCCAAACTGCTCGGAACGTCCGAGTGTGGCTGTCCCCAAACTACTTAATAGCAGAATTACCGCCACTAAAATGTTGCTTTCAATTGTGAAGTAACTAAAAAAATTAACTGGATTGAACGGTTTCATTTGTGCTCTTGTAACAAATTGAGTAATAAGTGCACTAAACGCTAGAAGACTTAATAACAGTCTATAAATCGCTATCATTTTTGTACTTCTCATAAAACACCTCCTTCCTCTTCTTATTTATGATTGGAATTCTCTTTTATATGCTCTATAAATAACTTTAATGGTACGAGGCCACGTTTTGGCATGTGACTACTAATTACAGCTACGAGCTCTAACTGCGGAATGATAATAATGTATTGCCCTCCATATCCCATAGCAAAATACATACAATACGGTATGTGAAATCTTTCGTTATTTAATACCCACCAGTGATATCCATATGCCCCGACATGTTCATACGTTTCAAATAGAGCCTCACCTGATTCTTCTAACCATTTCGATGATACAATTTCATTCCCCTTCCAATATCCATTGTGCAAACATACTTTTCCTAACTTTAATAAATCTATAGATTTCATTTTCATACCAAATCCGCCAACATATATACCTTGCGGGTCTTGTTGCCACTCATACTCCGTAATGTTTAACGGCTCAAATAAATACTTTTTCGCGAACTGCTCCGTCGACATTCCAGTTGCTTGTTGAATGATGTAACTAAGTAAGTGAGAAGAACCTGAATTATAATTCATTTTCGTACCCATTTCTTCAATGAGCGGTTTTTCTAAAATGTATTGCACCCAATTGTGTGATTCCACAAAATCATTTGGGAAAACAACCCCATTTCCGAACTCTTGCCAATCTTCTCCTGTTGTCATCGTTAATAAATGATACAGCGTTAGTTCCCTCTTTTTCTCCGGTACATTTGGAATCCATGTTGTGATTTGTGTATGTATATTATTTATAAATCCTTTATCAATTGCGATACCAATTAATATAGATACGATACTTTTTGTAATCGAATTAATTTTAAATAAGTCATTTGCACAGTCTATCATTTTATAGTATTCAGTCGTTAATTCCCCCTTTTGATAAACAAGAAATGTATTAACTTTTTTCTTTTCAAATTTACTTTGTAATTGCTCGAAATTCAAGTAGTCTTCCTCCATCTAAATGATTATGTAATATTTGTTGTTCATCTCGTTCTCTCTATTAAATCATATTTGTTTTTAAAACAAAAAAATAAACTTGCCAGCCTTTATCAGCTGACAAGTTTATTCTTATAATTTCGTTCGAACGTTCCAAAGCTCTGGGAAGAAGCATTGATCAAGCACTCGCTTTAAATAAGATACGCCAGAAGAGCCACCTGTTCCCATTTTATGACCAATAATTCGTTCTACCGTTTTCATATGACGGAAACGCCATTGTTGTAGCCAGTCTTCAATATCGATTAATTTCTCTGCAAGCTGATATAAATCCCAATATTTCTGCACGTCCGCATATACTTCTATCCAAGCCGCTTCTACAGTTGCATCCTCTTCGTAAGGCTGCGTAATATCACGATTTAACACATCTTTATGAATTGGGAATCCTTCTTTAACAAGCGCTTGTATCGCAACGTCATACAAACTTGGTGCATGAAGTGCTTTATGAAGACGAGCATGTAATTCTAGGTCCTTTTCATAAATCTTTAATGCATGTGGTGTTTTATAACCAAGTGCATACTCAATCATTCGATATTGATATGATTGAAAACCTGAAGCCTGACCAAGTGAATCACGGAACTCAATGTATTCTGATGGCGTTAATGTCGCAAGAATATCCCAAGATTGAATAATTTGCGACTGAATTTTTGATACACGTGCTAACATTTTAAATGCAGGTGCTAATTTATCATTTTTAATAGATTCAATTGCTGCATTCAGTTCATGTAAAATTAGTTTCATCCAAAGCTCACTCGCTTGGTGAATAACGATAAATAACATTTCATCATGATGATCTGATAATCTTTGTTGACTAGATAATAAGCTATCTAGCTGTAAATACTCTCCGTACGTCATATTTTCCTTAAAATCAGTGTGAATCCCTTTTTCCATAATTACTTTTTCGTTTTCTTTCATATTAGTCAAACGCCCCTTTTATATATTTCTACTTATATTGGCCTAATAACAGCGCGAACTGGACTCCCATCTGCATCTGTTAATGCAAGTGGTAAGGCAATAAGTTCGTAATCGCCGTCTGCTACGTGATCTAGTACGACATTTTCTAAAATGTGAATTCCGTGTTTAAATAATTGATGATGTGCTGCTAGTTCTTTATCATCTAAAGGATCAACAGAAGGTACATCTACCCCAATTAAACGAATGCCCTTATTTGATAGAAAAGGTGCAATATCAGCACGTAAATACGGGATTTCTTCTGGGAATTCTTGCGCTTTACCATGTGAAGATGTACGTAATAATAATCGCTCTACACCTTCTAAGTTAAATCGTTCTAATTCCTTTTTACCGATACTCTCCAGCCCTGAAACATCGATAACTCGTGCTGCGCCTACATATACGTGTATATCTAAATCTAACACCTTCTTGCCGTCATTATCGAAATGAAAAGGTGCATCAATATGAGTGCCAGTATGGATACTCATCGTTAACTTTCCGACATTTACTGAACCACTGTCCTCTTTTGACCATGAAACCTCATACGAGAACGGTGTATCCCCTGGCCACGTCGCGATATCATTATTTAGCGGTTGTGAAATATCAATCCACTGCGATGTTTTCATGCTTAAGCCACAACCTCTCGCTTATTTTCAAAGTTTTTATATTCTTCCTCTTTCATAACTTTCTTTAAAATTTGTACAGAGTTCCATACTTCCTCATACGTATTGTATAAAGCAACCGGTGCAAGTCTAACTCCATTTGGAGCTCTAAAGTCTGGAATCACTCCATTTGCTTTTAACGCTTTACATATACGTGCCGCCTCAGCATGTTCTAAATAAATATGCCCGCCTCGTTTTTCATCCTCTAGCGGATTTCCGATTGTAAATCCCATATCCTTTAACTCTAATTGAATTAAATCGAGCATATATCTTGTTATATGTAATGATTTTTCACGTAATCTCTCAATGCCAGCTTCTTTAAAAATTTCAAGAGAACCAATTAATGGTGCCGTACTCAATACGTGAGGTGTTCCTATTTGGTACGCCCCAGCATGATCAGCTGCAGTTAATGAATGTTCCATATCAAACTGCTTATCTTTTCTAGAACTAAACCAACCAGATAATCCTGGCAGTCTATTAAAATGTTTTTTATTCACATATAACCCTGCTACACCACCAGGTCCTGCATTTAAATATTTATAATTACACCATACAGCGAAATCAACATCCCACTCGTTAAAATGATGCGGAATAGAGCCGATTGAATGACATAGGTCAAAACCGATATGAATACCACGTTTATGAGCTTCAGCTGTTAATCGCTTCATATCAAGAATCTGTCCGCTTCTATATAGTACAGAAGGCAATAAAATTAAAGCGATATCATCAGTCATCGCATGAATGATATCTTCCTCATTTAATGTTCTACCATCTCTGCTCTTTACTCTCATTAGGTGCTCATCTGGATCTAATCCTTTTAAACGAATTTGACTTTGGAGCGCATATATATCTGATGGGAACGTTAATTCATCAGCAAGAATTTTTGTGCGTATTCCTTTCGGCTCATAAAACGTCGCAATAACTTGGTGTATATTCGTAGTCGTAGAACCAGTTACAATCGTTTCTTCTGGTAAAGCACCAATAAGAGGTGCAGTCAATTCCCCTAGCTGTTCTGATAGGAAGAACCAAGGATGTTCTCCTTCAGTCCATCCATCAATTCCATACTCTTTCCATGAATCTAGCAACGTAAGTAACGATTTCTCTGCTCTTTTTGAAAGCAACCCTAAAGAGTTACCATCTAAATATATTGTTCCTTCTTTTTTATAAAATTCAGTTTGAAAATCTTTCAGTTCATCATGTTTATCACATTCAAGCGCATACTCATAAGTTGGTTGAAATGGTTCTTTATACATGGTGTCACCTTCTTTTAATTTTCTTTTTATTCTAACTAATTGAAATATATCACCTAAGTTGATATAGCGTCAATGATATTATGTCAGTTGACTTTATATACGAACTTCTTTTACAATACAATTATATTTTCAGATATTTCAGTAAAAAGAGGTGATTCCTTGAAAAATTCTACTCTTTCAACAAGAAAACACCGCTCCTTAGAAACAAAAAAGAAACTATTACATTCCGGTTATACTATTTTTATAAAAAACGGATTTCAGAAAACTACAATCACGCAAATTATTAAACATGCAGAAACTGGTTATGGAACAGCATATGTATACTTTAAAAACAAAGATGCTCTCCTCGTCGTTTTGATGGAAGATGTTATGAATCGCTTTTATGATATTGCTGATCGCTCTTTCTCCCCTCAAACAAAGACAGAAGCACACAGTATGATCCAAAGTCAAGTACGTGCTTTTTTACAATTAGCTGAGGAAGAAAGAGCACTATTACAAGTTGTGGAAGAAGCAATAGGAACCTCTGAAGAAATACGTCAAAAATGGAATGAAATCCGAGAACGTTTTGTAATACGTATTATGCAAGATATTACTCATTCCCAAGAAAATGGATTAGCACGAACTGCGTTAAATAAAGAGATTGTCGCACGCGGTTGGTTCTCTATGAATGAAATGTTCCTCTGGACAATTGTGCAAAATGATAAAGAGATAGATTTAGAAGAAATTGTGTATACTTTGACGGAAATGTATAAGACAGGGTTATATAAATAGCACATTATAACCTCAAAAAACCGTTACTCAATATGCTTAGTAACGGTTTATTTTAAATATTTTATTACCGATACAAAAATACAAAATAGCGATGCAAGTAAGAGAATAATCCCCAAATTTTTATTCTCTTTTTCATCTTTCTTAAAATTTTGCACCCCCATACCAGCTAACATAAATCCTAGAAGCAATTGTAGAATAAGCATACTTTGTTTCGAATCATCATTCCAACTATAGATGGAATAGACCATTACAATAATTGCGAGTATGAATGTGGTAATTCTAATCATAAGAACACCTCCTGTTTGATTCTATTGTTTTAACCTACTCACCATTCCAACAATAAACTTATACTCAGCTCTACTTTTTCTTACTTTCTTAAAACCCTCTTTCGTATCTAAAATAAAACAAGTTTTCCGTAACCAAATTCGTACATATAAAGACTCAAAATAAATCGGTTTTATAATTCCTCGCTCCTCAAATTCAGTTCCATCTTTATTTTCAGTTTCCGTTCGAACGAACCACCTATTCCCGATTCCAATTTCAATATACTTCACTTAAGACTCTCCTTTAGGAAATCTTTTTTTCTTAACATTCTATTATTTCCCTGGCAAGCGCATATTCCGACAGAACGTGAGCTCACAAAGAAAAAGTAGATTACAAAAATCTACTTTTATAACTTAAATTTTTGCATTCGTTTATAAAACGTACTACGTGGTACATCTAATAATTTTGCAGCTAATGAAACATTTCCGTTCGTCTTTTGCAACGCTTCCATCATGCTATCGCGCTGTACTTTTTCACGGAAATTTAGCGTATGTTCCTCTTTATTTTCTGTTTGTAATTCAAGTTGGTTTTGATTTCCCATCATCGTTTGTAACAAAAATGATATTTGCTTTTCGCATATTTCCCGTCCTTGCGACAAAATGTAAATGCGTTCTAATACATTTAATAATTCTCTTATATTTCCTGGCCATTTATGTTGTGTAAATTGAATGATAATGCTAGCGGGAAATTGAATATTCCATTGCTTTCGCTCGCAAAAATCTTGTATGAAATACGGGATATCTTCTTTTCTTTCTGATAATGATGGAACGTATATTGGATAAACGTGTAAACGATAATATAAATCTTGACGGAATTCCCCTTCCTCTACTAATCTTAATAAATCTTTATGCGTCGCAGTAATAACACGAATATTTACTGGAATTTCTTTTGAACTCCCAATTGGTGTTACTATTCGTTCTTGTAAAACACGCAAAAGTGCTATTTGCATCTCAGGAGGAACTTCTCCAATTTCATCTAAAAAGATTGTTCCTCCCTCCGCTTGTTCAAACTTACCTTTATATCCTTGCCTGCGTGCTCCTGTGAACGCCCCTTCAGCATAACCGAACAGTTCACTTTCCATCAACTCTTTCGGCAACGAACCGCAGTTAACAGCTATAAAAGGTCCACCTTTCCTTGGGCTATTTTCATGAATTGCTCTAGCGACATATTCCTTCCCCACACCTGTTTCACCACATACATATACACTAGCATCTGTCGGTGAAACAAGCTTAATTTCTTCTAATGTATGTTGAAATAAGTTGCTTGTCCCAATAACTCCAGGAAAAGAAATCCCTTTCATTAATGGAAAAGTAGAATATAAATTCGTTTGTTTATTTCCCTTTAAATAAATACATTTCCCTATCAATCTATCATTACTATATACAGGTATTTCTAATTTAGTTTTCAATCCATTTTGCATTAAATTTTCAAGTTTCATTCGTGACCAATTAGATACTCGTTCGCGAACACTCTTACTCGCAGAAACGATAACATCACGATGGTTACAAATAACAACTTGTTCATCACTGTCAATTACATCTAAAAAGCGGTGAATTAAGTGTAGTTCATTTTGATGTATTTGAATGCTACATTCACGTTCAATCGCATGCGTAATTGAAGTTACCATACCGAGCATATACGGATGTGAAAACTCAATCGGACAAGAGAAATCAAGAACACCAATTAATTTCCCATCATCATTATGAATGGGAGCTGCTGCACAACTCCAGCTATGAGATGCGACAGAATAATGTTCTGTACCAGTTATCATAATGGCCTCTTCAATTGCTAGAGCCGTACCAATAGCGTTTGTCCCAACTGCAGCTTCTGTCCATTTCACGCCTTCTATGAAATTAATATGTTTCGCTCGTTTTAATGTTTGTTTATTTCCACTTAATGAAAGCACATATCCATCTGGATCAATTAATAATGCCATCATTTGCAATTCATCAATTGTTTTCTTCATATTTTGTAAATGAGGTAATGCTATATCAAGAAAAATTTCACTCTTTTGCTTTTGATCTTGAAAAACAACAGAAGTCAAAATATTCTGACCTTTATTCATATGAGGATTTACATTTGCTTGTTTGCATCGATGCCATGACTCTGAAATTCTTTGATTCATACGATCAGAATCTAGAATGCCTTCATCCACAAACTTTTTCCATGTATGTAAGTAAAACGGTGAAGCTAACATAGTATCATCTCCCCTTTAATTATTTGGAGATTTTAAAACATACTTTTATTATAAAACTGGGTAAATGCATTTTCAATACAATTAGAAAGACGACACAAATATGTTAATAATTTGAATATCTTAATGGAGTTCTTTATATTTTTTAAATAAAACTATATTTTGTATAACTGATCCTAGTAAAATACAGAACCAAAACCACTTTATCGGATTATTATAAAAAAAGAATATCACCACTGCAACGATAAATAAAATAGTAGATGCTAAACTAAAATATAATTTCGTTCTAATCCCCATTTGGCTTCACTCCTCTATCATTTTACAGTACATAGTAACTCTTCATTTTTCATCTCTATTATGTACTCTCGTAAAACATATTCTTTCCCGCCATGTTTTTCATACCAATCATGTATTCTTTTAACATGCATTTTATCATTTCTAATTTCCGTTTCAATTTCTTCATAATCTTCATAACTATCATATTCCCATATTGCAAATACTTCAGTCGTACCATCATTATTACCTTTCATCCAGCGCCCTATTAAACGAGAACCGTACTTTAATTGATTTGGTAAATTTGTATCATTGAAATGATTATTAAATATTTCAATGAATTCATTTTTCACTATATAGTATTTCCTTCTGTAAAACATACTTCTTCACCTCTTTTATGAAAAGTACCATTCACCCTACCCATTACAACCGTATTGTAATACTTACCGTCCGACAGCATCTTATCATTTTTCAGAACGCCTTCTACTTCGAAGCCTAATCTTTTATAAAGCTGAATTGCTTTTGCATTTGTTTCTAACACTTGTAACGCTATCTTTTTCACTTCATTTGCATCAGCCCAATTGATAGATTCTTGCAAAAGATTTTTGCCAATCCCATATCCCCAAAACTCTTTTAAAATACAAACGCCAAACTCTACTTTATGAGACAATCTCTTTAAATCAGATCCTTCACATCTTAAAAATCCAACGATACGGTTATGAACTTCCGCAACTAAAAAGATATTTCTCGTCTTTTCACTATCCGTTTTTATTATTTGCTGAAATCCTTTCGTATCTATAAATCCCTCACCTTCTTCTCTATCCATATTTTCAGTTTCTCCATCGATTTGTACTCTTATTTTCGATAGCTGCTCTGCATCATGCTTGGCTGCAGATCTAATCGTATACTCTAGTCCTTTTATACAAAACTCTTTCCCTTTTATAATCATAGTAAACTCCTTTTGTTATTCAGTAGATTGGGCAATCACTATTTTTTTACCTTGATTCTCAAACTCTTGAATTATTTCTTTATGAGCTTCTCCATCTGTAATGATAAGATTAATTTCATTAAGAGACTCTCCTTTTATAAAACACTCGACACCAAGTTTATTATGGGATGCTAAACAAATATTTCTTCGAGCAATTTTGCTTACTGCTTTTCCGAAATAAGCAACTTCTGGTGTTGCAGTACTTATACCATATAATGAAACGCCACCACCTGTAGAAAAATAAAGATCAATAGTAAAACTACTAATCGATTCCGAGGCAAGTGTATCCGTCATATTTCCTGATGGTTTCACCTTGCCACCAATTAAGTACGTATCAATGTTCTCATATTCCCGTAACTTACTAGCTATTTCTATAGAATTCGTAATAACTGTAAATGATGTTTTAGGTAAATATTTTAACATTGCATAATGAATTGAAGCCCCACCAATAAAAACAGAATCTCCTTCTTGTATATAAGATGTAGCAACTTTAGCAATTGATTCTTCGTATATTGAACTATCACTATAACGCTTAAATGGTTCAGCAGCTAAGTTTCTCACTCGCGTAAGTTCAATTGCTCCCCCATGTGTCCTTTTTAACAAACCATCCTTCTCCATAATAGAAAAATCTCTTCTTATAGAATCGATAGACATATCAAATATTTCTGCAAGATCTTTTGCGATTACTCTTCCGTCTTTTTTAAGTAGCTCTAAAATTTTCTCTCTACGCTCTTCTGTGAACATGTTCTCACCACCGTTATTGAAGATTCAGAAATTTAATCCTTCTCATTCAATTATATGCATGTTTTTTCTGTTTTACAATATTTTCAATTCTTATTCTTCCAGCTTTATGCAAGTTTTTTCTTCTTTCTATTTAATTAATTTCAATACCAAATACATGCATATTTGCATATTCCACAAAAAGACTTCCATTTATTTTCCTGTTGATGTAAAATTATTCCTATGTTTTACTTTTTAATATAGAAAGGAATTACTATGAAATCTTTAATTAAAGTAACATGTACAGCATTAATATTTACAGGAATAATGGCAGGATGTAATGGTAGTACTACACCAAAACAAGAGAAGAGCGCTCTCGAAAAGAATGCAATGCACTATGGGGAAATAGTTAAAAACGAATACTATAGAGCAACAGTTGAAAATGCAAAATTTGAAAAAATAGACAAAGAATGGCGCCTTACAACTCGTGTTATGATTAATAATGTCCGAGCCGACGGACAAACAATTGATCTTTCAGAGATAAAATATTTCATAAAAGATGAAAAAACTGGTCAAAAATATGAAGGTGAAGTTCATTCAGTAGATGATGAGAAATATAAAAATGTTCCACTCGAATTCTCTTTAACTACTGACGTTGTATTTGAAATGAAAACTTCACCTAAAGATTTAAATAATATGTATTTGTATATAGATAGTAAAGTTGCTCCATTAACAAATACATATTGGAAGCTTGATAATTTAGTATCTAAATAAAAATACCAGTCTTAAATGACTGGTATTTTTACATTCAAGCATTCAACTTTCACCAACATTTACACTGATTTTCTAATAACAACTTGAATAACATGAGCTAAACCAGTATGTCCTTTCCCTTCAATTCGCTCTTGTTCTCCATTAAAGAAATGAATTACCTCATGTTCTTCACACCAAGTAAGAATATCAATTGGATCATACAGCATATCAATATCTTTTGGCCCGCCAGTACCATAATTTAATTGCTGTTTCAAGTAAACTTCAATCATTATTAACCCACCAGGCTTTATCGTATGAATCATTTTATTTAATATCATTCTTTGATTATCAGTATGAAAATGTCCAAATACCATAATTGCCGCATCGAATTCATTAGCTGGCAAACTATCAGCTAATAAATCTACCTTTTTTGTATGCACTTTTACGTTATGCTTCGCGGCTAATTTTTTTGTTTTTTCTAATCCACCTTCCGAATAATCAATAGCTGTTACTTCGTGTCCTTGTCTTGCTAGAAAAATAGCATTTCTACCTTCTCCCTCTGCGAAAGCTATTACTTTATTGTGATTTACCAAACGAAATGCTTGTTCTTGAATAAATATATTAGGTTCTTCCCCATAAAAATATTCATTCGATTTAAATCGATCATCCCAAAAATTATTCATCTTCTTCTCCTCCTTCTAAATTCTAGTTAGAACCGCTCATCTGTAATATCGCTATTAATTGCTATCGCTGATTTATTTCCCTGTGATGCAGCAATACTTAATGAAGATGGCCCTTGAGTAATTGTTTCTCCTGCTAAGTAAATATTCTTTTCTGAAGTACGACCAAAATCATCTATTACAAAAGTTTCATTACTTTGCAGTTCACAACCAAGTTGTTCTATAAATCGATTTGGCCTACAGAAAGAAGGTACTATAAATCCTCCAGATCTTTCGATATGCAAACCTGAACGAAACTTTACTTGGTTTAAATAACCTTCTTCACCATGTAGT
Organism: Bacillus sp. MYb209; assembly: GCF_002975175.1. Lineage (GTDB taxonomy): Bacteria > Bacillota > Bacilli > Bacillales > Bacillaceae_G > Bacillus_A. The sequence goes on from NZ_PCNZ01000003.1 coordinate 138,022, forward strand.
GCATGAATAGGCTCTGTAATAACTCTTATATTTTTATTACACAGTTCATCCATAGTAGGCTTACTTAACTCATTACCATTTGTTGCGATTACTAAATCTGTAGACCAGTTATAAACTAATTTTGTCATATGCAACGTATAATCTTCATTTTCAGAAATAATAATGAGAGGTTGATCTTTTAATTCCCATCCATCACAATACGGACAACTAAATAAACTTTTTCCATAGAATTCCCGTACATCAGGGATGGATGGGAATTCTTCCTGTATACCCGTTGCTAATAAAACTCTTTCCGCTACATATTTTGTATGATCCGATGTCACAATCTCAAATAAACCAGTAGATTTCTTCGTTATCGTTGAAACTGTTTTTTTATAATAATGAACCGATGGATACTTCTTCAAATCGTTTAACCCTAATTCCTTAAACTCTTCTGGTTTAATCCCATCACGTGTAATAAATCCGTGAGACTTTCGTGTTACACGATTCCTATTCGTTCTATTATCAAATAACGCTATTTGTTTACGAGCTCTCCCTAAAACTAAACTTGCATTAATTCCTGCTGGACCAGCACCTATAACAGCACAATCAATAAATTTCATAAATAAAAACCCTCCAATAATTAACATTTATATTAAAGATATTAAAGAGTGTTATTATCTTTAATATTATTAAAAAATAAAAGCGGATCAAAAATCCACCGTTATTTTCTTCGTAAGATCTGCTATTTTTTGATTTCTTAGCTCTTCTTCCATTTTCCCCTCTGCTTCAAGCATTACTTCATTTATTACACATCCAGGTTCATGATGCAAACAACATTCAAATAATGATGTTTTCCCTTCAATAGCATGTATAATATCTAAAAAAGAGATATCTTCCCAATTACTGCTAAGTGAATAACCACCTTTAGGTCCTGAGGATGAATGAATCACGCCTTCCTTAGTCAACTTTGTTAATATTTTTGACAAGTACGTAGGTGAAACTTTTTGCATTTCTGCTAATTGATGAACACTAACGAGTTTATTTGGTGTAGCCTTTGCAAGAAAAAGCATTGTATGAAGAGCATAATTTGTAGCTTTAGAATATTTCATATTGTAGACTCCTATTGTAGACTTCGTGTATCTACAATAACTTTATTTTTTTATCGTGTCAAACATTTGTAATGCACCAAGGGTTATCCCTTTTCGATTTGTACATCCTCTGCACAAATTATCACCTCTTTAAATGGACAATCAAATAAAATACCCAATTCAAAACCATCTTCAGTAAGCTCTATTTCATGATAAAGCCACCAAGCACCTTCAAAATTTTCCGGCATAAAACATTTCGTCACACCTGTAAAAGTTACTTGAAGTTTATCGAAATCGCTAAAAGTACCACTATAATCCAAAAATATAGTTAGTGTATCTTTTGATGTTCTCTCTGTTGAAAGAACCACACTATCATGTAGAGAGAACTCAGGAAGTTGAACGACATTTGACGGAAGATTTTTCTTAATAAAATTAAAGTGTTCTATATAGGATTGATCTAAATGAGTTATTCTTTTCTCGTAATCCTCGTTCCACTCCAGCAAAAATTTCTTTAATTCATCGGGCAGACATTCTGAATTAATTGTGTTGTTATGAATATACGGATGCAGTGACTCAGGAAGAAACTTTAATAATTCTTCTTTCCTTTCTTCCACCTCTTCTTTCAAACTTTGTTTATAATCTTGCTCCATCTTTTCCCATTCTTCTATCGACTCTATGAATTTTACACATCCTGAAATTTGCATTTCTTTATACCGATCTTTTGTGAAATATTTCAAAAACATCTCTCCTAAAATATATTTATATCCAGAAAAAGTAATTAATCTATTTATTATATCATTCTAATAACTGTTTTTTCTAAAAAGAAAATGTAAAACTGTAAATATTCTGTTTATTATTTCTAAAACTTCAGAATATTTACAAAAATATAAAACTAGATTACATTTTACTTGTACAAGATTTTCCTGTACAAAAATCTAAACAAAAAGGGATGGTTATATGTTGAAGAAATTAGTAGCAGGGACATTAGTAGCAGGTTTTGCATTAACTGGAGGATTAGGAGTAGTAAGTGCTGCAGAAAAAGATAATACAATTAAATCATTTGATTATTTAAAAGTTGATGAAAAGAATGTTAATTCATTCACAAAATTAAGCGATCAATCAAAAAAAGACATCCAAATTACTATGGTACTACCTAAGCAAAATGAAAATGGAGATTGGTTAGCTTATGGCTTTACTAGCAGAGAAACATTGAATGCTTTTATTGAAAAGGATAAAAAGGCACTTAAAAATCAAATTAACCCTTTAGGTAGTGGTGCTGGTAGTACCGATTTTTATGAGCATCAAAATAAAGGTGGACAGTATATTTATTGGAGCAGCGGCTTTAAAAACCTACCTTCTAGCTGGAACGACAGAATTTCTTCTGTAAGTACAGCTTCACCTTCTGCAAGTTATTCAACAACGCTATGGGAACATTCTTCAACTCAAGGATATGGAAAAGGTGTCTCCTTTAGACACTCTGATTGGTATGGTCAAACTGCTAATTTAGCTACGGATTGGAACGATATAACTTCAGCAATTGAAATCAAATAGTAACAGGGCATTTCAATTGAATAGGTGGAACTATATTTTTATATAGTTTCACACAAATTGCTACTTAAATATTATTAGATAGTAGAAAGACCAGTCATTTTAGACTGGTCTTTCTACATTCAAGCATGCACAGCATGTCCTACCGCCTGAAGTAGTGCTTCATGAATCGCTTCAGATAAAGTTGGATGTGCTGCAATATAATCTCTCATTATATCAGCCGTTACTTCTGTATGAATCATCACCGTTCCTTGTCCGATTAGTTCGGTTGCACGAGGACCGATAATAGAGATCCCTACAATTTCTTGATATTTAGGCTCCACAATGACTTTTACTTTACCCGTTTGTTCTCCTAAAATAAGAGCTTTTCCGTTTGCAGTAAATGCGAATTCTCCGATGAGGATGTCACCATATTTCTCTCTAGCTCCTTTTTCGGTTAAACCAACACTTGCAATTTCAGGAGCTGTATATATACAACGAGGTACAGCGTGATAATTTACTTTAACACCTTCTCCACTTGCATGCAGTGCTGCTGTCACTCCTTCATGAAAAGCTACGTGAGCAAGCTGAATCCCGCCAATAACATCACCCGCTGCGTAAATATGCGATATATTGGTTTGCATATGTTCATTTACAGTAATTCCTTTATTTGAAAACTGGATTCCAGCCTTCTCTAAACATAATCCTTGTACTCGTGGTTTTCTGCCAACAGAGACAAGAACATACTCAGGAGATACCTCGTAAATACTATCATTATATTCAAACGACGCTCGTTTTTTATGATTATTTAATCCTTTTAAAGCTGCTCCTGTGAAAATTTCTACGCCGTCTTTTTCTAGTTTCTCTCTTAAAATGCTTGCAATATCTTCATCTTCACCAGGTAGTAATTGCGGTGCCATTTCAACAATCGTTACTTTCGTTCCAAAACGACTATATATACTTGCAAACTCGCAACCTATTACACCACCGCCAACGATAAGTAATGAATCTGGTATGTTTTCAAGAGCCATCGCATGACTACTATTTAATATCCATTTTCCATCGAAAGGTGCGAATGGCAGCCCAGTCGGTTCTGATCCCGATGCGATAATGAATTGATTACCATCAACTACTTCTTCTTCCTTATTACCTTGCACAACTTGTAAACGATGCTCCGTTACAAATTTTGCTTTTCCCTTTAAAACTTTAATTTTATTTTTCTTCATTAAATAATGTATACCTTGTACGAGCTGTGTAACAATTTGTGATTTTCTCGTCTGTATTTGTTTCCAATCAATTGATACATTCTGATTATCTACTAATACTCCAAAACGATTCGCATAATTAATAATATCGTATACTTCAGCACTTTCTAACAATGATTTCGTAGGCATACACCCAACATTTAAACACGTTCCACCAAGATCCGCTTCATCAATAAGAACGACTTCTTTACCACTTTGAGCAGCGGTTATCGCCGCTACATAACCAGCTGGGCCGCCTCCAATTACAACTAATTTACTCATTCTCTCACCTTCTCTTTATAAAAGAATTGTTACAGGCTCTTCTAAATATTGTTTAATTGTGCGTAAAAACGCAGCTGCTGGTGCACCGTCTAATACACGATGATCGAATGTTAAACTTAAAGGTAACATACTTCCTTTTTGTAATTCTTCTCCTTTATATATCGGAACATGCTCAATTGCCCCTACACCTAAAATACCAGTCTCAGGTGTATTTAATACCGGTGTGAAGTACTCAATTCCAAAACTTCCTAAATTACTAATTGTAAATGTCGTTCCTTGCATATCATCACTACTTAAACTACCTTCTCTTGCCTTTTGCGCAGCTTTCTTAATTTCTTTAGATAACTCTACTAAAGATAAATGATTTGCAAAGCAAATAGCTGGAACGACTAACCCATTCTCTAACGCTACTGCCATTCCTAAATGAACATGCTCAAATTGATGAATTGTATCATTTATATAAGCACTGTTCATTTCTTTATGCTCACGAAGTGCTAATACAACAGCGCGTGCGACGAAATCTGTAATTGTTAATTTATTTTCATAGCGTTTTTGCACAACTTCAGCCATATTTTTATGTAAAGCAACTAATTCTGTAACATCTACTTTCATTGTTAATGTTAATTGCGCGCTATTTTGTAAGCTTGTATGCATGCGAGTTGCGATCGCTTTACGCATACCAGTAATAGGAATTGCTTTACTTTCTTCTTTTCCGTTTACTTCTGGAATAGCTACTTTTTCTTCAAGTGATTGTAATACATCTATCTTCGTAATTCTTCCTCCAGGACCTGTTCCTATTAATGTAGCAATATCAAGTTTTTCAGCTTTCGCAATTTTTTTCGCTACTGGAGAAATTTTTATTCTTTGTTTCGTTCCTTCTTTCGCATACGGTTCTGGATGCTGTACATTTTGAAGAGCTACTTCTTTAGGTACAGATTCCTCTATACTATCTACAGCTCCATGCGCTACTACTTTTTCATTCGGTTTACCTATATAGCAAATAATAGTACCAGGCGGAACTCCCTCATCTTCGCTTACAGCTATATCCAGTACAGTACCATCAGCTGGTGCTTCTATTTCTGTTTCAATTTTTTCTGAGTTAATACTAGCGATTAATTCACCTTTCGCTACATTATCACCCGCCTTAATATTCCAACTCGTAATAATACCTTCTTTCATCGCCATTCCTAACTTCGGCATTACAACTTCAACAGCCATTTTTCTCTCTCCCTTCTCATCGTTTCATCACACATTTAATAACGAACGATCTCCAATCATTTCCGATACAGTTTCAATCACTTTTTCTGGCGTTGGTAAATATAATTTTTCAAGTGGTGGCGAGAACGGAACTGGTGTATGTGGCGCTGTAATTCGTTTAATAGGCGCATCTAATAAATCAAAACCTTTATCCGCTACAATCGCTGCGATGTCAGTCGCAATGCTACATCTTGGATTCGCTTCGTCAATTACGATAAGACGATTTGTTTTTTCAACAGATGCTAAAATTGTATCTTCATCAAGTGGTGATAAAGAACGCGGATTAATAACTTCTACTTCAAGTCCTTTTTTTGCTAATTGCTCAGCAGCAGCGAGCGCTGTATGAACTTGCTTTCCAATTGCGACAATTGTTACATCAGATCCTTCTCGTTTTATATCCGCTTTTCCTAATGGAATTGTATAATATCCTTCTGGCACTTCACCTTTCATATTGTAAAGCGTTTTATCTTCAAAGAAGATTACTGGATCATCATCTTCAATTGCCGCTAATAATAAACCTTTTGCATCATACGGAGTGGACGGAACGATAACTTTAATACCTGGAATGCTCGTAAATAACGCGTATAAACTTTGAGAATGCTGAGCTGCTGCGCTAAATCCAGCACCATGCATCGTACGAATTGTAACTGGTACTTTTGCTTTCCCACCAAACATGTAACGGAATTTTGCACCTTGGTTTAAAACTTGATCAAGACAACTACCAATAAAATCATTAAACATTAATTCAGCTATCGGACGTAATCCAGTTGCCGCCGCTGCCATCGCAGCTCCCATATAACCAGCTTCAGAAATTGGTGTATCTAAAATGCGATTTCGGCCAAATTCTTGCACAAGCCCTTTCGTAACACCAAGAACACCGCCCCACGCTTCATCATCTTGCAAATGATCAACTTGCGCACCACCCGCAACATCTTCACCTATTAAAATGACGTTTTCATCACGGCGCATTGATAATTTCATCGCTTCATTTATTGCAGTTGACATACTTACTGTTCTAGTCATTGTTTTTCACCCTCCTCTTATTTGTAAGACACGTATACATCTTTTAATAATTCTTCATCTTCCGGATATGGACTATTTTCACTAAATTCAATTGATTGTTGCACCGCTTCATCTACTGCTTTTTCTATATCAACAAGCTCAGATTCAGTTAATAAACCTTCATGAATTAAATGTTTGCGAAAATGAATAATCGCATCTTTTTCATTTAAATGTTCTTCTTTCTCTTCCGTAGTTTTATATGTTTGTGCTTCCCCTTCAAAATGACCGTAATTACGATATGTTATACATTCAATAATTGTTGGGCCACCGCCATTACGTGCGCGTTCCACTGCTTCTTCTGCTGCTTTATATACGGCTAGAAGATCTTTCCCATCTACTTGAACACCTGGAATGCTATAAGCTTTCGCGCGATCTGCAATAGAATTACAGCTTGATGCATATTCGAATGTTGTCGCTTCGCCATAACCATTATTTTCTGCAATGAAAATAACTGGTAACTTCCAAATCGCCGCTAAGTTAACTCCTTCATGAAATGTTCCTTCATTATTCGCTCCATCACCGAAGAAGCAAACACTCACATCTTTTGTTCTTTTATATTTAGCTGTTAATGCTGAACCACAAGCAAGTGGAAAACCACCGCCTACAATCCCATTCGCACCAAGCATTCCTTTATCTAAATCGGCAATATGCATTGACCCGCCTTTACCTTTACATAACCCAGTCGCTTTCCCGAAAAGTTCAGCCATCATACCATTTAAATCACAACCTTTTGCGATACAATGCCCATGACCTCTATGTGTACTTGTAATGCTGTCGCTATCTGTTAAGTGGGCACATACACCAACTGCTACCGCTTCTTCTCCAGCATATAAATGAACGAAACCTGGCAGAGCGCCTTGCGCGAACAATTCATGCACCTTGTCTTCAAACTTACGAATCTCCAACATTTTTTCGTACATCCAACGAGCTTGTTCTTTCGTAATTTCATTCCCTTTACTTTCAGTTGTTTTTAACATGTCCAGCCCTCCTATTTTCTTGTTCGTCTATTATATTGCAAGTACCGTGCCACATATTAATCCTTGATTTAATAGGTTTTCTCTTCCTTTTAAAAGCAAAAAAGTGGACAAAATGAGACAGTTGTCTCGTTTTGTCCACTTTTGTTCACCCTATTAGAGAATCATTACATTATTCACTATCAAAACTTTTCTGTAATTTCCGGATGTAAATAATTTGACCAATATGATACGCATTATGAGTTGTTACATTAGCTAACACTTCCCACCACTTCGCACTTACAGGAAATCCAATTACATCACTTTCAACCTTATCTTCATCGATGAGTTTTTGCCATTGTAACAGTTTCTCTAATAGTTTTTCTCTTAACTCATCAAAGGTTTGATTATCTGACAACATAAAACTTTTGTTATTATCACCAATAGCGGGTACGGCATTAACATTCGATTCTTTGTATCTAGTTTGCCACGTTGAGTTCCAATACAGTAAATGTTGTACAATTTCAGCTATACTATTACTCTCTTCATTCGGTTTCCAGAAGGCTTCTCTCTCTGATAAATCCTTAACTGCATCTGAAAATGGCATATACCAACTGGGATCATTTGCATTCGCTAATAACTGATCTGCTAATACATCTTTCACATGGGCCATTTTTCTTCCCTCATTTCATTAGCTTATATAATACTTACTTCTCTATATACGCTGAGTCCACACAATTCCCTTTTTTAAAACCATTTTCATACTTATGCAAATAAAGAATCCGAAAGCACTTTACCCATAAATAATCTCATAGAATATAGAAATAATACAAATTTCTATCCAAACGAATATATGCATAGAAACTACACGTATGATTAATAGATTTTCTTCCTATAACTCGTTATGATAAAAGAAAAAGAAAGCGAGCGACCAATGAATAAAAAAATCGCGGTTATTACAGGAGCATCAAGTGGATTCGGACTATTAACGACACTTGAACTCGCAAAAAAAGATTATTTAGTTATCGCTACAATGCGCAATCTTGAGAAACAAGTAGACTTACTAGCTCAAGCTGCTAAATTCAACTTACAACAAAACATAAAAGTTCAACAATTAGATGTAACAGATCAAAGTTCTATACATAACTTCCAATTGTTTTTAAAAGAAATTAATAGAGTAGACCTTCTCATAAACAATGCAGGATATGCAAATGGAGGCTTTGTAGAAGAAATTCTAGTAGAGGAATATCGCAAACAATTTGAAACGAATCTTTTTGGAGCTATATCAATCACTCAGCTTGTTTTACCATATATGAGAGAACAAAAAAGTGGAAAAATCATTAATATAAGCAGCATTAGTGGCCAAGTTGGATTCCCTGGCTTATCCCCGTATGTTTCTTCCAAATATGCATTAGAAGGCTGGAGTGAATCACTTCGCTTAGAAGTAAAACCTTTCGGAATAGATGTTGCTTTACTTGAACCAGGTTCTTATAACACAAACATATGGGAAGTTGGTAAACAACTAGCTGAAAACCAATCTGATACTATCTCTCCATACAAAGAATATATGGATAAAATACAAAAACATATTAATAGTGGTAGCGATACATTTGGTAATCCGATAGATGTTGCCAATAAAATCGTTGAAATTGCTGAAGCAAAGCGTACTAATTTACGATATCCAATTGGAAAAGGTGTAAAATTTATGATTTTTGCGAAGAAGATTCTTCCTTGGAGATTGTGGGAATTTCTAGTTTTGAGGAGTTTTAAGAAGATGTAACTTTAACGTAAATAATAACCATTTATCATCGAACAGATAAATGGTTATTATTTACTTCATGATTTCATTATTTGTACCATCAATAATCATTTTATTATGCAGCAGATGGAAAGAAGTAAAATAGTATTGAAGTCATAAAAATAAACGTGAATATCCCAATTATCGAAAATATATATTCTTTCGATTCTCTATCATACTTCCATTCCATCAATGCTCTTAAGATTAACGTCCCCCCTAAATAAGTAAAAATGACATAAGCAATATTAACACTTTCGAATTTAAAGATAAATATAAAGCTAGTTATTAAATAAATAAAAAGTAGTCCTATTTCCAATTTTTTATGTGAACTATTTACATGTTTCTTATATCCCCAAAAACCACTCTTGGGCATATTTAATTTTTTTCTTAAAAACTTATCAAAAAAATAGACAGCTATACAAAAAACAATAGTTATAATCCAAAAAGTAGAAGTTCCCATTTTCACCCCTCCTATTACTTCATTTAATTATTTGAAATAAATTGGACTATATTACGGTTATTCACTTCTAAATAACTTACGATTCCTTCAGGATATGTTGGTTTCTTCTTTAATTCCTCTAGACTTTTCCAAATTAATATAATATCCTCATGTTCTTTATGCCTTATTTCATTTGTAACTACCTCTTGAGCAGTTCCCCAATGTATCAATGTACAATGATGACCTTTTTCGTTGTTCCACTCAAAAATGTGTTCATTTACAATTGCTAACTCTTGAACATCAACTTTCAAATCGTATTCTTCTATTAACTCTCGAATTATTGCTTCTTTTGACGTTTCACCAAATTCAATAAAACCACCTGGAAAACGATAAAATGATTCGTTCTCATCACATTGTACTAGTACTTTAGAATGTTCTTCGTTTACAATCATTACTTCTGTCCGTAAACGTGGTCTAATCATTTTCTCACCCTTTATCTGTATGACCATTCATCACCAATACGTATTATAGAATACATTCAAAATAATACCTGTAATTATTAATAACGGAACAATTCCAAACGAAATAATATATTCTTTTGTTTGCCTATCATATTTCCACTGCATATACCCTTGAAAAATGTACAACGTCATAAAAAAGAAAATTGGTATATCAGTCATGTATATTGGATTCAAAATTGAAACTATCATCATAAGTACTACATAAGAAATAATGATAATCCAGTGCCCCCATTTATGTGATTGACTGACATATTTACTATTCCATCCTGTTTGTCTCGGTATATTTAACTTCTTTCTCACGATTTTTTCTAAAAAAATTAAAATTATAATCCATAACAATAAGACAATTAGTTTCAAAAGAAACAGAAAGGCCTCCTCCTTTACCTTTTCTCCGGCTGGTCACTCGGAAACGTAGCATTCCTTTTATTTTCAACATCCCAACTAATAATTGTCGCACTATCACGCCCCAACTGATGATGCACGTGTTCTAAAACATTGTGAATATTTTCTTTAAGTGTTTTATTATTTCCGCTCATAGCATTATACAAATTTACAGGTGTTTCATATCGTCGTTCCCCACATTCCAATACACCATCTGTCACCATTACAATTCGATTCTTTCCAGTACGTAATTCACGAATTCCTGATGAATAGCAAGGTACAGGTAAATCAAATGTATTTACATTACCAATCCATTCGTAAAAATGACGTTGATTTAATGTATATTGCCCTAATTTATGTAGTTCATCATGAAATACATAAACTAGACAATCTCCAATAGATAGCCACCATATATAGTTTTCTTTTCTTACACAGATTAAACAAGCTGTCTCACCTTTAATTTTTTCACATTCTTCTTTAAATGACTGTGATTGAAAAGTTGTAAGTATATGATTTTCAACAGATCGAAATACTGTTTTAACCGGTTCATTCATAATTACTTTTATATTTTCATATTCTTTTTCGATTGTATGTACTACTAAATCAACACTTTCTGCACTATTATGCCCGTCTAATATAACGGCGAATTCCCAATCACCATTTGACCAAACTAATGCACCGTCTTCATTCTTTTTCGCCCCAGCACTTATATTCCCACCGTATTTACCAAGTACAATATCACCATATTGCTTTACTGAAATTTCCCCTAAACACATTTCCGTATTTCCAACCCATGAATATTGTGTATTATTTGTTGTATGCATACTCATTCACCATATACTTTCGTATTCTTTCACATAGTTTTTTTATTTCCTCCGCGTCACCATATGGTGCGCCAGTCCAATTTGCTACTTCAGTCGGTGACCAAAACTCTTTTGGTGTATTCGGATAACGCGGAATAATGTGCATATGTAAATGTGGTACACCATTTCCTGAAATGAAGGTATAAATATGTTCAGCACCTTCGCTTTCTTTTAGTGCTTTACTTACTCTACTTGTTATAAGTCCGAATGCTTTTGCCTCATCTTCATTTAATTCAGCAAGACCAGGTACATGTCTCTTTATATCAATCATTATGTAGCCAAGGTAAGTTTCTTCCTTCTCCCAATGGACATGTCCAACGTATATGAGATCATCTTCATAAATAGCACCGCCTGGAACTATAATGTTTCCTTTATGTTTTTCGCAAATGAAGCAGTTTTTTTCTGCTTGATTGTTTATGGACATATTTATCACCATCCTTTTCATATATAATATCATAAAAAAAGGAAAAACAGGTTTTATATTCCGAAAATTCACGCACTTAATGTTACAATTCTCCCCTTAAAATCATATATACGATTCAATCAAATTTCATACTTAAAATTTACAACTCATTATTTCTTCAAAACTGTAATCCCGATACCAATTACTATTCCAATCGCAATTCCGATTACTAAATTATCAACAAATAAACCAGGAACTACACCGATTACAATGCCTATAGCGACACCGATTGCCATTGCGTCATTTCTTTTTTTATTATTAGCCAAAATAGCATCTCCTCTCATAATTTCTCCCCATATAATATCCATTTACATGAACGTTGCTGTCTCCTAATATATTTCCTATTCCGCTTAAAAATTTCAAAAAATGTACTTTATTACTTTTCCATTTCCCCTACATAATCCTCTTCGTTTGAAGGAATTTTCAAGTCACCATTACATAGGCATTTACTATAAGAAAAATCAGTAATTTATTGAAGGAGGAACGATTCAAATGTATCCTCATTGGAATCCAAATATAAATCAACAATATGCTTACTCCCCCCATCCAGTAAGAAATACATTGCATCATGATTCTCAATATATGATGCAGCGCATCGCAAGCCTTGAAAGCCAATTAGCTAAGTTAATCTGCTTAATCGAAGAAAACAATCATTTAATAAAATCAATGGAACAACAGCAAAACCAAGTTTGTGCACCAGCTGGCGGTTCTGTTATTGTTCGTATGTGATCTTTTCAAACAAAAAAACACACTTTGTATAATAAAGTGTGTTTTCTTTTTATCTTCTTTTTTGATGAAATCCTTGTGTAATGCGGTCCAATATAATCGCAATGACAACAATGGCTAGTCCCGCTTCAAATCCCATTCCGATATTTACTTGTGTAACAGAACGGTAAACATCAACTCCAAGTCCTGGTGCTCCTACGAGTGATGCTGTTACAACCATTGATAACGACAGCATAATACTTTGGTTCACTCCAGCCATGATCGTTCCGGTTGCGAGTGGTAATTGTACTTTAAATAGTTTTTGTGATGCTGTGGATCCAAATGCATTCGCTGCTTCAATTAAATCTTCTGGAACTTGTCTAATCCCTAGGTCTGTAAAGCGAATTGTCGGCGGCATTGCAAAAATAACGGAAGCAATAATACCAGGAACAACGCCTACACCAAAAAACGTAATGGCTGGTATTAAATAAACGAAGGCCGGCATCGTTTGCATAAAATCTAATGTCGGTTTTAAAAATTTTGAGAAACGCTCATTTTGAGATGCTAAAATACCAATTGGAATTCCGACAATAATTGAAATAATAACGGACGTAAGTACGAGTGCTAATGTTTGCATCGTTTGTGCCCAGTAGTTAATATTTAAAATAAATAATAATCCGATGAGCGTAAAAATGACTAAAGATAATTTTCTCGTTGTGTACCAAATGAGGAAACATAGGATAATAATCATCAATATGGCTGGTATTATTGTTAAAAAATTAGTGAGTAAATCAACGAATCCACCGATAATATATGAGAATCCTCGGAACAGCCCTTCAAAGTGCTCATATAAACTTGCAACAAATGAATCAACCCATTCGCCTAATGGAATACGCGGAATATTATTCATCGTCCTTCACCTCTTCCTCAATGTTTCCTGCAAGAGCTTGAATGACACTTTCACGTTTAATAATTCCTCTTAGCCTTTTCTTCTCATCAATTACGGGTAACGGATATTTCATCTCCGCCATTTTTGCATACGTTTCCTCAAGTAAAGTATCTAAATAAACGTGCGGAATATCGTTAAGTAATAAATCAGCAATTGGCCACTGCTTTTGTACCGCCTTGCTCGCATCGTCTGCTGTTAATATACCTAAGAACTCATACTTTTTGTTTACAACATATACTGTAGAAACACCCGCATTCCTCATAATTTGAAGTGCTACACGCGGTCCACGGTCAATTAATAAAGTCTCCGGTCGTTTTAATATAGATTCCGCCGTAATTACTTTTCCTAAATTCACATCCGCAACGAATTTCTCTACAAATTCATTGGCAGGACTCATCATAATTTCTTCCGGCGTTCCAATTTGAACGATTTCTCCATCTTTCATTAATGCGATACGATCTCCAATTCGAAGCGCTTCATCTAAATCGTGTGTAATAAATATAATTGTTTTTTCCATTTTATCTTGTAGCTCTAACAATTCATCTTGCATTTCTTTTCGAATTAGTGGATCTAATGCACTAAATGACTCGTCCATTAGTAATACATCTGGATTATTCGTTAGTGCCCTTGCGATTCCAACACGCTGCTGCATACCACCACTAAGTTGACTTGGGTAATTATCTTTATGATGATCGAGTCCTACTAACTTCAACGATTCTAACGCCTTATTTTCTCGTTCCTCTACTGGAACTCCTTGAATTTCTAACCCGTACGCAACGTTTTGTATCACTGTACGATGCGGAAATAAAGCAAACTTCTGAAAAACCATACTCATTTTCGTCCTTCTTACTCTTCGCAATTCTTCTTTTCCCATCGTTGCGATGTCTTCACCATCTATGTATATATGCCCTGCTGTCGGTTTAATTAATTGATTTAGCATTCGAACTAACGTAGATTTTCCGCTACCGGATAAACCCATAATGACAAAAATCTCTCCCGTATATACTTCAAACGTCGCTTTTTTCACCCCAACGTTCATTCCTGTTTCTTTTAATATTTCAGATTTACTTTTTCCTTCCTTTAATAAAGCAACTGCCCTTTGAGGGTGTTTCCCAAATACTTTTGTTACGTTTTCAACACGCACCTTTGTATTATCCATGTCACTACTCCTTTTCTACCCATCTTTCATATAGTGTTGCGATTTTACAAAGAAATATTACATAAAAATTACATTCATAAGCTTTCTTTAAAATTCTCATTTCCGTTCATAATAAGAATGCTTACTTATACATTTATTTAAAAAGGCAAACGTTACTTAGGAGGTTTTCGATGCGAAAGAAAATATGGCTTATATGCCTTGCATTATTTATTACTATGATTTTCACTTCATGTAATGCAACAAATGCAAATTCGAAAGGGAAAATTAAACTTGGTGTAACAAGTTGGAAAGAAAATATTGCAACTGCAAACATGTGGAAAGTTTTATTAGAAGAAAAAGGTTACAAAGTTGAGCTCATGTATTTAGAAAAAGCTGCGATTTGGACTGGTGTCGCCCGTGGTGATGTTGATGCTAATTTAGAAGTATGGCTACCTGTTACTGATAGACCGCTAAATGATCGTTATAAAGATGACATTGTCTTAAAATCAAAATGGTATGAAGGTACTGGTCTTGGTTTGGTCGTCCCTTCTTATATGAAAAACATAAACAGCATAGAAGATTTAAACGCACATAAAGATGAGCTAGATAATAAAATTGTTGGGATTGAACCGGGTAGTAGCCTTATGAATTTAACGGATAAAGCAATGAAGGCATATGATATAAAATTAAAACTTGTCCAATCTTCAGAAGCTGCAATGATGAGCGAATTAAAAAAGGCATATACGAAAAAGAAACCAATCGCTGTTACGCTTTGGAACCCACATTGGGGCTTTTCAGAATTTGACTTAAAATATTTAGAAGACCCTAAGAAAGTATATGGTGAAAAAGATGACATTTATTACTCCGTTCGCAAAGGTTTCGAAAAAGATCATCCGGATATTGTGAAATACTTTGATCAATGGAAAATGAACGATGAACAACTAGGTACTTTAATGGTCATGCTAAATAAAACGAAAGATCCGGAAGAAGCTGCTCGAAAATGGATAAAAAAGAATCAATCGTTAGTCGATGAATGGGTAAAAGATTAAAAAAGTAGGCTAGAGAATAAAATATAATCTCTAGCCTACTTTATGTTATTTTTTCGTAACGACATCATCTACAATTCCATATTCCTTCGCCTCTTCTGCCGTCATAAAATAATCTCTTTCTGTATCATGTGCTACTCTTTCAATTGGTTGGCCTGTTTTATCTGCAATCATTTTATTAATATCATGCTTTAACTTTAATATTCTTTTTGCTGTTATTTCGATTTCAGTTGCCTGCCCTTGCGCACCACCAAGCGGCTGATGAATCATAATTTCACTGTTTGGCAACGCAAATCGTTTTCCTTTTGCACCTGATAAGAGTAACAATGCACCAAATGATGCTGCAAATCCCATACAAAGTGTTTGCACATCTGGCTTAATAAGATTCATCGTATCTAATATTGCAAAACCTGCTGTCGTTGATCCGCCTGGGCTATTGATGTATAAATATATGTCTTTCTCTGCATCTTCCGCTTCTAAAAATAATAATTGTGCTACTACACTGCTCGCAACTTGATCATTAATTTCTGAACCAATAATAATAATGCGGTCTTTTAATAACCTCGAATATATATCATAAGAACGCTCTCCTAATTTCGTTTGTTCTACGACGTATGGAATTGTATTCATGTTTAATCCCCCCAATAATTGTTATGCCGCGCAAAGCATACAACTGTAGGAAGAAGGGCTTTTCGCACTGAATAATAAGACTGGCTGTTTAGTTGGTAACTTAGTAAAATCTATTGTTGGAAGAAGCTTAGTTAACAATTCCGGCCTTTCTTCACGAATAGACGTTACTACAATTTCAATATCATCTGTGTATTCGACTATCTCAGTCCCTTCTTCACTAACAGTTTTCAGCCTATTTCTACTCCTAAATAAAGAAGCTTTCACTGCTCCTTCTGATACAGAACATACTTTAGCGATATCAGCGATACTATATTGAAAAACATCCTTTAATAATAAAATTGCGGATTGTTGTACATTTAATGAAGATAATACTTTCCCTACCATTTCATGCAAATCTGCAATTTTTTCATGCGGTTCTTCAAATGTACTTTGCTCTTCCATTTTCTCTTGAACTGATTTTACCTTCACTTGATCTAGCCAACGGTTTCTAGCTATTTTATAGAGAAGCGTTCTACAAATTTCTTTATTACTATATTTTTGAAGAACTTTACACACTGTTTCTTGGGCGAGATCTTCGCCATCCCATTTGTTTTTCGTTAAAAATGTACAATATCTTTTTAACTCCGCATAATTCTCAATTAAAAAATTTATATTTGAATGATTCATATCGATATGATTCTTTAAAATCCGAGTTACTTTTGTGCACAAAATAACCACTCCTTTTCAGCGCTTACTTAATAAACGATTGAATAAATAAAAAAGTTACGGGGCTAATAAAAAAATAATGTTTATGTTCAAGAATTCGCGGTCATAAATATGTTATGTACAATTTTACGTGAGGAGGAACAAATTTGCCAAAATTAACAATTGAAGGTACTGGAACTTTTGATGTAAAGGAAGGTACAAAGTTAGTATTAGCAATTGAAGATAACGGTGTACACATACTTCATCGTTGCGGCGGGAAAGCTCGTTGCACAACTTGTAGAGTAGAAATTATAGCCGGTGATTTTTGTGAAGCAGACACTAATGAAAAAAGCGCGATTACGGAAAAAGGAATTGAAGATCATTTACGCTTATCGTGTCAAATGCGTGTACATAAAGATATAGTCGTTCGTCCGGTACTTACAGTCGAAAATTCAGGTCTTGATGCTGGACCACGTCCGGCGGAGTAAAGCGATGAATTTAAAACAGCTCGCCGGTGAATACGCTGCTGGCTTTGTAAAAGATGGAATGAAGGTTGGGCTTGGTACAGGTTCTACAGTATTTTGGACGATGCAAAAATTAGGAAAACGTGTACAAGAAGGTTTAACCATTCAAGCTGTACCGACATCAAAGGAAACTGAAGCATTAGCAAAGCAACTATCCATCCCATTAATTTCTTTAAACGACATACAAACTCTTGATCTTACAATCGATGGAGCTGATGAGATTGATTCTGATTTACAGCTTATAAAAGGCGGTGGTGGTGCATTACTTCGTGAAAAAATTGTTGCTTCCTCCTCTAAAGAACTAATAATTATTGCTGATGAATCGAAAATCGTTACTCATTTAGGAGGATTTCCACTTCCCATTGAAATCACCCCCTTTTCATGGAAACAAACTGAAAAACGAATTCAAACTTTAAGGTGCAATACACATTTGCGTATGAAAGGTGCTGGACCATTTATAACCGATAACGGTAATTTAATTATTGATTGTATCTTTCCAAATAAAATATTAAATCCAAATGAAACACATAAAGAATTAAAGATGATTACTGGTGTAGTCGAAACAGGATTATTTATAAATATGACGAGCAAAGCAATCATCGGAACAGAAAACGGCATAAAGGAATTTTAAAGGCTGACTTTTGAAAGTCAGTTTTTCTTTTTCCTTTTATAACGATACTGTATGATATACTATGAAAACACATTCATATCACACTAGAAAGGACTGAACAATTTGCAATCCAAACTCATAACAGAACTTACAGATTTAGAAACTGCCTTTCACATTCGAAAAGAAGTATTTGTAAAAGAACAAGGTGTTCCTCTTGAAGATGAATTCGATACATTTGACCAAATTGGTGAAGAATGTAAACATATTTTAGTTTTTCATAATGAGCTTCCTGTAGGAACTGGCCGCATACGATTTGTTGACGGTGTTGGTAAACTAGAAAGAATTTGTATTTTAAAAGACTTCCGTAAATACGGATTAGGTAAAGTAATCATTCAAGCACTAGAAGAAATTGCATGTAACAAAGAAGCAAATAAAGTTAAACTACACGGTCAAACACAAGCTGAAGGATTTTATAAAAAATTAGGCTATCAAACTTCTTCTGATGTATTTATGGAAGATGGCATTCCTCATATTCTTATGACAAAAATATTGGCGTAATAAAAAGGGTATTATATGAATCTACATTATGGATTCATATAATACCCTTTCTGTATCCTATTCGTTGATTTCATAAAACTTATCATATGCTTCACTGTAATGGGTTTTTAATTTCCCTATTAAACTTGTATTGATTTGTGAATTATTGTATTTCGAATTGCTGTTTAATAACTTTTTGATAATACTCATGATTACTTAATAACTCATCATGAGTTCCAAAGCCTGTAATTCTACCATCCTCTAATACAATAATTTGATCAGCATGTATAATAGTAGACAGCCTATGAGCTATTACAAAAGTTGTTTGTTTGTGAATTAATGTATTTATAGCCTTTTGTACTTGTTTTTCTGAATCAGAATCTAGATTTGCTGTAGCCTCATCTAATAACAGGAAATCCGCATCACGCATTAAAGCTCTAGCTATTGCAATACGTTGTTTTTGTCCACCTGAAAGTTGATTACCTCTTTCTCCTACCTGCGTATTATACCCATCCGATAAATCAACAATAAATTCATGTGTATTTGCAAATGTTGCAATTTCTATCAATTTATCATCTGTAACCTTATCATTTTTCCCATATAAAATGTTATCCTTAATTGTACCTGAAAAAATTGGAGTATCTTGCGAAACATAACTAAATTTCTGTCTCCATTCTTCTACATGTATATTTTTATAAGATACATCATCTAGTAAAATATCTCCATTAGTTGGATCATAAAATCTTTCTATTAACGAAAATACCGTACTTTTTCCAGAACCACTTGGTCCAACTAGTGCTGTTAAAGAACCTTTCTTAATTTTAAAAGAAATATTTTCAATAACATTCTCTTTTTCATCATATCTAAAAGAAACATCTTTAAACTCTAATTGTGTTGGAGATTCAATACATGTTTTAGTAACAACTTGAACTTCCTCTTCTTCTTCTAAAATTTCAAATAATCTTTTCATAGATCCTTTTGCCTCTTGAAAACTCGTTAAAAAATGATTCATTTGTATAAAAGGAGACATAATTTGAAACAAATACAATAAAAATGCTACTAACTCACCAGAACTAATAAGACCTTGATCTACCCTCCAGGCACCAAAACCTATTACACCAATTAAAACTAAAGTAGTAAATGTCCCTAAAACTGGAGTCAATATAGAATTAATTTTAGCCCTCTTTATTCCATTCTTATAAAGAAACTCAAAATGTTTTTTGCCATTTTCCGCTTCTTTCAATTCAGTATTATAAGATTTCACAAGCTTTATTTCAGAAAGAGTTTGTGATAAATAAGCCGTCAACTGAGACATTTTATTTTGTTCTTGAAAAGAAAGATCATATACCTTCTCTCCCAAAGGAATTACAATAAAAAGGGTTATTGGTACTACTAAAATCAAAACCAATGTCATTGGAACATCTAACGTAAATAAAATAATTAAAGAAAGTATTAATGTTATACAACTCGTGATTAAATCAACAATTTCAGATGAAATAATATTCACTATTGCAGTAGTATCACTAGTTATTCTACTTACCATCTCACCAGATTTATTATCGTTGTAATATTTTACAGGTAATTTCAAAAACTTCTCCCAAAGTTTATCACGTAAGTTTTTCACTATTTCTTCCCCTACTTTAGATAGTAGATAAAGAGAAAAAGCTGAAAAAATTATTTCCAAAATTAATAAAATAGAAATTTGACTTATTAAACCAAAAGATATGCCTTTCGAAAGTTCATCCATTATATCTTTTATTAATAAAGGTATTATCAATGAAATTACACTTGAAACAATAGATAATACTAATCCTGAGATAAAATGAATTTTAGAAGGATTAGTTATCTTCCACATTTTCTTAATTGAAAAATTATTTTCCTCTTCCATATTCTAATTACTCCTTTATATTATTTAATTCAAATAGTGCTTCAATAGGATAATGCAATTTTATAACCACAAAATACCATTTTATCATTATAAAGCGTAATATGGAACAATCATAGAAATTTAAGTTTATATCTTAATATTAAGAAATCTCTTCTTTTCATTCGAAAAAGTGGTGCTCCCCATCAACTTAAGGATGGGGAGCACCACTTTATATAACATGAAACTGTTAATATATATTAACAAAAAATGCCTATACCATGTAATATAGACACTTGTTTTTATATAAATTTAAGTTTTGAATTAAATATCGTATTTACTTTTAAACTTTAAAATCTCATCAACAGCTTGCTCATACCCACCTGACTTCCGGAAGGAGTCCTTCACATTCGCAACAGCTTTATGGAAAGATGAATCTTCTAACACATAATCTGCTGTTTCACGTAACTGACTTGCAGTTAATTCTTTCATATGTAACTTAACACCTGCTCCAAGATCTGCTACTTGCTTTGCAATTACTGGCTGATCTGCACTTTGCGGAATTACAATGAGCGGAACACCGTTATATAAGCCTTCATGTGTGCTATTCATTCCTCCATGTGTAATAAATAATTTTGTATATGTAAGCAGTTCAGTTTGTGGTACATAATTTTTCACAATGAAGTTTTTCGGAATATCCCCCAAATCACTTATTTTCGTTTTATTCCCAATAGCCATTACAATTGTATGCTCACTATTTTCGAATGCTTTAAAACAAAGTTTATAAAAATCAATTGCTTCATTAAAAACAGTACCTAATGAAATATAAATCGGGCTATTCTCTTTCATTAAATTAAAATCAAAGCTATCTTTTACTATTGGTGCAGAAATAGATGGTCCTACAAATTTGAAACTTTCATCAAACGTATTACTAAAAGGTTGGAACTCCTTTGTTGTATAAACAATAGTTAATGGTGCTGGGTTACAAAAGATATCATACGGTGTTTTAATTTCAACGTCATATTTATCTTGAATATTTGTTACTAAGTTATGAAAATCATCGTTTATTTTATGGTGAATTTCTGCTGGTATGTTTTGCGAAAGATGTTCTAACATTTTATTAAACGATGTTTCATCCTGTGCAAAAGATGTACACGAATTTATTGCTGGAAGCTTAAGAATTTGAGCAATTAAATGGCCCGAGCCAAACATGGAATCATGAATCATGTAATCAAAGTGTTCTCCTTCTATTTGTTCTAGAACACTAGGTATTACAACATCCGCTGTATGTAATAGACCATTTATTCTTTCATGCAAATAATTTCGGCCACCGGAAAGAAAAGCTTGTAAAAATTTTTGATCATCAATTGTTCGTACCGTAGCACCTGTCTTCTCAATACGCTCCCTGAAAGCTTCTATTGAAAAATAAACGACCTCTTCACCGCGGGAAATCAGTTCCTCTACAACTTTCAATGTTGGGTTTATATGTCCTTCTGATCCAGCGTTAATGAATAAAACACGCGTCATTATAAACACTCCTTAAGTTAAATCATTTCTATGTTGTTATTATGAGTACTCTCCATACCTTTTGCTTTTTATATGTATCATTTTCCTGCTAAATTGACCTAGCAATCCTAAAACCGAGATCATCTATATGAAATGTAGGATGGCTACGACGGCGACAAGTAGCGCCGCAACCTCTAGCAGCTTCAGCCCAACTACCGCCACGAAAAATTCTGTACGACCCATACACTTTTTCATCATACAAATCATAGCACCATTCCCAAACGTTCCCTAACATATCGTAAAGTCCCCATGTATTCGGCTCTTTTTTACCGACGTCATGAATTCGTCCACTTGAATTTTCATTATACCATGCTATTTTCTGAAGTTCCCCATACGTATATCCCGTTGTACCTGCTTTACATGCGTATTGCCACTCTGCCTCAGAAGGTAATCGGTAACCGTTGGACTCTACATTACAACTAACTTTTTGGCCGTCATTACTAATAGAATAATACTCTGTTAATCCCGCTTTTTTAGAAAGTAAATTACAAAAAGCAATTGCATCATTCCATGAAATATTTACAACTGGTTTATGATTATCTTTATTATTATTTGCTGTACTATTCGTAATAGCATAATATGTTTCCATCGTTACAACATACTTTGCAAGAAGAAATGGTTTAATTTGAACTTGCCATTCTTTTTTTATTCGATCATCTCTTAATACCACCTCTCCTGCTGGAATTTTTACCATATAAGAATCAATCGAGCGAATGATTTCATTCAATGTTATCCCCTCCATTTTAAAATGGAACAAAATTTACTCTTTTAGTGCATAAGTTTATACTTGCTGCACTTCTTTTAAAAATCGCTGAACTTCATTTGGAGATTTTAAAATAATAATTTCTTTATCCTGACTTAATTGATTTAGTCTTTTGAAAATTGAAGGTCTTTTCGTCTTAGGATACTCCCATATCCATTTGAAGAATTGTAAGTCAAACCTTTCTTCACATCCAGCACCCATATCCGGTCTTGTTTTATTTCGATATTGTACAATTCTTTTAAAAGCACGATAAATACAAATCGTTCTATGAATATCAAGAAAGATGATTGTATCAGCTGCGTTAATTCTTATATCCATTGTCCCGCCGTAATTCCCATCAATAATCCACTTCTCATCTTTAATTAAGTTGTTTTGAACTGTTATTTGTTCGTCTCTCGGAACACCTTGCCAATTCGGTTTCCAAAATAGTGCATCCAGATGATACACCTTAATATTTAGTTTATTTCCTAACTGCTTAGCTAATGTAGATTTTCCTGAACCACCAGAACCAATTAATATTATTTTTTTCATATTAGTATGGTCCTTTCTATAGATTCTTCAATATCTTTCTTATTAGCAAAAATCTAGAAGAACATTTCTTCATTCATCTTTAATAAATCTGGTAACTGAACAAAATAAGTAATAAATATAACTTGAATAGAAAGTATGACATACCAAATGGATTGTAGTTCTTCTCTCGTTAAAATTTTTTGCTTATAATATCCTTCAAAGATTTTGCTTACGATTTGAAACCATTTCCCTTTTAGGCTTTCATTACTATATAACTCACTCAAAATACTCGTACAACAATAGCATAAATCGAATACTCTTACATTGCTTTCTAAAAGCTCAAAATCTATAAACCCTTGAAATTCATTGTCTTGAAAGATAATATTCGATAAGTGCATATCACGATGAATAATTTGTTTCGGTAATAAGTGCGCCGTTTCCTTGAAAGCTGTATGTATTTGATCCATTTTTTGAATTACATCCTGATGAACATGCTCATGCTTTTCTAAAATCGGTAAAGCCCATCCGTATACCACTTTATACAAATCCCTTTTTATTAGCTCGTTAGCACTATCCATTGAATTTAGTGCTTTATGTAGAGTAGCTATTTCTTCTCCAATTGTGCTTGCTAGCCCTGTCAGCTTGTTCGTATCTTTTATTTCTAAAACACTTCCGGCAAAATACTCATATAAGCAATAATATTTTTCTTTATATAATACATACTTTTCGTCATTTTCCGTTTCTACTACTCTTTGTACCTTAATTCCTTTTTCATACAGCTGCTCCAATACATTTAATTCATTTAGAAGCTGCTTGATGGATCCTTTTTCTTTTAAAATATACGTTTTATTATTACAATGAATTTTTGTTACTTTCGGTTGAATTACAGTAACCGCGAGATTTTTATCTTGAAACCAATACTTTGCAATTTCTAAAATATCCTCCATATACAAATACTCCTTTTTAACTCTCTTATTTCTTCCATAATATAAACTCAAAAAGCATTCCCGCTCCAACACCAATTGTATAAGCCACTAAGTCACTCCACAAAAATCCATAGCCTAATACGAGACCACCTAAAGTCGTTGCACGAATATTATCAATCCAAGGTACATGGTACAATTGGCTAATTTCAATCCCGTAGCAAAATATCAAACTAATAAAAGCTAATTTCTTCGTTTCTATTTTAGGAAATAAGAAACCAAATCCCGTGAAAATCATTAGTGCCCATAAAGCATCACCTAAGTAATCATTTAATAAATCAGGTAACACAAAAGCAAACTTTCTTGAACTAAGACCTAAAATAATAACAACTATAGTAAACATTGCATATAGTAATCTATTTCGTTTCGTATTCATTTCAAAATCTCCTAATATATAATGTAAAACTGCAAATAGCTAGTAAAATATAATCATTTTACTAGCTATTTATATACGGTTTCACTTTGTATTCTTCGCTTTTATAATAAGGAAATGCGGGTTAGTATTTAAATAATAATATGACTTTTCATCTACTTCCTTCATCTTTTCAATCGGTTTCGGCTCGACTAACTCTTCTAATACAAAATTACTCGTTGTTTCATTTATAATATCTTGAAGTGACCTTCTAAAGAAACTTACTTCAATTGTAATATTGGGTTTCCGTCAAGTATCTACTAGCAATTGCGTTTTAAAATAATCTTCACACGGAAACTTTGTAAAATCCATAAATGGGTGATGAACGGTATACACAAATAAACCACCTGGTTTAAGGACGCGATGAAACTCTTGAAATACATTACTCCAATTTTGCAAGTAATGAAGAGTAAGCGAACTTACAATCATATCAAAAGCATTATCTTCAAATGGTAATGTTTCTTGAAGGTCATGACAAAGAAACGTTGCTTTATCACCTGTACTTTCCTTTGCGGCTTTTACCATTTCAGAACTTACGTCAATTGCTGTAACGTTTGCTCCTCTTCCTACGAATTGAGAAGTATACCATCCAGCATCTAGTATTCTCTTCCCTTCTAGTTTCTTTGGAATAATCTCCATCATCGCAGGTCTTTCATAATAACTGTTATATGGATTTACCAAATCTAGATTTTCTTTATATGTACTCGCTAATTTATCATACGTATCTTTTACTGAGTCTTTCATTACATCCACTCCTAATACATATTAATCCAATAACTCTTGCTGCTTTTTCTTTGAAAATGATTGTAGTACTAAATCATACGACCAATCTATCATCTTATTAATTTGTTCTTGTCCTACATCTTTATGTATGTACACTGTATTCCAATGCTTTTTGTTCATATGATATCCAGGAATTATTGTTTCTGGGTAATCCTCTCTTATTCTTAATGCGAGTTCTGGATCACATTTTAATGTAATCGCAGCTTTTTCACCTTCTTCATGGTTCACTATCGCAAATATTTTATTATTGAGTCTCATACATGTTGCACTCCAGCCATCTGGAGAATCTTCTGTCGCTTTTCTTTTCGATAAACAATACTCTCTCGTTGCATTCATTCTTCTAGCACCTCTTATTCTTTCACTATTTGATTACGATGCATCACAATTTGCTTCGTCGCTTTAAACTGCTGTTCACCATAAAACTTTATTAATTTTTCTTCACAAAATAGACTAACAATATCAATATGAGATACCTCTCGAAGTAACATTGTAAGCATATTCTCTCCAATACCTTTATTTCTTACACTATCATGTACGACAACATCTTCTATGTATGCTCTAAAAACACCATCAGAAACAACTCTAGCAAATCCAATTAATTCATTTTTTTCCCATACACCGATTGCTATACTATTCTTTAACATTTTTTCAATATCGATTTCTTTTCTTTCTGGCCACCAGCCGACAGAATCATAAAGCTGCTTTATTTTCCCTGCACAAATCGGTTGTTCATGTTGAAATTTATATGTGTACATTTTTCTTTCTCCCATTAGTTAGTATACATAATATTATTATAATCTCTTTTCTAAGAAGTGTTGACTATGCCCCTTCGGATGATCTTCAACAACACCATATTCTCGGTATCCGTGCTTTTTATAAAATTCTGGTGCTTGGAAACTAAATGAATCTAGTAATATTAGTCGACACCCTTTTTCCTTCGCAATTTCTTCGATTTTATGTAACAATTGACTGCCGTATCCATCGTGGCGAACTGATTCATCAACCCATAAAAAATCGATATGTAGGTGATAAAAATACATCGTTCCTGTTACGCCACCGAAAATTTTTCCTTCCTCATCTTTCACTACAAAACTTACTTGTTCCATCGGCTGTTTTACTTCATCTGTTAAGATGGACATATTATATTGAATTACTTTATTTTTTATGTATTCTCCTTCAATGCGAGTACCATTCTCTATGTGTTTCATATATATTTCTTCCTTTCAACTTAGTAAGCCACATTTAATTTTTATTTCTTTTCTTTAAAATACTAATAAATACAAATCCGCCATATGTAACAAAGCACGAAAAACCAATTACTCCTGGTATAGAGACATGGCCTGTTCTTACATAACTTATAACTGCAAAACTAACAATTAATAATAAAATAGATGGCCAAAATATAAGAGCTGTTTGTCTTCGTCTCTGTTTCGATGTACTTTCTCTCTCTTCAGAAACACGTGTGCCAAAAAGCAATACAATAAAAATAAGAATCGCTGCAAAGTAAATTGTATCTAATGACAAATTGTGATCGTATAGTGCGATTCCAACTTCAAGAGCAATAATCGTTATAATTAAAATAATGATTGTTGAAGTCTTTAAGTTTCTTTTCAATCGCTCACTCCTAGCATGCTTTCACTATATTCTTTGTATATGTATTTCAAAGCTGTTGTAATAGTTTCATCGACCTCTATATTATGAACTCGCTCGGGTAAATCTTTTCCTCCAATTACATAAAGAAACGGGAGTTCATTAAACATTCCCATTATACCAATATTTATTGTAGCTGTGGGTAATCCACCTGTCATATATATTCATCTCTATTTTTATATTGTTTTATCACCCCTGAAAATTCGATATAAAATGTAAAAAACCTTTTTTGTTTAATTATGTTGGTGAATATAAAAAGATAGCATGAGATTTCTTCATACTATCTTTTGAAATATATACAATTTCTTTTTAAAATTATTTGTACAGTAATAAATATCTCTATTCTTCTATAGGATTTTCAGGCCCGTTAAGCTCCAATTGATAAAAAGCTAAATCTAGCCATCTATTAAACTTATAACCAGCTTTTTTTATTGTTCCTGCATGAACAAATCCATAATTTTGATGCAAGGCAATACTTTTCTTGTTTTCCGCATCAATTCCTGCAATTAAGGTCATATATCCTCTTTTCTTTGCAATTGTGATTAATTCTTCCATTAAAGAGGATCCAATTCCATTTTTTCTATATTCCTTATCAACATACACAGAATGTTCAATTGAATATTTATAGGCAGGCCACGCTCTAAATGGACCAAATGTCGCAAATCCTACTACTTTATTATCTAGTTCGTATACGAAAATTGGATAGCTATCAGCCTTTTTTTGTTCATACCAATCTATTCTATTTTCAAGGGTTACAAGTTTATACGCATATACAGCTGTTGTATAAAGTATCGCATCATTATAAATATCTAAAATATATGCTAAATCTCTTTTAGTTGCTTCCCTTATCATTGTTTTCTTCCTTTCATAATGTTTATCTTCTTTCACTATCTTTTTAACAGTTTTATTTTACCGAAATTTCTGATTTATTTCCACACACGAATACTAGCTTTTCGGAAACCATCAAATATATTTATCGCAGCAGACAACGTGTAAAAGAAAATTCCACCGCCGATTAACCACGTTTTAAATTCCTCTGGAGAAATAGTAAACACATTTGACACATACGCAATAAACCCTTCGTTAAATAAATGCGGATTTAATACAATTACAATGAATACTATTGTTCCGGTTATTTGAAGAATTGCATTCCCAATTGCCAACCTTTTCGTCCATTGTCCCTGTACTAACTTATAAAGAGATATACCTATTTCGAAAACGATCATAATCACAACAATTGGCCAATATTGAAGTAAAACATCTTGATTAAAAGTTGGTGCGACAAACTTCAGTCCATTTGCTGTACCATTATATACGCCAACGAGATGATTCGCATAAAAATAAAGTGTAGCCCAAACTGCGGTCCACATCAAACCTCCAAAAACTTCAAACTTTGAGATTGCTTTCTTCTTCGGGATATACGAAATATTTTTCAAATCATCTGGCGTCCATTTTTTAAAACTTGTCGTCAACGGTTGGGTATCTTTGTCTTTATCCGTTCTTTCTAAAATAACAAATACAAGTGTCAACCAGAAAAATACATGAAGGCCCACTTCGAAAATTTCCCCAATGCCTTTACCTATCAATTTTAAAATAACATTTAATACCGCTTGATCACCACTATAGCCTATAAGATTTTCTGCAACCATTGAAATGAGTGCAATAACAGCTGCAATTGGTATAATCATTTTTAATAATGTCGTATATCCATCAAAATAACGTGGTCCAATTAAATGCATCGGTCTATCCAAATACCCATTAGCCAATGAAACTGGACTTCCCAATTTTTCAAGAACACTCTTCACATCATCCTCATTATAATCGTCTGGTAACATATCCTCTATTGTTGACCGTAGTTCAAGTGTAATATCTTCACGATTTTTTTCAGGTAATCTTTTCGCAACTTCATGGACGTAGATATCAATCAAACTCATTCTCGTCCTCCTCCTTTAATAAGTTATAAAGTTCTTTCGAATCCTTTATCCACTCCTTTTTCAATTGTAAAAATATCTCTAATCCATATTCACTTAAAACATAATACTTACGAGGCCTACTCTCCGTTTTATCCCAGCTACTCGTCACTAGCTCCTGCTTTTCTAATCGGCGAAGTAGTGGATATAAAGTACTTTGATCGATTATAATTCCTGATTTCTCTAATAGTTGGACTAGTGAATATCCATACTGCGGTGTTCTTAATTGGCTTAAAACCGCTAATGTCAACGTCCCTCTTCTTAACTCTGTAATTAATGAATTTAATAAACTCTCCATTCACCCACCTC
Source organism: Bacillus sp. MYb209 (assembly GCF_002975175.1). GTDB lineage: Bacteria > Bacillota > Bacilli > Bacillales > Bacillaceae_G > Bacillus_A. Next base: position 167,515 of record NZ_PCNZ01000003.1, read on the forward strand.
ATTTTTATTACTATATGTCATACAGTATATGTTTTATACTATGTATCGTACAGTATAGTTGTGACAAAAACAATCGGTTTTTATAAAAATCAGAAAATAAGAAAAGCACAAACTATATAATTTGTACTTTTCTTATTTTCTTGCAGCTCACTAACAAACTTAAATACCAATAATACTTTTAACTATGCACCTCTGGTAATATAAACTCTCCTTTTTCTTTAGAAAATGGGACAACCTCTACAATCGCCTCAACATTGATTACTCCATATACATGCGGGTATTCTTGACCGTTTGAAGCAAGTTCATATTTTATTTCTGCTTTTACAAGAGATGGATCTATTGTAAGTAATAAAACATCTTTTTCATGATTGAAATGTTTTTGAGCAACTTTTAAAGCTTGGTCTAATAATGAACAATGAATAAATCCCTCTTCTTTAAGGGAGGCTTCATTAATCTCTCCAATTGTTTTTGCGATTTCCCAATTTCTTTTTGTTATTACTTTTGTGACCATACCCATTTTCTCCCCCATATCTTTATATAGAAAAACAAGAGGTTTTTCTGTTCATTACTAGAAAAGCCTCTTGAATTTTTTTATTATTTTAATCCCTTTATTAATGGTGACACTTCCCCACTATGGAAAATCCATAAATCATGAAGCGATCTCGTACATCCGACATACAATAATTTCGCATCGTGCTTTGTATTTTTGTAGTGCTCCTCATCGACATCGATAAGAAGTACTGCGTCAAATTCTAAGCCTTTTGCTAAATATACAGGTACTACCGAAATACCACCTTCGTATTTACTTTGATCTGCTTCAATCACGTTAACAGTTAATCCTGTATTTGTTAACTTCTCATATATATCACGGCATTCATCGTCTGTTCTTCCAATTACCGCGATTGTTTTCACATCTTCATTTTGCAAGTGCTGTAAAGTCTTCATAATTTCAGTGAATTGATCTTCTGCATGGATCACCTTAACGTCTTCACCACTACGGAAAACTGGTGTTGCCAGTCCCACTGGAATCTCTGCATTTTTAATTATTTCATTCGCAAATTCAATAATTTCTTTTGTAGAACGATAACTTCTCGTCAGTTCATAATAACCTGTTTCTTGGAATACTTCCTTAAAAGCATTCCAGTCTTCAATTCCTTGATAATCATAAATCGCTTGAGATAAATCACCTAATATGGTGAAAGAATTACCTAGTGTAATTTCTTTTAGTACATAAACTTGGAATGGTGAGAAGTCTTGCGCTTCATCAATAACGACATGATGAAACTTCTGTCCAATTTCAATTCCAGTTATTCGATGATGTATGTAAATTAGAGCTGGTAAATCTTCTACATACACTTCTTTTTTACGACAATTCTTTTCTGTTTCTTGAACAAGTTCTTCAGGTAACACTTCGAGTATTTCTTTACTTTTCAACATTGAACTGTATAGTGAAAGCGGGCTCATTTTCGGCCAAAAATTCATATATGTGTTCAATCTCTTTGTAGCTTCTTTTTTTAGTAACTTTTTCTCGTTTGTTTCTCCAAACTTTTTAAGTTCAATTTCAATCCAGCGCTTCATACGGCCGGCTAAACGTTCTCTTCTTTTCTTTAATGGATAATGTTTATATTCAACTTGCATCCATTTTTTAACGTCTTCCACTGGAATAACTGCTTTATCCCACGCCTCAAAATCTTTTGTCGGTACTAAATCTTTTTCAAATTGAACCATTCTCTCTTCAATAAACGACTTAAACTCCAGCGTTCCTTTTAATTTACCGAGCATAACCTTTTTTTCATCGCGATTAATTGAAAATGCTTCTTTCAATTTTTCTTCTGTCTGCTTTAGTTTCACCGAACCCTCTAACATACGCAATGCCCAATCTGGAAACGTTGTTTGACTAATATTGCCTACACCTAATTCGGGAAGTACGCTCGAAATATAGTCTAAAAACAAACTGTTTGGAGCAAATACGATCATTCTCTCCGCTTCTAGCTGTTCACGATATTCATAAATTAAAAAAGCAAGGCGATGTAAAGCGATCGTTGTTTTTCCGCTCCCTGCAACCCCTTGAATTAATAATGGTAAGTTTCTTTCCGCACGAATAATATCATTTTGCTCCGATTGTATAGTCGAAACGATATCTTTTAATTTATTATCTTTATTCTCACCTAATCGATATAGAAGAAAATCATCAGCATGCGAGACATCTTCATTTCCTTTCACATATGTATCAACAACACGTTCAAGCTCTCTTTTTCGAATGGAAATGTTTCGCTTTAAATAAACATCGCCTTCTACTAATCCGTCTGGTGAATGATAAAATGCTAATTCATCACCACCAGTAAATGAATAAAACATACTTGCGACAGGTGCTCGCCAATCAATTACAATTGGTTTCATCGTATCTTTATCTGAAACACCTACTTTACCGATGTAAATCGGCATAACTACTTCCTTGCCATCCTCCTGAAAGTCTAATCTTCCAAAATACGGCTCTTGTACACCAATCCGTAAGCTTTGTCTATTAGACTCCCTCATACTTTCAAGAATTTGCTCTTTAAAATCTTCTCCATAATAAACCGGGATTTTTTCAAGCTGTTCTAATTGATCATCCATCGTACTTAACGTATCTTTCATTTTTTGTAACTCTTCTTCAAAAATGTTGCTCATTTGATGATTCCCTCCTGTCCGTTCCAATTTTTTCAGTCGAGATATAATTGTATTAAAAATCCATTCATAAAGTCAATAGTCTAAGTGAGAATTTTCCGAAATAAAGAAAAACACAAAAAAACCATACCTCTTTATCTAAGATTTTGAAGTATCCTTAAAATAAAATTTTCTCTCTATATTTATTTATGAGAATTATATTCATTTTTTTATTTTGGGGAACAATCAATTTTTCACTTACATGCAGGAATTACATACTTACCAAATAAGTCTAAAGATGAAAGTACTTTATGATGTTCTAATCCACCAAAATTCATTACTGCCATAAAATTCGTAACACCTATTTCACTGTAAGACTGAATTTGTTTAATAACTTCATCAGGACTTCCTATTACTGGATTGAATTTATGTTTAAGGTCTTCATATGAAATATTCGTCCCACGCGGAGTATTCATAAATAGTTGATAAGGGCCTTTTGCATTTGATTCAGCATCTGCATATGTTTCACCAACATGAACATGAAATGCAATAGGGATTTCCAACTCTTCTGGATTACCGTATCCTGACTTTAGATACGTGTTCTTGTAAGTATCAATCAGCTTTGCTAATTCATCTCGTGATTTACTAAACCCAAGCCCCATGAAATTGTTTCCCATACTAGCAACATGATTAACACCTTTTTCACTAGAGGTTGCAATCCAATGAGGCGGAAACGGAGCTTGTGTTGGCTGAACATTAAGCCTAAGGTCTTTGTATTGAAAAAAGTTCCCTTGATGAGAAAAAACCTTGCCTGACCATGCCTTACGTAGCACTTCTAGAGACTCGTTAAAACGCTCAGTTTTGTCCTCCAATGAAATATTATAACCATCAAATTCCTTCTGTGCATATCCACTACCTAGCCCCAAGTCTAATCTTCCGTTTGATAAAAGATCAACCACCGCATAATCTTCAGCAACTCGTATAGGGTTGTGTAATGGCAGTACTGAAACACCCATACCAAGACGAATTCTATTCGTCCTTTGAGATACCGCAGCGAGCAGAACTGCTGGAGAGGGATTAACACCAAAATCTGAGAAATGATGTTCTGCAAACCATACCCCATCAAAATTCATTTCTTCAGCCCGAACGGCTTGCTCCAATACCTCATTATAGAATTGTTTAGGAGTTCGGGATAATTGATTGGGGTAATTATCAAATATTGTCAATGTACTGAATTTCATTTGATATCGCTCCTGATAATTTTATTTAGTTTCTTCCCTTCATAGATTGCTTACAAAAAATCTAGATGGTACTGTATTTGAAAATAATCATTCTAGTTATCCGAATCATTCCACTGACGACTTATTTCTAGCCCATAATCCATATCGTAAACTTCTTTTATAGCTTTAACTTTTTCAAGACTTTCATCGCTAAACACAGGTTTATTTTCAAAAGAATGTAGAACGATTCTTTCAAGAAGAACGCCTAGTGAAATATCATGATACTCTGCCATCGCTTTCAAAACCTTCACCATTCTTTTTTCCATTCTAATTCCAGTTTGTACACGTTCAACTTTAATTTTTTGATTTTTTCCATTTACTTGTTCATTATTTTGTTTCATAATTCCACATCCTTACCGCAAAAAAATAATATTTTGTTACCTTGATAACAATGTATCATTATAACACCGATGCATATTTTGTCAATTGTGTCATTTTATTATTGGTTAAACATAATAGGTTCTCGCCCTATTACTATTATCAAAATAATGTAAATTTGTATCCATATAACGAAAAAAACGCTATTCTTTTTATAGAAATATACAAAAAGGATGGCGTTTTTAATATGAATTTATCGATTTCTGATGAACTAAAATTAGTTTCCAAAGTATTAGATGATATATATCACCTAATACTTTGGAATGATTTGATTCATTTAACAATCAAGGGAATAAGGTACACAAGAACTAGTAGCCCTATGTGTTTGATTAAGCAAAAACATAGCACATACTTCATTAACTCAACCTTGTAGTCGATTAGAAGCCAACACTGATATTTCTATGAATCCAGAAGCACTCAACCAACGATGTATACCAACTATTTTCGTTGCATTTATTTATTAGATTCTACAAATTTGAAATTCCCCTCACATAAACTTAGCTTGATGTGTATGAGGGATAATCCCTACCTTTTCTTTCTTTATTTCTTTATTTCTTTATTTCTTTTTTACTTTTATACGATAAGATAAGCACTCATGTAGTGAAGCTTGCTCTTTATATCGCAATTTTTCAAAATCAAATGCTCCCCCTGGGAAGAATCCTACAATACTTAAACCTGCTTTAGCACATAAATCACTAATCTCTTCAACTGTATAACAACGTAAAGACTGTGTTACAATCTCATTAGGCTGATTAGGATTCCACCAATGATCTAGCATTCTTTCATTTATACTGTCATATTCATACTTTCGCATCGCTGTACCAAGTGACATTTCTCTCCCATTCACTGCTTTCCAATACAATGGTTGATAGATATCAATTAATGCATAACCATCATCTTTCATCCATTTTTTAATCCTACTTAATAGAAATAATTGTTCTTTATCTGTTCCTACACCAAATCCGTCTAAATAGCTTACTACATCAAATTCTTTTGGAATATCAATTTGATAGAAATCGCCTTGATAAATCATAATATCGTTACTAGAATGCCTTTTTGCAAATTCAACTAATTCTGATACAAGCTCTACAGTTGTCATTGTTATATCTAGCTTTGACATTGCTCTGGCAAATCCACCATTCCCTGCACCAAGTTCCAACATCGTTTGAAACGGATATCCAACTTGTTCTTGCACCTCTTTAGCAACCTGCTCTATCCAGCTTTCTGTATTTACATCATAATTCGACAGTTCAAATTGTTTTTTGTAAAATTCCTTCACATTTAATTCGTTCATTATTATTCTCCTCCTGTAATAGTTTTTTCTACTACAGGTTAGAAACTAAATTTCTGATACCCATTAAAAATCCCCCTTATTTATCGCCTACAATTCTATATTATCAAATTAAACAGAATATTCAAATGTATTTTATTCTCTATTGATTTGAGAATTTCAACTGAAAACAAAATAAAAAGCAGATAATGAATTATTCCATTATCTGCTTACCAATTTATCCTTAGCTGCTTTTATTATACTTTTTGATACACGAGCCAATCCCCAGAATCAATGATTTTCTTTAACATCTCTTTATCCTGAGCAACATACACATATGTATGTATTTCTTTATCAGCAAAATATACTGTTTGCGTTATCCGGTCATATAAATCACTCTCTGCATTACCTGTATATTCTTCGAGTTCATCTAACTTTTGCAAAACCTCATCATCTACTTCGTAAACTTCCCCGTATACCTTTTCCCCGTTTGAACAAATCATTGCAGGATACCCTTCGTTTGTATCAAATAATTTGCCATACGTCCATGCTCCGTCTGCGATGCATGTTGCACCTTGCATATAATGAGCATTCGTTTGCTCTTTTCTTAACGTGCCATACACGAAAACATGATGCATATGTCCCTATCCCCTTTTTATTGCTCTTTACTTTCTAATTTGTAAATATGCACGAATCATAAAGTAACTCACTTCACCTGGAAGCTGTTCTTTAATAGATTTCAAACCACCTTCTGCATTTTGTACGGCAGTTTCAATAAGAGCTTCATACTCTGTTGGAACAAAGCTTTGCCACTCTACTTCCATACCATCTTCATGGCAACGGATTAAGTGGTTTTCAATCGTTTGTCTTGATAGACCTCTATCTTTCGCAATCTCATTTAAATCAATGCCTTGTTTATACATTTCATATGTTTCTATATGAGAATTCGCTGACGCTTTTCCTGATTTTTTACTCTCTGAAACAACTTCAGTCTTAATTGTTTCCGCATAGTTTGGGTTATCCTCAATAAAGTGCTGAACTGCTTGTAAGAAGTGAGACCCGTACTTCACAAGTTTGTGTTCTCCGATTCCTTTTACAGTTAGGAGTTCGGAGTCACTTTGTGGCATTTTCGCACACATATCTTTTAACGTTTGGTCAGAGAAAATAACGAACGGCGGTACACCTTCTCCTTGCGCAATTTCTTTACGCACTTCACGAAGCACTTCAAATAAAGGATGGTCTTGAACAATTTGTCTCGTTTCTACTCGTTCTTTGCGTAAAACATTCTCTTTACCAAGTAATACTTCTTTTCCTTTTCCCGTTACTTTTAATGTCGGATACGTACCATGTTCAACTGCAATTAACTCATCTGAAATTAAAAACTCAATAAACTCACTAACTTCTTTTACACTACGGTTTGACAAAAGACCGTATGTTGGCAAAGTATGAAAATTAAATTCAATGACTTTCTTATTTTTAGATCCAGTTAATACTTGTGCAATCATTTGTTTTCCGAATCGTTGGTTCGTTCGAATCATACAAGATAGTACCATTTGTGATTCTCTCGTCACATCAATACTTTCACGGTCGTCCGTACAATTACCGCAGCGACCACAATCTTCTTTCGGCTCTTCTCCGAAGTATTGCAAAATAAATGATTGTAAACATTGTTCTGTATGACAGTAATCGGTCATATTTTGGAGTTTTTCAAGTTCGTTTGAAAAACGTGATTCTCCAGTTGATTGATCGATTAAAAAGCGTTGTACTTGCACATCTTGAGAAGAATATAACAAAATACATTCACTATCTAATCCGTCACGACCAGCACGTCCTGCTTCTTGATAGTAACTTTCCATATTTTTTGGAAGTTGATAATGAATAACGTAACGAATATTCGATTTATCAATCCCCATTCCAAACGCTGATGTCGCTACCATAACGCTGATTTCATCTCGTAAAAAGAGTTCTTGCTGTTCATTTCGATCGTGATCGCTCATACCAGCATGATATTTCGATACCGAAACTCCTGCTTTCCCTAAATCTTCATATAACTGATCGACTACTTTTCTTGTAGCTGCATAAATAATCCCAGATTCCTTCTGATTTTGACGAATATAATCTGCTAAATACGCATTACGATCCTGTCCTTTAATTACTGAAAACGATAAGTTCTCGCGCTCGAACGTTGTCATAATTGTATTTTCTTGATTAATTTCAAGCGTATTGCAAATATCATCACGTACTTGTGGTGTTGCTGTTGCTGTTAATGCTAAAACGAGCGGTTTTTCTGGAAGATAATCTAATATGCGATGTATATGTAAATAACTCGGGCGGAAATCATGACCCCACTGCGAAATACAGTGCGCCTCATCAATTGCAATCATCGGGATTTTCATGTCCATAAGTTGATCAACAAACTCCATAGAATCAAGACGCTCAGGCGCCACGTAAAGCAACTTGTAATGCCCTTGTTTCGCCAATTGAATTCGTTGATTCGCTTCTGTAATAGAAATAGAACTATTAATATATGTAGCGGAAATACCGTTTTGTATTAATGTATCTACTTGATCTTTCATAAGTGAAATCAAAGGTGAGATAACTAATGTCGTTCCTTCGAATACTAATGCGGGAATTTGATAACAAATTGACTTACCACCGCCCGTAGGCATAATACAAACTGTATCTTTCCCATCTAATACATTTTTAATTGTTTCATCTTGTCCTCTTCGGAATGACGAATAACCGAAATAAGACGCTAAAAGTTCTTGTGCTTTTGTAAACAAAAAAGAGTCACCTGCTTTTCTATATCTTTCATCTATTCCTATTATATCATCACTTATGCGTCATGAAAGTGCTGAATGAAAGAGTTATATATAATCTATCATCAAACTGATTCTCGCCATCCTTTTGCATGATCCACGAACAATTGTTAATAATTCTTGTAAAGCTGGAGAAATCCACTTGTTTTTGTGATATGCGATTTGTGAAGTTTTCGCTGCATACAAACTATTACCTGGATTCTTTAACAAAGCACTCTCTTTAAGCTTAATAGCATGCTTTTTCATTATTCTAAGTTTCTCTTCGTTATGGATATTAATTAGTATCGGCGTTTTAGTTGCTTTCTACGTTTTACAGCATATAAAACACAAATCTAGTACACATGAAGTTAGAATTTCAATATAAATATTCATTTTATTCGCCTTCCTAGAATACTACTAATCGTATACATGTGAATTTGAGGAGGTTAAATTATGAAACAACGATACAATAGTTCCAGCAAGTCTAAAGCAGAAAAGAAACAACTCCAATTCTCTAATAATGATGCATGGAAATATGAATCATTTTATAAGTATCAGCCCTTATTTTCTTATAGCAAGCTTATGAATTTCCTTTCTCAACTTTTTAAACGTTAATACATGTGCCAAATATATATCATTCAAACAAATTTTCTCAACATAAAACTTATAGACTTACTACAATACAGTTGTTACCATATATAATAATCTGTTAGATAAACCCCTTATGTTGACCTGCTTAAATTAGCAGGTCTTTTTTATAATTACATATTGCAATGTATCGTAGTCTGGCTGAAAAGTCTTTTCTCCATTTTAGAACCCTATTCCGCTCTCCACAAATGATTATAATTCCAAAAAGTAAAATATAAATCCGTTACATTCATATAAGTAATTCATTTTTTCTCAATACACAAAGTGAATTTCATTTGTTATTATGAAGGTACTCTAGATGAGTTTTTGCTCATCAACATTATCTAGTTAAAGGGGTCTGCCGCGGGAAGCAGATCCCTTTAACTTTATTAAAAAGTACCCTTCTCATTTGGACACATTTACCAGGTTATTTTGAAAGAATTTTGTGCTAATATTACGTAGTCGAGTCCGACATCTCGGCAATACCCTTTTGAGGTCCTGCAATTTCCCTTGCAGGACCTCTATTATTTTAAAATTCTTTTGATTCATATATATCATAAGTATGTTTTTTATTCCTCTTCAACCTTCAACTTTCTCCTTTTCCAACTCTCAAAAAAACTCTTGGACACGTAACTTAAAAATAACGTTTATCATATTGTGAGATATACATGTTCAAAGGAGTGTAACTATTTATGTATACTTATTGGCAATCGTATTACTCCCCTTATCATATCACTAATGGAAACTTCGATTCATTTGTACGAAATTACCGAGTTAGTAAAAACGAAAACTTTTTAAAAGGATATATGCGTTCTTTATGGGAACAACACGTCACTTGGACGCGATTAGCCATTATAGGCATCATCTTTAACTTGCCAGACGTAAACGTTACTGTTGGACGTCTTCTACAAAATGCAACACACATGGGGCTATCACTTGAACCATTCTACGGAGAAAATGCAGTAAAAAAATATAGTGCATTAATTAAAGACCACTTAACAATCGCTGCTGATCTTGTTAAAGCCGCGAAAGCTGGTGATCAAAACGCAGCTACCGCTATAGAAAAGAAGTGGTACGCTAATGGAGATGAAATTGTTGAGTTTCTAACCAGTATCAACCCATATATAGAAAAAGAAGAATTTAGAAAAATGTTTTATGAGCATTTAGCGTTAACGAAAGCGGAAGCACTTGCCTTCCTAAATAAGGATTATGATGCCAGTGTAAAACTATACGATAAAATTGAAAAAGAAGCATTAGAAATGGCTGATACTATAACAGATGCAATCGTAAAACAATTTCCGCAAGTATTTCAATAATAATGGGCCGATTTGTCTTCAAATCGGCTTATTATTGTTTCTATCTAGTTCACATTTTACGCCTCTCCTCTTTACATTTAGCTTATATCGATATATTTTATTAATATCCGTTTTTTATAGGAGGAAATAGTTTGATTAACGCAATTGGTCTCGTATTTATCCTCACAAATAAGCACGAGAAAAAGAAGAAAGTTTATCTGAATGAAAAATTCGCATTAATAGACATTATTGATTCTAAAGAAGTATTTGATGATGAAGGTAACTCATTAGTAGAACTAACATGTAAATACAGCATATACTTAGATGAAAAATACTATTGTAAATCTCTCGATGATTATACTGGACAAGTATTCCCCTTCTTAAGCGCAAAAATAGGAAAAGGACTTCTCAGAAACTTAAATTACTACTTTTCTTACGTTGATGCCTATGATAAAAAACCACCTGTTAAAGAAATAAGACCGCTTATGAAACAAGTAACTAACAGATAACAATAATCATTCAAAAAGAAAGCATCTAATTTTTGATGTTTTCTTTTTTGAATCAAGAACTCGTTACCTTTCATCCTCTTCTAAATGTATGTATCCAGGCATACTTTAAATTAAAAACATTGGAGGATTAGACTGAATGAAATACTCAGAAACAATTGTTAGTAAACGGCTTCGAACACTAAAAATGTCTGGTATATTTTTCATGCTAGTTTTAATCGCATGGCTTGGATATACAAAATTACTTTATGAAAACGGATTTCTTCAAGAAAAGAAAAATTCAGTTGAAGTAATGCATACTAGCATTACAGGAGAAATTGAAAACACTTTTCATGTAAACTTACAAGGTTATCGTAAAACGAGCCTTGATATCGTAATAAATGCAAGTAAAACCGATCTGAGCGAACTATCATTAATTGAGCTCATCAATAAATCTTGTTCACGAGATTGCATAGGTGAACCCATAACATATGTGAACTCAAACAATGGTTATATCTTTTATAAGGAATCTAACGGAACTAATGTAGCTATAAAGATTAAAAAGCAAGATACATGGGAAATTGTAAAAAAATCAGTTCAAAATGGAATCTAAAAGGTTCATACAAAAAAAGAGTACTTTACTTCAAAGTACTCTTTCAAAGAAAATTACCACTTACGGCATTTATCATCATCATCGTCACGTTTACGATTGCAACGGCATTCATCACAATCACAATGACGTTTACGATTGCAACGACAATCATCACAATCTCTGCGTCTACATCTTCCAAACATTAAATCATCCCAAAATCTATTACAATCTCGGAAATGTCTACAACGACAATTATTTCCCATGAATATGACTCCCCCCTAATACATATTAGAATTCATCATATTCTATGTTTAAAAGCGTAAAAAGGCTTGTTTAATAGTCTATTTTAAATGTATAAATGTGATGTAATTTGAATCAAGTACTAATTCATGCCTATATTTCCTGCTGTGCTTCCACAGCCCCCTTCAACCGCTGCAACATATAACCAATTCCTTTACATCCTTCTAACGGATATGTAATGAGAAATGGCTTTATTACAAAGTTTATGGAGGGGGGGTTAACTAAGGTAAAATTATAGGATTTGTGACCAAAATATGACCGCTATTCAAATAATAATTTGCTATTTGACATGATTATTTCCATTTTACCCCACATGTACATAGGCTTTATTTACAATTAAGCAGATTTTATTTTATATAAAGATCAATATACTAATCTAAAATTTCTGTGTTTACATTTTTTCTTTTTATCTCATAATTTTAATTGGGAAAAGGGACTCCACAGTAATTTCTCCTATGATATATATATCATGCTTAGTTAAATTGGTTTGATTTTATAAGGAGCCAAAAACCTCTAAATGTTTATTTTATTATTACATAAATAATCCTAACATCTCCAAAAATTGATATAATGATACAGTTATTAATAGCAATTAGGGAGATATACAGCATGAACTATACAAATATACCAAAAAGAATAGGCATGGTTAAGCGGACTCCATTCGCTTCGGTACCGAAGAAATTCAACGGTATTGGTAAGATTGTTAAAAAACAAACAAAAGTGGAGCGCCCTACATTAACCCAAGACGAACAAGAAATTATTGAAAACAAGTTATTATGTTCATTTCTTTCTGAAGAGAAGATATTGATTACTTATTATAGAGATGGTCATTTGCTTACTAGATATATGACTGTAACTGACATAAATCCGATAAAGAATTTAATAACTTGCACTGATGCATCTTATAACAGAATCTTCCTTAAATTTATAGATATAATTGATTTGAGATAAAAAACATACAGTTTTTTCAAATATAACCGGGAATAAAAATGAAAGAATCTTGTATTCTAAGTTAAATACAGACAGAGCAAAAGTGTAAGTTCTTGTGAGAGTTAGCAAGATAAAGGCTGTTTGTTTATGTTTTGGGCTGTCTGTTTTGGTTATCGAATACAAACTCAATAGAGAAAGCTAAGGAAGCATTTAGATAATAGTTGAGGCCGTCCGATTAAGGACGGCTTCAACTATTATCTAACTTTGATATATTCATACCACCATTAGAACCGCCGTTTTCTCCACCATCCCCAACAGTTTGTCCCGTTAGAGCGTATAGGAATCCTACTTTACTTTTTAACTCTCCGTTATATCCTGCTGCGCTTCCACAGCACCCTTCAACCTTTGCAACATATACCCAATCCCTCTACATCCTTCTAACGGATATGTAATGATTTCTTCTGGATATAGCTTCGTCACTACTTTTTTATGCTTCTTGCCTGCAAGTAAGACAATTTCATCAAACTGAAGTAAGTCTTTTTCAATCATCTGTTTTTGTAATTGTTCTATACTAATAATCTCATTACTCTTTGAATCAAATGCAAGATCATAGTTTTCCTGTACAATATCATTTGGTCTTAAAAATCCATGCTTTGCTGATAATATAACCCAGTTCTCGAAAAACTCCGCTGCGTATGCCTGACATGCTTTTCCGAACGGGCTAATATATACATTTTTTGCCTCTGCCTCTCCGTAATCTGGGTACTTATCCCAAATTTTCTTTTTTCCGCATGGAATAATGCATAATCTTTTCATCGTTATTTCTTACCTCACTTCTAACTTTCTTATGAAATATCAATTTCCCAGTACATTTTTTTACAGAATACTATATAATAATCTTGAAAGATAAAATTACATTATCTTCTATATTTGGTTTAATTTCTTTTAGAACAGTCGATTAAGTATATATATTATTACATAAACACACCGTACTAAAGTCACTTTCATACAGCATGCATATACCTCATCCTTTAGTGAATTTGTGAAGATTTCGTAAAATCAAGCATACTTAATCTCCCAATCGCTATTCAATAGTACAATATATAAATGTAGTATGAAAAGGAGGTGAACAACTATGAAAAATATACTCCCAGCATTATTAGCTTATATTATTGTTTGTATCATCGCGATTATCATTCCAGCATCTGAGGGCTATAATACTGTAGGTTGGAAATTCTTTGTTGGGCAAGCGTACGCAATACCTATTTTCATTATTGCTGCTATTATTACATTTTATATAAATAAGAAACGATCTTATGAATAAACGATAAGTAGGATAGCTATTGCTATCCTTTTTTATTTCCATCCAATAGGCTCGTCTGTAATTTTATAATAAAAAAAGACAAGCAGCCAATCTGACTACTTGTCCTTCCTGTTTATCCGTACTCAATAATATTAAGCTTGGAATGCTTCTGTTAGTACTGGTACGATTTGTTTTTTACGAGATACAACACCTTTTAAAGTAGCTGTGTTGTTTTCTAATGTTACGTTGTATGCTTTCTCAACAGCGTTTGTTGCTTTACCGATCGCAAGACCAACAGAATCGTTAGTTAAGATATCAGTTACAACGAATAAGAATAGGTCTAAACCTTTTTCTTCTACTACTGCAGAGATAACTTTTTCAAGTTCCGCTTGGTGTACAAGAACGTCGTTTGTATCAACAGCGTTTACTTGTGCGATTTCAACTTTTGCGTTACCCATTTTGAATTCTTTAGCGTCAAGAGAGATTAATTGCTCCATTGTTTTTCCGCTTAAGTCAGCACCAGCTTTTAACATTTCTAAGCCGTAGCTATCTGCATCTACACCAGCGATTTCCGCTAATTCACGAGCTGCTGCTACGTCTTGTTCTGTGCAAGTTGGAGATTTGAATAGTAAAGAATCTGAAATAATTGCAGATAACATTAAACCTGCAACTTCTTTACGAATTGCAACACCATTTTCTTTGTACATTTTGTTTAAGATTGTAGCTGTACAGCCAACTGGCTCACAACGGTAGTATATAGGATCGCTTGTTTCAAAGTTAGCAATACGGTGATGGTCAATAACTTCTAACACACGAACAGATTCGATATCGTTAGCACTTTGTTGACGCTCGTTATGGTCAACTAAAATAACGTTGTCCACTTCGTTTGCTACTGTCTCAACAAAACGCGGTCCTTCTACTTTAAAATAGTCTAACGCAAATTGAGTTTCACCGCTGATTTCGCCTAAACGTACAGGCTCAGCATTCATTCCTAATTCTTTTTTCAATTCTGCATAAGCAATCGCAGAACAAATTGCATCTGTATCTGGGTTTTTATGCCCGAAAACTAGTACTTTTTCCATGTTTTCCACCTCTTCATGAAAAGGATATCTTAAAGAAGCAAATATGACAATATTTAAAGCGTATTTTTTTATAAATTATTGCACTTTCTTCTATATTTTTCATTGTTTTCACAAATAAAGACCCTCTAAAATAATTTAGATGGTCAAAGGTTATCTTTTCGTTAAAATAAAGATGGTACTTGCACTACGTTGTTAAATGCGAAATTGGAGGCTAAACCATTATTCACAAGGTTCACATCAATAATTTGATAAAATGCATTTCCAGTGTCTGCAATCTCCCAAACAGCTACAATAAGATGATATCCACTACGGTCAGTTGGTACATTTGCTTCATGTGTTACTGTTATCCCTGATTTAACTCCACCATCATCTTTCACATAGAACGGCACTAAATCTAAATCCGATCGTGTTAATGGTTTATTTGGATTCCAATCTTTTTTCGTAATGTAGTATTTCCATTCTTGATCCTTGTGCCATTAAAGCGCCCAATTACGAAATTGGCAAAGGCAGTCTAATTATCAAATAGCCCTCTTCCTCTCAGATTTGCGGAAACAGGCTCCTTTTCTATTTCATGTGCCCTTATAGATAACTGGCCGATATGGTGGATTTCGTGGACAATGACATGACGTATTATCTCTCCGTGTGTACATTCAATGACTCGGCGCCTAATTGGTGCGTCTCTAGAGCTAATCGGTTCTTCATTGAAATCAGTTTCTGAAAGTTTCCGAGAATCCATTTCATTTGTCCAAGATGTCACAAATGGCTTCACTTTCTCGTGGTATTGAGCCGAAAGATTTTTCACTTTTTGCAAGCTGGCATATTCTTCAAACAATGGCTCCTCAGGCACTGGTTCACCTCGCAAACCTAAGATCCACATATATTCCACATCTACAATGTGAAATAGAGTATGTAGGATACTGCCGAACCCACCGATTCGTTTCTTTAATAGTTCTTCATCCGACATGTCTTCGCACAATGTAAACCAATCATCACGAACTTGCCAGTTATATTGAAACAGTTTCAACATGACAGCAACCTCCATCTTTTAGATTAACATTTAATATTCACCAAAAGACTTCAAAATCCCTATTTAATAATAACTCTAAAAAACCTGTTAAAACCTTCCACAAACTGGTCCTTTAATAAAACATTCCAGATGAAGTTAAAGGGTCAAAAGAAAAACCCTATTATACAGGGTTTTATCAATCTTTTTTATAAATTAACACACAGACATAATAACAAATATGTCGTTTGAAAATCTCTCTCTTTTCAAATAAAAAACTAAATCATTTTATAATAAATAACCGTTGCATCTAACTCACCATTCGGAGAAATTGCATACCTCGGTATTCTGCCGGATTCTTGATAATCTAATGACTTGTACAATCTATTTGAAGGGTCTCCTTCTCTAGTATCTAATACTAAAAGAGACCTACTTTCTTGTTTCGCTCTTTCTTCTGCTTTTTGCATAAGTGAGCGTCCAATACCGTTACGTCTAAAGTTTGGATGGGTCATTAACTTGCAAATTTCAGCTCTGTGGATTCCATTTGGCTTTGTAATTAAATGTAGTTGAACACTGCCCGCCACTTTATTGTTTATTTTAGCAACATATAATATCACT
The DNA here is from genome assembly GCF_002975175.1 of Bacillus sp. MYb209. Classification (GTDB taxonomy): domain Bacteria; phylum Bacillota; class Bacilli; order Bacillales; family Bacillaceae_G; genus Bacillus_A. The sequence goes on from NZ_PCNZ01000003.1 coordinate 184,122, forward strand.
TCTGGTGCTAATACAGTGTGCCAATACAGTGTCGCTTCTTCTCGTTCCAGTGGCGGTAGAAATCCTATTGAAGCTCCATCATCTACTACAGTTTTCAACAATTCAGAAAGTTCTTCAATGTCTTCATCAAGTCGTTTAATCTCTTCTATTACTACACTTTGCATTCCTTTTCCCCCTTTTGTTCACTCAATATACACTTGTATATTACCACTAATTATAAGAGAAAAATTAAAGGAGGAATAACTGAATATTAAGTTAAAATTATTTAAGATATGATTTTTTTAGAAAGGATGGCTTTATGAAATATATTTTAGACAGGACATACGCAAAAGAATTACTTGAATGGGCTAATCAACAAAACCCAGGTCCTTGGTTCGAACATTCAATTCATGTTGCCCATGCAACAGAGAACATCACTGTCGAACTTATTAAAAATGGGCATGACCTAGATGTTGACATAGCATACAATGCCGCTCTCTTGCATGATATAGGAAGATATAAAGGTTTTACCAAATCGGTTATTCATTCCTATGATGGTTATATGTATATGAATGATTTAGGGTTTACAGGAAACGCCATTATTTGTGTGACACACTCATTCCCTTGCAAAAATGAACATATAGATATTGCAGCGGAGTGGAGTCTTGTTCCCGATTATACGGAAAGCCGGTTAGTTGAAATATTGAACGAACATAGTAACTACGACTTATATAACAAAGTAATTACCCTTTGCGACGCTCTAGCTGACGCAGATGGCTTTACTACTCTTGAAAGAAGGTTGATTTCAGTTGGTTTACGTCACGGAACAACCGCCCATACATCTTTACATTGGAAGGGATTCTATACAATTAAGAAAGAATTAGAATCTTTAATCGGTAAAAGCATATACACACTTCTCCCTGATGTAGAGAAATCAATTTATAAAAATGTTGAATAGTAAGATGTAACCTTTCTTCAATAAGAAAGGTTGAATTATTCATGAAGGAAATAGCCCATCAATAAAAGAATTAAAATGAAAAGTGCAGTTTAAGGAGATGGTGTATATTTTCGGAGAAATTGGAGAACGCGAAATACAAATTCACGTTTGGAATGATAAAAATCTTGATCTACTTCATAAAATAAATACCCCAGAAATGATGGAACATCTAGGAGGCCCTGAAACGAAAGAACAAATTTTAAAACGCCACAAACGATATCTTGAACTTGGTGATGACGGGCAAATGTTTAGCATTACTCAATCTCCTGATTTTGTGGAGATTGGCTCCGTTGGGTATTGGAAAACTACTTGGAATGATGAAAGTGTTTATGAAATTGGATGGAGTGTACTACCACAATTTCAAGGGCAAGGAATAGCAACTCTCGCAATTAAACTAGCAATTGATGCAGCAATGAAAGAAAACAAATATAAATATATACACGCTTTTCCTTCCATTCATAATCCTGCTTCAAATGCGGTTTGTCGGAAGCTTAACTTTGCGTTTATTTCTGACTGCGAATTTGAATACCCACCAGGTAACTTAATGCATTGTAACAACTGGCGTTTAATAGTAGCTACAGATTAAGAACGATAGAGTACATATGTAAGATTCTTATAAACTCTTTCGAAAGTGGAGGGATTACTTATTAGTAAAATGGGATTTGACTTAATAACTCATGAAGGCAACTTTAATTTTGGATATGAAGATATAATGAATACATCTAGGAAATGTAAATTTTCTAACTGCTCACATACAAATGAACCACACTGTGCAGTTAAAAAAGCCATCTCTGACGGCATTCTTTCTGAAGAAGTAGTTAATAGTTATTATAGAGATTTAAACGAATTACACTATGTTTCTAAGCAAAAGAATAAAACAAAGGCTATTGACTATATGAAACAATTGAAACTCTTTCAAAAAGATTAGGCTAAAATAAAAAAGTTCTCCTTACAATAATATTCAAAGGAGAACTTTTTTATTTTATAACTTTAATTTTTCAATACCAACATACATTCTTGCATTAAAATCATTGCTTTGCAAATTTATAAGCTTAATCTATTCGGCCCTTTGCTTTAGAAAAAACTTATAAAACCACAAAAAAGATTGAATTTTCAGTTTTTTATTTTTAAAATTTAACACTATCATCCACTGACACTTTTTCTTTAGAGCTTTTCCTTTCCAACTCTTTGCTCCTCTCTTCCCAAAACGGTACACCTTCAATCCCTACTTTTTTAGGGTCAAAAACCGGATCTTTCCCTTCTTTTTTCTGCGTTTCATAATCTTTTAACACTTTTAATGCTGTTTTGCTTAATAGTAGAATCGCTATAAGGTTTAACCATGCCATACTACCTATTCCTAAATCTCCTAGATTCCATAAAAGTGAAGCTGATTCTACACTACCGATGTAAACCATAATTAAAAATCCAATTTTTAAAACTGGTTTTAACCAGCTATATTTTAATTGATGATCTAAATAAGTAAGCGTCGTTTCAGCGATATAATAGTAAGCGAGTAAAGTTGTAAATGCGAAGAAGAAAATTGCGATTGAAATAAATAATGGACCAAATCCTGTCATAACGGTTTCAACTGCTTGTTGTGTATAAATGGGACCAGCTTCAATATTGCCTATGTTCTGTACAATAGCGCTTTTCCCTTCAGGTATAACATTGTACATACCTGTAATTAATATCATAAGTGCTGTCGCTGTACATACAACAATTGTATCAATGTAAACAGAAAATGCTTGAACTAATCCTTGTTTTGCAGGATGAGATACTTCAGCAGCGGCAGAACTATACGTTGCTTCTCCAACACCAGCGACATTTGAAAATACTGCACGCTTTACTCCCCATGCAATAGCTGCCCCAACGATTCCTCCAAACATTTCATTCACACCAAATGCACTTGAGAAAATAAGACCAAACATATTAGGGATTTCTGTTATATTTGCAATTAAGACGATACATGTAACAATTACATAACCAATTGCCATAAATGGAACTAACATTTGTGAAACGCCTGCAATTCTCTTTACTCCACCAAAAATAATCGCTGCCAATAATACAACTAAAAATATACCAGTTACATATTTACTAATGCCAGAAGAGTTTTCAAATCCAACCGCGATACTACTTGATTGAATACCTGGTAATAAAACGCCATATGAAAGTGTTACAACCACTGCTACAATGACCGCAAACCATTTCATTTTTAAGCCCTTCTCAATAAAGTATGGCGTACCACCTCGATATTCATTGCCTACTTTACTTTTGTATACTTGTGCTAATGTCGATTCAACAAATGCACTAGCTGCTCCTAATAGCGCCATCACCCACATCCAAAATACAGCTCCAGGCCCGCCAAAAGCGATAGCTGTCGCTACTCCTGCGATGTTCCCTATTCCAACCCTACCTGATAGCGCCAAACAAAATGCTTGAAAGGATGATATTCCCGTCTCTGAGCTTTTCCCTTCAAATAATAGTTTAATCATCTCTTTAAAATAACGAATTTGTAAAAAGCGAGTCGCAATTGTGAAATACACTCCTGCTCCTAATGCAAAAATAACTAAGCCGATACTCCATACTTGCCCTACTAACCATTCTACTAATTTCTCCATCCAAATCCCCCTTATAATTCTTTTGAAAAAGCAATTTTATATATAAGAAAACGGACAACCTTTATCCTACCTACCAGTTGTCCGCATCTCTTACTATATTTCATCATTCTTTTATCCCGCTATTTGTGGGTAGTATGATTCCCACCTCATGCGTTGAACACAAAGGAAGTAAGGTGGAAAATCACCTACCGTAAATGCCCTATTGGTTCAAATACTATTCTACAGTGATGAAAAGACTCCACACTGAATATAATTTTACTTGATATTTACCCAAACACTTTTCACTTCTGTATAGTTATCAAGTGCATATGAACCTAATTCACGTCCAACACCAGATTGCTTATATCCACCAAATGGTGCAGCAGCATTTTCTAGGTTATAATCATTAATCCACACTGTTCCTGCCTTTAATTTATTGGCAACTTGATGCCCTGTTTTAATATTTTGTGTCCATACACCCGCAGCAAGCCCATATGAAGAGCGATTTGCTCTTTCAATTACTTCTTCTGTCGAATCAAATGGAAGTATAACGACAACTGGTCCAAAAATTTCTTCCTTAACAATTGTCATATCGTCAGTAACATTTGTGAATACTGTTGGCTGTACAAAATAACCTTTTTCAAATGCACGTTCACCGCCAGCTGCAACAGTAGCACCTTCAGCTTTTCCTTGTTCAATGTAATTTAGCACACGCTCTTGTTGTTTTTTAGATACGAGCGGTCCCATTTCAGTTTCCGCCTCCATACCTGCCCCTAGCTTCACGTTATTTGCCATTTTCACAAGTTCATTTACGACTGTTTCATAATGTTTCCGATGAACGAAAACTCGAGATCCTGCGCTACAATTTTGACCATGATTATACATAATTCCTTGGAACGCACCGTTAATCGCTTCTTCTAAGTCAGCGTCTTCTAAAATGATGTTTGGTGACTTACCACCAAGTTCTAATGTTACATGTTTAATTGTTTCTGCAGATTGACGCATAATATATTTTCCTGTAACTGTTGAACCTGTGAAAGCTACTTTATCAATATCATGATGGTTTACAATTGCCAATCCTGCTTCAGGACCGAAACCTGGTACAAAGTTTACAACACCGTTTGGAAAACCAGCTTCTTTAAAAAGCTTCGCTGTATATAGTAAAGATAAAGGTGTTTGCTCTGCTGGTTTTAATACAATCGTACAACCTGTCGCAAGAGCGGCTCCCATTTTCCAAGAAGACATAACGAGCGGAAAATTCCACGGAATAATTTGACCTACAACGCCAACAGGTTCATGGCGTGTGTAATTTAAATAATCTTTTGAAATTGGAATTGTTTGCCCGATAATTTTTGTAGCCCATCCCGCGTAATAGCGGTAATTTTCTACAGTCGCTGAAATATCATCATCAAGTGCTACTTGATATGGTTTTCCATTATCTAAAGCTTCCAGCTGTGCTAATTCTTCTCTATGCTCTTCAATTAAGTCTGCTAATTTATAAATAAGATGCGCTCTTTCAGCGGTAGTCATTTCTGCCCAAGGGCCAGATTCAAATGCAGATCTTGCCGCTTTTACTGCGACATCAATATCTTCTTCTTGCGCTTCACATACGACTGCTAGAACATCTTCTGTTGCTGGATTGTATGTTTCAAACGTCTTTCCACTTATTGAAGAAACAAATTCACCATTAATAAACATTTTAATTTCTTCATTTAAAAACGCTTTCACTTTTGGTTTCAGCTCAATGTTTGTTGTTAACATATATGCTCTCCTCCTTATTTAAACAGCTGCATGAGCTGCAATTTCTGATAAAATCGTTTGAAGTTTTTGATCTTCTTCTATCGTTAATCCTAATCTCGGATAACGTGAAGGTCCTCCGACTTGCCCGTGTAATTCCATTGAGCGTTTAACGATTTGTACATATTTCCCTGATCCTTCAAGAAACTCGCAAAGAGGTAAAATAGCATCGTTCATTTCCCACGCTTTTTCTAATTCACCATTTTGAAAATGCTCATACATTTTCGTAACGAGTCCTGGAACGATATTTCCTGCTACTGAAACCCATCCTGTTGCACCAACTAAATAAGATTCCATAACTAAATCTTCAGATCCGCAGAAGACTTGAAAAGCACCTTCGCCTTGTCTTACTAAATCTCTCGCTTTTCGAATATCTCCGCTAGATTCTTTAATATGTGTAACATTTTCACACTCTTTTCCAATACGGAGCATTAGTTCTGTACTCATATCAACACCGGAAGTAAATGGGTTATTGTATAACATAATTGGTATATTCACAGCGTTTGAGATTTCTTTAAAATGAAAATAGATTTCCTCTTCTTTCGGTTTACAATAATACGAGTTTATGATTAATGCACAATCTGCTCCGTGCGCTTCTGCATGTTTCGTATATTCAATCGTTTCTTTCGTCGTCTCCGCAGCAGTCCCAACAATGACTGGAATACGGCCATCAACTTCTTTTAATACTGTTTCTACCATGTTAAATCGTTCTTCTTTTGATAAACTAACAAATTCTCCCGTACTTCCATTAATAATAATTCCAGCTACTTTTTGCTCAATAAAGTAGTTTACGTTTTGTTTTACACCTTTCCAATCAATTTCTTGAAATTCATCCATCGGTGTTATTAATACTGGAAATGCCCCTTTAATTTTTTGCATCTTTATCTCTCCCTTTAACATTTTATTTTAATAAAAATCCTGTTGGAAACGGATCTGTAGGGTCTAATAGAAACGTCTGCATTCCTGTAATAAACCCTCTACTTTCAAATCGAAAAATGTATCCTAGTTCTTCTTTCTTCACTTGTTCCACTGTTATAAAGCTATTAAAAATACTTTCATTTCTAAAAGGTTTATCCGCTATATAATCATTTTTAAATAATGTATGAACATAAGACACAATAGTAGAAACAAAACCCGGCGAACGTACTATAAAGCTATCTTCATGAAATGTAATCGACTTTATATGGTTCTTTTCTTTTTGCATAGAATCTACTAAAATAAGTCTTTTTATTAATGACTGTTTTTGTATAGCTTGAAGTGTAGCTTCACCCCATTTTTTTAATTTAGAGATGTTTTCAATACTGATTTCTGGCGAATACGTATCCTTTTCTACAACTGCATATACTTTATCTGCCTGTATGAGAGAGTAACTTATATTACCAACCTTTAAATTTTTCTCAACCATATAACATAGTTTGCTTTCAAACGAAACAGATACAACTTCATCATTCTCTACATATGCATCCACTGAAAAAATTCCAGATAACGTTTCAATTTTATATTGATTGGAATCTCTCTTTTTTAAATATCCACTTTCTAGTAACATCGTTATTACCGCGACAATGCCGCCGTAATGAAGAGGGATTGATCCTTCATGATTAAAAAACAATACAGCTGCATCAACTTCATTATGAATAGAAGGAACGACAATACATCCATTTAAGCCGATAAAACCACGTGGTTCATTTAATAAGAGCTTCATTTCCTCTGCTAATTCGCCTGAAAATTGTTCATTTAATTGCTCCAAACTGTAGTAGTATTTGCATGGTACGTCTTTAATTACACGAAATGCTTCGCCATTTACGTGTACGTCTACTGCTGTATACATTTTTTGAATGTTCATTTTACATCCTCCGTTTCATGTTCCATCGGCGGAATTAGCAAAAAGCCTTCTTTAAGTGGATCCTTTTCATTGTAAAAAAATCTATGCATGCCCATAAGCCAAGCTGATCCCGTAATTTTCGTTACTACAGCTTCAATATTTTCGACATATGTTGTATTCATGACACACCCTTTAAATAGAGAACCTACAATACTCTCATGAACGAACTCTTCATCGATGTCAATTTTTTTATGAGCGTATAATACAGCTAACTTCGCTGATGTTCCTGTACCACATGGAGATCGATCAATTCCTCCTGGCGGAACAACAACTGTATTTTTCACATGCGCACTTTCATGAGTAGGATCTGTGTAAAATTCAATATGTGTTAATCCTCTTATAAACGAATACTCTGGATGAATGATTTCAAATTTCTCATTAATTGTATTTCTAATATGAATCGCCTTATCAATGATTGTAGAAGTATTTTCTGGCACTAGCTCTAGACCAACTGACTTCGCATCGATAATGGCATAAAAATTACCTCCATACGCAATATCAGCCTCTACAGTTCCAATTTCTTCGACGTGTACAGAAATATTTTTCAGTAAAAAAGCTGGTATGTTACAGAAAGAGACTTCTTTCGCTTTCCCATCTTGAACAGAAATATCTACTTCAACTAAGCCAGCTGGCGTATCTAGCTTTAAGGAAGTAATCGGTTCAACTACTGGAATTAAACCTGATTCAACTAAAGCTGTACATACACCAATTGTATCGTGGCCACACATCGGTAAATATCCACCTGTCTCTATGTATATAACGCCTATATCAGCTTCGGAATGACACGGATCTGTTAATAATGCCCCTGACATTACATCATGACCACGTGGCTCATTCATTAGCAATTTCCGGATCCAGTCATACTCTCTTTTCATATGTAACATCTTCTCTGCCATCGTCTCTCCACTTAACTTTGGAAGTCCGCTAATTAATGTCCTCGTTGGATTCCCACCCGTATGTGTATCAATTGTCGTAAAGACTCTTTGTGACCTCATCCGTTTAACACCCTTTCTGTAAAACGACTCAAACGAAGTTGTTCAATAGGAATGATTGTTTCTTTGTCATTTAATAACTCTTCAATTACTTTCCCAGTTACTGCTGCAAGACTAATTCCATCACCTTCATGTCCTGCTGCTATAAAGTAGTTCGGAATATGTTCCACTCCTGAAATGATTGGCAAATGATCTTCTGTCCACGGGCGTAATCCAGCATATGAACGAATCACCATCATATCTGCCATTTTCGGATAAAAACGAATTGCTCTGTTCGCAATACATTTAATAACCTCGTTATTTATCTTCGTATGAAACCCTACAAACTCTCTACTACTACCAATTAAAAAATTTTGGCTTTCTGTCGGCTCAAATACAAGAGCTACTCCGTATTTTTCAGTTAAAGCATCCACTTTTCGTTTTCCGCCAAATTTAGAAATTAAATAACCAAATTCCATTACTTTACGGCAACCTACGTGTTGTTGCCTTGAAGCTACAATAATATGTCCCTTTCTCGGTTCGATTGGGATATTTACATCTAACATCTGTCCGATTTTAGGAGCCCACACACCGGCTGCGTTCACCACTTGTTTCGCAGTAAACGTTCCATTTGTCGTTTCTACAATAAAGGAACCGTCTATATCTATTTTTATTTCTTTCACTTCTGTATGATTAAAAGCTTTCGTACCAAATTTCTTCGATGCTGCAAGAAGTGAAAAAGCAAGAAGATATGGATTTACAGTCGAATCAGTTGCGCATTCTAAACCACCCAATAAATCATCTGCAAAAAATGGTGATTCCTCTCTTATATCTTGCCTGTCAAGCATGCGAAACGGTAATCCAGCTTCTTTTTGACGATTTACCCATTGCTGTGCTGCCTCCATTTCTTCGTCTGATTCACAAACGAGAATGCTTCCTGGCGCCCTATATTCAAATGAGTGCTCCAACTCTTCACTTAATTCAGTTACTAATTTTTGACTTACTAACGACATTTGACTATCAAACCCTGGGTCTTTATCAATAGCCAAAATGTTCCCGTCACACCGTGAAGACGTCCCACTGACAAATTCCCCTTTTTCAATGATTGTTACGTCTCTTCCGTATTTTGATGTGTAATAAGCGATAGAACATCCTATAATACCACCGCCTATTATTAAAACGTCACAGTGTCTCACATATCACCCCTCCTTTCTCCTAAATCTCTCACTTTCTATTTATGCAATTGGTGTGCCAACTCTACATACAGAACTATTTATATGAAATAATTTTTATTTGTAAAAATATTTTAAATTTATCGTAAATAGGTGTATTATTTCTTTATCACTGTCTAAATTTTTATACATACCAGGAGGACACTATGACATTTTCATTTCCAACAATAAAAGAGTTTATAAAAATTTTGTCAATTGATCGTACAAGCACCATTCAGCACATGAAACAGGAAGGTAAAAATTTTTATTACCTTCCTTCATCTACTGAAGAATGTAGTTGCGCAGTTATTTATGAAGAGGACTCTTTCACTACGTTAATCGAAGCTTTTTCTAACAATTCGGCAGTTGTAATTGTGAACGAAAATCTAGATCCTATATGCTGTGTAACTGCTCAACAAATGATTCCATTTCTTTATAATTCTTACAATGATTTGCTAGCTTTTTATAACACTGTCATTCAAACGACTGATTCTTCTGTTACCGTCATTGATGAGAAAGAATGCGTTCGTACGTGGACAGATGGCGCTGAAAAAATCTTTTCAGTCAAACATAACGAAATTATCGGACAACCCATTACACAGTTTTTTAATTATAAAGATTTAGAAATTTTACAATCATTACATGACGGAAAAAGCATAATCGCTCAGTTCCATCAGCCTCGTCCGGATTTGTTCGTATTAATTAATTCAAATCCAGTTTATTGTAACGATGAAATTATAGGAGCAGTCGTTTCTGAAACTGATGTTACAAATCAAGTCGCTTTGAATGAAAAACTATTTAATATGTCGCATGAAATGCACCGATTAGAACAAGAAGTAGCAAAATATAAAGATACATCGGATCCTTTCCTTGCGATGAATGGAAAAAGCCCTGTTATACAACGAACGATTCAATTAGCTAGAAAGGTTTGTTCAGTGAAATCCACGGTTTTAATACTCGGCGAAAGCGGAGTTGGAAAAGAAGTGTTTGCGAAAGCAATTCATGAAGCAAGTGAGACAGCGAATGCCCCTTTCATTTCAATTAACTGCGGTGCAATTCCTGAAGCGTTATTTGAAAGTGAATTATTTGGTTACGAGCGCGGGGCGTTTTCTGGTGCAAATAGTAAAGGGAAGAAAGGGAAAATAGAGCTCGCGCAAGGCGGTACTTTATTCCTTGATGAGATTGGAGAAATGCCTCTCGATATGCAAGTGAAACTTTTGCGTGTACTGCAAGAACGAAAGTATTACCGAGTTGGTGGAGAAAAAGAAATACATATTGATTTCCGCATTATCGCTGCTACAAATCGTGATTTACAAGAAGAAATGGGAAAAGGAACTTTCCGAGAAGATTTATACTATCGCTTAAATGTAGTTAGCTTGCATATTCCGCCACTACGCGAAAGACGAGAGGATATTATCGAATTAACCTATTCCTTCTTAAACGATTTTTCAATAAACTATAACAGGCCTATTCGCGACTTACCTTCAAGTATTATGCATGAACTGCTTCATTACAATTGGCCTGGTAATATTCGCGAGCTCCGCAACGTAGTTGAAAGACTCGTCGTATTTGCGACAGACGGCATTATAAAACAAGAATATTTACCGTTTCATACAAATGATACTTTAGAGAACAAAACATCTCATTCCCTATTACTCAGCAATAATAATATGATTCTTTCTTTACAAGAAGAAATGGATGAGCACGAGAAAAAGGTAATTGAAAGGGCTTTACATATTTTAGATGGTAATAAATTAGAATGTGCGAAACAACTCGGGGTAACGAGGGCCACTTTATATAACCGTTTAAAAAGGCTTGGGTTACAATAACCCCTTCTCCTCCTCTATGTTGGCATAGTTATTGCATAATAATTTGTGTAAACCGAACTAGAGGAGGAATACATATGACGAATAAAGAGAATTTAATTGTTTGTCGTTGTGAAGAAGTTACATACGGACAACTTCAATCGACAATTGCTGAATATAATTGCTCAGCTCGTGAGTTAAAACTAAGAACGCGTGCTGGTATGGGTTTTTGCGGCGGTCGCACATGTAGAATGATGATAGATCGAATGATTGAAAGTACAAACCCTGACATAACTCCTAATGAAATTCCATTAAAACATCAACCACCAGTGCGCGCAGTTACCTTTGGATCGGTAGGTGAAAATAAATGAATAGAATTACACATCATCCTATTTTAGGTAGTTTAAATAGTAGTCAACGCATCACTTTTCAATTTAACGGTCAAGAATACGAAGCGTATGAACATGAAACGATAGCGGCTGCTCTGCTTGCAAACGGAATAAGAACGTTAAGGGTCCATGAAGATAGCGGGACGCCACGAGGTATTTATTGTAATATCGGGCATTGTTCTGAATGCCGCGTGACTGTAAACAATCAAACGAACGTACGAGCGTGCTTAACTGTTGCCGAAAACGATATGGTTGTTGAAAGCGGAAAACAGCATCCAAATATCGTGAGAGAGATGGTGAAAAAACGATGATCGATGTAATTATTATTGGCGCAGGACCAGCAGGATTATCAGCTTCCATCTCCTGTGCACGTTTTGGACTTAACGTACTTGTTATAGATGAATTTATGAAGCCGGGCGGGAGATTGTTAGGACAGTTGCATCAAGAGCCTACTGGAGAATGGTGGAACGGAATAGAAGAATCAAAGCGCCTTCATGAAGAAGCAAAAGCACTTTCAGTCGAAATTCGATGTGGTGTTTCCGTCTACAATTTAGATAAAGATGAAAGTTCTTGGTTCGTACATACAAATATCGGTACGTTAGAAGCACCGTTCGTACTAATTGCTACCGGGGCTGCTGAGTATTCTATTCCCCTTCCTGGCTGGACACTTCCAGAAGTTATGTCAATTGGAGCAGCTCAAGTTATGACAAATGTTCACCGGGTTCAAGTTGGGAAAAAAGGAATCATTATTGGTGCTAACATTTTGTCATTCGCTATTTTAAATGAATTACAATTAGCTGGAATTAAAGTAGAACATATTGTACTTCCTGAAAAAAGTGAGTTGAGCGGAAAAGCTAGTGAACCAGAAGAAGTCTTAAACTCACTCTTAAATGCGGCTCACCTTGCCCCATCCGCTTTCCTACGTATAGGTAGTCGTTTTATGAAGTATGATTGGATTCGAAAAGCCGGATTAACCTTTTATCCAAATAGCGGAATGAAAATAAACGGAACACCACTTCATCTCCGAAAAGCTGCACTTGAAATTATCGGTACAGATCAAGTTGAAGGTGTTCGTGTTGCTAATATTGATTCTAAAGGAAATATTATTAATGGGTCAGAAAAGATATATGAGGCTGACTTCGTTTGTATTGCCGGAGGGTTATATCCGCTTGCTGAGCTTGCCGCTGTAGCTGGTTGTCCGTTCCATTATATTCCTGAACTTGGCGGTCATGTCCCGCTTCATTCAGAAGAAATGGAAACCTCTCTTCCAGGTTTATTTGTTGCTGGAAATATTACTGGCATTGAAAGCGGAAAAATCGCGATGGCGCAAGGAACAGTTGCGGGTCTATCTATTGCTAAACATGCAAGTGAAAAACCTGAAATTGCAGTCGACCAACAATTACAACAAGCAATGCAAAACGTTCACTCTGTTCGTCAAAAAGTAGCGATTCAATTTAATCCAATGATTGATGTTGGTAGACGGAAGATGAATGAACTTTGGTGTGATTATTCTTCTACATATGCACATACTAAAAAGAGCTGCTGAGATTATTCTCAACAGCTCTTTTCACTACTCATCTGAGTTATTAAATTTCGCTAATGCGTAAATACCTTCTTCATCATCTAATTCAAGTTGCAATCTTGCTGCAAATGAATTGACGTTGTACTCTCGATCAAGTAGTAAGCGTAGTGCTTCGATTAAGTTCGCTTGAATTAATATTTGCTTGCGACCATTTACCTCTACTTCTGCAGAGAAACCGTAGTCGTCATCATACATTAGTTCAACTGAAACTTCTTCTGGACCAACTTGTCTTTTTTCAGCGATATATATGCAAAGCGCATTTATTAATTCTTGTTCAGAAATTTTTATTGTTTCCATGCTACTTCATCTGCCTTTTTCTTACGTTGATCTTTGAAGTATTTAAATGCACGAACTGCTAACATTACGATACCAGCCATTACTAACATATTTACCATAAACGCTAATACAGAGCCAAGAGCTCCCATATTTGCAAATAAACTACCCATTAGTAAACCACCAAGACCACCTAGTAATAAGCCTTTCATAAAGCCACCTTTATTACTTTTTGGTGCTGTGTTTGTTGCTTTTGTTTTTGAATCTGTTGTCGTTTTTTGTGAATTTACATTAGAATCTTTTTTGTTTAAATCAACTTTTGAATTTTGACCAGAACTTGGTGTATATGATTTTTTACCAGATTTGTAACTTTTCGCTTCCGCGTGATTTACGAACATAAAGCTACTAGCCCCAAAGATAACCATGAATGCTGTCATTACTGCTACAAGTTTTTTCAACATATTATATCCATTCTCCTTTTATATAGATATATGTGAAATCTATCTTTCTTTTAAAACAAGAATGATAGATTTATTTTAAAACCATTTTAAAGGTTCTTATGAACTTATTATATGAACTTTTGTCGAAATATGCAAGTATTATTTACTTACGACAATAATTCCATAACAAAGGAAAAATTAAGAAAAACGGAATTGACTTTAAATGAAACAAAACATATTATAAGTTCATAAGAACTTTTTATAATTTTGGAGGTGAAAAGATGGAAACATTTCATCTCACACGAAACGAAATGGCAACGCTCCTTCTATCACTTAGAGGATGGAATACGAAAAAGCCTCTTAGCATTTTACAAGAAGCTTGGGCAAAGTCACATAAAAAAGATATTGAAAGCGGACAAAGCGTTACAGCTTTTATTACAACCGCACTTTCACCTATTTTTGAAAAATTAATTAAAATCGATGATACGGATGTCGGTTTTTCTTTAAATGAAATAGTTGCGCTTGGTAATCAGATTGAAAACACAAGTTTCTCTGTAACTGCTATGCAAAACTGGGTGAAACGAGATATAAAAGAAATGATTGGCTCCCCTCAAAAAGGGAAGAAATACTCAATCGAACAAGCAGCATTACTATTCATTGTCGAAGATTTAAAAACAGCGCTTGATTTTGAATCTATTCGCAAACTATTACGACTCATCGTAAATGATCCGGCCGATCGAAGTGATGATTTAATTAACCCTGTTCATTTATATGTAGCTTATTCTTCTTTATTTGAAGAACTGAATCAAGGGAATTGCTTACAACTAAATGCAACAGATACCATTCATACGATCGAAAATATTGTAAAAGAAAAAGCTGATAAAATCGCAAGCAAGTTTGATCAAATCAACAACGAACAACGCGAAGCAATTCGTAACGCTATTATTATCGCCACACTTTCTGTACATACCGCTTATGTACAAATGCTAGCAAAACGTTACGTTTCAGCAACGTTATTTTTACAAAATTTAGATGTGAAGCCGTAAAAAATAGGAGCAGAAGTGCTCCTATTTTTTAATTTCTATACTATTTTGCACTCCTTAACTCTTTGCATCTCATACACTTTCAAATGATTCTCTACATACGATTCAGTTTTTTTGAACCCAGCTTTCTCATAGCATCGCATTGCCCTCTTATTATCTTCCCTAACTTGCAATACAACCGCTTGTATATCAGGGTCTAAAAATGATTTAGTGATAAAATAATTTGTAATCTCTGTTCCAAGCCCTTTTGAATATAAATTTGAGACGCCAATCAAGATTGAGTACTCCATCACATATATATCGTCATTTCTCTTCTTTTTTAATCCAACTCTCCCTATTACTTCATCCTCTACTACGATCACATGATAACTTGCATAAGATCGAGACAGTTTTTCTGTCCAATACTTTCGAAGTTCTTCTATTGTATATCGTTTGAATGGTTTCACGTCCGCTATGTTATGTAATTCTTCGTCATTATACCACTCTAATATAATTGGTAAGTCATCCATTTCTAATAAACGTTCATGCCAATCCATATTTTCACCCCATCCAATTTCGAATTACTTGGTCAATTAAATTGAATACACAAATTCTTTTTTCGGCAAATTCACTATGTCCTGAATGTAAGATGATTGTTCAATAATATCTTCTAACTGACCATTCCTATAAACATAAATACCACCTACATATGAACTGTAAGTCCTTTTCTCAGTTATTATCGCTAATTTATTATTTTCCTCGTTAAAATCACCTTCTAGTCCTGTTTCAAATGATAAGCTTTTGGATGTTGAAAAATAAAGCTGAATTAATGATGCTATTTCTACGTGCTTTGATTTTGCAAAGCACTTTATTTCATTAGAAATTATTTCATCCTGTAATGGAAGAAAGTCCTTCACTTCTAATCTCTCTGCTTTACGAAAGAAATTTTGCAGTTCCGGAGTATGGAACGAAATGTGTTTCTCTTCTATCTTTTTGAAAATGAATTGCAATAATAAGTCTTTACCTACTACAAATGGATGACCAAATCCATGATTATAAAGATTTTTTTTCATTTGAATCAACTGTTCAATATAAGGTATACCATTCTCTTCAATTACAAGCTTTCCATCTATAAAACGCATAGTCGAGATTAGTGCTTTAATCTCAATACCTTCTAACTCAAGCGATGAATAATATAAATCTCTATTCCAAAAATCTAATTGATCCATTCCTAGTGAATTAAATAATAGCTCATCTATAATCGAAAAAACTCCATCTTCTGTTAAACCTTTCGTTACATCTTCTAATAATCCAGTAGTCTTATTTAAAATCGTACGTATTTCATCATCCTCTTGAATAATTCGAACGGTCAAATCGCCATGATCCTCACCTGAGATTTTCTGAAAGCAATGCGAATATGGACCATGTCCAATATCGTGTAGAAGTGCTACAGTAGAGACTAATTTCCGTTCATATTTTGATAAATGAATATCACCAATCTCAATAAGATGTTCTATTACTTTATTTACCAGTACATATACACCTATCGAATGTTCTTTCCTTGTATGTATTGCGTTCTTATGTAAAAAATATGTATGCCCTTGCTGTTTTATATAGGCCAATCTTCGAAATGCTTTAGTATCAATCAATTGTATGATATCTCTATCTTGAATAGTAACTGACCCGTAAATAGAATCTGTAAAATGCATAACTTCTCCCCCTTTGTAAATTCAGCACTTACATCATTATACAAAATTTTCAGTCTACTAACCCCTTTCCTTCTCTTTTAAAATGAGAAATTTTTAATATTATTTTCATTATCTCTTCATGAAAACTCAATTTATATCGTTTACTATAAATACAAAGAAAACAAATACAAGACATAAAAAAGTATTGAAATGGCAATATGCTCATTAAATAAGGTATAATTTGCATATGATGAACTTTTTATGTTGTTAAATAAAAATGACATGTAATTGAAAATTTATGAACTAGAAGGTGCAACAATGTTAAGTAGTTTTATTCATTCAGTATTAACGTTTTTTGAAGGATTAGGTTATTGGGGCATTATGCTTGGACTTATGATTGAGATTATTCCAAGTGAGATTGTCCTTGCCTATGCAGGATACTTAGTATCAACTGGAAGTATCTCATTTGTAGGCGCAGTTATATTCGGTACCATTGGCGGAATCATTGCCCAAGTCTTTATTTATTGGATTGGACGATACGGTGGTCGCCCTGTCTTAGAACGTTATGGGAAGTATATTTTCATTCATAAAAAACAAATTGATGCTGCTGAAGATTGGTTTAATCGTTATGGAACTGGCGTAATTTTCACAGCCCGTTTCATTCCTGTCGTTCGCCATGCGATTTCAATTCCTGCCGGGATTACAAAAATGCCACTTTTACGCTTCATTACTTTAACAGGACTTGCGATTATTCCTTGGTCTATCATTTTCATTTATTTAGGTGAAAAACTTGGAGAAAACTGGGGTAATATAAATGACGTTGCTGGACCATATGTGAAATCGTTCGCTGTTGGCGGAGTTGTTCTTATTATTTTATATTTCATGATAAAAAAATGGTCAAAAAAACGTAAAAAACTCGCTTAAATTTCTAAATAAAAACCGCTATTAATTCAATCGAAATTATAGCGGTTTTTATTATTAACTTGATTATCTTTTATAAATTGTATAATTTCTTCTTTATGTTTTAAATCATGTTGAATGAGTGATGAAAAATAATTGTTTAATCTCACTCTTTTCGTGCCGAATTGATAGTCATCTTTAAAGTTCTGGGCAGGAATTTGATTAATTTGATCAACTAATTGTTTACGGGTGGATATAAACTGATCTATTAGTTCTTCTTTTGAAATACCAGACCTCGCATATCTCATTGCACTCTTGTTCATTTCTTCCACATCTGTTGGAACATTTGGTACAGATTGTCTACTTATAAAGTATGGAATTCTATACTTCATTAAAAACTCATCCCAAACGATAAAATGTGAAATCACATCCGCAATTCCCCATGAACCTTTTCTAAAAGACTCAAACCATACATCATTTGTTACACCCTTAAATGTTTGGCACCATTCTATTAGACTTAACTTTTTTTCTAGAATACATTCTTTCTCCATAATTCATTCCTTCCTCTTTCACACTTATAATTCATTCATATTAATGACTTCTAGACATTTTATTACAACCCTCCAGTTTAAGATTTACGTGGATAAGTTACAATTCATTTGTAAATTCGTATAGTAACTCAAAAGGAGTGTTTCCCCTATGCATTGGCAGCAAAAAGTACCATACTTAATCGGACACCCTGTTGGTGTTTCTCTCATAAATGGGCAAGGGACTTCCGGCGTTTTATGCGGCGTCCAAAATAATCAATTATTTGTTTACGAATACCTTTACCAAGCCCAATTTGCAATGAAACATTATGACTTTAGACAAATTCAAGATATACACACCTTTCCAAATTGCCCACACCAAAATCCTTTATACTAAAAAAACAGGAACGGCTTTATTGCCATTCCTGTTTCTATTGTTTTCACGCTATTTTTCAGAGTAAAACTTCTGCACTGCTTCATCAAAATAGATCCAGCCTTTCCAGCCTAAATGAATTGTATCTTTTAAGAAATACTTATCATATTCATGGCTAGAAAAATCGACTACTGGGTATCCGGCTTTCTCGACTTGCTCGCGAACCTTATTATAATACACATCACGGCGTTCTTTCGGGAAACCAGCGTAATCATACCACGGTCCGTTTACAGGTACAGAAATAAAGAGTGGTTTTACATTTTTTTCTTTGAAAAGATCTAAAACAATTTGTAAGTCATCATATTCTGGTGATTCATCATACGATTCATTTGCTCTAAAGTTTTTTAACACTTTTAATTTTTTCTTTAAATTATGTTTATAGTAATACGGATTTTCAATTCCGAATGTATTTGTTGTGGATTCCGCCTTACCTTCTTGTTCCGCTTGTTTACGTGCATCTTCCCAAGAAATTGAACGCAGTCCTGTATTTGTTTTCTCTTTCACCGGTTCGATCTTAAATAGAGAATTAAATAAATCTCGATGATCTAAAATATTCCGGTACATATATGCTAGCGGTTTAGCTAGTCCAGCTTTGATGTTATGTTTTGTATCGTTATATACAATACTTTCTAGCGAACTACTTAATATCGCATCTTTACGAACAACTTTGTAATCTAGTAAACGTTTCGCAATTTTTTTCTTCATTTCAGGATTTATTTCGTCATTAAAAATAAAGTGATAGGCTTGTTGTTTGGAGAAATTATTTGTAAAATCCCCTTGTGATACACCGGTTTTTGTAAACCATTGTGGTGAAAGAACGAAGACTACCTTTTTACCTTCTAATTCATCTATTGTCGACGTCATATTTAAAATATGAGCCAAGCTTTGCGTACCACCAGTTCCTATTAGAAATGGTGTGAAACCTGCAGGGTTTACTTTGAAATAATTAGACGGATGATATGCATCCATTCGTAAAAATTCTGATGAACCGTACATCGGTAAATACTGCGAATTCTCTAACATTTTCTGCTGTAAGAAAACACTTTGTAATTTCTCTTTTTGCAAGGAAGTTGCTGCATCTTCAACTTTCTTATCGCTAATAAGTGATATTAAACTTTTAGATGGGATAAGCAGTACAATGAAAAAGAGTAGACACGCTAAAATAATGGGGCCAAAAGCATGCTTCATCTTCATCTGTTATCCCTCTTTCTATTACTAATAAATTGTAACCCTTGTTTATGACACGCCATCATTTTCTCCTTTTTTCTATACATGTTCCATTCTATTTATCTATTATTTACATGTATGTATTTCCTTCCGTTGCGCTATTAAGTCCTATATTTATAGCACAAGAAAATGTTTCCAAAGAAACATGTTAATTATACAAGATTCTACATAAATTTCACACTGGAATTTATGTAATAATTTTATTTTTAAGCGATGAAAAAACATATAAAATGTCTATAACTCATTTAGAGCTGTAGGATATTCAAAATATGATAATAAACGTCCGTTATGATTAACATTTTCTACATTCGGTCTCCTCACGAATAACCTTTTCGTATGTATTGCAAATACAGACATAATCCCTCTCCTAATACTGTTTACAGATTAATAAATTATAAGCATGAACTATCATTCTGCTTTAAATAAGAACAAACAGACTACCACATATGTGAAGTCTGTTTGTTCTCTCACTTTATTTTTGCACGTCCGCCCATTTTAGGCTTGTTGCTGGACCAAATTGGTGAACATATAAATCTTTCACGTATGGTTTTTGTAAGTAAGATAATCCGCGCTGGAATACTGGTGCGATTACTGCATCATCAAGGAGTACTTTTTCAGCATCTTGCAATGCCTTCCAACGAGCTTTTTCATCATTACCTAATTCTGTTTTAATCTTTTTAATTAACGCATCATATTCTGGATTTGCATATCCTGTATTATTGACAGTACTTCCCGAAAGGAATACTTCTAAGTAAGTCATTGGATCTGGATAATCAGGTAACCAGCGTGATAACGACATTTCATATTCTTTTTTCTTCTCTAGCGCTAGTTTTTGCGTATGTGGTTGTAATTTCACATTTACCTTTAATCCTGGTAAATTTTTCTCAAGCTGCTCTTTAACATATTCGCCTACCTTTTTAAAGTTTTCTAAGTCATAGTTTAATAGTTCTAACGTCACTTCATTCGTGCCTGTCTCTTGTTTTGCCTTTTCCCAATATTCCTTTGCCTTTTTTACGTCCGTCTTATTAAACTCTCCTGCCGTTTCTCTAAAGTCTTTCTTGTCTGGCCCTTTTAAAAACCCTTTCGGAACGTAGTAGTTGGCAGCTACCGAACCATCATTTAAAAATGAAGTCGCGAGCCCCTTCTTATCAAAAACTGTGCTAAGTGCAAGACGGGCATTTTTATTTTTAAGAATCGGTACATTTTCATTGAAACGGAAGAAATACATAACTGGATCTGTATATTGTTTCAGTTCTTTATTATTTTTATATTTATCTACGAATTCTGTAGAAATGACCGCTCTGTCTACTTTATCTGTTTCATATAAATTTACCGCCGTTGAAATTTCTTTAACAATTTGGTAGTTTACTTCATCTAACTTCACTTCTTTTCCATCCCAATATTTATCGTTTTTCTTCATTGTAAAACTTGCTTCGTGCTTCCACTCCGACAACGTAAACGGCCCATTATACACCGCTTTATTTGCCTCTAAACCGTATTTATCACCTTGCTCTTTCGCAAACTTTTCATTAATTGGATAGAAAGACGGTAAAATAAGTAGTTTCGTAAAATACGGTACTGGATGTTCTAATTCCACAACGAACGTTTTATCATCTTTTGCTTTCACACCTAATTCTTCTAATCCTAATTGTTTCTTATTTATCTTTTCTGCATTTTTTACATCGTACGCAATATATGCATATTGAGAGGCTGTATCTGGATTAATAAGTTGCTTCCAAGCATATACGTAATCATGAGCTGTTACTGGATCACCATTAGACCATTTCGCATCACGCAAGTGGAATGTATAAGTCTTTCCGTCTTTACTCACTTCATATTTTTGTGCCCCAGCCTGGATCACTTCATCATTTTTCGATAAACGGAATAACCCTTCCATAACATTGTTTAAAACATTAAACGATACTGCATCTGTTACTTTTCCAGAATTCAGTGACGGAATTTCACCCGTTTCTAGTAGTTGTAATACTTTTTTCTCATCTTTCGGCTTCGTAGCTGTTTTTTCTTTCGCACAGCCTACTAAAAATGAAGAGACAAGTAGAGTACTAACTAATGAATAGCGAACAACCTTTTTCATATAAAGCCCCCCTATCTTTTTTAAGGTAAGTAACGACGAGCGCCAGCGTATTCTTCTATATATCCTGGTGTATTTAACGGTATAATTTCTACCGATCTTTCAGCTCTTGGTGAATGAATCATATTCCCATCACCAATATACATTGCAACGTGATGAACACTGCCTTTTCCTTGATTATGTGCAAAGAATATTAAGTCTCCCTTTTGTAGGTTTTCTTTATCAACCGCAATTCCTGCTTTTGATTGTGGCCCCGAATCTCGCGGGATTGTAATACCATGCGATTTATATATCGTATGAGTAAATCCTGAGCAATCAAAACCGAAGCCACTTGTACCAGCCCATATATACGGTAATCCTAAAAACATCTTACCGGTGTTTATTAAATCATCAGCTGTTGGCGTAGGAATATCATTTTGAGAACGGTAAACAGTTCCATCATTTTTCCGTAGCCACGCCTTCTGGCCATTTGGCAACAACACACGGTATGAAATCGTATCTTCACTTAATAGCGGTAAACGCGTATTATAGCTGACTTCAAGCGATTTATGTTTTTCAGAAGGATTAATATATAAAATTGCTGTCGGTTTTGTAATTAAAACGAAGGGCTGTCCTGCCTTATCTGCAAATTCTTGATTATACGTTAATTGTTTTTCGGGCATCCACCCTGGGTATCCTTCTTCATTTCGCGGCGTTGGCTGTCCATGCACTAGCACTTTTACCCAAACACCTCGTTTATCAATTACCGTTACTTCTTGACCGAGTAGCGCTTGCGTTTCTAATTTATTTGCACTTGTTAACCAAAGCTTCTCATCTAGCGTCATTGATTTCGTCCACTTCCATAAATTAACAGGATTTGTCGCACTCGGTTCATCGATTGGCCGAAGTGAATCTGGTGCAGTCCATAACGTTGCAGCCGATACGTCTATATACGCTTTATTTTCTTTCCTCTCTTCGGCATTTGCCGCTGTAAACGATGAAAAAATAAATAATGTTGTTAATAATGCAGTCCCCATTTTTTTCATACATATCCTCCTTAAAAGATAGTTTGCTAGACACTACTTCTAAGACTGTATATTCACTGCAGAATGCAGGTTTACCTTTGGTCCAGTGTAAGTTATTCCTTCCGGCTCTTCTACTAACCATAATGGTGCGTCAAGATCAAAGTAATGAATATTCGGATGAGATGCAGCTAAATGTGCAACAGCACTAACTGAGAGTGAAGATTCCATCATACTTCCAACCATACATTTCACACCAGCTGCTTCAGCGATATCTGCAATACGCCACGCTTCACGTATACCACCGCATTTCATTAATTTAATATTGAGTAAGTCTGCATATCCTCCTTGGACAAGCTTTAAAGCATCCCTTGCTGAAAATATACTTTCATCTGCCATAATAGGCGTTTGTACATTATCTTTCACGTATTTTAATCCATCCCAATTTTTCGCATGAACAGGTTGTTCTACAAATTCTATATTTAAATTTCTATTCTCCATTTCTTTAATAATAGAAACCGCTTCTTTCGGTTTCCATCCTTGATTTGCATCTAAACGTAACGTCGTATTTTTGGGTACTACATTTCGAATTGCCTCTATGCGTTCCAAATCTAAATGCGCCTCTTTACCCACCTTAATTTTTAATATTTGGAATCCCTTTTCGATATGCTTTTTCGCTTCTTTTGCCATTAATAAAGGTTCATCCACACTTACTGTAATATCAGTATAAACCTCTTTCTTTCCACCTAGTAATGCGTATAACGGTATGTTGTGAAATTGACAATATACATCGTATAAAGCCATATCTACCGCCGCTTTCGCACTTGTATTTCCTATACAACTCATTTGAATGTGTAACAATAACGTTTGAAATTGCAGTACATCTTTTTCAACTAATACAGAACGAATTGGTCCTAATATTGCTTCCTCAATCCCGTTGGCAAAATCACCTGTAATAACCGGCGTTGCTGCAGCAGCTCCTTTTCCAACGATCCCTTCATCTGTATGAATAAACACATCTATACTTTCGATTTCCGTTACAGTACGAAGCGCTGTTTTAAATGGTGTATGAAGCTTTACATGTCGGCGGTTTACCTTCACATCGGTTATTTTCATTTTGTTCATCCTTTCATTGTCTATAAAGTGAAACTTTAATCCGCAGGAGGCTTTATCCGGCCATTAATGTGGAACAAAAAAATCCAGCCATAAGAAGATTCTTACGGCTGGATTTTGTCTATGAGTGGGTAGACAAAGCAGCGATCTGATTATATTTTTTTTGTGCATCTTTCAGTGCTACAAGCAGCGCCTTTTGAGACGAACCGAAATAACGATTTTTTATTTCTGTTACTAGCGCTGGATCATTAATATTTTTATGTAGAAATAAATATTTAACAAATTGAGATGTTAATGCAATTGTCGCTGAGCAATCTGCATCTACAATTTCCCCTGTATCCTTCTCAAGTACAAATGCTACAAAATAGCTTTTGTACTTTTCGGTAATGGGATTATTTTGAGGTGCTTTCGCATCCCCTACGATGTAAATTGTATTTGAAGCGTACACAGCTATCTTCCTTTCTTATACGAGGATAACGGTTTTCTTAACAGACGTATGAGCTGTTAACTCAACGTTGATTAAAAAATATATCCGCTTATCTTGTATTATATATAATTGACAGAATTTTAACAATATTTATTTTGACATATATTCCATAATTATAAAAATCTCTTAAAACAATTAAAAATGGCTCAAACTTCTCATTTTTACAATATGTCATTACTCCTTGTACCATGACATTCACACTACAAACCCCTTTTTCCCCCATACATCAAAAAACAGTTAGCTATCGCTAACTGTTCCACCACTTCACTTTGGCAATACGAATATTGTTTCGTTTGACTTAGAAAATTGATACTCTTTTCTCGCAAACTTTAAAATTTCTTCTTCATTATCCGTTAAATTCTCGATGTTAGTCTTTAAAGAACCTTGATCTTTCTTTAAAGAAACTAATTGTTTCTTTTGGTTCGTTATTGTATTTTTTTTGCCATTAATTACTTCTTGTTGTTTCGTTAAAATATATTGAACGTACAAAGTAGTCGCAGCAATAAAAATGAACATGAAAATAAAACGCCTTAACTTCTTCTTATTTATAGTTCGATTGTCGTTAGGCTGTGATAGTTGCTCTGGTATATTAGGAATATTTACTCTTTTGAGTTTCCTCATTTTCAAATCCCCCTAACCCATATTTTTTCACTACCATCGGCACGATCTCTTACTAACTTAAATTCTATTCTTATAAAATAAGCTCCTTCACAAAAAAATCTCATAAATTAACCAATTAGAGATAGCGTTCGACGACATCTCTGTATTTAAAGTAAAATTTTTTATTTATGCTGCAATAAAATAGTAGTTTATGTTATTCTTTTTCCTCTATTGTAGAAAACATTTTCACTCACATAAATTCTCCCTTTGCATACCGATGTTATAACTTGCTTACAAGAAGGAAGAAACGATGCACTACCGTACATTAGGTAAAACTGGAATCACTGTTTCAGAAATTGGCTTTGGAGCGTGGGCGATTGGCGGCGATGAATGGGGGCCTGTTAACGACAAACAATCTATTACCGCTATGAAGAAAGCAATTGAATGCGGCGTAAACTTTATTGATACTGCTGATGTATACGGATTAGGCCATAGTGAAAGGTTAGTAACTCAAGCGATAAGAGAGCACCGTAATAATATCATTTTATCAACGAAAGGCGGTTTAATTGGGCATCACTATGATCCAAGTGGAGAGCCTGTTTATAATACTGCCGAAAAAGTGATCGCAGTCTTTGAAACTAGCTTACTGCGCCTAGAAACAGATTATATTGATGTTTATTTCTGTCACATTTGGTGGGATAAACAAGAAGAAACAGAAGCATTTTTACGCGCATTTGAAATATTAAAACGGGACGGAAAAGTAAGAGCTGTTGGTGTTTCAACTCACGACCTACAATATATAAAACACTTCAATAAAAACGATGAAATTGATGTTGTGCAACTTGATTACAACATATTAAACCGAAAACCAGAAAACGACATACTGCCCTACCTACAAGAGAACAATTTAGGAGCTGTTATACGCGGACCTTTAAAAATGGGGATATTAACTGGAAAGTTTACAAATAAAACAACTTTTCCTGACGAAGATTTACGCAAAGAATGGCCAAAAGAAAAGTGGTTTCAAGAAGATTTACAAAAAGTAGAAAAATTAAGATTACTCTCAAATAAAAATCAGACATTAGGACAACTTGCACTTCGCTATGTCCTCTCCCATCCAGCAGTATCGGTCGCAATTCCTGGCGCAAAAACAGAAAAACAAGCGAAAGAAAATGCAGATGCAACTACCCGTCCGATCCTTACAGATGAGGAATTAGCGTATATTCATTCAATATAAAACAAGACCAGCAGTTGGAAATATCCAAATGCTGGTCTTGTTTTACTTTTAATATTGTAAATCTATATCATATTCCATTCTCTTCGCTGTTTCTTCAGCAACCTCAGCACCTAACAAATTTTTCACAATATGAAATGACATATTAATTCCGGCTGAAATTCCACCAGACGTAATAATATGCCCCTCATCTACAAACTTTACATTTTCTAACATTTCAACATTCGGAAAATCTTTTCTAAAGTTTTCAATACTAGCCCAATGTGTTGTCGCTTGTTTTTCCTCAAGTAAACCTGCTTTCGCTAACAAAAGCGCTCCAGTACAAACAGAAGCCATTAACTTCACTTCTTTCATTTGCTGGCAAATCCAATTTATTATAATTTCATTTTCCACTTCGTTTTCCCTAACACCTAACCCACCAGGAATAATTAAAATATCAACTGGAGGTAAGTTTTCAATGCTATAATCCGGTTGTACCTTTAATCCGTTCCGCGCTATAATCATTTCCCCATCTTGGCTAACGGTATGTACAGTAAATGGTTGTTCACCATTCGTTGTAGTAACGGAAAAAACTTCAAACGGCCCCGCGAAATCTAACACTTCCACTTCATTAAATAGAAAAATCCCTACATTCCAGCGATTGATCATAAACTTACTTCCCCCTGCAAATGATGTAAAAGATGCTCATGCCCTTTCTCTAATGCAATATCGTACGCTGTTTTCCCATCATTTTTCTTAATCGTTTTATTAGCCCGATTTTCAAGTAATAATATAATTATTTCTTCATTTCCTAATAAAGCAGCTTCATGAAGTCCTGTCCAACCACCACTTTGAACTGCATTCACATCTGATCCCTTTTCAATTAAGAAAGCTACAAGCTCGCTTTGTTTGTTCGCAATTGCTGCTTGAAGTGGCGTATTTTCATTTTCGTTTTTTGCCCTAATATGTATATCTGCATCCTGTTCTAAAAGGAAGCTTGCTAGTTCTTTCTGTCCAAAATAAGCTGCTAAATGAAGTGGTGTCCAGCCATCTTCACTAAATTCGTTAACAACACTTGGATCAATCTTTACAAATTCCGCTACTTTTTCCTTGTCACCGCTTATGACAGCTTGTGATATTGATTGTAAATGTTTCATAATAATCCCCCAGTTTTCAGACTATTTGAGTATCCCTTTCTATATGTTCTATTAATTATTATATTTTCCTTTTTAAATTAACAGTTTACATAATAATGTTATTTGATTATTTTATTGGTAATAATGGGTAAACTTCATTATTTATTTTAAATATTAAAATATTCTGTTAAAATGGTCGTATTATGCTTAATAAGGGAGAGAGACTATGTTACAAGTAATGCCTTTAAACACTGAAGACTATGATTTAATTAGAGCTGCTGAAAAAGTAATCGAAAAAAACTATAAATATGGTCGTCATCATATCGGTTCAGCTGTACGAACCAAAACGGGTAATGTGTATGCAGCAGTACATGTTGAAGCGAATGTTGGAAGAATAACAGTATGCGGTGAAGCAATGGCAATTGGAAAATCTATTTCAGAAGGTGATCATGAATTTGATACCATTGTAGCAGTTGCTCACCCACATCCTCATGAAGATATAGAAAAATGTTGGGTTGTTGCTCCATGTGGTATGTGTCGAGAATTAATTAGTGATTACGGAAAAAATACGAAAGTTATACTTTCTTATAATGGTGAACTTGTAAAATGTAACGTAATGGAATTATTACCTGAAAAGTATACAAGTGAAGTAGAATGAAATGAAATATAAATACATACATTCAAAAAAATATTATTCCAATAAAAAAACAATCCACTTTATAAAC
Organism: Bacillus sp. MYb209; assembly: GCF_002975175.1. Taxonomy (GTDB): domain Bacteria; phylum Bacillota; class Bacilli; order Bacillales; family Bacillaceae_G; genus Bacillus_A. Next base: position 212,209 of record NZ_PCNZ01000003.1, read on the forward strand.
GGATTGTTTTTTTATTTTCATTTTTATAATGATGATTATATTTTCGTATTTAAATTTAAAGTACAAATATCTTTAACGAAAATGAAATTAAAATACAAATATATGTCGTTATTTAATTCTTATCTTTTGAAAACCAAAAACACACTATAACCTTACATATGAAAAACATCACTACATTATGCTATTTCTTACTCTTATCATACTAATCTATAACAATTCTGCCTTCTTCCCTTACCTGTATCTTTCAGTACATAAGACTTTAAAACGAGTGCTGTTAGTGAATCCGTTAATGTTTTATATGATAAATTTGAAAGAGCTAATAGATCGTTCGTATATAACATTCTATGCTTCTCTAATAATAATAGTACTAATCGTTCTGACGGTTTTAATGATTCGTCACTTTCTAGTATAAAATCTATATTTTTCATATTCCTACTTCTTACTCCTTATATAAAAAAATAATTTTAGTAATTATTTAATATAAAAATACTACATAACAAAATTAAAGATATATCTAAATAACATATCATTTAAACACTATTATACTATAACATAAAAAAGGCATTTCCCCAAATTGGAAATGCCTTTTTTGTGTATCTCTTTTATTTATATAATTGATACGATTGTTCTAGCCCTTTATTATATTTTGTATTATTATCCGTCCATTCTCCCCCTAAGTTTCCTGGCCATCCTGATGTATTGGCAACGTATTTAAGTAAATCCCAATCAACCAATCCTTTTTTCACACCGCGCTCATACGATTTAATCATATTAGAAATCGCTATTGTTGTATTTATTCGTGAATCCATTAAGCTATCTTCCGATAATTGTACTGGTGCTAAACCACCACGATGTAATTGGAATAATCCGAAAGATGTTCCGTTGTCCCCTATCGCTTTTCGATTAAACTTTGTTTCATGATCAGCAATAGATAATGGTATCCAATCTGGAATACCATACCTCATTGCCACTTCACTAATTACTTGTTTATTATTTTTAATCTGTTTCTGCTTTTCATAGTTGGTATAAATTACATAACTTAAAGTAAATAACGTAAGTAATATGAATATATATTGTAGCGCTTTTTTCATCATTCCATCTCCTACTTGGTGTATGTTTCACTCCCTACATACACTATAAGACTCTTATGTGACATTCATTTGACGAAATGATATTAATTATACATAAGCAGTTACATTTTTAACTATCTATCTACTAACTCAAGTTCTTCTAAAATCCCTTCAACAAATAAAAACGGTTAGCCATTCATGTTCTAAACATGAATGGCTAACCGTTTTCCAGCATCTTCTCAATTAACATTCTCAACCTTAAATATTTCTTGCAATATGTGGTTTGCTGTAATGACTCGTTCCACCGCCACCTACTACTACTTTACCGCCTTTTTTGAAGATTAATAATTTACTTGAACCATCTGAAAGTAGCACTATTACTTCAGCATGGTCACTTGTCGCTACATAGATTACATAACCACTTTTGGAAATACAAGTTTCCCAATGCTTATCAAATTCTGATCTTACAACCCGATTAGAATACACTTGATTTTCAATTCTTCCTTGTTCTTCGTTTTCCAAATTTATTCTCCCTACTTTCCTAAAGTATCATTTATATTAAAAAAAGCCCCAATTAAAATAGTGACCACCTTGAATATAAATAGTATATGTGGTTTTTAGGAGAGTGCTTGGACAATAAAACATAACAGCATATAAATATATTACAATCGGAATTTTTCCTTAATCTTTACAGCTACTTCTTGAGCGCTCAAATTAGTATTATTAATTTTTATATACTCTTCTTTATCAATTTCACCATGAAGTGAGTTTAATCTATGTTTTTTCATCGTTTCTTTTAAATTTTTTTCAGACCATTTAATATCTTTTTTTTCGGTTTATGCTCTAGTCTATGTGAACTTTTATTTCGCTCTAATCTTTCACCTAGTTCTGCTTCAAGCTCTACAAAATATACTGTTCCACCTTTTGATTCAAAAATACTTACTACATGATGTATATACTCCCAATCAGATTGAAGGTCAAATGCCCATACATATGTAAAAATCATTCCGTATAAATCACTTTTAGACACTTCTTCAAATATTTTATTACGAAACAAACTTACTAATCTTTTTGCTTCCTTCGTACTGTAATCAAAAAATGGACTTACTAAATCAATGGTCATGTGATTATGAAAAATTTTCAAATCTGTTAGTTTCGCTAATTCTTGTCCGACTGTCATTTTCCCAACTGCTTGGGGACCAAATATTAAAATGAATTTCATTAATTTTTCCCTCCATCTATTTATTCATTTTACAAACCATTACATAAAAATAGAAAATAAGGCAGTCGATTTTGTATCGATTGCCTTATTTTTATTGATACTTACTTTCCGAAAATTCGCCCTATTCTTTTCGTACAGCTTCAAAAGTAATAATTTGGTCTGCATTTGACGGTTGCTTTTCATAAACATAGTCAGCAGAGCAAATAATGTCAGTGAAACCTATACTTTCTAAAAGGAGTTTAAACTCTGCTATACCATACCACCGCATTACAAAACATTACAGTTCAGTTTGTACTAACTGTCCTTTACTCCATTTTTCATATTTTAAATATGATACAGTTACTTGGTTAAGCCAATCTATTTCACAATCGGCAATGTCACTTCACTCAATTTCACCGTAAGCTTTGTTCCTGCTTTCGGTCTAATTGTATAATCGTAGTCACTTGCGATTAAGACGACTCCTATTTGATGCCCTGCTTTAAATACGTAATCATCTGGCTGCATGTCCCATGTAAATGTATAATCCTTACCAGGTTGAATCGCTGTTGAATTTTCTATACTATTTAAGTTTTGCGGATCCATCCAACCTCTCGTTACAATTTCAGGCTTCGCTCCGCCGTAATCAACGAGTAAAGCTGTTAAATTTGAAACAGACCGATCAATATTTCCTATTATCGAAATCTTCGGCGTACCACTTATTCGCATATCTTTTTGCAGTACAGGCATTGTATATACTAATCGATTCGCTATTTCTAACTCAGGGTTTTCTACTAGTTGATTTGACTTTATTTTAGCATCATCTACTAATGAGAAAACATTGTTTACTGATCCCATACTTAATGGCAAATTGACTGCTTTATTACTTAAATACATACGGATTTTTGACGGTACAGCCGCTGGATCTGGCCAATTTTTTATTTTTTGCCACGTCTTATTTTCACGTTGTACATCAACCATCGGTTCATCCATAACCCCATTTTCAATTCCATATAACCAATAATCAAACCATTTATTTTGCGTTTGTTGCCAGTTATTACTTGATGTTCCTCCGTGTCCACCTTGGTGTAACCACATTTTACGAGGAACATTATTTTCACCAAGTGCTTCCCACCACTGAGAAAACTGCTTCGTTTTTACATTCCAATCATTTAAACCGTGAACAACAAACACACTAGCCTTCACATTCTTAACATCTTTTACATAGTTACGTTTATCCCAAAAGTCGTTATAATCGCCTGTTTTACGATCTTGTCCAGCTGTTAGTTCTTTAATGATCTGACCGCAAACTTCTGGGTTCTTTCTTGTTAGTACTGCTTCAGCCATATTATCTGTATCTTCTCCTTGATAACCACCCGGCGCAATGACCGCCCCATTTGCACGATAATAATCATACCAACTACTAATCGCTGCGATTGGAATAATTGTTTTTAACCCTTCCACTCCTGTCGTTGCGACAGCATTTGGTAACGTACCATTATAAGAAGCTCCTGTCATCCCTACATTGCCCGTAGACCAATTTGCATTTACTTCCTTACCATCCTCTGTATATGCTTTTGCACGACCATTCACCCAATCAATGACAGACTTCGTTCCTAGTATTTCTTGTTCATCTCCAGTTGTCGGACATCCATCTGATTTTCCAGTTCCGATACTTTCGCCTAAAATAACTGCATATCCTCTCGGAACATAATAATTACCATACGACCCAAGATTAACTGCCCCATACGGTTTTCCTTCATACGCATACAATTCTTCATCAACATTATAAACAGGAACATCTTTTAATCCAGCTCGATATGGACTCATTTCATATATAACAGGAACTTTCACGTCTGGATTCGTCTTTGGACGCATAACCTTTATTGATACACGATCTTTTTTACCATCTCGATCACTATCAACTTCTGTCTCTACAAATAGATCTTCTACAATGGCTTCATCAAGTGAATAGATTGGTTTCGTCATCCCATTTTCCAATTGAATTTTCGTATTTGGAGTTAAAGCTTCTGAAACTTGTCCATTTAACTTAACACCATTCTCTTTTACAGAGGTCCCTTCTTTATTTTCTGCATGTACAGTCATACTAGAAACTCCTGAAGTAATTGTTAAAGATAATATAGTCGATAGTGTAATTACTAATTTCTTTTTCTTCATGCCCTTCCCTCCCCATATATTCCTTCTTTTACTATACATTAAAAATGCAGAAAATTCAGTTTATGTTTTGTATAAAAAATTGAGAAATTTGTAGTACTATCAAATTTGTTTATATAAAAGAAAAGGAACTAATAACAATTAGTTCCTTTCTATATACATATAAAATTGTATTTCCCCACCTACTACCGAAACCCCGTATTCAAATCCATGCCTTTCTAAAATACTTTTTACTATCGCTAGTCCTAACCCAGTACCTGATTTTTCTTTACTACGTGAAGATTCCAATACGTAAAAAGGCTCCCAAATTTTATCTATCTCTTTAATTCCCTCAGCAGCAATACCATTTTGAATTTGAAAATACACAATGTCATTTTTCTCTTCTAATGTGATTTTTATATTTTGATTCGTTGTATATTTTATCGCATTAGAGATTAAATTTTGAAAGACCATTCTCATTTTATTTAAATCAGCATAAACAATCGCATCACCAGCATTATAGTTCACTTGCAACTTGATTTCTTTCGACTCCAGTTCAATTCTATGCTTATCTATTATATTTTGGACTAGTGGTTCAATAGGGAATTCTTCTTTTTGTAAAATATCTCTTTCTAGTTTAGAAAATCGCAATAACTCTTCAATTAAATTTGAAATTTGATCTGTTTGTTTAATGATTGTATCAACATATGTGCCATCATCTAAACCATCTTTTATTCCCATAGAATATGCTTTTACTAATGCGATTGGTGTTTTTAATTCATGAGTTACATCGCCCATAAATCGTTTTAAGTGGTCATTTCGATCTGTTAAATCTTGATGTGCTTCATGTAATTTATCACTCATGATGTTAATACTATTTGCTAAATCACCTATTTCATCATTCGTTTTAACTTTCGTCCGTTTAAATTTCAGACGTGAAATTTCTTCTGCGACATCACTCAATTCATTTAGTGGTGTAGTGATTGTTTTTGAAAAAATCCAGACGAGCACGATAATAAGAAATAGTGAGAACCCCAAAATGTATAAATAAAATGAGTTAAGCGTTTTAATTACTTCATTGGAATGTGCGATAGAAACTCCTACTAAAATCAACATATCATCTTTCGCAATGTATTTCGCAAAAAAACTAGATTTTATCTTTTCTTGATCATATATTTTATTCGATTGTCCGAGGTTCTTCACTTTCGTAATTTCTTCTTTTGTAATCCAAAGTTTATTCAATGCAACTCTCTTTTTTGTAAGTTGCATGCGTAATTCTTCATTAATAGCATCTTCTGAACTATTTATTGATGTATAAGCAATCGTAACATTACCTTCATTTTCAATGCGATTTATAGCATCATCAAGTTCTTCACGCGGTATCGACTGTATTTGCGCTGTAATGCCTTCTAAGCTTTCACGTGTTTTGTGCACATTATATTTTGGTAAAAAATAGTTAATTAATAATAAAGAGATGGCAAAAATAAGGATGACTGTTAAAGAGATGCTGAAAAATAACTTTTTACCGAGCTTATTCACACTCTTCCTCCAAACTGTATCCTAAACCGCGATGCGTTTTTATAATATTTTCTCCTATTTTTTTACGCAACCTTCTTACATGCGTATCAACCGTTCGCTCTTCCCCAAAATAATCAAATCCCCAGACGATATCTAACAACTTTTTCCGCGTTAAAATCGTGCCTTTATGATTTAAAAAGCACTTTATTAATTGTAATTCTGTCTTTGTAATTTCTAATTCTTTCTCATTTTTATATACTTTATTTTTGGTGAAATCTATTTTTACATCTTGAACTTGAATAACATCTTCATGCTGCACAAGCTTTTTCGCTCGGGTTATTAGCACCCCTGGGTGAAATGGTTTTTTCACGTACTCATCTGCCCCGCTTTGAAGAGCTGCTAATTCGTCTTCACTTTCACTTTTCGCAGTAAGCATTAATACTTTCACACTTGAATTCTTTTTGATTTCCTGACAGACAGTAATACCACTATTTTTCGGCATCATCCAATCTAAAATAGCTAAGTCAATTTTCTCATCGTAAAATATTTGAAGTGCTTCCTCTCCATCCTTTGCTAATAAAACTTCGAAGCCTTCTTTTTCAAAATATGCTTTTAAAATTTTCAGCATATCTTGTTCATCATCTGCGATTAATACTTTCATTACATTTCCTCCGTTACCTATAAACAAATATCAATTTTATCATACAACTTCTTTGTTACATGAATGTGACAGAAAAATATTTACAACATTTGAGGGTATAGTAAGTGTGAGGTGTTGTTTTATGTTCAAAAAAATAGGAGTCATTACTTTGTTTTTCTTTTTATTATCAACAAATGCGTTCGCAAATACAAATAAACAAATTGAAGTATTTGATTGCAAAAAAGAAATGGTAGTCCAAAAACAATCTTTAGATGCAACCATTCAAAAAGAAGCAGTTCAATTTGCAAAATCAATTACCGGTCCATTCAAAAACTTAAATGTCGTTCCGAAAGATGGCCATATGATAAAAATCCCTTTATCTAAACCTGTTCCTATTACAAATCAATGGTTACATACAACAATTGATGAAGTCCTCATCCTTCTTCCACTTAATGAAAAACCTTATATTATGCTTTACGATGATGAGAATAATCCGCATTTTTATTATGTAAAAGGGAATCCGAAGGGGTTATTGAAACAAATGAATGTTAAGATGTAATTAATTAAAGAAAAATCCCACAAGTATCATTCGTGGGATTTTTCTTAATCAGTTAACAAGTTGATTTTTTAATATGATTTTCATTTAAAAAATTAATAATCTGCCTTTTGTGATGGTTATCGTGATCTACGAATTCTTTAATAATATATATTAGAGAGTACGGCATTCCAGTATGAGGACAATATGATACTCCATTGGCAGTTAAATGTTCCTTTAGCTTTCCAATAGACAGTCGGTTAAGCTCTTGAACAAGTAAATCTCTTTTAGCTTGTGCTTCTTCAATAAGTTTTATCTTAGAGATACCTGATTTTGCATAATTAGAGGCTATTTTATTATATGTATCAAAGTCAGGAAACTCCATTCCCTGTCCATCTCTCACTGATGATAATGTCTCACGTAAAAGATAGTCATCCCAATTCATAATATGAGATACAATCTCACCAATAGTCCATTTCCCCTTTGATATTGGCGCTGTCCACAATTCTTCTTTCATAACTTTCAATGTGGTTATCCACATTGAATAATCTTTAAAATCATTAATAATTTTATTTTCTCCCATCATCTAATCCCCATTCTAATAATAGATTTAGATAAATTATACCATTAATCCACACGCATAGGAACGAATGTTCTTATCGAAGGATAAAGAATAATTCACTACATCCTTTTATCTAAGTTTAGATAATGGCTCGTTCCTACATACATTGTCCCTTTCACAAATCCACTCGAAGTATAAAATTGATCCCCCTGTTCTGTATCTGTATGTAAGACAACAATAGTAAAATAGGTTTTTGCATCGCTTAAGATTCTCCCTAACAGCAACCTTCCTAATCCTTTCCGCCGGTAATCTCTTGCAATGTAAAACCTTCTTAATCGACCAATTTTTTTATCTTTCGTATACGGATCTTGATTTAATCCCCCGATTCCAATTAATGTTTCACCTCGAAAAATGCCATATAAACATTCGCCCGTTTTACTAAATGTATTTCTTTTACTTTCATATTCATTTATTAGTTTTATTAAGAAGTTAAATCGTTCTTCTTTACTTTCTTCGACAAGGTGATTCATCTCATATTTTAGCAAATCTTCAATTTGTTTAATTTGTATATTTTCCAGTTTAATCAACTACTTTCTCTATCTAAATGTATCTTTTTGAAAAAATAAAAATGCCCAAGAATATATTATTCTGGGCATTCATTTGTCTGTTCACTTATTCAATTCGTTATGTAAGTATTCTTCAATTCGGGTAATATTCCTTTCAACTCCATCAAATCATCTATTACAAAATCAGCATGAGCAAGTTCATCTTCTTGTGCAAAATCAAAATTACATCCAATTGCAATTAGACCATTATCTTTAGCTGCATTTATATCAGATAGACGGTCTCCAACTACTGCTGCAGTTTTTATATTATATTTTCCTATAATGCCTTTAACTAGATCTCCTTTATTAAGCGTTTGTATTTGTTCGATACTAAACGTTTCAGTAACCCATTGCTCTAAATCATAATAAGATACGATTGCTTGCAAATATTCTGTTAAACCATTACTAGCTATGTAAATTGAGCAACCACTTTCTTTTAAATAATTGAAAACTTCCTTTACATTCGGATATAAAGCCCCTTTTCCACTCTTTATGTTTTCAATTAATCTCTCTAAAAAATAAGCATCTGTTTGTTTTCTTACTTCATTTGAATGATCTGGTAACAGTGCTTCCCAAACTTTCGGTAAAGGTACACCCATAATTTCACGGTATTTATCAATTGGTGTTACTGCATCCCATAATTGTAGTGACCGTAAATGATCAAATGTATCATCTAGTGATAACTCTAAAATTTTGTCTGTTTGAAATAAAGTTCCATCCATATCGAAAATTAGTGCTTGTAACATGATATTCTCTCCCATTCTTTAATTATGAACTACAATACATTTTTACTCGAAATATTTTTAAGTATCTCAACAATAATTTCTGAACAATAATTCGCTGCAGTTTTCGCGAAATCATCATATGAAACTTGTGCCTCATCATCTGCACTATCAGAAATACTTCTTATAACGAGAAATGGTATGTCATTTATATGAGCGACATGCCCAATTGCTGCCCCTTCCATTTCAGTACAATGTGGTGCATATTCAGTGACTAATTGCTCCTTTAATTTTGAATCCTCGACGAAGCATTCTCCGCTGACGATTCTTCCTTCATGAACAGTAATATTTAAACTACTACTATTAACAGCTTTTCGGGCTAAATCTCTTAATTCCTCGCTTGCATGAAACTCTTCTTGAAACGGAAATAGATTCTTCATTTGATTTTTATTAACATCATGATGAGTAACATTTGTAGAAATAACTAAATCGCCAACTTTCACATCAGGATGCAATCCACCCGCAACTCCAGTATTAATGATAGTGTCTACATCAAACTTATTAATTAATATTTGTGTACATGCGGCAGCATTTACTTTTCCTACACCACATCGCGTAATAATAATTTCTGTATCCATGTAGTTTCCTTTATAAAAAGGCATTCCCGCAATTGTATGGTCCTCTTTTATATGTAGTTTTTCTAAAAGTAAGTCTATTTCAATTTGCATTGCTCCGATAATACCGATTCTGTTCATGTATGTAGTCCCCTTTTTTTATTCATAAGTATGCTAGCATATTATGTAGTTCCCCATAATTTTCAGCTAACCAAATCATTTCTTCTGCAAAACGCATCGGTGGTATACTATGTTGATCCATATTGGTATGAATCCACCAAGCACTCTCCATATACCACAACATTTGAATGGCCTGAACAATCCTGCCATTAATTGGTGAGGTCGAACTTGTTAATCTGCTGGATTATGATTTTACTCGGCAGTAGCCTCTGCAAAATACAGATTTATTTGGTTTAATTAGGATTAAAAATGAATTAACAATATCGGAGGCGGAGATTATCAAATTTATCCAACTAATAAGTAAAATGAGTGATTTGATATCACCAGATACAAAGAACGAAATAATAGCTGGGATTACCGATAATACGATAAAAGGTAAGCTCATAAAGAGCCAAAATCTCTTCTTAGAAAGAATTGCATTTGTATTGAGCCAAAAATATAGTCCTCTGAACGTTAAGCTAATATCACCTTTATTGTTTATTACAAGAATATGAAGAGCTTCGTGTATTAAAAAAACAAAAAAAATGATTAAAATAAGGGGGAATTTTGTCATATGATTAAAACTTACCCCAAACCAATTTGGTACTAGAAAAAAAGTAACCGTTAATAGGTAAACAAACTTCATATAATGCTTTCGAAACCAAGTATTTTGAATGAAAGGTTTCCATTCCGACAAATCCACAATTGACTGTGGCAAATTTCGAAACCATAATATCATACCTATCCCTGCCTTTCCTATGATCTAGTTCCGACCAATTAATACCATGTAATGCTTGGGACTAGCGTATTATTGTTCGTCAGTTTTCGATAGCCTGTATAAGTTGTGAAAGGATTACTGAGTCTTTTGTTGCTTTATATTCTACTTTTAGCTGTTCTATAGAAAACATAGGGGCCTGTTCATTGGAATATTGCCTGCATAAATCCCAGTTAGTTGGAGCATGTATAAGCTTATTCATTTTTAATAGCCTCCTATTTTTACAAATAGTTACAACAATTTAATCCCTCCATAATTATATATGAATCTCCAATATTTAGATATATCTAAATATTGAAACTTAAACGAATGCATTTTAACATTCCTTATTCTGCTCCCTCCCATTTACAAGTCTACCTTTTATGAAATGTAAATAGCATAAAGACGCTAAAGCTACAAGTATTGGAATAAGTATGACTCCTCCAATAAAGGGATAAACCGCTACACAACATGTAAAAGCTATTATAGAAAAAATTTTACCTAACCTATTCTTTATTAACTTAATTCCGGCCGCAGTACCGACTATATATGTAACAATCCCTAACGAATTCGGTATTAATACGATTCTATCTATACTAATATGAAAAACGAAACTTATTAACAAACCTATTATCGCAATAAAACCTACAACTTTTACTGCATTTGTTGGCGCTGCTCTTTTTTCATTAATACATGCTAAATAACGAGGTGCAACTTCTTCCTTTCCTAGTGAATAGCCTAAACGCCCCATACTTGCGATAAATGCATTTGTTGTCCCTAAACAAATAATAAAAGCTACAAATCCAATTAACCATGCAAATTGGTCACCTAATGTTTGCTTGATTACAAGCACTAGAGCTGTAGTATTATCAGCATTAATATGATACGATTTCGTTCCGATTACTGATAATGCAATACCAATATATAAAACTCCAATAATAATAATCGCAAATCCCGTAGACAAAATAATATTTCTTTTTCTAGGGCGTTTTAAATTCTGGAGCTAAACTTGCAATAGCTTCCCAACCGAAGAACGACCAAAATATTAACAAAGACGCCTCTAAAATTGGCTGTATGTTGTTTAATGAAATATGTATATTAATATTTCTCATATCAATATAAGGTAGTGAACTTATAATTGTTACGAATAAAATCAAAAAAGTTAATACACCAATACATACTTGAAACAATCCGCTCATTTTTAATCCACATAAATTGAAAGCAATAGAAATAATCAATATAATTAGTGCAATAATGTAAGTGTAATATGATGGTAAAGCAAATACTTTCACTATATACATTCCAACAGTCATTGATACAACAATTTGCCCAACGCTACCCGCAATAAAAAAACACCAACCTATCATTGCTCCTACATTTTTACCGAAAGCCTTTTCTGAAAAAGTCGCGATTCCACCTGCACTCGGATATTCAATCGATAAAAAAGCGAACGTAAATGCAAGTGGAACACTTAGTAAAATCATAATTAACCAAGAAATAATCGCATTCCCTTCTGCTACACTTGCTGTCATACCAGGTAATATAAGAATTCCTGATCCTAAAACCGCTCCGACGTATAAAGCTGTTCCCTTTTTAATAGAAATCGTTTCATTAAAATGATTAGACATTACATGCACCTCCATTTATATTTTAATTATAGAAAGTTATCAGTCTATTCGACATTCAAAAGTGTATGTAATTTAACATGAGATTTTATATTTTGTATTTATTTCAGAAATTTACTTCCAATTTTGCAAAGGAGCATAATTTATGGATGAAATCGATAAGAAAATAACCCTATTATTACAAGAAGATGCCAGAATGACAATTACAGAAATGACTGAGCATCTACACCTCAGCCGCCCTAGTGTTACAGAAAGACTAAAAAGGTTACAAGATGTAGGAATAATTGAAAAGTATACAGCACGAATATCACTCGATGCAGTTGGAAAATCAATTCAAGCATTTTTAAGAATCGAGAATTTAAAGATTCCATGCAAAAAGTTTGAGGAGAAAATATACAAGGAACATAGGATACTCGAATGTCACCGAGTAACAGGTGAAAGTAGCTATTACTTAAAAGTAGCGGTTCACTCAATGAAAGAATTAGAGGAAATAATTGATATCGTTATACCTTTTGGTACAGTAAAAACTTCGATGATTTTATCATCACCGATACCATATCGACCAGTTATTGTGGAATAGAAATAAAAAGAGGGTATCCAAAAAGTATAAAATATTTTACTTTTTGAATAACCTCTTTAATTTTAAAATTCATGAAAGCTTTCGACTAAACTTTGCTGTTAATCCATTTTATTTTCAGCTGATATTTTAAAATACTTCGCAGATAATTTATAAGAGCGATTCTCATTATAAAAGTTACCTAATTCAAAGGATAATTCAGCAACTAAGCGATGTTGCTTTTTTTCTACTCCCACTTCAATTGCTTTTTGCATATTTTTCTCATATTCATAATAATCTCCACGTATTTTGAATATTTTAGCTTTCAAACCATATAGTTGCACATATGCAATTGGTACATCATAAATCGATAAAAAATGAAATGCTTCATTCATAACTTTATTAACATTTTTCCAATCCTTAAGTTCTATGTACACCTCTATCATGTTTCGTAATGTGTATACCTTTTGATGTTTCTCCGATAAAAATTCACTCAATTCCAAAGTTTCTTCGTAGTATTTAATGGCATTCGTATAGTCTTTCAAACCTTGATAAATTTTTCCATAATCATAAGAAATTATAGGTAAATACATTGAATCTACAGTAGTATCCACACTATTCTCTACTTGCTGTAAGATTTCAAGTGCCTTTTCATATAACTCATCCATAATATACAGTACTGCAAGCATTAAAAGTGTATTTATTACGTTTTTCTCCATACCATTTTTTCTGTATATGTTGTAAGCTTTTAAGGCATACAAACGACTAATACTTTTATCTTTATAAAGCTCCCTATATACATGACATAAATTATAGTATATATGAGCATGTTGTTCAGTTTCTTCTACACCAAGTAAGCTCTCAGCCTGCACATAAATATCATGTGCAGCAATGTAGTCTTGTTTATAAAAATAATAAAAACCTCGAGCTTTTAAATAATATATAATCCTCAGTATATTGCATTTTCACCTGACTGGGAATCATTTCCAAAGCTTGATCTACAAGCGACTTCACATATAATAATTTTTTTTGTCGGGCATGATAGTATATAAGTACACCATATACCTTTAGTAATAAAGGGATTGAATCCACTTCACGAACGTATAATTCTAACAAAGATAATTCAGCTTCATTTATACTTTTATCTTTTTTATATTTATTACATATTTCAAGAATAGTAAGCTTTATCTCCTCGTAATTGCCATCTATAAGATAATCGCTATCAACATCTAACTTCTTAGAAACTTTTTTTATAAAAGAAGATGACGGTTTTATTTTTCCGCTTTCTATTCTACTTAAATATGTTATTGAACATATTCCTGATACGAGCTCTCCCTGTGTTAATCCTTTATGCATACGAACTTGCCGAATACGTTCCCCAATTTCCATCTCTCTACTCTCCCTGTTTAACCACTTCATACTTTTTACTAATTAAGTCATTATGTATCTACAGATTTTTCATACTAAATAATATGGACATTCTCGCATATGTAAAAAAATGTATCAACTATTTAAATTGTACATTCATACTTTGATTATTTCTATACTGCTTGTTAAATTAAATGGTAAAAAATCGGTTTTCCGGCTATATTTTTCATACAATTTTACTACTTGTTATTAACAAAGGCAGCGCCATATACTTGAATTACGATAAACTTAATAAAAAGGATTGAATCAAATGTAAACTAGCAATCTTAATTTAGATAGTATTGTTGGTTACACTTGCCTAGTACATAGAAGGCATCTATTGTAAATCAAAAATAAATTAAATGAGCTTAATAAACGAATTATAAATATCATATCCTATATAGTTTATCGAATAATTTATTAAACAAGAAAGGTTGATAAACATGATTGTAAGACTAAAAAACGAATCAGCACGAAAAATAGTAAGGTATGTTGGAGGCGCCGTTTTACTTTTAATACTAGCATCTTTCCTTTATCAGTGGAAAAATGACTTAGTAATTGATCATACTGAAAGAGTCAGCTTCGCACTAGCCATCACTACTTTTCTATCTACCTTCTTACCTTTTAAAGAGAAAGTTAATAAATAATTACATATTTTTCATTCGCATAAAACATTTATTTTAGAATTTAAAAAAGATTCATCAAATGTTAACTATCTTTCTTGATTTAAATAGGCTTAATAGATGAATTCCAAATATCACATCCTATAAGTTAGTTCATCGAATTATTTATTAAATATGAAAGGGCGATAAATATGATTGTAAAACCTAAAAACGATTCAACACGAAAAATAGTAAGATATGTTGGAGGCGCCGCTACTCTTTTAATACTAGCATCCTTCCTTTATCAGTGGAACAATGGTTTAGTAGTTGATGATACTGAAACATTTGGTTTCATGTTAGCCTTCACTGGTTTCCTATCTACCTTCTTACCTACTAAAAAGAAAGCTACTAACTAGTAAAAAATTACATGTTTTTCATTCACAAAAAACAATTATATTAGAATTAAAAAAGGATTGATCAAAAGATCAATCCTTTACTCTACTTCATTTAAGAAGAACAACGTTAACGCACCTGGTCCTGTATGCGCTCCGATTGCCGCTCCAATTGTATTTACGATAAATACTTCACAGCCGAATCTTTCAGTAATTAATGCTTTTAATGCTTCGGCAGTTTCTAAATCATCACCGTGAGTCATACCGATTGTTTGACCTTTAAGGTCTTTCCCGCGCTCTTCCATAATATCAACAATTCGGCTTAATACTTTCTTTTTCCCTCTTACCTTTTCAAGTGGTACAAGTTTTCCTTCATCCACATTTAAAATTGGCTTAATGTTTAGTAAGCCGCCGATGAAACCAGCTACTTTACTTAAACGTCCACCTCTAACAAGGTATTGTAAATCAGCTACAGTGAAGATATGCTCCATATGCTCCATTAGAAAAGCGACACGGTTTAAGATTTCTTCTTTTGACGCGCCCTCTTTTGCCATTTTGGCAGCTTCTAATACGACAATACCTTGACCGAGTGAGGCACATTTTGTATCAATAATTTCTAAATCTAAATCAGTGTATGTTTCTTTCACTTCTTCTTTAATGAGAACTGACGATTGATATGTACCAGACAATTCAGATGAAAAGGCTAAATATATACAAGGGTTACCTTCCTTTGCATAGGAAACAAATTTTTCTTGGAATGTTTCAAGTGAAGGCAATGACGTTTTATAAACGGCGCCTTCTCTCATTTTTTGCAGTAATGTAACTGATTTTAATGTAACCCCATCTAAATACTCTGTTTCTGCTTCATCATATACACGGAGTGGAATTAAATCTATATCATATGCTTGCAGCAATTCTACCGGTAAATCCGCCGCACTATCCGTAATGATTTTAACGCCCATTTTTAAACCTCTATTCTGTTATAAATATATAAGAAAATAAAATAAAAAATATTACTTTTAAATTATATACGTAAAACAAGAATGAAGAAAGTGAAAGTACTTTATATTGTATGCACTCTTCTTTAAAATTTGAACTGTTAAGAAAAATGATTTCGATTTATCCTCTTTTCGCTAGTTGTTGCGCTGTATATAATGAGAATATTAGAACTTTTGTAAAGGAGAATAAATATGAGTATTCGACTAGCTACATCTAATGATTTAGAGTGGATTAATAATCAATATGAATCAATAGGATTTGTACCGAGTGATTTAAAGCGGGACAAAGTTGCGCTTATTACATACAACGATGAGTATGCAGGTATAGGACGTTTAGTCCAAATAGATGAAAATACAATCAAATTGGGTGGTATTTTCATACTACCTAACTTTAGGGGATTACAATTAGCAGGAGAGCTCGTTTCATTCTTAGTACAAACAGCGAAAGAAATACACATCCAAAATGTATATTGTCTTCCTTTCAAGGAATTAAAAACTTTTATAAAAAATACGGTTTTACTGAAGTCGATACTACGCAAGAGGTTGTCCATCCAATTATTCTAAAAAAATATAATTGGTGTTTAAAAACTTATGATAACCATGTATTACTATTTAAGTTGTGAATTTTCTATAATTAGAGGGGATACACATTGTATTACACCTCATGTTTTAGCAAAGATTTATCCGTTTCATCTATCTTAATAACTAGTATTTTTAACCTACCTATCAGTTATAGTTCACATCTTTTCCCACCCCTTATTAGCTAGCTCGTTTGCAAACTTGCTAGCACTATTTTTAAGTTTCTCTATTACATACTCCTAAAAAAGATTTTAGCTGATTGATGGAGATATGATTATTTATGTAATCCGCACACGAACTTCCTGTTCTTGCAATAATTGGATAGTCAATTCCAATACAATATTTTGTATCAACTGATAAAGCTTATCATGAGATGTACGTTGTTCTGATATAAATTCAATACATTGAAATATATAGCCTTCCACAAGTAAACTCCCTTTTTCAATTATAGATGGATTATGTCCTTTCTTTATTACTTTTGGCAATAAGAATTATTTTTTTGTCAAAATAATTTCCTGTGATACCTCTTTTATTCCTAAAACTTTTTCTTTGAATACCACCTTTTCTTGTAAACTAATTTCACCTTTATATCTCCCTATTTCTATTGATAGTTTCCCAGTTATATAATTATTTACGTCTGCTTCATCTTCCTTCTCTAATATTATACCGTGGATAGGAATCCACGAAGATGTGCCTACCCAATTCTCTTCCATATTCCCTTTTACTTTTTGATTAGAAAATTCTAAAAGCACTCTCTTTTCATGAAGGCTTGAAGAAACTAAATTACAATTAACTTCTCCATGATAGTGTTGCACTGTAGTTAATAACTTAGCATCCAGTTCACGACCCCTAGCATCTTTTTCATTACGAAATACAAATGCTTCTTGTTTTTTTACATTAATATTAGGAAATTTTATAAAACTAGTCACATCCGAAATAATAGAAAATGGAGTTTTCACTACTATTGAACGCACTGAAGTCTCTACTTTTGATCCTGAATCTATACTTTCTTTCTTTGATTCATTTGCTATATCTTCTTTCTCTAATTCAATTGCTACTTCTTCTTTCTCTGATTCGATTACTACATTTTCTTTCTCTAATTCAATTGCTACTTCTTCTTTCTCTAATTCAATTGCTACTTCTTCTTTCTCTGATTCAATTGCTACAGTTAGCCGTAAGACGTTGTACGCTTTGTAAGCGTTCTCTTTAATTCATCTATTATTTACAAAATAAGTATCATACGCCTTATCAAAAACATATCCTAGCTTTTCTGCTAGTTTAGCAGAAGTACTATTCGCTGCGTCCCAGTTTGGATACTTCCCCTTTTCTAAACAATTCAATATTAAGGCCGCACAAACTACAGTTGCCAATCCCTTTCTTCTATGATCAAGATTAGTAGCAACTTCAATTTCAATACCATTATCATAAATACTATAGGATGATGCACCACATACGACTTCTCCATTATACAAAATACAATAACCTATACCTCGATTTACATAATCATCAATCGATCGAAATTGGCTTGTAAAATCTTCAGAAACGTTGTGTAATGTTGGATTATTCGCAATATGCTCATCTATTTTTCTTAATTCATACCCTTTTGGAAGTGCAGTTATAAAAGATTGTAATTTTGAGCGATTAAACACTTCTGGATTTCTTTTAAATTTATATCGTAAAAACTTATCTATTTTTCTTTCATGGAATGTTTCTAAACGCTTTTTCCACTCATCACTATTAACGATTACTAAAATTCTTTCAGGAATGTTACGTAATAACTCTTCTATTTCTTTCGCATTTGAGTCTCCAGCGTAAAATGTAAAAATCCCTACGGTAATTTGTGCTACTTTCGGATTTTCAAGATCGTTCACCCACGCGTTACCCATATGTCCTTGTAAATAAGAAAGAAGAACAACATTGTTAAAATCCTCAAACATAGAAACTAATTTTTTTCTTGCATGTATATTTGCTTCATATATCATTTACATTCCTGCTTTCCTTAAAATCAAATTAACTCAAAATTTTCATAAGTAAACTTGTACAAGTTTTCTATACACATGCGTTTATTCATCATGTAAGTAAAAGTCTATTAAACTCAATTGTTAAATATCAAAAAATTATAAATCATACGCAAATACAAGCTTATTATAACATCTAATTCTATTGAAATGATTGCCCTATCAAAAAATGCTACATACTTATCTACTCATTACTTTAAAAGTAATATTCCTACTTTATGCAAGCATTACTCAGTTTCAGTAAAAAAATATAGAATTAAAACGAAGAGCTCCACCATGCATGTAATCGATTAATATATTTTTATGTAACAACCCTCATACATAGCATAGTGTAGTGTATGAGGGTCACTTGAAATAGATACGTTATAACTCCTTCTTAGAAGTGTAAGATTCCGTCTCACCATTTTTATATATTTTAGTTACCTTAATAATTGACTTGTACATGTTACTATTGTCATTGATTATCATTTTTTTCATCTCTTCTATTTCGGCATTGCCAGTTCCACTCTCTATTTTTAAACAGTTTGAAATGTTGAGGTATCCACTTGATGCGAAAAGAATGATAAACGTAATATCAGGGAAATTAATAAATAGTAATCCGAATTTCAAAGGATTCCCAGCTGTATCCGATAAGATTAATCGAAAATCTAACAGTTCAGGTACCTGAACGTAATCTTTAGAAACAATCGCTTCACCTACTATAGTAATTTGCTTTACTAAATTGCCAAGTTCATCTGTAAATTCAATACAACTAGGTGCATCAATTGTTTTAGCTTGTAAAGATAAATTCAATTCTGGATTATGAAAATCGAAAAAGAGTGTGCTTCCCTCTGTTAAACATTGTGGACAAACATTTCCAAGTAGACTAAAATCCTCTTCAATAAATTTAACTTTCGTTTTACAACTACAAACTTTTCCTATTCGAATCGCATCAATCCTTGAACAATCTACAAATATTACCTCACTGTCTTCTTGTGCAAACGACACTATACCTTTTATCTCATTAAATGAAATAAAATAGGATACAACTATTTCGTTTCCGTCTATTACGATACTCTCCACCCTAGAATAAGGATCTAAACTTTTCAAAAATTCACATATACTATTTTGACAACATTGACAATCACGTTTCGGCTCACAATCCACTGATTCTCCATTCCTTTCCTATATGTTTTACCTAATAAATATAATATGAAAGGCATGTAAGAAAAGCTTGGACAATATAACTCTAATATTAGTCTAGATAAGTATACCGACATATGCCTGTCAAATTAAGAAACTAATCGTTCCTCAAATAAGTAATAAAATATATTTTTCACTATAAATGCATATAACAATTTCATCTTTCAATAAAAAAGCGTTATAATAAAGTGAAACTTCTATTAGCAGGGAGCTTTATCTCCTACTAATGGTTAGCCCTCACCAATCGGGCTCTTACGGGCAGTTATCTCCCGCCGTCCTCATCATTTGCTTCTTCATCTTGAGGTGGGAGTCTACTGCTCGTTATTGCGGGATGAATTGCAGCCTCTAAGATTACGTTATAAAGGAGATTAAAACAATGACTAAAATTAAAGTATATCAAGTAAAAGAAGAAAATATGGAAGCAGTAAAAAACATTATTGATGTTGAGGAACAAAACCCAACTGCTGAAAACTTACAAAATCTATATACATGTGTATTAGATACTGAAGATATGGCATTGCCTGAATCATACATTGAAGAAGATATCTTAATTGATTCGATGGAAGTTATGGTTAACGCTTCTCAAAGCAAGCTAAGAGACTTAGGTACATATGATGTAATCGAAGTTCAAAACAAAGGTAAGAAAACACACATTTTATTATTAGCAGACGAAGAATACGAAATTATCGAAGGCTAATTCGACTCCGTACATAAGAAAAAGCTCCTTTCAAAATTGAAAGGAGCTTTTTCTTTACGCTTTTGATGTTTCACTTTTCACCTTGTTTTGTTCTTTCTTATATACCATGCGCTCATTTCCCATAAAGAAAACGAATACGAACGCTAAACTTGCTGGGACTAACGCCCACATAAATGTCTGAACGATTGAACTAGAGAGAGCTTCAATAATTTTATCTAATATTTGCGGCGGAATTTGAGATCTTGCCGATTCTGATAGAATAGCTCTTGAATCTCCTAAAGCGTTTGTATTCATTCCCCCGCTCATACCTTTAAACGCTTCTTCTAATTGATCCTGGAAACCAGTTCTTTGAATCATTCCGAAGATTGTAATACCAAGTGTCATACCTAATGAACGAATGAAGTTACTCGTTGAAGTCGCAGACCCGCGTTGCTCCATACCGAAGTTATGAATAGCAGCCATACTTAGTACAGAGAATGAGAAACCAACTCCAAAACCGATTATAATCATATAAATTGTTAATAATATACGACTTGTTTCTGGTGTTAACGTGCTTAATAAGAATAATCCGATTAGCATAATAACAGCAGAAATAATCATAATGTTTCGGTAGCTAAGTTTCGATGTTAAAAATCCACCTAACTGCGCTGTAACTACTGATCCTAACATCATTGGTAATAACAATAATCCTGAGTTTGTTGCCGTACCACCATATACACCTTGAATAAATAACGGAATGTACACAGTTGCTGACATAAATGCCGCTCCGTAACATAAAGCAATAATTGTACTCATTCCAAACAGACGTTGTTTAAACATCTCAAATGAAATGATTGGTTCTTCTACTTTTCGTTCAATAACAATAAAAGCAATTACTAAAATAGCGAATCCAGCAAATAAACTTAAAATAAAGCTAGAATCCCAATCGTACTTTTGTCCACCTAATTCTAAGGCGAACATTAAACAAACTACTGCACCAACTAAAGTAATTGCGCCAAACCAATCAATCTTTTGTTCTCTATGAACTCGTGACTCTTTATAAAATAATGTAATAAAAATAAGTGCTAAAATGCCAAGTGGTAAGTTAATATAAAACACCCAGTGCCAACTAATGTAATCCGTAATATATGCGCCAAGTAATGGTCCGAAAATACTTGATAAACCAAATACTGCTCCGAATAAACCACCCATTTTCCCGCGCTTTTCTGGAGGAAAAATATCAAAAACGATAGTAAATGCGATCGGCACTAGTGCCCCGCCGCCAATACCTTGAATGGCACGATAAATACCTAACTGTGTAATATTTTCAGCAGTACCACAAAGTGCCGAACCAATCATAAAGACGATTAAACCGAAAATAAAGAATCTCTTTCTACCATACATATCTGATAGCTTACCGAAAATCGGCATACCTGCCATTTCTGCAACCATATAGGCAGAAACAACCCATACAAAGTTTTCAAGACCTCCTAAGTCACCAACTATAGTTCCCATTGCTGTTACGACAATGG
This sequence comes from Bacillus sp. MYb209, assembly GCF_002975175.1. Taxonomy (GTDB): domain Bacteria; phylum Bacillota; class Bacilli; order Bacillales; family Bacillaceae_G; genus Bacillus_A. Next base: position 234,307 of record NZ_PCNZ01000003.1, read on the forward strand.
TATTATCCATTGATGCCATTAAGATACCTAGCAATAAACCGGCAACAACGAAGCCGAGTTTATTATTCTTCTCAACCATATCTCTTGCTCTCCCTCATACTACTTATATTTGTTTATGTTCTTTTACGACTGCATTTCCTTTTTGGTTAAAACTAGTATGATATTCTACAATACTAATTTCACAGCCAGGGCCAATTATAACACGATTCCCTCTTACTACGTCTGCTATTGTATGTTCTAAATAAATATCATCCCCTTCAATAATTGATGTTTGAAGGCTTCCTGCATGACTTGTAAAAGGAATAAATCTCGCTTTTTTACGTACTGTAATCTTTTTCCCGCCGATTTCTTTTACTTTACTTCCTTCATAACGAAGTGAGATTTCAATATTTTCAGCATTAAGTAAACCATCACTTTCAAGACCGCCAGTTAGTAATAATTCCTCTACTTCTATATCTCCCGTCACATTTAAAGCGCCTGTCACATCTACAAAATCACCAGATAGCTTCCCTTTAAATTCTATCATACCCCTAACTTTTATTTTATTAATTTGTCCGTCGCCTTGTACTTGGGCATTACCATATACTTTTACATATTCCGCCTTCATATTCCCTAGCACTTCACTATCTCCATACACGACATAATTCTTTGCTTTCATATTGCCACGTACTTCACTCGTACCGTACGTTTTAAAATCATTACAACTCATATGATTAGAGATTGTTCCGTCGCCGCGAATCTTCACTTTATTATAATCTCCACCTGCCGAGCTACCTGATCCATTAACAGTAAGACTATGTTGATTTTCCATATCGATTGCTCCCTTCCTTTACACCTGCTTGATTTCTTTCACACTTGCGTTTTTATCAACGTTAAGAACACCGGTATATTCAATCAGTTCAATCTCACAGTTCGGTCCTACTGTAATATTGTTTCCTCTTACCGTTTTAATGTGAGCATAATCAATATCGATATTATCACCTTCTAGCAGTTCAGCTTCCAACTGCAAACCAAATACCGTTTTAACTAATCTACTAAAAGCACTCAATTTATGTCTTACTTTAATTGTTTGACCGCCAATTTCTTTCGCTCTACATGTACCATGAATATTAATATTAATTTCATCTGCGCTTAATAAACCACCTACCGTAAACTGTCCCTCTGAAGAAAAAACATCAACCTCGCAATTACCATCAATCGTCGCTTGGCCACTGACCTTAAATTCTTCACCAGTTACATTACCACCTATCGTCCCTTTACCCGCGATTTTTAAAGTATTCGCCTTTACATCTTGCGTTATTGTTGCTTTCCCATCAATTCGCATACTATCTGTATTTACTGTGCCATCTACTTTACCCGATCCACTTATTCTTGTACGATCACTTTTCAAATCTCCGTTTACACTTCCAGAACCGTTACATTCAAATTCATCACATTCAACATTTCCGTTAACAGTCCCTTTTCCGTTTAATTGTACTTTATGAAACTCGCCACCATTCGATGAACCGTAACCATTTATGATTAAATTTTCGGTACGCATTATTTCTCCTCCACTACAACAGTTTTGTTTTTAATGCTTCTGTATAATTCATAATCGCTACTCGTAAAACGATCTTTGTTCCCTTTTCAAACATTAAGTCATCCACATTTGAAACTAAGAAACACGTGGAAATTCCTAGCTTACGAATGATAACTAAGTCACAATTTTTATGCTTTATCGCTTCATAATTTTCACGTAAAACTTGTAACACCATTTTTCCTTCTTCTAAACTAACGTCTCCCGATTGAAGAAGTTCTTCTAACATGTACACATAAAGAATATCTACAAATTGAAAATCTGTCGTTTTGTTCGTTTGCTCTATAAAAAATTGCAAAACGGGTTCTGAAGCAATCCCTTTACGGATGAGATCTTCTTTTATTAAAAGAATCTCTGTTACGCTCGGTGAAAACATATTCGCTAATTCATCAAGAGACAAATCCTCTTTCAGCGTTTGAATTTTATCAATACGCTCTAATATTTTTTCTTTCGGAAAAAATGTTTCTTGACCTGTGAAAGTTGACTTCCTTACAAACCAATCTTCCGGTATTAAATTTTTTCTCTTCCACCTATATAACTGTCCGTATGAAATACCAGTTAGTTCTAATAAATCTTTTTTTGAAATTAAGTCTGTACTCAACTGTGTAACACTCCTTCCTAATAACAATGTAACATAACACTGTTACGTTGTAAATGAGATTTAATAACACGTAGCGTAACAACGTGCAAAACAACTCTCCATTTCATAAAAAAAGGTTCTTACGCATCTCATTAAAATGCGTAAGAACCTATATATATCAAGGTTTAAACCATATATCATAAAAATCAATCCAGCCTTGTGAATTAATCATTATATTTTGTATTTTTTCGTGTGAACTTACTCGCTGTTTATTGCGATATAAAGGAATGATATGCATTTCACGTAACAGTGTGCCCTCAATATCGCGTAACAGTGTCACCCGTTTGTCTAATTGATTTTCTATAAAATAAGACTGCAATACTTCGTTAAATTTTATATTGCTATGCTGATGAATAAAGCTGTTTTTTGTAAGAAACATATATAGTAAACTTTCTTCAATACGCTCACTAATTGTCGCACTATCATGCATTATATCAGCCTTTTGTATCGTACTTGTTTGCAATAACTCTTTTGTTTCAAGAAATTTAATATCAATTATAATTCCGTATTTCGCACACTCTTTTTGTATCCAATTGGAGTCTTCGACATGATCTTGTCCTGTAAATGTGTATAGTCGCAATGTTTCATTACGGTAAGAGCTTTCTTTAATAAGCGCATATATATCCTCATTTATATGTATTGTACCACTCTTTGTTAGCACTAATTCTTCGGCCATCTCTCCGCGCGCTCCTTGTAATTCCGCAATAAGCGCATTGCTATGAATGATTTTATATAGAGCTTTCCGAAACATCTTATCTTGCATGGGCCCTTCTTTTGCAGTATTTAACGTAATGTATGTTACATTCGACTCAAGTCGAGTTAGTTCTTTATGATGCTTTTCTATATCTTTATATCGTGCTTTCGCTAAAACATCGTACGGATTAACACTGTGCTCTACATTCCATAATTCAATTCGGTTGAGAAAAGGTCGCTCTCGAAAATAATAATCATGTGCTTCTAGTACGAATACATCCTCATTATTTTCACATAATCGAAACGGTCCTGTACCAATTAAATTACCTTTTTCATCTTCACTTACAATAGAACACTGTTCTGAACTTAAAACATGTAAAAATAACTTATTATCTGTAGATAAATGAATCTCCACAATGTAGTCATCTAGTATATGTAAACTTTCAACATGCTGTAACATCCAAGCATGCGGATTATTTTTAGCTTTCAAGAACCGTTCAAATGTATGTATAACGTCATGAGCGATAAATTCTTTCCTGTTATGAAACTGAACACCTTTTCGTAAGTAAAAGGTCCATATATGATTCTGATTATCATATTCCCAATAAAACGCCAGTCTTGGCTCTACATTTTTTGTACTTCCGTCTACATACACTAACGTGTCATATATATGTTTGACCATATGACATTCCGAACGCATCGTGGCATATACAGGATCTAATGCAATGTCTAGATTCATTTGAACTTGCAAACGTAGCACATCTCTTCTCCCTTGAGACGTCCTTTCAACTTGATAACCAAATATTGAATCAATCCAAGTTTGAAATTGTGGTTGGAGCGATGGAAAATACGAGCTATACCGTTCGATAAACGCGATCCCGCTTTTTACGTCCCCTTGTTTCGTTATTTCTTTTCCTCTTTCTAAAATTAATAAAAGTGGATGTTTTTGAAACAATACCTTTGAACGATTCCCTCTCCCTCGGCCTGGAAACCACATAATCCAACTTAATTCTTCCAATTTTTTTATGATTAGTTTACTATTTCGCTCTGTACAAAATAAAGTTTCAGATATATTTTGTATTGTTATTTCTAATCTTTCTCCTCTTTCTCCCTCTGCTCTCCCTTTTCCATACTGGAGCCATAGGTGCATATATTGCTCCAAAATGCTCATAAAACGCCCCCCTAAAAGATGAAAAATCTTCCCCTTTCATTCTACCCTTTTTCATTTTTAGCTTCCACCTTATCATTTTAATATAGAAAGGAGGAATTAGAAATGAATCATCTTTTAAAACGTTATAATAGGCCAATCCTCATTCGGTTGTTCGGTGAATTGTTAGTCCGGACGACTGAAGCAATGTTAGCTATCATTTTTATTGTTCACGTTAATAAAGTGTTAAATAGTAATGTCATCGTTACAATGCTTCTTTTCGGATTACAGCCTCTCGCTGATATTGTGTTTACATTAATTGCTGGAGGTGTAACAGATAAATACGGTCGTAAGAAAATCATGTTACTCGGCTTAGTTTTACAAGCTTTCGCCGTAAGTGGATTCGTTTTTGCTGAATCCGTCGCCTTTTTCGCCTTATTGTATGTCGTAAATGGTATTGGCCGCTCTTTATATATTCCGGCACAGCGCGCTCAAATCGTTGACTTAACGAAGGAAGAACAACAGGCCGAAATATTTGCGGTTCTGCAAACGATGGGAGCAATTGGCTCTGTAATCGGCCCATTAATCGGTGCTTTTTTCTATAATAGTCATCCTGAGTACTTATTTATTGCACAAGGTGTGACTCTTACTCTTTATGCTGTACTCGTATGGACTCAGCTTCCTGAAACAGCTCCACTCATAAAAAACGTTAATAAAACTAAAGAAGTATATTCACCAAAACATTTTATTTCGAAACATTACGCTGTGTTTGGACTTATGGTTTCTACGCTACCTATTAGTTTTTTCTATGCTCAAACCGAATCGAACTATCGTATATTCGCCGAAAGTGTATTTCCAGATTTTCTATTCGTACTCGTATTTATCTCAACTTGTAAAGCAGTCATGGAAGTTATTCTTCAAATTTTCCTTGTGAAATGGTCTGAACAGTTTTCTATGGCTAAAATCATTGTTATTTCCTATACTTGCTTTACTTTAGCTGCTATTGGCTACGGTTATTCCACAACAATATGGTCATTACTCTTTACATTACTCTTTTTAGTAATTGGGCAAAGTATTGCTTTAAATCATTTACTACGATTCGTTTCACAAATGGCTCCAAGTCATAGACGTGGATTGTACTTTTCTATTTACGGTATACATTGGGATATTTCAAGGACTTGCGGGCCTTTTGTAGGTGCACTATTATTAAGCAAATTTAGCGGCAGTACTCTATTTTATATTTGTGCCTTCTTATTAATAATTGGCGGTATTATTCAAGCTTTTTTTGTTCAATCGTTAGAAAAAAACAAAGTAAAAGAGCTGTCCCTATAGGAACAGCTCTTTTATTTAACCTGCCATTTTATTAATACTATCCTCCGGTGAGAACACAGAAATATGATGTACTTTACCAGTTGATTCCGGAATAATGAATTTCAATTCAAACTGGTTATTTACTTTGTAAATGTATATTTTGTCATTTCCATTTACTTTAACCGACGCCGGTTTTCCTAAAGCCTTTTCAACTTCTTGTAACGTAATCACTTTGAGTTCTGAATGATAAGAGCGAACGTCAAAGACTTGCGATCCTTTATTAAAGCCAAATGATACATTTTTATTTGTAAAAGTCGCGTACATCCCGTTCCCTGCTTGCTCAGTCTTATCTGCTTTTCCCCACGCTTTTTCTATTTCCTCGATGTCACCTGTATGTGCTGCATATGGTACGTTAGGTACTTTTCCTTCTTTCGCTTGCTCAAATAAATCTTTAATATGGTTAATTGATTTTTGATTAACTACTGTATTTTTTGAATTAGAATCTGTTGATGGTTTTGCTGAATCTTGACCTTTTGGTTTTTCCACAGGTTCTTTCTCTTTTTTCGAAGCGGTGTCCTCGTTCTTTTTACTCATTTCTGACGAATCACTCTTTTCTTCTGTACTATTTTCTGATGTTGGGTTAGTTTGTTTCTTTTCCTCAGCGTTATTACACGCGGTTAGAGCCGCTACACACGTTAAAGTTAGGAAAAATATAAGCACTTTCATACATACTTTCATCATTTTCAGCCTCCCTCTTCAACATATTCACTTTTGTAACCATTCCATTACACTACTCTTCAAATTATTTTTTCTCCAAAAAGTAAGTGCTTCCGTTTCTCCAAAAGTATGGACTATATATGATGCTCCGAAATAATAACCAAGTCGGTTGTATCCGAAATAATACGAATGTCTTCTAGTTTTTCAGGGTACTTTTTAATTGCACTAGAAAGACGTTCTTCCTTCTTAGGACAGTGATAATTAAAATACTCTTCGAATACTTCTCGGTACATAGCATGATATTTGTTCAAGTCATGTAATCCTATATCATCGCTTTCCAAAAGCTTCAAAAAGCTTGGGATTGTATTGTTAATCATCTTATTCATCTCCTTGTATACACCTTCTCTCCATACTCGTTATATCCTTTTTTATAACTTAAAATAAACTGTCACAAAAGCTCCTTTAAATGCTAAAAACCAGCAGGAAGTGATTAATCTTCCTTGCTGGTTTAATTTTTTCTGAAATATAATTAAACAACCTGTCGCCATCAGAACTCCATTAAGATTCCCTATTTATATAATTAAAAAAGCTGTCCTATTTAAGGACAGCTTCAAATATGTATTTTTACACTTCGATAGATTTACCATCTTCAACGATATGGTAAAGTAAATGTGCTAAATGATGAATTGGACCATTTTCTTCCTCTTCTTCATTTGTCTCACCTTGGAATTCAAGATCATTTAAGTATAGTGCTAAAAATTGATAGAACAATTTCAAATCAAATCCGTAGCAAGCACTTGGTTCTTCATGATCTCCTTCATATTGTAACATTAAGTATTGCTCGTTTCCTTCTGCATCTTCAGCATCAAAGAATACGAAGAAACCAACGTTTGTATCTAAATCAAATAGATGACGAGTACCTTTTTCTGTTGCTTTATCGAAGTCCTCTTCACTTAATTTATGTACTGTTGTTGCCTTTGCATTATCCTCTTGATGAAAATTTACTGTAAATGATTTCAATGCTGACACCTCCTGATTGTATAAAAGTAGCATAACAGATTAAACAACATAATACAAAGGGACTGCTCACAAATGTAAACAGCCCATTACTATTTATTTCCGTATAGCTCGTAATAAGAAGCTCACAATGAAAATTAATATTACTGCACCTATTAAAGCTGGAATAATTGCAAATCCCCCTATAACAGGACCGAATTTACCAAGTAATAACGTACCAAGCCAAGAACCGATAATACCCGCAATAATATTACCAATTACACCGCCAGGTACATCCTTTCCAGTAATCAAACTTGCAAACCATCCTAATATACCACCGACTATTAAATACCAAATCATATCATTACCTCCTTTATTTTTGAACGATAAAAATTATAATTAGAAACAATTGCTTACCATTAGTTATGTTTCATTTTTCGTAAGTTATTCGTCTTATGAAAATCATTCAAATCTGCTCAACCTTTTAAGGACAATCTGGCTTCAATATTGTTCTCATAAATTCGTCTTTAAACGCTTGATAATTAAATTCAACGGCAATTCTTTGTATAGGACGATCATCAAACCTCGTCGGCTCAGCTATTTTTCTAAAATCTGCAACACTTTGACCTCTCGTTACATCATTTGTCGTACTTATCCAAACTGCTGATTTTTTATATTCAAAAATATCATCATTTATAAATGAAATGAACGGAAGTAAATCGTGAATCGGACTCCCAGCAATACCTGGATATTCTTTTTTGTAAAAGTTCTCGTAATAAAAATCGATCATTGGCTTAATAAGTTTCGCCTGTCCTGTTCCTTCTTTATCAATAATATCGACCATTTCAGGGGTGATAAGAGCGCGCTGCGTTACATTTAACGGATATATAGTAGCATTCTTCGCGTATTTCATAACGATATTCGCCGCAATTGGATCGCCGTAAAAATTAGCTTCCGATACTGGTGTAACGTTTCCCGGAAAAAGAAAAGCACCACCCATTATATAATAAGAACATACTCGATTCATTAAATTGGGGTACAACAAAAATAATGTTGCAAGTGTTGTTAATCGTCCCGTCGCCACTATAATAATATCTTCTGGACAAGGCTCAATTAATTTAATCAATTCACAAAAATTTTCTCTGTCACAAATTCTCATTTTCGGTGGAATAATTGGACCTAAACCGTGATCCCCATGAATTTCAGGGGAAAAATAAAGGTTCTTCAGCTGTCATTGGTCTACTGGCACCTTCAATAATCTTCACTTTTGTAGCATAGTATCTTTCTAAAAAATAAACATTTTCCGTGACAATTTCCCGCGACACGTTACCATACTCTGCAACGATACCTATAATATCTAATTTGCATGTTTTATTCGCATAAATTAACGTTACTGCATCATCAATACCAAAATCTCCGAAAAAAATTATTTTTTTATTAACTTTCCTCCCCCCTCTCCAGCATAATCTACTATCATTATTATGCGAAAAAGACAAGGTGGTGAAACGGAGATAATTAAAAAAGCCGCCTATTTATTTATTGGCGACTTCAATCTTCTTATACGATAAATACGCTAGTACATTTTTGCTTGAATCATATTTCGGATTATTCCCTTTTCTCGGTTCTCTCATATGTGTTTTTTCAAACCCAGGAATGTCAGGCATTTTCTCTAAAAATTCAAGCATCTCTTCCTCAGTTCCCTCAATACGTACACGAATCATTATTACTATTCCTCAATTCTCATTTTCTCTGTACTAAGTATATCGTACATCAGAAAGACTGCAAGAAATTTATCTTTTTAATGTTGAACTTTTTTTGCATACAAACAGTGCCATTTCAGTATAGAACGATTCTATTTTATTGTTTTCAAATTGAATTTTGAAGAATTCCTGCATTTCATTTGATGTTTTCATCATACACTCTGTTAACTTTACGCGTTTTTGCATAGGCACATCCATCATATCGCACCACCAGTCAAAATCGAACTTCTTGTCAAAAGTATGACATGACTGCATTTGTAAACCATGTTTTTCTAATAAAGTAATCCATTCTGTTTTTTTCAAAGCTCGTTCATGGCCCGGATCTCGCTTCTTTTCGATAAAGTTATAAAATGTATCAAATTCATTATTTTCTGGTGAAACATTATCAATTAATATAAATAATCCATTATATTCTAACGTACGATTTACTTCAAAAATAAATTGCAAAGGATCAACAAAGTGATGTGCTGCAATTCGGCATGTAATTGTATCAAAGGATTCATCAGCAAATGGTAAATTTTCTGCATTTCCTGCTACAAATGATACATTTTCATGCCCGTTCCCTTCTATAAAACCTTTTGCTTTTTCTAACATTTTTTCTGTTAAATCAAGAGCGACTACCGCTTTAAACATTGGGGCTAACAAATTTGCAACATGTCCACCACCAGTAGCAATATCAAGAAGACGAGTATTATGACGAGTTTCAACTTGCTGAACTACATATTGTAAATCCGGTCCATTTGCATGAATTTTACTTTTCACATACTTCTCTGCATTACTACCAAATTGTTGTTTCACAAGTTCTTCTTTACTCATTTTTATCATCTTCTTTCTATTGTTATTTACATATACGATTCATTTAATTAATAAGTTCTCTTTACATATTTTCAAATCCTCTTTTAGTCTTATTTGTTACATACTCAAAACTTTATTCTTCTATACAAATCGTAGTATTGGAGTGATTGAAGACTTAAATTATTAGGAGAAAACAAAGAAGGCTGTGAGAACTTATCCCCACAACCTCATAAAACGCCCCTTACATAAGGGTCCATTCACATTCGTCTAAAATATGAATATTCTCTTGCAAATCCACATAGAATTCAATTTCATTATTAGTTGCCAATCTTGCAAACATTTCAGATTGATTCATACCAACCCATATCCATTCTGCTGAACCATCAAGTACCTCATTCTTTACATTTTCTAACTTAACAAGTTCCAATCTCATAAATCTATTCTTATTAACCGTTTGCTTATCTATTAATCCATATTCTATCCCATTTTCTAATAATGAGATAAACTTCCCAGCGATTGGATGTTCGCGAACAATAAAATGATACTCCTTTTCATCTTTAGTTGCTACAATCAAACGAGAAATAGAAACATCAAATCCAGAATTCAGCATATGCATATTGATCAGCTCCTTTAGTAGTTTCATGAACATCATAACATTTAAATATTAAAATTAAATTAATATAATGTAAAATTATAAAAGCTGATTTCTAATAGGAAATCAGCTTTTATACACTTGTAATATTTAAATTTTTGACAAATCTATTTATATTGTTTCTTTTTCTTCGTCATTTCCAGACATTAAGTTCCCTATAGCATCCGCAGTAACTTCAACTACAAATTCACAAATCCCTACTACAACTTCTCCAACTACTTCCTCCATCTTTCTACCTCCTTGTTTTATGTAACTTATTTGTAGTATAGGAGATATTGGTTAATTTTAACTATCGGAAAAGGTGACAAAAACATTACAGATTTGTAAGCTATTTCAACGGTTTTGTGAATTTATACTTCTCCCCTTTGAAACTTTAAGTATTATTAACAACCAGATAGGTCATCATAATATAAAGTATTTAAGAATCCTAATTTAAAGGAGGCGTGTAAAATATACTACGTAAAATTAATTAAAGGTCAATCTTTCTATGCTTTTGATCATCGTTTTTTAATATCTCAAGAAGAAGCAGTTTCGGAGAAAATTTTTAATTACTTACGCCGTAATGAATTCTTTGAAGTGCGTAAAGAAGAATATTCTGCCTAATGTACAAAAAGCATCAAGAAACAACTCACAGTATTGTGATTCTTTCTTGATGCTTTTATATTATCGCCCCATATTCAACTTTATTCTCAATTCTATTAACATCTTCTAGTATATGTCCAAGCTAATTCATCGTTACTTTCATATTTTAGTATATGAGGAGGTGACGAACATGACTCATATCATTGATTACCAAGCTACTCAACCAATAAATAAAACGGGTGAAACAACTTTTGTAATTCCCCATTCCCCAAACAAAGCAATTCTAGCAAGTATTAAATTGAAAATTTCAAGAAGCGATTCACGTAATAATCGAGTAGAATTAATCGCTACAGTTGGAGTTAAAGGTATAACTGATATATCACAAATATTATTTAGAATTTTCCGTGACAACACTGAAATTTTCAACACGCAAGTAGGTATTGAATCTACAGATTCAGAGCAATTCTACGCTCAAACATTTCAAGCTATTGATAAAGATGTAAGCTGCGGGACTCACGAATATTCATTAACTGTGGAAAATCTAACAAGTGCTGCAAGTGCAGACGTTGTTGGCCCTCTATCTTTTAGTGGTTTAGCTATTGGACAAGATCATAAGTGTTGCTAAAGGAATCTATTGTTTGATGTTGCATTTGAGAAAAGTGAGACGTAGTAACTACGTTCTCACTTTTTTATTTTCTCTATGTTTTTCTTTATTTTCAATTTGTATTTAATCAAGAGTTTTTCACATTTTGAATTACTTATTTCATCATATAATTAATCAAATTTTCGACAAATCAAAAAGATTGAAATCCACTAATGAAACACGTAATATAGACTCTGACTCTAAAAAAGGCGCGTTAAAAAATAATGAATAAATTAGGAGGTTTTATATACGAGTTTTTAATTTTAAAAGACTGAGAGGTATTAATTATGTGGCGTAATAAAAATGTTTGGATCGTATTAATTGGGGAGTTTATTGCTGGTCTTGGATTATGGCTTGGTATTCTTGGTAACCTTGAATTTATGCAAAAATACGTCCCTTCTGATTTTATGAAATCCGTTATATTATTTATCGGACTGTTAGCTGGCGTTCTAGTTGGTCCAATGGCTGGTCGTGTCATTGACCAGTATGAAAAAAAGAAAGTTCTTCTTTACGCTGGATTTGGTCGTGTTCTTAGTGTTATTTTCATGTTTTTCGCTATTCAATATGAAAGTATCGCCTTTATGATTGCTTTTATGATTGCACTTCAAATTTCAGCGGCATTTTATTTCCCTGCATTACAATCTGTAATCCCACTCATCGTTCGGGAACATGAACTATTGCAGATGAACGGTGTACATATGAATATCGGTACAATCGCTCGTATTGCAGGTACTTCACTAGGTGGAATTCTTTTAGTTGTAATGAGTTTACAGTATATGTATGCCTTCTCAATGGCAGCATACGCTTTATTATTCCTCTCAACTTTCTTCCTACAATTTGAAGATAAAAAATCCGCTACATCAAGTAAACAATCCGCTAAAGATAATAGTTTTATGGAAGTATTTCGTATTTTAAAAGGAATCCCTATTGCTTTTAAAGCACTTATATTAAGTATTATCCCTCTTTTATTTATAGCTGGATTCAATTTAATGGTTATTAACATTAGCGAAATACAACATGACCCAACAATTAAAGGATTCATATATACAATTGAAGGTGTAGCGTTTATGTTAGGTGCATTCGTTATTAAACGTTTATCTGATCATTTCAAACCTGAAAAGTTACTATATTTCTTCGCATTTTGCACCGCTTTTGCACACCTTTCGTTGTTCTTTAGCGATATTAAATGGATGGCACTTGCCTCATTTGGTTTGTTTGGATTTAGTGTTGGCTGCTTCTTCCCTATTATGTCGACAATTTTCCAAACGAAAGTCGAAAAAAGCTATCACGGACGTCTCTTCTCATTCCGTAATATGTTTGAAAGAGTTATGTTCCAAATTGTCTTACTCGGCACAGGCTTCTTCTTAGATACGATTGGATTACAGTATATGGTTCTAATTTTCGGAGTCATTTCATTGTTAATTATATTTATTTCCCTATCTAAGCAGAAACAATTCGAAAAACAAACGTCACAATCTGCTAATTTATAAAGTAAAACTTTAATCAGTGGGGGGTTTGTTCATCTCCCACTGATTATTAGCCCTCACCAATCAGGCTTTTACGGGCAGTTACCTCCCACCTAACCATCTCGCATTCGCCGAATTTTGAGGTGGGAGTCTTACTGCCCGCAAATAGCGGGATAAAACTAATACTTCTTAAGAATGGACCCAGTATTTTACTTGATCCATTCTTTTCAATTTCTAAGATTAAACTTTATATCCTTTGTATAGTCCAAATATTTAAAGGTGTATCGCTTACTGTTTTCGAATACAATAAACAATAGATTTTTCAAAAAGGAGCTGTGGAAATGTCTGTTGGTATGCAATTATTAATTACCCTTCTTTTTTCATTAGTTATGTTTTGCGTCCTTAATTTTCTAGCCATTTCCCTATCCCAAAATAACTTTAAAAGAAGGATTGTTGCAGGTTTCTTATTTTTACTGTTAACTCCCATTATCTTTTTGACTACTACAGCATTCGTTTCTATATTCAATAAAGGTGGTTTTGGATCAGCTAACCTAGCCTTTATTATTGCAAATATGTATGTTGTAAATGGAATTGTCATTCTTCTTTCCGCTTCATTTATCCTCAAAAGACATAACATAAGATAGAGTACTAGGCATGAATCTGGCATTACACTAGATTCATGCCTTTTTATTTTGAAATCCCACCCTTCTCCAAATTTTTATGTGAAATTTATTAATTCTTTATAAAAATTTAAACTTTATTCATTACAATATTCTTATTGTATTCGCACGTTTATAAAAAATAATAAGAAAGGAGTACACAATGAAAAAGTTTCTACTTATTTTCCCTATATTAATCGTTCTACTTAGTGGATGTAGCAATAATGATATATACGGCTCTTGGGAAGTCATTGATAATAAAAAAGGTGAATGCCCTGTGTATTATAAATTTGAAACAGTTGTAAAAGAAGAAAAGAAAGAAAAGGTTGTTCACAATTTAGCGGAAATGCAAACAACAACTAAAAAAGAGGATTTATTTAAAGGATCGTTTGTTAAAAATTCTAACGTGTATCGTATTGATTATGGTAACTCGTTTACATCGGATCAATCTTTAAAAGTTGTCGATAATAAATTAAATGTATACTTTTTTACAACTGAAAAAACATGTACATATAAAAAAATAAACAATTAATCTTCATTTATAACGTAGAAAATATTTTCTGCGTTATTTTTATATTTTTCCTTATTATCCTCCCTCTAAATTTGTCAATCGTTTTAATTTTCATAAAAAAATGATAAAATGTAAACATGTGTTTTCAGAATAATTAAAAATGCAGAAAGAAAACACTGTTTTTAGGAGGGGTTTTGATGACTTACACGTTAGCAACTAGAATGAAAGCATTCCAATCTTCTATATTTAGTGAATTAGGGTCCTATAAAAAAGAGAAAATTGCAGCAGGTCATAAAATGATCGATTTAAGTATCGGGAATCCTGATATGCCTCCTGCTGATTTTGTAAGAGAAGAAATGGTACATACGGCAAGTGCAAAAGAAAGTTACGGATATACGTTATCTGGTATTCAAGAATTTCACGAAGCTGTAACTGAATATTACAACAACACTCATAACGTTATATTAAATGCTGAAAAAGAAGTTTTATTATTAATGGGTTCACAAGACGGACTCGTTCATTTACCTATGGTTTTTGCAAATCCGGGAGATATAATACTAGTTCCTGATCCAGGATATACAGCTTATGAAACAGGAATTCAAATGGCCGGTGCAACCTCTTACTACATGCCATTAAAAAAAGAAAATGATTTCTTACCTAACTTAGAAGTTATCCCTGAAGAAATCGCTGATAAAGCGAAGATGATGATTTTGAACTTCCCAGGAAATCCAGTTCCAGCAATGGCTCATGAAGATTTCTTTAAAGAGGTAATCGCATTCGCGAAAAAACATAATATTATCGTTGTCCATGATTTTGCTTATGCTGAATTTTATTTTGATGGCCAAAAGCCGATTAGCTTCTTATCTGTACCTGGTGCAAAAGAAGTTGGCGTTGAAATTAATTCTTTATCTAAAAGTTATAGTTTAGCGGGTAGCCGTATTGGTTATATGATTGGTAACGAAGAAATTGTCGGCGCGCTTACGCAATTTAAGTCTAATACAGATTACGGTGTGTTTTTACCAATTCAAAAAGCTGCATCCGCTGCATTACGACACGGCGCTGCGTTTTGCGAGAAAAACCGAAGCATTTACCAAGAACGTAGAGATACTTTAGTGGACGGATTCCGCAAATTCGGTTGGAATGTCGATAAACCAGCTGGAAGTATGTTCGTTTGGGCTGAAATTCCGAAAGGATGGACTTCTCTAGAGTTCGCTTATGCACTTATGGATCGTGCAAATGTCGTTGTCACACCAGGCCATGCATTTGGTCCTCATGGCGAAGGCTTTGTACGTATTGCACTTGTTCAAGATAAAGTAGTATTACAAGAAGCAGTTGAAAACATTAAAAATAGCGGTATTTTCTCTATTGAAAAAATAGAAGAATTAGTTAAAAATTAATAATAACTCCCCTGCTTAACTTTAGCAGGGGTATTATTATTCCTGGAGGTACGATATGAATATTAAAGATACTCTTCCCCATCGCTATCCATTTTTAATGATCGATAAAATTACAAATGTTAAAGAATCTCAATCAGCTACAGGATACAA
Organism: Bacillus sp. MYb209; assembly: GCF_002975175.1. Taxonomy (GTDB): domain Bacteria; phylum Bacillota; class Bacilli; order Bacillales; family Bacillaceae_G; genus Bacillus_A. The sequence continues at coordinate 250,002 of NZ_PCNZ01000003.1, forward strand.
ACTGATCACAAATAACGAGTGGTTTATTAATAAAAATCAAAACTATATGCCTCATATGCTAATTGTAGAAGCACTGGCTCAACTTAGTGCTTTTGTAAGTACAAGTGAATCTGAAGGACTTGGTTTCCTCTCCTCTTTGGATGGGGTGGAATTTCATGAAAATGCGTATCCCGGTGATAAACTTGACTTACATTATGAATTAACACGTAACAGACGAGGTTTTATTCTTGGGAAAGGAATTGCCTCTGTAAACGGTCAATCAATCGTTACCATTGAAAAGCTATTAATATATCAAGCTGATTAAACAGATTACATAGTAAGGAGTAGGAAAATGCAGAATGTTGTTGGTATTGATGCTGGGGGAACATTAACAAAAATTGCTTACTTTAACGAAATGAACAAATTAGTTTTTAAAAAATTTTATTCATATGAACAAGAAAGAATTAAAGAATGGCTTTATAATAATAATAATTCAATTACACAATTATGCATTACAGGTGGTAAAGCTAAACAGTTAGAACAACTACTTTCAGGTTCATATGAAATAGTAGAGTTAAACGAGTTTGAAGCTACTTTAGCAGGAGTACGATACATACTAAAAGAAGAAAAACGTGCTATAAACAACTTTGTATTAACAAATATCGGTACAGGTACTTCTATTCACTATGTTCACGACAAGCAATACGTTCGCGCTGGTGGAACTGGAGTTGGCGGTGGTACTATTATGGGTCTTTCAAAACTATTAACAAATATAGATCATTTTGAAGATGTGATTCCACTTACGAATATAGGCTCAAGAAAAAGTCTAGATATTACAGTTGGAGATATTTATGGTGGGATCCTCTCCCCTATTGATAATAACTTAACTGCTAGCAATTTCGGAAAAGCGACCATTACAGACTCAAATTATAGTAGTTCAGATATACTCGCTACCGTTCAAGGACTTGTCGGTGAAGTCGTCACAGCATTAAGCCTTCAATTCGCCGAAGCAAAAAATATTAACCATATCATTTACATCGGTTCTACTCTATGTAATAACATCCACCTTCAAAATATTATAAATAGCTATACAGAATATCAGAACAAAATTCCAGTCTTTTTACAAGATGGTGGTTATAGTGGTGCGATTGGTGCTTTACTTCATGTTACGAAATAAAAAAGCTGACTTTTGTCAGCTTTTTTTAAAGCGATACTTCAAATTCAATTATTGATTCTCCATTCTCTCCAATTCGTTCCACACTAATTCTATCGATTACACAGTGCAGCTTCTTATGAAAACAAGGAAGATCCCTTGCTAGTTCAGTAGCTAACTGCGAACCTTCTTTTCTTCCGACTGTTACATGGGGTATGTACGGAATGTCTTTTCTCAAAAGTGGTAGTAATGGTCCTGTATATAATTTATCATGTAGCTCTTCTATTTGTTCTTTTCCTTGCTCAATTTCTAAAAATAAATAGTCTCCTATACTAGTTACACCACTTGCAAACTCAATTTCAATTGTACCTATCCCTTTTGACAAATTCAAAATATGTGATTTCAATTCATTATTTGAAATATTACTTTCAAAAGGAAATACAATTGTTATGTGGGGAGGAATTAAACCAAATAAAGGATCGTGTATTTCTCGAATACTTTCTATCTCATCAGTAGACATGTTATTTAGAAAAAGTAAAATTGTACGCATTTTTATATCCCCCACTCTCCTCAATTTTTTATATTGCATGGTAGCTTGCACTTCAACAAGTTATTTCACTTACATAGAAAAATAAAAAACTTCTCAAATGAGAAGTTTTCATATAGCATGATTATTATTTTCCCGCCAAACTTTTCTGAATTTTATATAACAAGCAATTCTCCACGGAATAATATAAGACACCGCAACGACGTAAAATAATAAACCAATTGTTTGCGGATCTAAGCCAACAATATATTGTCTTGAACTATATCTTAAAATAACAATTCCGATAAAAGTAATTAAAAAGGCAGCACTTTTTTTCGTATAAATGTTTCCGTCTTCTCTTCGCTCATAGCTTGTTAGAAATATAAGTGGGATTGCGAAAAGAACCCCAATGAATGCTGCTATAGTCACTTGTAATATAGCTGGATGTACTGGACCAAAAAACAATAAAATACCCGGTGTTAAAAATAATAATGGCCACAAAATTCGTTTCCCATTTCCTTTTATCGGCTTATACATAGAACGAAAACGACGCCAAAATATTAGCAGTGCAACACATAAAAAGACTGTTATTAGTGAAGATGTATCTCCCATTGTCTTCCCTCTTTCTATAATAATCTAACAATATTTTAAACCGTTTGTTCGAATGAAACTTTACGAATAAATATACTACTAGTTATGATATATAGAATGGTTAATCCAATTGAAATCACAGTAAAATAGGGAATATCTATTAAAGATAGATCGCTTGTAAATAATAAACCTTTTATTCCTACCTCACCATAAAGCACACTGTTTGTTGTTAAAAAAAGTGTTCCACCAATCATAAGACCGATCCACTTAAATCGTTGTTTAAAAACAACTACTACTTGAAAGAAACACGCTGTCGTAACATAAAATAAAAATTGTAAAATAAACTGTTGTGCTAATAGTTCTCCAAAACTAGCATTCCCCATATTATATTTTATATCTTGTAAAAGCATTACTTGAAGAAATGAAAATAGTCCGGATTGCAGTACAATATAACAAATCGCTCCGATAAAATATTGTATCCTTGTCACACCAAATGAAATAGCTAAACGAAATAAATCATCTTGTATGATGAAAGTACTCCCTATTATAAACATCATAATTGCTATAGAAGGATTATTGATAAATTCAGGTAAATAACCAATTTTCATTCCATATAAATTAACAGCATTCATAGCCCCTTTTATTAATAAAGCTGCGATCCAAAATATTAAAATTGCCTTATAATGAAAATTTATATGTAACTTCAACTGCTTCATTAACATCGTCATTTCACTTCACCACCAGTTATGTGAATAAATAGTTTTTGTAATGTGATTTCATCAACTGCTAATCCTTCTTTTTCAAGAGAGTAATAATCTTCATTAGTAAATTTTCCCCATATAACAGCAATTCCTTTATTTCCATAAATTTCTCGATTTATAACTTTTTTATTGATCGAGAACTCATCCACTTTATCTTTTTGCCCTGATATAATATGACCTTGTTGTAATAAATCTTCCGCCGATGATTGAACAACTAGTCTTCCTTCTTTTATGATAATTACATCTTCAATAACATGGGTTACTTCTTCTACTAAATGTGTTGATAATATAATTGTTCGAGGATACTCACCGTAATCTTCTAATAGTAAACTATAAAATAACTCTCGATGTGCTGCGTCTAAACCAGTAGTTGGTTCATCAAAAATTGTAATTGGTGCCCTACTTGCTAGACCTTGAATAATCCCTACAACTGTTTGCATTCCGTGTGATAATTTATGATATTTCTCTTTCATATTAAGCTGAAATTTCCCTGCCAGTTCTTCCGCGTACTTCTGGTCCCAATTTTTATAAAACATGTTACATAACTTAAAAATTTCTTTTACTTTATAACTTAAATGCGCTTCTTCTTTCACTCTAACAAAACAAATGCTTCGCATCGCTTTACTATTTTCAAAAATATTTTCGCCAAATATAGATACACTTCCACTACTTGAAATAATTTGTCCAGCAAGTAAGTTTAATAAAGTTGTTTTCCCTGCTCCGTTTCTTCCAAGCAAACCATATATTTTATGATTTTCTACTTTAATTGTTACTTCGTTTACAGCTAGTTTCTTTTTATATTTTTTCATTAAATCTTTCGTTTCAAGTGCAAACATCACTCTTTCCCCTCCTTTGTAATTTTTTGTATCATGTCCATCAATTCGTCTTTTGATATTTCTAGTACCTTTGCTTCTTCCCACACTTTAGGTAAATATTGAGTCATAAAAGTATTTTGTCTTTTTTTTAGTACGACTTCTTTTGCTCCCTTTGCAACAAACATCCCGATCCCTCTCTTTTTATATAAAATCCCCTCATCCACTAATACATTTACCCCTTTAGCTGCAGTGGCTGGATTAATTTGTAACATCTTCGCAAATTGATTTGTCGATGGAACTTGTTCTTCTTCAAGTAATATGTCTTTTAAAATATCAGATTCAATGGTTTCTGCAATTTGTATGTATATTAACTTATTTTGTTCTAGAGTAGGTTTCACGATTTCACCACCTTAGGTTCCTAGGTTCATTACTTATGTAATTAACCATAGCACATCGTTTTATTTTTTTCCATAATTTTCATCAAAAAAAGAATCATTCGATAATGAATGACTCCCTTTAAAAAATGTTCGTATTTTCAATCGTGAAATAACCCTATCTTCCTCCATATCACTTAGATTCCCGCACAGGATGTTCATCAAAAAATTGCTTCCGAAAATCTTTATTATTAACTAGCTTTTCTATTTTTTCTTGATTACCGTAAAAGAAGTTCATTACGATTCCCTTATTCCATATAAGATCATCCTTTGGCAAATCATTAAATTCTTTATAAAGTATGGGTAAAAGTTCTTCTCTTTTCAATGCAAAACTTTGATTTTCAACCTGAAACTCATATCCTTTCGCATTTGGTACTAAAATTGCAAGATAAATAGCGTTAAAGAGAAAATTCTTCTTCATCGTATCCTTCCCATCAAACCAATACGTCTCAATCATGTCATCTGTAAGATTTCCATTCTCTTTTGCACCATATTTCACTTTAATATTTTCATTTTCTAAACTTATACTTTGAACTGTTTCACCACCAGATAAGTTTTTAACAATCGCAAACACGTCGGAATTATTTCCAACGTATGTCCCCGTATATTTTTTAAAAGCCCCAGGTTCAATATGTGATATTTCTTTTATTTGTTCCCCATTAGAACAAGCAGTAACAAATAAAAAAATTGTTAGCATAACACCTGCTATTCTATTCATATACTTCATTAGACACCCCCAAGTTCTATTAATTATCCAATCTATACAATGTATCCCTTAAAAACCCTTTAAAATATACGCATTTTAATCAAAATTAAAAATTTTCAATTTTTATGTTTACAATTATCCATTAATTGTATATACTTACTAACGTAAGAAAAATATTCTAAAAGGAGGTCGAAGGAAATGATGAAATTACAATTACATGCTTTAACTTTAGCGTTAACTGCACCTGTGTTTTTCGGACAATTAAATATGAATTCGACCACCCTAATGGAGAATTAAAAATCGTACTTTATTTCTTTTAATTCATAAATTCGCCACAGGAGGTCGTATACTTTCCTGTGGCTTTTTCACGCCTAGCCATAGGAGAACGATATCTTCCTGTGGCTTTTTTGTGCGATTTTTTAGTCTCTTACATTATTTTTTTAAGAAAGGAGCAACATTCGATGACTATTAGCGTATTGTTTTTAAGTATTACGATTCAAAGAAATGCACTTTCCAAAGCTGAAATTCTTCATAATGAGCAAATTGCAAAAGCTATGAATGATGTTAAGGAACGCCAAGTGCTTTATTGTGATCACCTGTAATTCCTTTTCGAAAGGAGGAATTCGTCTATGACTTTTCATATTTTCTTTTTTACGACAGCACTTCAGAAAAAAACGTTATCTGAAGCTGAAATCTTTCGTAAACAACAATTAAAACAAACTATGGATAAAATAACGGACATTAAAAGTTCGTATTATACACAAATGTATTAAAAATATTTTTTAAAGGGGCAAAAACCTAATGAAATTTAAAGCTTTCTTTTTAACGATTACCATTCAAAAACGTAAACTTTCAAAAGATGAAATTTCTCGCGAACAACAAATTAAAAATATTATGGACGGAGTAAAAGAGCGTCAGTCCTCTTATTACAATCGTCTTTACTAAATAAATTATAAAGGGGTAATATCCAATGAAATTCAGAGTATTATTTTTAACTATTACCATTCAAAAAAATAAACTGTCTGAGTCTGATATGCTTCATGACCGACAAATTGAACAGGCTATGGACAACGTAAAAGAACGACAAAGTCATTATTGTAGTCACCTGTAATTCCTATTCGAAAGGAGGAATTCATGTATGAAGTTTCACCTTTTCTTTTTAACCATTACGATTCAAAAAGAAACTATATCTGCAAATGAAGCAAAACAAGAGAAACAGTATAAAAAGATTATAGATGAAATTCGTGATCGTAGAAGCAAGTACTACACTCACCTATAATTGTTTGAACTTATATTAGAAATGAAAGGAGTCGATTATGATGTTAATAACGCGGTGTAAAGAAATGATTTGGATAGTTCAGAGGGATTCCACATAGTTTATTTAACAAAAATTCACCACCTGATTTGATGTGTAAAAAATATATAATAATAAGTATTTCATACACTCAAAAAAATAAAAGATACACCTCTTTTTATTAAGCGGTGTATCTTTCTCAACATATTCTATTTCCGTTTACTTCGTTTCGTCTTAAACAATCTCACTAAGTTCGAAACAACTGTTTTTGTTACCGCATAAGCTGGTACTGCTAAAATCATTCCGATAATTCCCGCGAAATTACCTACCCCTAAAATAAGGATGATAATTGTTAACGGATGGATATTTAATTTTGAACTCATAATACGCGGTGAAATGATGTTACTTTCAAACTGTTGTACGATTGTTACTATAATAATTACGTACAAAGCTTGCATCGGAGATACGAACAGACCTATAATGACAGCTGGTGCTGCTCCGATAAATGGACCTAAGTTCGGAATTATATTTGTAAATGCTGCGATAATTCCTAAAACGAAAGCATACGGTAAACCGATAATTAAATAACCAGTAAATGTAAAAGCACCTATAAATAAACAAACGAGCGCTTGACCTTGAATATATGCAGATAATGTTTCGTTCGTTTCCTTTATGATACGAAGTCCTTCTTCACGGTAAGACTCTGGTAATACACTAACAGCTTTTCCTGGAAATGCATGTCCATCTTTAAACATATAAAATAAAATGAACGGTACTGTAAAGATAACTAACGCCACGTTCGTGATAATACCAAATAAAGCCGTTGCACTCGACGTAATTGTGTTTGGTATACCCTTTAAGTATTCAATCGCATTTTTCTCAATTGTTTCAATGGAAACGTAGTTTTGTGTAGATAACCATTCAAATAACCTATGATGGGATAGATCTTGTATGTATACTTTTCCCTCTTTTATATAAGTCGGCATGTTTTTCACTAAATCCATTAGCTGTTGTGAGATGGTTGGAACAACTACTCCAATAGCAACTCCAGTTAATGTGATGATAAAGAGATACAGTAGTAAAATCGCTAAACCTCTAGGAACTTTTTTATTCTCCAAAAAGACTAACAATGGGTTAAATATGAAGTATAAAAATAACGCGATTAAAATTGGGAAAAATAATGTTGATATGAAGATACCAATCGGTTGAAATAGAAACGATATTTTTGTGCAAATAAATATAATTCCTACAACCATCAGCACTTCTAATGTCCAAAAGTGCACTTTCGATTTCAAAAAAACGTCCTCCTTTAAACTAGCACTTCTCTTCATTGTACCAAATTAAACTTAGATTTCACATAATATTTTCTTTTACAATATTCCAAAATCCCATTAAATACACTACAATGAGATTACAGACAAATTTGCAGGTAAAGGTGATAAATATGACACAATGCATCATTTGCAGAAAAGATACGAAAGAACTTAGTGAACAATATGTCATTCCAGAGATATTATGTGGATATTATTTCACAAACTCAATTTGTGATTCCTGTCATGAACATATGACAACAAATATTGACCGTCCTTTAATTAGACATAAATTAAGTCAATATAAGATTGAGCAAATGAAAAAACAAATCGACTCCCCTCTCTATACGAATGAACATGGTGAGGAGCTAGCAGCCGCTGAGACAGATGTAGTCGAAGTAAGTGATGAGATACTTTATTCTAATGCATTAATTATGAAGCTATGTAAAAAGCACGATATTTCATTACATAATGAAATTTGGAAAGAAGAGCGCGTAACAAAAGTAGCTAGTTCTATTCAACGTGAATTGCTTTTAGATAACCGTAAATATAAAATGAGTGTATTAAAAATGGCTTATACTTTTGCTGTACAAACAATTGATGGCTACTTTGACGATCCAGATGCGATTGATATTTCTACCATTCTATTAAATGCCGATTTCATGGAATTAAAGGAAAAGAGTATCGTTCGTGACTTAAGCAAAAGCTCTTTATGGAATACATTAAATACAACGAGCGAAAACCATTATTTTATTTTACTTAGTGATAAAGACGGTCTGTTCTGCTTCATTCGCCTATTTGATATTTTTGATGTTGTTGTTCATTTATCAGAAGAGAGATACAATCTTCCATCACCAATTGTCGGCGTAAATAATGTAGACAAAAAAGGATTTTTTGTGGAAAGTTTAAAACAGTATATGGATGGGCTATTTAAAGAAACTACACGTTCCATTTAATCCATACGAGAACATACGGTCTCCTTTCTTCATGAAAAGACACTGTGTTATAATGAGTGTGAAAAGAACAATACAATCACATAAAACAATTAAAAACTGTATATAAATAAAAAAGACTAGTGTGCGGCTACACACTAGTCCACGTAACTTAGCAGATTGGATTGTTCATTTATCCTATTTGTTTCGTACAAACACAACAACCCACATTCTATAGGCATAGGTGGGTTGTTATTTTTTGAGCTTGTCAATTAAGACGACAATAAACGTTAACAATGCAATGAGAAACAGTCCACCTTGCAGTAACAACGCAATTTCACTCACTTATTATCACCCCCCTCCTACTCAGAGAAGTGATAATTGAACAACCAACCGTACCATAAGTTACCTCTTAATTTTATCATATTTTTTAATTGTTTACGACGAAAACCCGCAAGCTAGTAACCTGCGAGTTTTTTTATTTCTCACTATTTTTACTCATGTTTTAACTTTCCCTTAAGAACATCATAAAATTTCCGTTCATCATCTACATTTAAGTGAACACGACTTACTGTTTTAGAAAATCCATATAACAACTGTGCTTTAATTGGCTCTTTTAACGTTATTTCAAAAGTTGCAGGTTCTTTTATAAATTCCATAACAGTTGCGTCAAGAACCTCTTTCTCTTCTTCTTTCGTTAAAGGTTCGCCTTTATAAAACACAATGTTATCAATTTGTGTAAATGGTATAACGATTTTCTTTCCTAATCCAATTTGAATAATTACTTTTTCTTCCGCAATGATAATTGGATTTTTACGCATCGCTTGTATTTCAGCTAAAAAATAAAACATCGCATATATGTTTAAGATGAGTAAAATCCAAGCTATTATTGGATTCCATTGATGAAGTAAATAATGAAAACCGATACTTTCAATTAATGTTGCATGAATAATCATGATATACACACCTATTGCACCGGTCTTTTTATGATATGAATATATGAATTCATTTTCTGGTACTTTTACACGCCACGATAAAAACGCATAATAAAGTAGTTTACACTCTGAAAGAATAACATTCACCGCTGTACTTCTTTTCATAGTAGCGTCAAATGCTTTATCAATCGCATAAGAGAATGATTGATATTCTCTTATGTACTCTTTATATATTTTCATTATTTTAGGAAGAGCTCTAATAATTTTATATACGATGAAAAGCTCTAACCCTATAAAGGCAATTTCTCCAGCCACAATAATATACGAAACAAATGAATAGGCTTGTAAATAATCGCTTGGGATAATAAATCTTGCGAATATGTATCCAGCAATTACGACAGGAAAGATATACGTTAACGAATATCGCTTTCGGATAATAATGAAATATGTAATAACTGGAATTACAAATATAAAATCCAATAATGAACCGAGCGCTACTTCCTCTGGTACAGCTGGTGTAATTGGAAGGGCATATACTAAATAATTCGACAACATAATTACAGCTACGAGCCCTATCCACACACCTTTTCGCCTTCGTGAAATTGAAGAATTCATTCCTTCTCTCCTTTATTTAAAGACCTCATTTAAATTATCTTTATAAAATGAGATAGCACGTTCAAATTCTTTTACCTCATCTGCTTTCACAACTGTCTCTAAAAGTAATTTCATCGCTTCTTCATGATCTTTCACGTTGTATTTTGCTAGTGATAAAAACACTTTCATCACATCATTTTCTGGGAACTTCTTCATCCCAGCTTCTAATACTGTGATCGCTTTATCGTATTCCCCAATACAACGATACGTGCTGCCAAGACCGATATACGCACCGCGAAGGGATTCACCATCAAGTCCGTTCGCAATTGCCTGTTCATAATACGGAACCGCCTCCATTTCAAGGCCCATGGCATCATGTATCCAAGCGCATTGATATAGCACTTCTGCATCCCTCGTAAAGTTTGTTAATCCTATAAGGATCTCTCTAGACTGCGCATATTTCTTTTCATTTCTAAGTTTAATAGCTTGCTTTAATAAATGTTCCATAGAATCCACTCCTCACAAAATGTTCATTATGCATATATCATGTATTACACATTTACGAGCAGCTAATGGCCTATTCTATTGATTCAATTTAATAATTAATGAGAGATACGTTCCCCCACTAATTTAATATTAACTCCATTATATACTATGCGACTACAGCTCTTTCTAAAAGCTTAAATTTCCATAGCAGTAATACGATTGCATAAATGCTCTAACATATTGACAATTTCTTTTGCAGTTTCATCTTTCCCATTACATAACTTCACAGTACCATCTTGTCCAATAACGTGATGCACAGCCCCGCGAGAATATAAAGAATGCGGTGAGTTCGCTACCATTACACTCGCTTTTGCATCTTCCATCCTTTTGCTTGCTCTTTCAATAAGTTCTGCTTCATTTACATCACTTTCAAGTTTAAAGCCAACGAGTATCGTTTCTGGATCCCAATTCTTTATTTGTTTTAATACTTTTGGTGCTTTTTGAAAATGAATAATTGGTGCGATATCACTTGAAATCTTTCCGTTCATATTAAGAACAGTTCCATCTTGGTCACAAATCTTTTCGACAACCCAATCTGAACCAGCAGCAGCCATAATAACTGCATCTACTTTTTCATGTGTGATAATACTTTTCATCTTATCTTGTAAATCAATAATCCCCTCAAATGGGTGCAATTCTAATTGGTTATTTACATCACTTGGCTTCTCCGCAAAATAACCGTGTAAATATATAACATGTGCTCCTTTTTCCATAAGCTCTTCCGCCATAATTCTCCCAATCGTACCTTTTGCTAAATTTGTATGTCCGCGTACTTGATCCCATTTTTCTAGGCAGCCACCACTCGTAATTAATATCTTTTTCCCCTTCATCATAACCATCCCTTACTGATTTTTCGTACGAAACCACTCTACACCAAAATCAACTACATCACGTTGCTTCATAAAGCGGCACGTTGCATTTCCTATCTTCCCAAGAGTAACAGTTCCTTTACGTTCGAACTCTACTCCAATTTCTACAAACGTATCAGACTCGTAATCCATTTCAACAAACTCTTTCCATACTCTTACACCGTTTTCTATAATAGGTGCACCTACTTTTATTAATTCCCGTGCACCTGTACGTACTTCAGATAGGTGCATAGACGTATTGGAGTCATATCCGACTCCAATTAATAATATGTATCCATCTAAATCATATATTTTTCTTAACGGTGATTCTTCTCCCAAGCTCATTGATAGCGAGTGATTCATTGTAATTTCCTCTGCATTTTTCCCCCATGCGGCAAAACTTCCTAGCGGATGATTGCTGCGCGATACATTCGGATATGTACGAAAACACTCAACTATTTTCCCCATTGCCCTTGTTGGTGTTGTATTTGGGTTAAATGCCGGAACGCTATCTCTAATAACTTGCCACCATTCTTCTGGTACAGGTGGTCTTCCCCAATGTTTCGGATCGGATAAATCCGAAGACTGTGTTGGCATAATTATTGTTCCTTCTTCCGTAACAACCTTCATTAATGCCTCTACTACGGCCACCGACCCGCCGGATATCCAGCCGAGAGAACTTAATGATGAATGAACAATAATTGTCATTCCTTTTTCTACTCCTAATGCTTTTAAATCGTTTGTAATTGTTTCAATTGTATTTGGAAATTGTGTACTCGCCACTATTTCATTCATTTTCACGATGGTTCCCCCATTTTGCTTTAAACTAATACATAAATATATTATCATATTTTTCTTAATTTTTAACATAATCATATAGATTACTATACACCTATCGTTCTTATCATATCTGAAACAGTTAAATTATGGTATATTTATTTAAAATTAATAAAGGAAGGTGAACACAATGAAGAAAATTATATTACCCCTTTTCATATTAGGAATGATTAGCTTAAGTGGTTGTACTTTTTCTAATAATGAATATGAAGATTTTTGGGTGTTAGAAAAGTCTAGATATAACGAAGGTGGATATGGTCCTTCAAACTTATACGAAAAAGCACAAGAAGATCCAACTATGATTCATTACTCAAATGATAGTATTAGTGAAGGAAAGAGAATGGTATATTTAGCATTTGGAGAAAAGTATAAAAACGATAAAATTACAGTAAAAGAAGTTAAAGACGAAAAAGATACATCAGTTATCGTCTTACGTATTGAAAAAAATAAAGGAAAAGATAAAAACCCTGTTATGTATATCGGTGTGCCTAAACTTAGAGATTTTATTAAAATAGTAGATGAAGATGGTAAGAAAATTTTTGAAATGAAACAAAATGAAAGCGTTACATCACAGCAATGAAAAATTTTCACTCTAGCAATCTTAATTTATACTTTATACTAATATGAAATAACCCATCACAAATGATGGGCTATTTGTTAATTACTTTTTAATTCAACTGTTGCTACCCTTCAATCGTAACCCCAGTAAACATTGATAAATTCCCGGTTATTCTTTCTCCTACTCGTAAAAACAGTCCTGCTGCTCTTCCGCTAATACAATGCGAACCGATAAGAAGTTTACCAGTATACGGTCCATCCCATGTATCAATTGTATAATCAGGCATGTCTACGTATTGCTGATATATTTTTCGTTGTTCAAAATAATACTCTGTTTGATCTTCAGCTAATAGTTCATCATTTTCGTATATAGATACTCCTCCACCTTCTCGACCGTATAAAGGTTTAGAAACATATGATTCATTTCTTTCTAAAAATGGCTTATTTGTAAAATATGTTGGTAGGAAGTATTTATTAATAATATTACGCTCTTCTTCTTCAAAGAAAACCACTTCTTCATAAAGCTTCCAAATTAATGCGAGTACACTTTTGTTTTGCATAACAAAAGCAGCCGGTGGATTGATAATTTGCACTCTTCCTTGTGCGATATGATTTAAAAATTGTAGACCGATTCTTTTCCCATTTTTATCAACATCTGAAACTAAATATTCAATTGGATACAGTCGATATAAATAATGGATTCGCTCTCCATTTGGCGTATATATTCCATCATCTGCAACGACGATATCTTGTATGCCAACATATTCCGTGGACTGATCTAAGCAATAACTTCTTAAAAATTGAACTGTTTGATGATCTTCATCGTGCCAATCATAACTAGTAAAATATATCGTTTCTTCATGTCCTATATTATAGTCGTGTTTAATTTGTTCCCATGCCTGCACAATATGCTCCTCAATGTGATTCGGGTGATTCACATCGTGATAACGGCACAACACTTCATTTGCGACAGACGGTTCTAAATAACCTGTTGGTGTATCACAATTTACTTCTATTAATTTAATATCATCACCATTTACGATAAAGTCAAACCTTGTAAAATATGAAAATAAACCAGTATGTTTCATTCTCGCAATTTCCCACGTTTCAGGCGGGAATCCAAGTTTTTGAAAATCTTCAGTCGTATTTACAATATATTGATACGTTCTATATAACACATACATAATTTCTTCCGTCGCTTTAGAAATTGCAGTATATGTACGTACTGGCATCCGGTACATACCAGTTGCCATATATTGATTCCATTCTTCATTCTCTAAAAGACTTGGCCACGTAAATCCATTTCTACTAGCCTCTTCTGCAAGAGAAAACCATACTTTCATATACGCTTCCTGTTCTTGTTCTGTATACATTTCTCCATTATCCTTTCAAATTAGGATCCAGCTGGTGCTTTTGCGTTTCCAATTCCACTTGAACCAGAATTCACTTTCGGCGTTTGCGTAGTAGATGATTTTGACGTGTTTGAATCTGTTGTTACTTTATTTGAACTATTCGGTTGTTCTTTATTTAAATCTACTTTTTTTGAAGAATCATTATTTCTACTAGTGCCACCGTAATACCCACCACTTCTTCGCTCATCTTTTTCACGGTATGGAATAATATTATTTGCATATGGTTTCTTTGTAAGATTTGGTTTCGCAGTACTATACATATTCGACGTCTTACTTGCTAGTAAATAGCCAGCAACGAACGGAAGTATTGGCAGATGGGAGCTCTCATTATTAAATGAAGCAGGTGAATTATTATCTCTACATAATTCTTCTTTTTCTATATTTTCTGTCGTTGGCGCTTTATCATCACAATTTAATGCTTCTTGTTTGCTTTCTTGCTTCGTACCATCTGTTTTTACCGCACTACTTTCTTTTTGTGCGCTCTCTTCATCATTATCAGCACATCCTGTTAATAAAAAAGATGACACTCCTATTGAAGCTGCAATTTTCACAAATTTACTTTTATCCATTCTCATGTGTTATACACCTAATTTCTTGTTTATCTATATTTTACCAATTACCTTTATTATATAATGTAATCATCGTTTTTTTCAAACTAAACCAAATATGTAAAATTACATATTTCGCATACTTTTAAACTGTTCATTCTCGAGATAGCAATGAAATCTTTCCACCCCCGGATATTTTTCTCCCAGACTTTTAATCTTAAACCTACACTTTTTATAAAATTCGACTGCCTCTTCGTCTGTCTCTGCCTCTATATATGTCAACTCATACTTCCTAATTATTTCTCTTATCATTTGAAGTGCAATTCCTTGATGACGATATATTTCATCAACAGCTATGTGACACATTCTCGCTCTATTTGTATCAATTAATACAATACCTATGCACCCCATATTCCCATATTTATATAGTACTGCATGATCGTTTTCATACAATGAAACTGCTTTAATTAAGCTTACTTCACTCGGACCGGTCGCATGCTTTAATACTTTCTTAATCGGATCTATTTCTAAATGCTCAACACGTTGTAACATCATACTTCCATATCCTTTCTTATGAAAAAAGACTAGCTCTTTATTAAAAAAGAGCTAATCTTTTTACGCTGTTCTTTTTTCTTCTTTTTTCACAACTACAGCTACATAGCTATGAAGTATCATTCCGACAATAACGAGGCTCATTCCAATCCAAGATAAAGAAGACGGAATTGGGGCAGATAGCCAGATAAGCTCTCCTACTAGTGCAAATAAAACTTCACCGGACTGTGTCGCTTCAACGGTTGCTAATTTTTGCGGATCGTCTTTTACAAGATCTGTTGCAAAGAAAAATAATACTGTTGCGATTAAACCTGAGCTAACCGCTACAATAAAACATTGGATAACTTGGCTACTTGACGGTAATCCACTTGTAGAAACTTCATATCCAGATAGTAAAAACCAAAATGGTAAACTTGCTAATGTCATACCGAGAACTCGTTGGAAGACATCTAATTCACCCTTACAAACTTGCATCATCTTTCTATTTCCAAGTGGATATGCAAAGGCTGCAATGAGTACAGGAACTACACATAAAACAGTTTCACGAATTCCTAAAGAAGAAGCGTGTTCTACTTGCATAAGAACAACACCGAATAAAATAATGCCTGACATTACTAATTCCTTCATTGGAAGTTTTTTATGTAATGGGTCAACCGCGAAAAATGGTGTTAACAAAATCCCTGCAACTATCGTTATTTGCCAAGTTGAAGCGACGAGCCACCCCGGTCCAAACGCACCAGCAAAACTAAGCGGTGCATAAAAGAGACCAAATCCAACAATACTCCATAACAACCATTCTTTCGGATTGTTTTTCATATATTGAAAGAGTTGCTTTAAGTTCCCTCTATACATGACAATTAGTAATAGCATGGGAACCATAAAGTAATACCGTAATGATGCACTCCAAATCCAACTTCCACCTTCTAAGTCCATCGATCGGTTTAACACAAAGGTAAAGGCAAAGAAAAACGATGCCAATATCCCTATTGCAATAGCTTTCATCTTAAAACCCCTTATATAGTTTCTCCTTTTACTATATAACAAAATGAATATAATTAATATTCAAAAATCTCATCACACGTGTAGTCTACTTCTCTTATATAACTTCCGTAATCGACTAATGTGAGCTTGATGATACCGATTATGATCCGCTATATGCCATATTCCCCATCTTACAGTCGCTGTTTCGCTATTTTCATAGGACACCTCCCGAAGCAAATCATTTTCTATTAGTTTCATACATTCCTTATAAAACATAATCTGTACTTCTTTATAGTCTTGCATCAACTCTTGTAGCGTATGTTTTCTTAGCTTTGGAAGCTCTCCTTCTTCATTCAGCATAGGACCATATGTATTTTGAAATACTGATGGCACTTCTTCCCCCTTTAAACGATATACCCAATGCAAATCGACAACTGCTAAATGCTGAAGTAATTGCCCAATACTATTTTCATCATTTTCTGGCCCTTTATATGATAGTTCTTTTTCTTCAGTACCTTCTACTAAATTTTGCAATCTTTCAAATGTATCCCGAACAGTCGCATACAAAATTGCCACGTTGGGGTTCATATCTTTTTCTAAATGGAGATCTTTCATGATAATATCCTTCCTTTAAAGAAACAACACCATATTTTCATCATCACTATACACACCATTCACCTTTATAGCTTTTTTTTCAATTCCATACGTTTTAAAGCCCAATGATTTGTACAATTTTTTTGCTGGTTCGTTTGTGGACACAACACCTAAGGTTAATTGCTCTAGTTTTATATCTCGCGCTCTTTGAATGGCATTTGCTATTAACTCACGTGCCAATCCGTTCCGCCTGTTTTGTGCATCTACATACATCGCAACGATATGACCTTTATGCTTATATGCCTCTTTCTCTTCAGTCAGTAAAGTGACAACTCCAATTAATTGATTTTCTTTATTAAAAGCACCGAATGTACAACTAGTAGCAGATGTTAAATTACTTGCAACTCGATCAAGAGGATTTTCCTGGCGGATTGCCTCTTCATAAGTTGTTATAAACGCCTCTGGATTTACTTGTAATGCTTGTAAGCGTAAATCCCAATATTTTTCCGCATCTTCTTTAGTAAGTAATCGAATCATTTCTCTATCCCCTTTAAGTTTACATAATATTTTTATAGACTATTTGATTGATATTCTTCTTTTAACATACTATAACGATAGCGATGAATGAATTTACCATGACGTAATCGATCATTTCTCATTATTCCTTCACAAACAAATCCTGCTTTTTCATAACTCTTTCTAGCTTGTAAATTATCTTCGTCTACTCGTAGCCATATTTTTTCTAATTCGAATGCAGAAAAGCCAATTTGTAACATACTGTATAGAGCTGCCATTCCATATCCTTTACCCCAATATTCTTTATTTCCAATAGCAATCCCTAGTTCAGCATTTTTATTCGTTTTATCGAAATTTTTAATATCTACCCATCCAATGTGTATACCCTTATCAGTTAGAATAGCTCGTTGTTCATATCCATTCTTTCGACTTATACACGTTTCAATCCACCTTCTCGTATCTTCACGAGTGAACGGTGGATATTGATCTGGTACAACTAAGTGCTTTGTTACTTCTGTATCTAATGACCACCTGTACCGATCTTCTACATCATCTAGTAATAGTTCTCTTAATTGAACAATTGGTAAATTCATTTTGCTACCCCTTCTCATTTCCCTATAGAAAATCCTTCGAACATTCTTCCCCCATACTCTTCTAACGTTTTTTCTATAAAAGCAATTAATTCCTTTTTCTCACCTGTTTTATAAAAGTGATCGAAAACCATAACAAATTTCTCTGCATATACTTCATCATACCTTTTCAACACTCTAATGAACCATTTTGAATTTCCAAGCCATTGTCCATTTACCCTCAAAACATATTCATGTACTAAATCAGCTAATAAGTTTGCGATAAACAACTCTTCTTCTCTCTTTGTTGCACCAATCAAGTCATCCAAAGCATCCGTAATAAAATAACGCTTTTGCTTCTTCGTTTCTTCGGTCCATTTATCTGGTCCCTTCATTAATAGATCATTCGCTTCTCTTTTTAACCGCTCAACAATTTCAACCTTCCCTTTTAAAACAAACCCTTCTAATACTAATTGCGGTAAAGAAGGTCTTCCGCGGTCACAATCCATTTTAAAAAAGGTTTTATACGTTTCAAAATTATGTACAAACACTTCAACAGGCCACCCATTACTATAGAAAGATTCTCTATAACAAGATGACAAACTTTGGTCGAAAATTACAATATCAAGGTCAGATGTTTTCGTAGCCTCTCCTCTAGCAACACTTCCCCCTAGTAAAGCAACATCACAATTCGGAAATTGTGATGCAATTATGCTTCATGCCGCTTCAATTGGTTCCATATCCTTTCCCTTTCTCTTATTTTAGTTTCTTTTTTTCAGTTCTTTCTCGTGTCTTTTTGATATAAGCTTCTGCATCCGGTGTTTTGCATGACGTTGCACCGTGATCAACTTCTACTTTTCCAATTTCACGTGAGATTTCAATTGCTTGTTGCTCTAAACTTTCATTTCGAACCCCTATCGCAATTAAAGCTCTATTCATCGCTTCTCTTTTTCGATTTTTTTCATTATGTATATGAACTTTAATCTCTTCTAAATACGGTAAGAAAAAGTCATCGTCTAACGTTTTATTTTTTATAGCGATATTCGCTAATAATGACCAACCTGCTCTTCCAATCCATTCATCATCAGACTTCGTCCATTCTTCCATTCTTTCTATCGCGATTGGCGACGTACATATAGCTGTCATAAGAACGTCCATTAAACAATAATAATCAACATCCTGAACCCATCTATTTAGCTGTTCTGGCGTTAGTTTCTTCGGATCTAAAATCATCGTTGCTAAAGTCATTGCATCCATATTTTTCGTTTCCCATAATGAGATTGCTAAATCATGATCCTTTTTTATCTTCTTTTTTAACAATTTTAAATTCGCAAAACTAACTCCGAATAACGGCTCTTTCGCCCCATGATTTTTAAACGTTTTACGATTTTGTTCTGTTCCACATTCCTCTAGTTGCTGCATTACTTCTTCAAGTAACATATGCCCACCTCTTTTATGTTTTATGTTGACTCCATATATGCATGTACGATATATTCTACATTACTTTTTGGTTTTCCTATATTTATTTTTCAAATGCGGTATGTGAAATTTTTATTGATGTATTTTAAAACAACAAACATCCTCTAGCGCATTCAACGGGTTTATTATGTTCCTTCCTATTATACTTTCTACCCTTGTAGCAGCGTCTACCATAGATAATTGTGCAACTGAAAGCATTTCGTTTCTATCTTTCATAATTTCATATAAATACTTTTCTAATTTAGCATCATGCTCTTCTTTACGACCTTGCATAATTAACTCAAATATCCCTTCTATCACTTCTACTTTTACATGTATGGATTTATTATTCTGCCGAGCGTATTGTTTTAAACGTTCCATCGTTCCTGAAACAGTGCGGTTATTTGTAAAAAGTATGGTCTGTGGCTCTTCAACCTGACAAATCATTTCAAAGAATGGCTCATCAATTTTCAATATAGGAATGTCTATTTCGAAATTTTCATCTAATAGCGTAATATAATCTGTACAAGTTAATAAAAGTGTATCTACATCACTTTTGGCTATATACTTTATAATATCTTTTAAATTATTTCGTGCTTGTTCTTTTTCAAAATCACAATCTTTTTTTAATATGCGTGATAAGATGGGATCTACAAAATGGAGTATTTCGATTCCAAAAGATTGCAATGCTCGGTCAATGTATTCAATATTTGAATGATGAGCATGTAAACAAGCTAGTTTTTCCATACTTATCCTCCCTTTCTAAAGCAAAAAACATGAATGAACCATTTTACATACAGTTCCATTCATTTAATTCTTGTTTCATTTTTTCAAACCTGCAAAACAGTGAAATCTTGCATACTTTTTTACAAACTTTTTTGCGCTTGTAAAAAAGTTTTTTTGCATTTCCCCCTCTAAAATTGCTAATATAGTAGAGTAGAACTTTTATAGAGAGTAGGAAAATTATGCACAATGGAATTCGGATGACAACTTTAGTGAAAAGGGCTCTGTTGATTTGCGCTGGGGTATTATTTACATACGAAGCTGCTTACGGATCAACACATATCGCTCTAGCAAGTACAGAGGATGAAGCTAAATCTGTTCAACTTGTAAGTGAAATTCAAACATCCCTTGCTCCGAAAGAAGCTCCAAAGCACTATAACGGGCAAGTTAGAAAAGTCGCTTACTTAACATTTGACGATGGTCCTGGAAAATACACAGCTGAGCTTTTAGATATGTTAAAGAGCGAAAATGCAAAAGCAACATTCTTCCTAATTGGTTCAAACGTGAAAGCTTTCCCTGATCTTGTAAAACGTGAAGATGCTGAAGGCCACTATGTTGGGATGCACAGTATGACTCATAACTACAAAAAACTGTATACAGAAGGTCACTACGTTGATGAGATGAAGGAAGACCAAGGCTTAATCGCTGGAGTTCTAGGTAAATCACCAGTATTAACTCGCCCATCTTACGGCTCAATGCCAGGATTAAATGAAGCTCTTCGCAACAAAGTTGTTGAGAATGGTTTAAAAGTATGGGATTGGACAATTGATTCATTAGACTGGAAATACAACAAAATGCCAGTTGATGCTGCTTCAGCTAAAATCGTAGAAAACGTTCTAGCTGGTGCTACAAATCCAACAGAAGTTATTCTTATGCACGATATTCATCCACAATCAGTTAAAGCAGTACCTGGAATTATTAAAGGACTGAAAGAAAGAGGATATGAATTAGAAAGCTATCATGAGAACGAACACTTCCCATTAAACTTCTGGCATGATAATCGTATTTAATGAAAAAGACTTGATTTCCTCTAGTAGGTTATCAAGTCTTTTTATTATCGTTTTGGGAATTTCTTTTGCTGCTCTTCAATAGCACGAATAATATTCTCTCTATCATCTTGAGTTATACTGATAGAAAATTCGTACTCCTCTTCCTTACACCATGCAGGATTAAGTTCTTGCGATAAGCGAATAACAATGTGAAACTCCTCTTCATTTTCTCCGACATATTCAAACGCCAAATTTGGTTCTATGAAATCTAGTTCATTATATGTAGGGTTTGGTAAAGATTCAAACCATTTTATCATGTACTGCAAGTCATAAGTTTGTAAAAAAGGATCCATCGTTTTAAAAACTTTATTTTCTTCTAACAGTTTCGCCTTTACTATTAACCAGTTTCTATCACACTCGTCTTTCTCATCTTTAAATTGGTATTTTACAACCTCTAAATGTAATGATACTTTTTTATTTTGAAAATTCATGAGTAGCCCCCTTCTATCTCTGAGTCTTTTGTTTTATAAAGTTTTATTAATCCCGATACTTAAAATTATACTAGGTTATTCTAATCGTTTTTTAATACGGATGAATTGTTTAAATTTATTATCATTTGTACATAAAATAAATTTGATTTGCAATATAATCTGAACTAAAGTGAAGTCCATTCCTTATCCACCACATGATAATACCTACCAATGAAGCTGTTTTAATATCAACCGCAACATAATCATCTGGCAAATCCTTTTTCGTATTCTCTCTTCTCGTTTCTATTAATTGCTTTAAAAATAAAAATAATTGCTCCTCAAATTGATTCATTTTAAATAATATAAATAAATAATTTCGGTGGAGATATAAATAATCAAGTAATTGTGTTAGTTTTTGTTTTTCTGATAAATCTTTTGCATGCATTAAATCAACAATTTTATTAGACAGCTCATTTAAAATCTCATTCGTGATTTGTTCTAGTAAATCTTGAATATCTTGATAGTGTAAGTAAAATGTTGTTCGATTTAATCCTGCTTTTGTTGCGACTTTCTGAACTGTTAAGCTTGAAATACTAGAATTCTCACATAAGAGTGAAATAACAGCATTTTTAAACATTTCTCTTGAACGAACTGTACGAGAATCTTCTTTTTTAGGTGTAGACATTTTGAAACTCCTTTATAGATTTTCTCTTTACTTACTCGACAGTGCATACCTTCTATGTCGAGTAGTGAACATTTTCAACAAAACTGTTCATGGTCAAAGAAAATTTATTTTGTTACCATTAATTTTATAGACACTATGTCGATAAATCAAGAAAACAATGAAGGAGTTTACCAATGCAAAAGGAAATATCAGAAAGAAATAAAAAAATTATATTAGTTGTGCTCATTGCCGGCTGTTTTTTATCAACATTAAATCAGACGCTATTAAATGTAGCGATGAGTAATTTAATGGAAGTATTTGATGTTACGGCTGCTACAGTGCAATGGCTATCAACAGGCTTTATGCTCGTGAACGGTGTACTAGTGCCGATTACTGCATTTTTAATGAAACGATTTACTACAAGGCAGCTATTTATTAGCTCAATGTTCTCCTTGTTGATCGGGACTGTTCTTTGTGCATGCGCCATGAATTTTGGCATTTTGTTAACAGGAAGAATGATTCAAGCAGTTGGGGCAGGAATTATTATGCCACTAATGATGACAGTTATTTTATATTTATACCCTAGTGAAAAGCGTGGCAGTATTATGGGGACCATCGGCTTCGCCATAACCTTTGCGCCAGCCATCGCTCCAACATTATCTGGCTTTATTATTGAATATGTATCATGGAGATGGTTATTTATTGGATTAGCTCCCTTTGTATTAATCGTTATTATTCTCGCGCTAAAATATTTAATGAATGTTGCTGAGACAACAAAAGCAACATTAGATATCGTAAGTGTCATTTTATCAACGATTGGATTTGGTTGTATTATATTCGGATTTAGTAGTGCGGGGAGCAAAGGATGGGATCATCCAGTTGTTATTACTACAATTATCATCGGCATAATTGTTACAACTCTATTCTGTTTACGTCAAATAAAGTCTAGCGATCCACTATTAAATTTATCCGTATTTAAGTATAAAATTTTCACTCTTACATCAGTCATTAACGTACTCATTACGATGATTATGTATGCTGATTTAATTCTTTTACCAATTTACTTGCAAAACGGACGAGGTTTCACTGCTTTTGAATCAGGTTTACTTCTATTACCTGGCGCTGTAATTAATGCCTTCTTATCACCTATCACAGGTAAAATGTTTGATAAATACGGGGCAAAACCACTCTTTATTACAGGTTTAATATGCATCATTATATCGATGTGGGGTGTAATTGATTTGACCGAATCCACCACTTATATGTATTTAATGGTTCGCACCATTATTCTACGCATTGGACTAAGTTTCATTTCGATGCCTTTAAATACAGCAGGTTTAAACGCTTTACCAAGAGAATTGGGTTCACATGGCTCCGCAGTGAATAATACCCTTCGTCAATTAGCAGGTGCTATTGGAACAGCAGTTATTATCACTGTGTATACAATTCAATCCACTTCACATACTTCACAGTTATCTAGTGAGAATGGAAGCATTTCAGCTATGCAAGTAACGAAATTATCTTCTATCTTCAGCTCAAGTGATGCCTACGCATTTATGTTAGTCTTATCCTTTGTAGCACTGATATTTGCATGTTTCATGCCTAAAAAAGTAGCACTCCAAAAATCCGAAAGTAAATCTTAAAATAAAAAATCCTACTCGTTTTCTATACGAGTAGGATTTTTTATTATTTATTTTGTTTCCCCGTCTTCAGTCATCTTCACCTTCGTTTTATTGTTATAGTTATATTTAGAACGATCTACCGGTGTAAATCCTTCTGGTGTGTAGAATCGTAATAAGTCACCGTTAACAACTTGGTCGGAGTATTTTAGTGATTTTTGAACCATTTGTTCATTTTGTTTTATTTCATCTGTAAATTCTACAGGTTTCCCAGTCGCTGTATCATAATATTTGCCGTTAAGTGCTGTAACTGTTGGGCTTACGTAGTTACCGTTACGGAACGGAACGACTTGTTTATGCTCTGGTGATAATAAATCTGATCCGAATTGGACATAATTTTTCGTATCTGTACCTAGTAAGTGTAATAACGTTGGAAGAACGTCAATTTCTCCGCCGTATTGATGTTGTACGCCGCCTTCCATTCCTGGTACGCGAATGATTAAAGGTACACGTTGTAATTGAGCATTTTCAAATGAGTTCATTTCTTTACCCATTATTTGAGACATTGCTGCACTATGATTATCTGAAATACCGTAATGGTCACCGTACATAACGATAATTGAGTTATCGTATAAACCAGATTGTTTCAAGTAATCAATGAATCCTTTTACAGATTCATCTAAATAGCGTGCTGTTTGGAAGTACGTATCTACTGATGAATCACCTGTTTTAGCTGGTTCAATCGTTGCTTCCGCTTTATCAATCGGATAAGGGAAATGGTTCGATAACGTAATGAACTTCGTATAGAACGGTTGTTTCAACGTTTGTAATAACGGAATTGATTCATTAAAGAACGGTTTATCTTTTAAGCCATAGTTTACTACATCTTTTTCATTCATATCATAGTATGACGCATCAAAGAATTTATTAAAACCAAACGATTTATAAATTTCATCACGGTTCCAGAACGTTTTGTAGTTACCGTGGAACACTGCTGATGTGTATCCTTGTTGACCTAAAATAGCTGGTGCTGATTGATACGTGTTATGAGCTTTATTTGTAAAAACAGATCCTTGCGGTAATCCAAACATTGAGTTCTCTAACATGAACTCCGCATCAGATGTTTTACCTTGCCCTGTTTGATGGAAGAAGTTATCAAAGTATAACGTATTCGCATCTTTTGTAAATGAGTTTAAGAATGGTGTAACCTCTTGACCATTTAGCTTGTAGTTTAGTAAAAAGTTTTGGAATGACTCTAAATGAATATAAATTACGTTCATTCCTTTTCCTTTACCAAAATACTCAGGATTTGGACTTGCATAAGTTGATGTAAGATAGTTTCTAACTTCTGTCATATTATCGCCATCAGCTAATGCTCGTTCTGTTGAAGCTTTCGCACTTTGAATACCATCATAAATCGTAAAGTTGTACGCCCCTAAATATTTCACGATATAATTGCGGTCAAATGTTCTTGTTAACAATTCAGGACGGTCAGATTCTGCAAGACCTAGGTTAATACTAAAGAATAAAATACCTGCTACAAATACTAGAGATAATTTATGCTTCGCAACACGGATTGGTTTAGGATTTACAAATTTCGTTGCGACTAAAACAATTAAAATGATTGTATCTAAGAAATATAGTGGATCATATAAGTGTAGCAATGCAAAAATACTACCACCTAAATCTCCAAAGTTATTCGATTGTGTTAATGTCGGGAACGTAATAAAGTCGCTGAAAAAGCGATAATATACTACGTTTGCGTATAAAAGTATAGACATTAGCAAATTAATAATAATTAACCAAATGTAAGCTCGTTTCCCTTTTGCGAATAGTGCGAGCCCTAAAAATAGAACTGCTGAGCTTAACGGGTTGAAAAACAGTAAGAACTTTTGGATTGTGTTCGATATCCCTAAATTAAATTCTGTCACATATGCTGCATATGTTTTTAACCAAAGTAAAATAACGGCAAATACGAAAAATCCAAAATGATTACTTAATACTCGTTTACTCTTTAATAAAAATTGTTGCATCTCTCCACCTCTTTTGATCATCCAAGGCTTATTTTATATAAGTCTGTCTCTCTCAATTTTTCTTCTTCAAATAGATTTTATTTGTTTAACTATATGAAGAATATTAGTAATTATAATTTGTAGCTTTTATTTATTCAACTATTTCTTTTTAAACAGTTTGACTTTGGTTTCTATTTTACAAAATACATTTGTAACATTTCCTGTTTTCTCCCAAGGCTCATCCACTAATTATGACTCCACAAACTATAATCCTTTATTTCCTCATTTGCAAACTAATCTTTCTCCAATTTTGGTACATATTTCACATAAGAAAAAGTGTAGTTTGCAGTAATTGCTCAAACTACACTTTTCCTACAATCTTATCCTTTGTAACTAACTTCCCCAATTGCAACTAATTCCTTTAACCCCATAAACATTAAATTCCAACCATGCTCAGACCCGTCATGATGCTCTTTAAGCGCTTTTTCAATATGAAGTTCTGTCCAATCTTCTTCATGAGGAACGATAATGTTTTGTGAAAATATCATTTCAGATCCTTGTTGATGATCTTTTATCTCAACTGTAATTATATCTTCTAATTCGCTAAATTGTGGCATTTTGAAAGTAAACACCAATTTTTTAGGTTGGTCAATTTCAATATATTCTCCTATAGCTCGATAATCATTCCCATCGCGATGGTCAACAATTTCCCAACTTCCTCCTACTCGAGGAGTATTTTTCGCTACTTTATTCGTTCCTTCCAATGTAAAAAACCATTTCTTCATCATTTCAGGGTTTATCCATGCTTCAAAAATTTCTTCAGGAGCAACATCAAAATCCCTTACCATCGTTAATGTTATTTTTGAATAATTATTCATTTGCATACTCCCCACTTCATATAAAAATGAAGATTTTTTTATTTGAAGTAAAATACACAAAACCCTCGCTCTCATAAAAGAAAGCGAGGGTTTTAATCATTTATTATTGACCTTTGTACATTACATCAACTTGTTTTTGAAGTTCTTCACTTTCTAAGAACTCATCATACGTTGCTACCTTATCAACTACACCGTTTGGCGTTACTTCGATAATACGGTTTGCAATTGTTTGTACGAACTGATGGTCATGAGAAGTGAATAGTAATGTTCCTTTAAATGTGATTAAACCGTTGTTTAATGCTGTAATAGACTCAAGGTCTAAATGGTTTGTCGGATCATCAAGTGTTAATACGTTTGCACCGCTTAACATCATTTTAGATAACATACAACGAACTTTTTCTCCTCCAGATAAAACAGAAACGTTTTTCTTTACTTCTTCACCAGAGAATAGCATACGGCCTAAGAAACCACGTAAGAAACTTTCTGATTCATCTTGTGGAGAGAACTGACGTAACCAATCAATTAAAGTGTAATCACTGTTCTCGAAGTACTCAGAGTTATCTCTTGGGAAATGAGCTTGAGATGTTGTTACACCCCATTTGAATGAACCGCTATCTGGCTCCATTTCACCCATAAGAATTTTAAATAATGTTGTCATCGCAATATCGTTACGTCCGATAAATGCAACTTTATCACCTTTATTTAAAGTGAAGTACACATTATCTAATATTTTTTCGCCATCAATCGTTTTCGAAATACCTTCAACTGTTAATAGGTCATTTCCTACTTCACGTTCTGGTGTGAAACCAACGAACGGATAACGACGTGATGATGGTCTAATATCATCTAATGTAATTTTATCTAACAATTTTTTACGAGAAGTTGCCTGTTTCGCTTTAGATGCATTTGAGCTAAAGCGTGCAATAAAGTTTTGTAACTCTTTTACTTTTTCTTCTTTTTTCTTGTTAGAATCTTGCGTTAGTTTTAATGCTAATTGGCTTGATTCATACCAGAAGTCATAGTTACCAACGTATAATTGAATTTTACCGAAATCAAGATCAGCCATGTGCGTACATACTTTATTTAAGAAGTGACGGTCATGGGATACAACGATAACTGTATTTTCAAAGTTCATTAAGAAGTTTTCTAACCATTGGATCGCTTTTAAGTCCAAGTGGTTGGTAGGCTCATCTAGTAATAGAATGTCAGGTTGACCGAATAAAGCTTGAGCAAGTAATACTTTTACTTTCTCTGCCCCTGTTAATTCAGACATCTTTTTATCATGAATATCTTCACCGATGCCTAATCCTTTTAGAAGGATTGCAGCTTCTGACTCAGCTTCCCAACCGTTTAGCTCAGCGAACTCACCTTCAAGTTCTGCAGCACGCATGCCATCTTCATCACTAAAGTCTTCTTTCATGTAAATTGCATTTTTCTCTTGCATTACTTTATAAAGACGTGTGTGACCCATCATTACTGTTTCTAGTGCAGGGAACTCTTCATATTCGAAGTGATTCTGTTTTAATACTGCTAGACGCTCACCTGGCGTAATATGTATGTCACCTGTTGATTGGTCAACTTCACCAGATAAAATCTTTAGAAATGTTGATTTACCAGCACCGTTTGCTCCGATTAAACCGTAGCAATTACCTGGCGTGAATTTTATGTTAACATCTTCAAACAATTTGCGATCCGCAAAACGCAAACTAACGTTACTTACTGTAATCATGTGTTTCCTCCAATTTCGATACTTTTATATACATACTTCAATTACTATAACATATTTAACAAACTAAAGGTATATCTTATCATCATTGTATTGGGTACAAAATAATTTCTTTAAACATCAAAAGAAATCATAAATACACGGCTTACGCACGGGCACTAAATTCTCAAATGCACGTATCTCCTCTTCGCTTCCGCTTATTAACTCTAATTCATTTAATTCTAACGGACGTTTATAACCAAACATAATAGTAGATAACGCGTTAATATCCATTTGAATCCCTTTTTCTTTTGCTGTTTCTTCTTTAATGATTGTTATTTCATTATTTTTAAGTTGAACCGTTACGTTATTCCACGGTGCAAATGAATCTGTAATATGTAAAATCACTTCTTGTTCTTCGTTGCTCCCATTCCATTCATATTGTTTGAAGAACTGTTCTACATCTACAATTCTTCCCATGAAATATGGAGTTACTTCTGCTTTTACTCGTGGTTCTTGTAATGTGTAAAGAAGTGGCTCTGTTTCACTTAGTATCATTTCAAGATCTTTTATCATAGAATCATGTTGGCAGATGAAGTTCCAAAGACCAATTCTTGCTTCATTATGCAGTGGAACAAACTCTTCTACTGTCATTTTAGAGTTCTCTATTTTGTATAAAATGTAACCCGCCGCATTTTTATTTTCATCATAGTAAACAGCCAATGTTAATTCATGATATACCGCTTGTAGCCACCATTTACGGTCTCGAACTAACATACCAGAAAAACGTTCTGCAAATGTTTCATAGATCTTCTCTATTTCTTCTAGATGGTTTTCTTTATTAAAACGTTTCACTGTACCGTTCACTTGTTTTTTCATTATTAAATCGCTCTTCGTCATATGACATATATGGCGATTGGCACAAAGTTCCCAGCCGTATTTGCGGTAAAATGAAACTGCAAATGGATGTAACATCGATACACTATATCCATCTTTTTTCATCGTTTGAAGGGAATGCTGAAGCAACTCTTTTACATATCCGCTTCTTCTATACTCTGGGTACGTCGCTACCCCTGCAACGCCGCCCATTTTAAACTTTTCTTTTCCTATGCAGATATGAAACGGTATAAGATGGAGTTTTGCCGCTAACTCGTCACCTTCCATGATGCCGTATATTTGATGGCTTTCCTTCATTCGAGTAAGTTGCTGCTGCAATCGTTCCTCATTTACTTTATATTGAAAAGAGTATTCTGATAAAGCTAGCGCTTCTCTGAATTTATCTTCTTTTAGTTGTATAACGTTCATATATTTCTCCTCCATCCTTTGTTTGAATTATATCATAATTCTTAATATTTCAGTACGGTGAATGAAATTATATCGACGCTTCGACAAAGAATATCGACTTACCGATAAATATCGACACCTGTCTTATATAAAAAAGCAGATACATTACGCA
The DNA here is from genome assembly GCF_002975175.1 of Bacillus sp. MYb209. Lineage (GTDB taxonomy): Bacteria > Bacillota > Bacilli > Bacillales > Bacillaceae_G > Bacillus_A. Next base: position 280,027 of record NZ_PCNZ01000003.1, read on the forward strand.
TCTGCTTCTCATCAATTTATTTAGCTAACGTTTGAAGCTCTTCAAAAAATGTAGGATACGATACACCTACTGCTTCTGCATCTTCAATTATTGTTTCTCCTTCAGCAATGCAGCCAGCAATCGCAAGCATCATTCCAATGCGGTGATCACCGTGACTATGTACTGTAGTTCCTTTTAGCTTACATTTACCGTAAATAATCATTCCGTCGTCGGTCGCTTCAATACGAGCTCCTAGTTTCGTTAGTTCAGCAACGACTGTATCGATACGATTCGTTTCTTTCACTTTTAGCTCGTGTGCATCTTTAATGACTGTAATTCCGTCTGCTTGTGTTGCTGCTAAAGCGATAATTGGAATTTCATCGATTAGTCTCGGAATAATATCCCCGCCGATTTCTATTCCTTTCAGTGACGATGTTTCAATTGTAATATTTGCAGCAGGTTCTGATGCACCTTCGTTAATTGGCTCTACAGTAAACGTAGCCCCCATTTTCTCAAGAACATCAATAATACCTGTACGAGTCGGATTCATTCCTACATTTTGTAATAGTAGTTTACTATTTGGAATAATTGCGCCCGCTACTAAGAAAAATGCCGCAGATGATACGTCACCCGGAACTTGAACGTCTGTTCCTTTTAGATTTTGTCCACCAGCTAGTTTTACAGTTTCCCCCACGCGAGTTACTGTAACGCCAAACGCCTCAAGCATTCTTTCTGTATGATCACGCGAAATATGAGGCTCTGTAACAGTTGTTACACCTTCTGCACGAAGACCTGCAAGTAAAATAGCTGATTTCACTTGTGCACTTGCTACCGGTGAAGTATATTCAATCGCCTTTAAATTCCCGCCTCGTATTGTGAGCGGCGTAAACGTTCCTTCTTCTCGGCCATCAATTTTTGCGCCCATTTTCTTTAGTGGATTTGTGACACGTTGCATCGGTCTCTTCGCAATTGAAGCATCACCTTGCACGCAAGAAAAGAATGGTGTGTTTGCAAGTATTCCTGACATTAATCGTATCGTTGTACCAGAATTACCTACATCTAATACAGTTTTTGGTTCTTGTAAACCTTCTAATCCTTTTCCAATTACCGTAACTTCGTCTCCATTTTGCGTTATCTCTACTCCCATTTCTTTAAAACAAGAAATAGTACTTAAACAATCCGCACCAGGAAGAAATCCTTTAATTGTTGTTTTTCCTTCCGCGATTGCGCCAAACATAACAGCGCGATGCGAAATTGATTTATCGCCAGGGATTGTAATTGTGCCATTCAATCCGTTATTTACAGTTTGTACTGTTTTTTCTTTCACGTTGCTACCCTCCTCATTAAATTGTTTCATACGTTTGGTATTCTGCTTTTCCTAGTGCGATTTTTGCCTGCGTGCGATCCTCTTCCCTTTGGAAACTAATTCGTAACACCCCAAGTAATCCTTCACGGGCTTCTAAAATTTGCAAGTTTGTAATGCTAATTTCTTCTTCTGCTAAAATACTCGTAATATGAGCTAAAGCCCCTACTTTATCTAAAACATCGACGTATAAGTCGTGATAAGCAGGAATTGCGCCCCTCTTTCGCACCGGTAAAGAATCACGGTATTCTTTTGCGTCAGCAAAATAGTTTTGTATTTCACCTGCATCTCCTTTAGAAACCGTCTTGTATAAATCTTCCATTTCAGAAACCCATTCTTCTAATAGTTCCAATAAATGCTCACGGTTTTGTTTTACAATATCACTCCACATTTTCGGACTACTTGATGCGATACGCGTTATATCTTTAAATCCGCCTGCCGCTAGTTGGTGAATAAGCGGGTTATCCCCTGCATGTTTCTCAACTTGTTTTACTAATCCTGCTGCGATTAGATGCGGAAAATGGCTAACAATTCCTGTTACATAATCATGTTCTTTTGTATTTAAAACGAGAAAATGCGATCCGGTTCCTTTTAACCATTCTTTCAGCTCATCTACTTGATCCGTTGGCACGCGATTCATTGGCGTTAAAATGTAAAATGCGTTTTCGAAAAGGTGCGCCTTTGCACTTTCAACACCAGTTTTATGAGAACCTGCCATTGGATGTCCACCGATAAAAGAAACTTTCTTTGATAATAAAGCTTCCGCTTCATTCATGATTGTCCCTTTCGTACTTCCTACATCGGTAACAATAACATCTTCTCGTAAATGAAATGATGCAAGTTTGTGTAATAACTTTTTTGTTTCTTCAACTGGAGAGGCAAAAACAATTAAATGTGCCTCTTCACATGCACTCTGTAAATCTACTGCTACTTCATCAACTACATGTAATTCTTTTGCGCGCTCTACTTGCTCTTTAAATATGTCATAACCGATAATCGTTACATCGTGCTCTTTTTTAATCGCTAATGCAAGAGAGCCTCCTATTAATCCAGTACCGATTAATACTACCTTTTTACACATTTGCCTCATCCCGAGACTTACCTTTTTTATTTTCAAAGTGCTGTTTTAACACTGAAATCACTCCCTCATTTTGTTCCCTAGTTCCGATTGTAATACGGACACCATTTGGAAACGGACGAATAATAAACCCCGCGTGCGCACAAGCTTCATAAATTTCCCCAGCATCATCTACTGGTAAGAAGATAAAGTTCGTTTGCGACGGATAAAACGGGATTTCATTTTCTGTACAAAAACTTTCGTACTGTTGTAATCCCTCTTCGTTAACACGTACTATTTCTTCAATAAACGCTTCATCACTAAAGGCAATCGTTGCAGCTTTTTGTGCTAATGAAGACACGTTAAACGGCAAACGAACGACATTTAATTTCTCGATTAATTCTTCTTGTCCAATCGCATACCCAACGCGAAATGATGCTAAACCGTACGCTTTAGAAAACGTTCTTAAAATAAGAAGGTTTTTATGTTTTTCTAATAGTGGTAACGTCTCTGGGAAATCTTTCGCGGTTACGTATTCATAGTATGCTTCGTCAATGACAATTAACGTCTTTTCACTAACTCCCTCAATAAATTGAGTCAATTTTTGCTCATCAACATATGTGCCTGTCGGATTATTCGGATTACAAATCCATACGATTTTTGTATATTCATCAACTGCTGAAGAAATTTCGTCTAGATCATATACACCGTTATTTAAAGCAACTTCTTTCACTTCACAGCCTTCAATAATTGCATGATGACGGTACTGAGGGAATGTCGCGCCAGCAGTTACGATATTATCTCCTTTACAGAGCACTGCACGGCTTATAATTTGAATGACTTCATCGAGCCCACTACCACAAAGCACTTGTTCCATTTGCACTTGTAATTTCTCTGCAATTGTTTGACGGAGTACTTCAGCACCTCCGTCAGGATATAAAGCATGTTCCTGCCACGATTTTTGTAACTCTCCTAAAACACGAGGTGAACAGCCAAATGGATTTTCATTTGATGCTAACTTAACAAATGAATGATTCCCGTATGCTTCTTTCATTTGCTCTGGTGATTTACCTGGTTTATACGGTTGTAATGATGATAATTGATCTTTTACTTGCATGTTAAATCCACCTTTTCATTAAAATTCTTTTGCGTATTTGTTATGTTGCGAAATGTTTTGCTTTAGTAATTCCATGCGATCTTTTCCGAATTGTTCGACTAGTGCATCTGCAAGTTCCCACGCAACAACAGCTTCAGCTACAACCCCTGCTGCAGGTACTGCACAGCTATCCGATCTTTCAATACTCGCTTGGAATGATTCTTTCGTATCAATATCTACGCTTGCTAACGGTTTGTATAATGTAGGAATTGGCTTCATCACACCTCTTACTACAATTGGCATACCTGTTGTCATACCGCCTTCTAAACCGCCGGCATTATTCGTATTTCTCGTGTATCCTTTTTCTTCATCCCACATAATTTCATCATGCACTTTACTTCCAGGTTGTCTTGCCGCTTCGAAACCAACACCAATTTCAGCACCTTTAAATGCATTAATACTCATAATAGCACCAGCAAGTTTTGCATCTAATTTACGATCGTAATGAACGTAGCTACCAACGCCAATTGGCATACCTTCTGCAATGACTTCGACAATACCGCCTATAGAATCTCCGCTACTTTTTGCGTTATCAATTGCATTCATCATCTCTTGTTCTACTTCTTTATCTAAACATCGAACTGGTGAATTTTCAGTTATCGTTTGAATTTCTTCAATTGGTAAGTTTGAAATACGCTTCGCTTGTACTCCACCAATTTCAAGAACATGTCCTGCAATTTCCACGCCTAATTCTTTCAAAATTTGTTTCGCAACTGCACCAGCAGCTACACGAACTGTCGTTTCTCTTGCAGATGAGCGCTCTAATACATTTCTTATATCACGATGGCCATATTTAATTGCTCCGTTTAAATCCGCATGTCCTGGACGTGGTTTTGTAATTGTACGTTTCATTTCTTTACTTTCTTGCTCCGAAATCGGGTCTGCACCCATTACTTTCGTCCAATGTTTGAAATCATCATTTTTTACGATTAACGTAATCGGCGAGCCAAGTGTCATCCCGTGACGAACACCACTTACAATTTCAACTGTATCTGTTTCAATTTGCATGCGTCTTCCGCGTCCATGCCCTTTTTGTCTTCTTAATAATTCTTTATTAATATGTTCCGCTGTTAATGTTAAACCTGCTGGTACACCTTCTAAAATAACTGTTAACTGCGGCCCATGTGATTCTCCAGCTGTAATGTATCTCATTTCTCTTGCCCCTTTACTATTTTTTTGTACAAAAAAGTCCCTACTGAGCGCTCAGTAGGGACGATGTTTATCGCGGTACCACCCTAGTTGTAGACAACTTTCGTCTACCTCTCTTCTTCTTTAACGATCGTTTGACCGTCTTTCCCTCCAAAAGTTGGCGGGAAAGATGCTCCAAGGCTGTAATTCATGCTTACCTTTGTACTGATTCACACCGGCCATCAGCTCTCTTTAACAGTGAGATAAGCACTACTGTTTCCTCTTCAGCGCATATATGATATGGAATTAAGATAATTTATTTTTGAAACCTTTTAACTCATCCATGAATCTATGGAATTCTGGAATATCCATTTGTTGTGCAGAGTCTGATAATGCAACTGCTGGGTCTGGATGAACTTCAGCCATTACTGCATCCGCTCCAATTGCTAATGCCGCTTTCGCTGTTGGTAATAATAAATCTCTACGTCCTGTTGAATGTGTTACGTCAACGATAACTGGTAAATGTGTTTCTTTCTTTAAAATCGGTACTGCTGAAATATCTAATGTGTTACGTGTCGCTCTTTCGTATGTACGAATACCGCGCTCACATAGAATAATTTGGTCGTTTCCTTGTGCAATGATGTATTCCGCTGCATTAATGAACTCATCAATTGTTGCTGCTAATCCACGTTTTAATAATACTGGCTTGTTAACTTTACCTACAGCTCGTAGTAAATCGAAGTTTTGCATGTTACGTGCGCCAACTTGAATTACATCAACGTAATCTAACGCCATTTCCACATCATTCGGATTTAAAATTTCACTAATAATCGCTAAGTCGAACTCATCTGCTACTTGGCGTAAAATTTGCAGGCCTTCTTCTCCTAAACCTTGGAAATCGTATGGAGATGTTCTCGGTTTGAAAGCACCGCCGCGCATTAATTTAAGCCCTTGATCTTTCATCGCTTGCCCTACTTGGCGAACTTGCTCTAAGCTTTCTACCGCACAAGGTCCCATAATGAACGTTTGTGTTCCGTTTCCAATCAATTCGCCTTTCACATTAACGATTGTATTTTCTTTTTTCTTTTTACGTGATACTAGTAACGCTTTACGGTTATCATCTTCTTGTAATTCTAAGCTTGCTTTGAAGATCGTTTTGAAAATATGTTGAACCGTTGACGTTTCGAATGGTCCTTCGTTATGCTCTGCGATCATATCAAGTACTTCACGCTCACGTACTGGATCAAAACGTTTCGTACCTTGTACTTGTTTTTGCTCCCCGATTTTTTGAACGATTTCACCGCGTTTGTTTAATAGGTGTAATAGTTGTAAGTTAATTTCATCTACCTGTTTACGTAATTGATCTAATTCGTGATTTGCCATTTGGAAATCCTCCTCTAATGTTTTAAAAGTATAGTAAGAGAATAAAAAATTCTCTATTTTCTGAACTGGTTAATTATACAAATTTAAAGTGGAATCGATACCTCTTCTTATTTTAAACTAATAATTACCATAAAGACACTAACTACTAGTTAATAAGGCACTTTTTTTGTACAAAAAAGCCCTACTGATTCAATCAGTAGGGACGATATTTATCGCGGTACCACCCTAGTTGTAGACTTCTTTCGTCTACCTCTCTTCATTGTTAACGATCAATGTGACCGTCTTTCCCTTCATAAAGATACATATCTTTACTACGAAAAAGATGCTCCAGGACTGTAATTCGCTCTTGTTTTTGTACTGGTTCGCACCACCCACCAGCTCTCTGTTACAGGGAAACAACAACTACTGCTTTTCCTTTCAACGCATGACTATTTTATTTTCAAGTTGGACCACTAAAATACAAAAAGTCCCTACTGAATAAATCAGTAGGGACGATATTTATCGCGGTACCACCCTAGTTGTAGACTAACTTTCCGTCTACCTCTCTTCACTGTTAACGATCAATTGACCGCTTTTTCTTCATAAAGACAATACTATCTTTACTATGAAAAAGATGCTCCAAGACTGTAATTCATGATTATCCCTGTACTGGTTCACACCAACCACCAGCTCTCTGTTACAGTAAGACTAACCACTACTGTGATCTCTTCATTGCACTTTGTTTATTCAAATGTTTTTGAAATTGAATAAGTATGATTCGTATTATAGAACGCTTTTCAAAACACTGTCAACAACTTTTTATTTATTTTTTAAAATTCCGTTTTCGCCCTATGATTCCTCTTGTAAATTCTCCATAACAATTCCGATACGTATTATTTCATTTTCAAGTAAATGTAAAACACATTCCTCTACTTCATATTGGATTAACAATTCTTTTATTTGTATTATTTCATTTTCAAGTAAATCGGCTTCCTGACATGTTTGCAGTAAAATAAAAAACACGTTTGCAAACATTTCTTTATGCGCTTTCATACTCTCTTTCTTATCAAGCATTTCGATAAATAACTGTTTCATTTCCTCCCCCGTACATTTTCCATTTACACCCGAAAATGTACGAGATATAATACATAATCCTTTTTCTAAAATTTCATCCATGTATAAAATAATGCGTAAAAGCATTACATATTCTCTCGTTTTTATCTCACCCATTTTTGGTCGTTCTCGTAAAAATATACTGAGCCAAGCTGTCCAAAATTTTTGTTGTTCTTTTACACTTAACGTTTTGACGTAATAGCATAAATACTGCATGAACTTAATTTTATTTTCTTCATTTTCTTGTATGAGTAAAGGATATAACCAATCTGTTTTTTGCTCCCAATACAGTACACATTTAATAAATACAAAGCTTAGCCACTTCAAAAAAGCTTCCCTCGTATGCGGATGTAATACTTCCAAATGTTCTACCGCATACTTAATAAATCGCTTCATCTCTGTAAATAAAGGTAAATTTATTTGCGTGTAACATAAGCCCGCCCACGCATATTTCGTAATTTCATTTTCCTTCTTTAAATCTAAGTACGGTAACATATATTTTCGGCACCATTGCTTCTCAATATGATATAAAAATGTAATATCTGCTATTAATCGAGCAAACATAAGGTTTGTCCGTTCTGAACTAACTCTTACTTGTTCTTCAAACAAAAATAAATATTCATACACATTACGATCGTATAAATGATCATATGATAACAGTTTTAATAATACAGCTGTCATTTTCCCGACAGGATGCTGAATCGATTCATTGTAAAAGTCTTGTTTTCCAAGCTTAAAATCTGTATCGCTTTTCATAACTTGAGGAAATACTGAAAAAGCAAATCGTTTTACAACCCGTATACTATTCTCCTCTAACTCTTCTAATCGATTACTAATTTCATATAGAAAACTACTAATTAACCAATGAAAGGCAGTATTTCTAACAAATTTCTGCAATAGCGGAATAATTTTTGGGATTTGCTCATTTGTCAGTCCCCGGTTATTTCGCCACTCTCTTATACAAACGAACCATACTTCATTACTTATTTCATGCACACCTACTAATTGGTATGCAAATGAAATACTCCATTCTGTATTCAATTTACATGCTTTCGATAACATCTCTAGAAAATGGCGTTGTTCAAAAACACCGTCTTGAGAAAATTGACGAACTTGCTTCATAATTTCATCGTCTTTCAGTTGTAATAATCCATCAGCAGTTACATTACAAGTAATGCTTTGTTCTGTAGTCTCTTTCTTTTGTACACTGTATCGATCAGAATTGAAGTGAGGATGTTTTTGCTTCATTAACTCATACCCTTTTGCTGTAGCTGGACTATTCGAATCACAAGTGAATAATACATCTAAGACTAAACAAACATCAAATGCCCTCTCCTCTGCAAGGTGCTTCATTACAGTTTGAATGACTTCTTCCTTTGTTTTTTCTAAAGAATGTGCGTAATGATTTTTTAAAAGTTGAAAAACTTCGTGTTTATATGTGACATCTAAAAGAAATCCTTCCTGTAACAACCATTCCATTTTGTCATCTACGCTAACAAATATATTTTTATTCATCGCATCAATTGCAATTCGCTTTTGAAGTACACTATTTGCTTCTATCATTTCTGTAATATAATAATTCCCTTTTTTCTCATTGTTTTCACATAAATAGGTTAGACACTCTTTTACAATTTGAATTAAAAATGCAAGGTCATTTTGATGAAACTCTTTCTCTACATTTTCCTTATCTCTTTTTTTCAGTGCTGTTTGTCTTAATGACAATATTCGCATCTTCTCTAATCCCATCATCATAATTGGAACAGCGTAATAAGAGATATGCGGTCTCATCTTCTCATTCCAAATTTGCTCCACATGAGAAAAGGTAGACACTGGTAAACGACTCGATTCCTCGAGTTCAATTGATTCTTGCGTATCATTTCCCCACTTTCTTTCACGCTTCAACTTAAGTTTTCCGTCCAAAATAAACGTGAGTAACAATAAAGCAATTTCTTTATGCTCAGGAAAAGAACATTTTTGAAGTAAGTAAGAGATTTTTTCTATAGATCTACTATCTTTTTCAGCTGTTTCTAATAAAAGAAGTGTCCACCTTGCAAACAACAACGGGTCCATCTTGATCTTCGTTTCGCTTAAGTAGCTACAAATCGTTTTCCATAATAATGGAGATATTTTAGAATGATTTTTAAAAATCAATTGAAATAATTCTTTCTGATGGCTAAAAAGAAATTGTTCTACTAACCATTCTGCAAGTAACTCATCTACTTCATCATAGTTTGGCGTAAGTAAAAATAAATTTTGTAATTTCCCTTCTGCTTCAAGCCATTCGACCCATTCATAATCACGGGCAAATTCAACGAAGTACCGAACAGTTTCAATTTTTTTTATTGACTGTTTTATATAGGATAATTGCTCCTGCTCTACTGATGGAGGTACGGTTACAATATCACGAATACGCATTCTTTTTGTAATATAATTATCACCCATTAATTCCGCCCAACGTTTCACCGCTTTGACAAGGGACTGATGATTATTTGCTTTATTCGGATACACAATCGGTCTTATCCCTAAATGTTCCCAGTGGTACGTATTTTCCCCTTGTGCGACAAATGCATAACGCCTTGTACTTGGTGGTAAACCAGTTGCTAAATATTTCATTACTGGGTCATTATGGCTATATCCAACGAATAAAACGGTGTAATTTGAGAATAAATCAACTAAAAATCTTCTCGCCCATCCTTCCGTTAAGTAAGCCCTTCCAAAATCACCATCTGTTAAAATTAAAGCTTCTTTTTCCTGTTCTATATTGCCATGTATGTAAGCCAGCCCTTTAAACGCTCTACCTGTAGGTAGAGCAGGTGCGTAATAAACGTTTAATTCTCTATTCATTTCTTTCATCACAGTTGTAAAATGTCGATCAAAGTTTGTCGTTACAATGCGGACTTCTGTATCTAAAGGAAACAACCTCGGAATTGCATAATGAAGCGGATTTGGTTTTGACTTTTCTATATGAACTAGATCTCTTGCAACTTGATGCACATCTTTCGTTTTCGCAATTTTACCGAGATAATAATCGTGGGGTTCTGTCATCTCACGCCTTTCGACATATAAAGCTTTCGAAATTTCATCAACTAAATCATCGAAATTCGGTAAGTTTGATTTCCCCTTCATAGAAACTCCTGCTCCAACGAATAATACTAACTTCCCTTGTTCAAGGTGATCGATTAACTCATCTGGAATTTCTACTTCTGAAGTAATCCACATCCCGGATTCCCCCTTACCTAAAAATGTCATACGCTCTCATTTTACTATAACATTTTTTAATTGTTTTTTTAATATTTAGATAAAATTTCGACGTGATAAAGTTTTATCTAAATTAAACCGTTCCAATGTATGAACTCCTGGATTTATTGTAAAACTATGTATAAATGGGAGGTGTAAATATTGAGTGATATTACTGTAATACTTATCAAATTTATATCATGCATCATCGCTTTTAGTATCGGACTAGCTCTATTTTTCCCAGCAACGCTCGTCCAAATCATTTCTTTTAGTCTCTTCGTCACAATCGTTTCTTATATGTTTGTTGATAAAATTATTTTAAATCGAATTGGCAATTCCGCTGCCATTATGACGGATTTCTTACTTACGTATTTAAGCGTTTGGATTTTCGGTAATATTTTATTAGACAACTACATGCAAATTGCATGGGGCAGTATCCTTTCTGCCATCGTCTTTACATTATCAGAAGTAATCGTCCATCGTTTTTCTAATGCCCACACAAGGCACAACAATGATAATATTCGTGTTAATCGCCGCTTGGCATATGGTACTGAGTTTGCTGAAGAACAAAACATATTAGCTAAAGATAAGAAAAAGTAAAAGAAAGGACGCCATTCTATAATGACGTCCTTTCTTATATTAAGCTTCTACTTTTAAATCTTTTAATGCAATAACATCCGCAAATGCTCCAAACACTACGTTATGATGCTTCACAATATCTTCAGCACGTAATACATCTGTATCAAACGTACTATGCGCATCACTTACTAATGTTACTTTATATCCTTCACTAAACGCTCTACGCGTTGTTGTATCAACACAGTACTCAGTTTGCATTCCTGAAATAATAACGTGCTCAATGCCTTTTTCTTGTAAAACTTCGTTCAAGTTCGTCTTATTAAATGAATCGGGTGTCGTCTTTTCAACGATACTATCACCCTCTTGCGGAGCAATCGCCGCATGTACTTTCCAACCATCTGTCCCTTTTTCTAACGGATGACCTTTTGGCCCATTATGTTGGACATAAATAACCGGAATACTATTCGAACGACATTCCCCAATAAGCTCTTGTAATGTTTCTAATAACTTTTCCCCATTATGTACTGGGATTCCTGCTGTATACATACCCGCTTGCACATCAATTACTATTAATGCTTTTTTCATTTCACACAGCTCCCTTTGTTTGTATAAGCCCCCTGCATATTCATTATAATTGTTTATATTCCACCATCCAACAATCTTCTAAATTCCCTTCGTGAAGTTCATGTTTCTTTAATATTTTTACCTTTTTAAAGCCGCACTTTTCATAACAACTTATCGCACGTTCATTATTTACTCTAGGATCCATCGCTATTGCTTCAACTTTCAGTTCATCTAGAATATATGTAATTGCAGCTTGCACAAGATTTGTTCCAATTCCTTTTCCCCAATATGTCGCTTCACCGATGAATTGGTCCATCCCCCATACATGTTGCGTTTCTTTATACCCATATAACGCTTTCCATTCAGAATTCACCGGGTACATTTGTATGTAACCAATAGGTATTTCATCGAACTCTACTAAACATCTTTTTTCAAGACTGTTTGGATTATGTATAAAATGATCAAGTACCTTTTCTACAGATTGCGGATTATCTCTTCCTTCGTAATATTGTAAAACTTCTGGGTCTGTTAACCATTTTGAAATGATAGGTGCATCTTCTTCTATTACATATCTAACTAATAATTGTCCCTTTTGGAATAACATAGGTCACCTCCTTATTAGTTACTCTTATAATAACTTTTCTATATGTGGACATTAAACTTTTAAAATTGCTTCTACTCGCATAATCCCCAAATAAGAAATTATTCTGTTCAACTCAAACTGATTATCATAAACTATTACTTAACAAACTAAAAGAATGTTTCCCATAATGATGTTCTTATGTAACAAAATCTAAAAAACTAAAACAATTTGGAGATGAGACTTTGAAATCAACATTAATCATTCTTCGAGGAAACTCCGCAAGTGGCAAAACAACAATCGCAAAAGAACTGCAAGAACATTTCGGTCAGGGAACACTTCTAGTCTCACAAGACGTTGTGCGTAGAGATATGCTAAAAGTGCACGACACAATGGGTAACTTATCTCATGATTTACTATTTGAAATTACGAAGTACGGAAAAGGAAAATGCGAATTTGTTATTTTAGAAGGTATACTAAACAATCGCAGATATGGAGATATGCTGAAAGAATTAATACATTATTTTGACGGCAACGCGTATACATATTACTTCAATTTATCGCTTGAAGAAACGATTAGACGGCATAATACGAGAGAAAAACGACATGAATTTGGAGAGGATTCATTAAGTAAATGGTATAATCCGAACGATACAATTGCGGTCGGTAGCGAGACTGTCTTTACAGATGATTTCACGCAAAAGGACATATTTCATGCGATTCTTAATGATGTGACGCATAAAAAATAAGACTACCTCATTATGTCAGTCTTATTTTTTATGTTCCTTGAATTTCAGTTTTCATAGCGGAACACTCTTTACATAAATAATAATGTATATTCATTTCCCCGAACTGAAAATCAACTACTGGAATAAGTTCCCGTTCCTCAAGATCTTGTGTAATTGTAGCAACATATTTCATCTCTTTCGAACAAGTTGGACATCCTAAATCTTCTGGAACATCATCGTATAGGGGCGCTCCTAACAATCTACATACATATTCCGAACCGAATAAGTCAAAAGCTTCCCAGTAACTATCTTCATCAGTAGGTATATCTTCATTTTTCATATTCGTTAGCTTTACATTAGTTTTTGGAAGATTGACCGGTAGCTTATCCTCATCTTCCATAATCCACTTTTCCGTATTGTCTTGCTTTATTATTTGTACCGTTTTACCACCATTACTTAATTGAAAATATTGCGGCTCCCACACCATCGCACAATTCAAGCAAGAGACGAATGGTAAAACATTCATTTCATCATTTTTAAGTTCAGCAAGCCTCTCATCTTTCAAATCTAAACTAAAGATTTGATGCATTTTCTCACCGCATAACTTACATAGTGGTAATTCACAATCTTGACCACCGAAATAATGATTATATGAATCTTTCCCTTCCATTACTCTATACCCTTTCATTTGATTGCAATGTGTGCCATATAATTCCATTGTCATATTTAATCCTCGCTTCATTTAAATCAATAAATTCTTATCCTTTAACCTTTATAACATAATTACACTTCAAATTTTAAATACCAATAAATCGCAACTTCATCATTTTGCTCATTTATCCCTTTATAAACAAGAAAATCTAATCCCCCAATTACAAATCCACATTTCTCATAAAACTTACATGCTGCCACATTATTATTTTGTGTTTCAAGCATAATGCCTGGCATATTACCGTCTTTTGCCCACTTCTTTGCTTGTACTATTAACCTTCTACCAATTCCGAGTTCTCGACATTCTTTATCCACTTTTATATCTTCTATGTATGCATAGCGATTCCAATTCTTTTTCAATATCATAACTCCTACGATCTGGTTATATAAGAGCGCTATGTAAATTACTTGATTAGGATTATTCATATATTCATTGTACGCTAGCTCTTCATCGTCATCATACTTATCTTCTAAATAACTTTTTTCATAGCCAGGTACTTTTTCGACTGTATATTCTATTTTGTTATTTATTTTTGAAACAGAAAGAACTAACCGGGTATTCACTGTAAAACTATCATCAATTGCAGGTAAATAGTCTAAATCATTTATTTCTAATTTTCTAATTAAAAGGTTCATTATTTTCTCCTTAAAATAAACGTTTCATATCTTTCTTCTTTATACTAAATAGTTGTCGCAATTCCTGCTAGAAATAAACTTACGATCGCTAAAAAAGGCGTACCCACTACAGCCCCTCTTAAATGAAACTGGTAATCTTTATATCCCTGCATCCCTTCTGTACTAGGAATAACTACAAACCGCGGAGTAATCCAGCAAAATATAAGCCAATCAATTATAAGTAAATCTACTAAATTGAAAATCATTAAAATGCCAAAAGTATGTAAATAAGCCTCAATATACAATAATTTTTCATGGTGATGTAGTATATATGTAGAAACAAAAGGTGTACCGAAGAGAATAATATTATATATAAGTCCGAAATAAATCGTTTGCCTTTTTTCATTTATCGATTTTGGAAAAACTATTTTTTGAATATCTTTCGGATAATCATTTAACCAAAGACGGGGATTATAATACAAAGACCCTAATATCATAATAGACAGTATAAAAGACATGGAAATACCGACAATCAGCATTTGTTCAATTTGCCCCACAAATTAGCCCCTCCTTATTTACAATTGGTATGTACTTAATTCACTTAATTAGACATTGTATGCATGATACAACCTAAAAATTAACAAATATTATTATTAAAACTTTTTCGTTATTACTTGATTTTCCCTAACGTCCATGCTTATTTCTTGCAATATGGTTGCAGATTTAATAAAGTGAACATCTAATTAGTGTTGTTCACCTTCGCTAATTATTACAGAGTAAATATTTTTAAATTTACATAAAGATAGGATTGGTGAAACGAATGAAAATCGAACATATCGCAATTTGGGTAAATGATTTAGAATTAATGCGTACTTTTTATACGAAGTATTTCAACGGCAAAGCAAACTCTTTATATCATAATGAAGCAAAACAATTTGAATCTTATTTTATTACGTTCGAATCTGGAGCGCGCCTTGAAATTATGCGTAAGAAAGGTATAGAGAACGAGCCTAATCTTAATATAACTGGCTATGCACATATGGCTTTCTCTGTTGGAAGTGAAGAACGTGTAAATGAACTGACAAAAACGTTAAAAGAAGCAGGCTATTCTTTATTAAATGGACCACGTTTCACTGGAGATGGCTATTACGAAAGTGTAATAAGCGATCCAGAAGGCAATCAAATAGAAATCACTATTTAGTTATCTTTTATCTTTTCTGAAGAACAAATGAAGATTAGTTTGGAGGAATACTATGCATAAGCTACATTTCAAAAAATTTGAAGCAACAGATTTCAATCAATACTTTCAGCTCGTATCAAATGAAAAAGTGATGGCACAAATTACAGAGCGTGCAATTCCGTTAGACGAAGCGCAAAACGACTATAAAAAACTGTTAACGCGCAATGAAAAACATAAATTATTCGGCTCCTACAAAGTGTATGATTCTATTACAAATGAATTTATCGGTCTTGGACATGTAACAGCAAATGAGGATGCTACAAACGAAGCTGAACTTGGTTATATGATATTGCCGGAGCACTGGGGAAAAAGATACGGTAGCGGGATTGCAGCAGAATTAATGGATATAGCGAAGCAAACAGATGTAAACGTACTAAAAGCAATTATCGATCCAAACAATATCCCCTCTCGAAAAATTTTAATAAACGTTGGTTTTACATCAGAGAAAGTTTGTGAAATTGATGGATTGCCTGGGGAGATTTTGAGTAAATATATTTAACTATATAAAAAGGCGATGCTACCACTCACAAAAGGCGTTTACGTTAATACACCCGACCTCTCTATTTAAGATTGGCCAGATGCTTACTACAGGCTATAACTTTGACCGGTTAATGGAAGTAAAGGCTAAATATGATCCGAAAAATATTTTCAACTTCCCGCAAAGTATTCCGTTATCGTTTATATTTCTTTTGCATGATAGTGATTTGGTTTCGTACCTCCCCATCACCTTACATAAAGCAAGTGAACACGAAAGCCGGTGGAATATTCCAGTTTATTTTCTTCACCTCAATATTTGCAAAAAAAGACCGGAAAAATTGGTGTTTAAAACGTGTATATTGGAAAGTAATAAATTTCCCATCTTCCCCTAATACTTCTTTTGTTACCTGTAATATCTTTGTAGAAGTATCAAGGGATAAACTGGTAAATGGCAATCCTGAAATAATATAATCCACTTGGGTAATTTTATATTGCTGAATATACTTTTCCGTATATTCGGCAGAGTCATGAATAATGTACACATTTTCCATGTGTGAGTATCGCTCTTGAAGTATACGGTAAAACTGTGCGTTATTCTCAATGATTAGCAATACTGTTTCATTATGTTTATGTTGAATGAGCTGTTCCGTAAACACTCCAGTTCCTGGTCCATATTCAATAATGCATTTTGCTTGTTCAAAATTTATAGGGGCTACCATTTGTTTTGCAAGTTGCTTAGAACTTGACAATACTGCTCCTACAGTTCTTGGGTGCTTTATATATTCACTTAAAAAATGTAGTACATGCATAGTCTTCTTCCTCTTTCCTTGTAGGATACAAGGTATACTCTACTAAAAAAATATTAGAATACGATGAGAAATACATAAGATATTCTTAATGTCCCCCTAAATACAAAAGAAACTTAACCAACAAGTCACACATGCTTTAACATGGAGAAACAAGTATAATAGCGCCACATGCTTGTTATTATGACGTTCTTGGCATGCGAGTCATGCTTGTAGAGACTCCATGTCAAACTAATATCGCTCTGTACTTTTATTTTGCAGAAAACGACCAACTTAGGATATCAAATGAAGAGTGTCAATTTTGCTGTATTTTCTATGTCGCGAACAAAGAAAATATATACTTTTTTAACTGTATTTGTTAAATGAAAAAGACACTTTAGAAATTTCTTTTTTCATCCTCTTTTAATGATTTTTTCATCCAAATTTCATCTGAATCTCATTCTTATTAGTTTCACTCTGTATATAAATTGGCGTTGGCCATAAAAAACTAGTAAGGAGGAATCCTACATGAAATATTATGAGAAGGATCAGGATAATAATAGAGAAAATCCATCCATTTCTGATGAAGTCGCTTCCGTTTCATCACGAGGCTGGCAGATGCTGAACAAGGTTCCAGAAGTCACGATTTT
The DNA here is from genome assembly GCF_002975175.1 of Bacillus sp. MYb209. Taxonomy (GTDB): domain Bacteria; phylum Bacillota; class Bacilli; order Bacillales; family Bacillaceae_G; genus Bacillus_A. The sequence continues at coordinate 297,351 of NZ_PCNZ01000003.1, forward strand.
CTTCTGGATTATCAAAATCATGGCAACTACTGTGGGCGAGACAGGCGCAGACTTCTTAAATACAAACCTGAACTTTGGCTTGACCAAAACGACTTTTGTTATGAGTGCTCTCTTGTTCATCACACTGTTCTTCCAGTTCAGGTTGAAGAAGTATGTTCCAGGGATTTACTGGTTCACTGTCTTGCTGATTAGTGTTGTCGGCACGCTAGTCACCGACAATCTTACGGACAACTTCGGGGTCGCTTTAAAGACGACCACCATCGTTTTCACCCTCGCGCTACTGGCGACTTTTGCCGCTTGGTACGCGAGTGAGAAGACATTGTCCATTCACTCTATTTACACGACAAAGCGAGAAGCATTCTACTGGTTGGCTATCCTATTCACCTTCGCCTTAGGTACTGCAGCTGGTGATCTCGTAGCAGAGAGTCTCAACTTAGGTTACTGGATTTCAGCACTCATATTCGCCGCATTAATTGGGGCTGTAACCGTCGCTTACTACCGCTTCAAGCTAAATGCAGTGTTGGCCTTTTGGATCGCCTATATCTTGACTCGCCCTTTCGGCGCCTCTTTTGGCGACTACCTATCACAGCCTCACGATGCCGGTGGTCTTGGTCTCGGTACGGTTGGAACAAGCGTAATCTTCCTCTTAACAATCTTGAGCTTAGTTATTTATTTGACCAAGACGAAAAAAGACGCGAGCCCGAGCCTTAATTAATATATATTTTGTCTAAACCTTAAAATAGGTGACATGATTTCCTAATCGTTATTACAAAATTTCAACCAAAAGAAAATTAAAAGGCAATACTACTTTAAACTAACAGTAGTATTGCCTTTATATAAAATAAATCATTATTCCCTTATTTCGTCTACTATACTATGAATTAAAGAAATTAGAGCTTGTTTTGTTCCCTCATCTGTAACTTTTGCATCATCACTAAATTTAGTGCGTACAGACGGGATTAATAACGAGCCATTTTGAACGACAACTGTATCTAACATGCCTAGTGTAAGTAACAAAGATTCATGGGCTTTATCCCCTCCCGCAATTGACGGTGAAGCTGTTATGATAGCCACTGGTTTTTTATATAGTTCCGCTGATGAAACAAGCCATTCTAACGCATTTTTTAAAACTCCTGGTATACCTTTTGCATACTCTGGCGTACAAATAATAAGTGCATGTGCTTCACTTAATGTCTTTCGAAATTCTTCAACAACAATAGGAGCTCCAACTCGATCTACATCCGGATTAAAATGAGGAAGTTCCTCTATTCCCTTATAAATAGTGTAATCTATACCTTCTGGAATAAATGCTGCTAAAGTTTTTAATACATTTGTATTAGATGACCCTTCCCTAATACTGCCTGAAATCGCTATAACCTTTTTGTGTTTGCTCATATGATCGCCCCCTACGAACATCATACTTATACGACCATAGAAAAATCAAAAATATTGAATCATTTATCAAATGTACATCTATTAAATTTGTTTACATAATAATATTATGTTTTTAAAATCCAAACATTATTACCGTTATTACTTTCATCGCTTTGCATTTAGTCTCTACATACCATGCACTATTCCACCACCGAAAGTAAAACTTTCTCAAGGTCTTTTTTAGACAACATACTATCGTTTACATACACTTGATATGCATTTCTTCCTTCTTTTGCTGGCACAACTATTTTCATAGCCCGTACATTTGACTCTTTATACTCACCGAATGTAATGTCATATCCGTTTAATTTATATGTTACAATGTCTTTATAAAAATTTGGTCCTTTTTCAGTTGCTTTATCAAATGGTTCTTCAATAAAATAATCTTTTTTATCATCTTCAAGTATTTCTAATTGATGAATTGTAAATCCTAATTCCGCATTCGATGTAGATGGCTTTTTTTTCACATTACGATCTTCATATCTCATCGTAATTAGAGGGATTGGTTTTCCAACCGTTGCATTTGCTTTTGCTTCTTCAAATACTAGTTGATACCCAGAAGGAATATATGTAGGACGCTTTATTGGAAAACCAATTATTTGTTCGGCTTGTTCATATGTATATGTAAAATGTTGATCTAATCTTTCTTCATATTTGTTTAACTCTTCCATTACCTCACTATCTCTTTTCTCTTCATCAGCATTTAGACGGTCTGTAGCTGTATATTTTCTTTCCTCATTCTCTACGACACTAACTTTCTTATAAAAATGATATGTTTCTTGTAATAACTCTACATATTTTTCAAAGTCCTCTGTTGCAAATAGTTTTTTAGCGACTTCTATCCTTTCCATTAATCCTATATAACCGTCCTCTGACATCCCCATATCTTTTCTCGCTTCTTCTGGTGTACCTACAATCTTATCCATTATTGTTGTACCCGCAAAAGTACCAGTTGGTATAAGAACAGCCGCAGCTACAAAGCCAAGTAATAACTTTTTCTTCATAGAAGTTTTCCCTTTCTTTTTCATTTGTTGGTATTTATGAAAAGAGGTTTGTACTTTATCTTCTAGATTAGGTGTGGGTTCGAGTGTCTCTGCTTTTCTTTTCAATTCATCCGTTATATATTTTTCAAAATCCATTTACTTCTCCCTCCCTTACGGCTGGCATATGCTCCATTTCTGTTCTTAATCGTTTTAGTGCTATATGTAATCGAGATTTCACTGTACCAATAGGGATTTGAAGAAGTGCAGCAATTTCATCCAAGCTATATTCATGGAAGTAACGCATAATAACAACTTCACGATGCTTATAAGATAATTTTTGTACAACTTCCACTATTTCACTTCGTGTTTCTTTATGTAAAATACCTTCATCCATTATGTAAGACCGATCTTGTTCATACATTTTCTTCTTTTCAAAGATTCGAAATCGCCGCCACGATTTACGACGCCAATCCTGTACTTGCTTGACAACTAGTCCATGTAACCAAAAACGAAATGAACGGTTCATATCATAATTCGTTACAGACTTCCACATTTTGATATATACCTCATTAACTATATCGTCTACATCTTGGTGTTGATTCCCTAATAAAAATACTACTGTTCTATAAATATCTTTACTTGTTAATTCATAAATAACTTGAAAGGCTTCTTTGTCCCCAGACTCCATTTTATACAGCCATTCTTTTAATTCTACTTCATCCAAAATTACGTTCCCCTCTCATGATCCTTCACACTATATTCGTCCGTTTCTCACAAAAAGTTCATTTTACATAAAAATTTATTTATTACAATAAAAATATAATATATATTTTACAGAAAGGAGGATTCGTATAATGAACAAAGAGGACAAAATTCATGCTGAAAATGTATTAAAACATCTCTTTATAGGATCGCAAGTTGATGGCCTACAGTTTGGTCTTTCTCCAACGACTATAAAGATCCATTTTACAAATTTTGATGCTGCAGTTAATTATGATGGACAGTTATATGTCAACATCGAATCGAAATGGTGTTTATTTAATAATCCACCAGAAAAGTACCCTTCTAATGAAGATGAATTTGACGATTATTCCGAGGAAGAAAAATATAATAGAATTTTTAACATGAGAAGGCAGAAAGTTATAGACCTGCAATTAGGTAAGGAAACTCCACATTTGTTTATCTTACTTGAGAACGGAAAAATCATATTTGTAAATGGTTTTCATGACTATTTTGAATGTTGGCAAGCTGGGGTCCAATGTGAGGATTGGCTTGTAGTTGCTACACCTGGTAATGAAATTGCTACTTGGACTCCCGATGAATTTACTAATAAATAAGATGTCAGAAATCGCAATTGAAAAAGTATATCTTGCACAAGGAGAAACAGATTTACGTAAATCAATTGATGGACTAGCGACTGTTGTAAAAAAGCATTTATAATTCCACTGATACGCAGAAAAATAAAAAAGAGAATGATTCAGAATTTTATTTCTAATCATCCTCTTTTTATTTTTATATTTTAACATACTGGATATGCATTAGAACCCAAATAACGTTCTTTTATAATTTGACGATGATGAAGCTCATGACCAGCGATAATGTTTGCTAATGCAAGAACCGTGACTTCAGAATTGTTCGCAATTCCCCTTTGTACCCAAGCTTCTTTATCTAAACTTTTAAGCAATTGCACAGTAGATTGGCGAACAACTGTTAAATTCTCAAGAAGATCTTGCATAAATTGCTTATCAAACGCTGCTCTAAGAACATACATATCATCGTTATATCCAGGAAGTTCTGCTGTCTCGCCTCTTGCTATGGAAAGCAATCGATATGCCATAATACGTTCAGTATCCGCAATATGACCGATTACTTCTTTTATACTCCATTTATTAGGAGCATATCGAAAATGTCCCTCACTATCAGAAATATCCTTCAATAAAAGATTCGTTTCCTTCATTTGTTGCTCTAGAATATGTATGATATCTCCATCTGATATTAAGTTTATGTACTTTGAATAATACGGGTTATATTCATTTGCTTCTGGTCTCTTTTGCATGCTTATCATCCTTTTTATTTTATCTTTATATACAACTTGTTATAATGATATTATCATATTAATCTGAAAAATTAAATTCTAAAACAAAAGGTCCACATCCTAATCGAATGATATCTATAAAGATTCATTTATAGATATCACAGAAACTAGTACTTTCGCAACAACTAGAACGCTTGACTCTTTCAAAGCAACAATTGATATGTTTTTTCCTCCAGTATTTATCCTGTACGATTACTTAATACAATTTGACTCTTCAACGATTGGTTTAATTCAAAAGAACTACATAATAATTCAGAAAATGATTGAGAACCCCTTGGGATTTCTCCCAAGTATTTTTGTATGCTAAGTATCTTTCTATTCCTGTAACTATTTATACCCTGTTTTAGCTTTTTCTCCACGTTGTTCGCCCTACTTACGATTCTTCCCTCAGCTTGTTGATTAGAAATATAGGTGATGGAGCCCGCAGTGATTAAGATCACATTAACAAAACGACTCATTCCCAATCCTCCAACTAAACCATCTCCCATGCCCTTCCGTTTCCCCAAAAGTTTCACAATATTCGTTTCCGTGAATATAATAATCAATATGAAGGTCCCGATCCCACATGTTGTTATATAGGTGAAATACATCACGTTTTGCACCAATTTCTTTAATTTGTTTTTCTAGCGTATGTTTTACATTTCCAGGTATTTGGTTTGCCACATGTGTATGAAAAATACAAATAACAGCATCTTCGCTGATTTGATCTGCAATGGCCGGAAAAAGTACTACACCGTCTCCTTCTATTAATCTTACTGATTTTTCTTTTACGAGAGCTGCTGCTTGATCAAACTTTTCAAGTCTTTCTTTATGTTCTGGCCAAATAAGCGCGCGTAACCATAAATAATCTTCTTCATCATTTAAATCGTTCACATGTAAATCTATTCCGATTCTTTGTACGACAGGTGGACTTTGTTTTAAAAGGGAGGGCTTCTTCTCCCCTTTTATTTCTGATTGTAAATGAACATTTGATTGTCTATTTCCATACACTTCTTCCGTTCCATATGAATAACGATATTGATCCCAAAACAGTTGTAATCCCGCACTTGTACCAATTTCTATTAACGCCAATGGTTTGTTCACTTTATTAAATATGTAACAGAAACTTGGATATAAATAGGCACATCGTCTTACTTCATTCGTTTGAACAAGTTTCGTTTGTAATAAAGAGATAATTTCTTCTCGATATACGTGGCAAAAATCTTTAAATTGGTAAAAGGCATTTTCAAAATTTATATCAGCATTTTCAACTAAACTTTGATAATACTTTTTTAAACTGTGCTCTTTTCCTTTTAACAATAAATAATGGACCGCACCTAATAATAAGTTCGGAACCGGTTGACCAGGTTGTGCGTAGGAAGCTAACGTAAGAACTTCCTCATCTTCAGAAATTTTTATTGATAAGTATTCGTATAAAGGACTCGATCCTTTACATTCATTTACGGAAAAACCCCGAAATAAGTTTACGACTTGTTCTTTTGTAAGCATTGGTATCCCTCCTGTTTATTTTTCAGAATAATCTTATCATTAATTTATTATTTACTCTATTTTTTCAAATTAGATGTTACAAAAATAGAATTTTACTAGTTTCCAAAGATAAAACATAAAAATAGAAATTTTTTTGGGATAACATCAAACTGGAATTCTTCTCCAAATCCCGCTTTACTACTATGCTTTTTACCCTTATGACAGAAGAATTCTATGAAATAAAACGTTAAATAGTTTAAAATTATCAGATAACACTAGATATTTTAGTCTATTAATTATTATAATAGACTATGAGATGGTTATATAATTGAGACAAAAAAGGTAAATACCTAGGTGGGGCCTAGGCGGTGTTTTCTTTTTACGGCTTAGATATAAAAACACCTACTCTTTTTTGCCAATATAGGGGATGGAGAGATTATCATGAGCAACATGCAGCAAAAAACAGACGTTATCTTAATTGGCGCGGGAATCATGAGCGCAACGTTAGGATCATTACTGAAAGAATTGGCACCTGAATGGGAAATTAAAGTATTTGAAAAACTCGCAAATGCCGGAGAAGAAAGTTCTAACGAATGGAATAATGCCGGTACAGGACATTCTGCGCTATGTGAGCTTAACTATACATCCGAAAAATCTGACGGGTCTATAGATATTGGTAAAGCTGTAAAAGTTAATGAACAATTTCAACTTTCAAGACAATTTTGGGCGTATCTTGTAAAGAGAAACTTAATTCGTAATCCACAAGATTTTATTATGCCACTACCTCATATGAGTTTGGTACAAGGGGAAAAAAATGTCGAGTTTCTAAAAAATCGTTTTGAAGCGCTTTCAAAAAACCCGCTATTCCAAGGAATGGAATTTTCTGACGCTCCTGACACATTAAAAAAATGGCTTCCACTCATTATGGAAGGCCGTAACTCTAATGAACCGATGGCTGCAACGAAAATTGACTCTGGAACAGATGTTAACTTTGGTGCGTTAACGCGTATGTTGTTTGATTACTTAAAAAGTAAAAATGTCGAGCTAAACTACAAACATAGTGTTGAAAATATTAAACGCACGAAGAATGGTTTGTGGGAAGTGAAAGTACATGATATGAATAGTGGTAAAATCGAACATCATACTGCAAAATTCGTCTTTATCGGCGGCGGTGGCGGTAGTCTACCTCTACTACAAAAGACTGGTATTCCTGAATCAAAACATATCGGTGGATTCCCAGTAAGTGGACTATTTATGGTATGTAAAAACCAAAAAGTTATAGAGCAGCATCATGCAAAAGTATACGGTAAAGCTAAAGTTGGTGCTCCGCCAATGTCTGTACCTCACCTTGATACAAGATATATAAACAACGAAAAAGCTTTACTGTTTGGACCATTTGCTGGCTTCTCACCTAAATTCTTAAAAACTGGCTCAAATCTTGATTTAATCGGTTCTGTAAAACCGAATAACGTCTTAACGATGTTAGCAGCTGGTGTCAAAGAAATGGGATTAACAAAATACTTAATCCAACAAGTTATGTTATCACACGAAAAGCGTATGGAAGAATTACGTGAGTTTATTCCGAGCGCTAAAAGTGAAGATTGGGATATTGTCGTTGCTGGTCAACGTGTGCAAGTAATTAAAGATACTGATGCAGGTGGTAAAGGAACACTTCAATTTGGTACAGAAGTTGTTAGTGCAAATGACGGATCAATCGCTGCGTTACTTGGTGCTTCTCCAGGTGCTTCTACTGCTGTTCACGTTATGCTTGAAGTATTAGAAAAATGCTTCCCAGAACGTATACTAGCATGGGAGCCAAAAATAAAAGAAATGATCCCTTCATATGGCATATCACTTACGGAAAATCCAAGACTGTTCCAAGAACTTCACGCTTCAACAGGACGCACACTTGGGTTAAATGAAAAAGAAGCTGTTCACAATTAATGAATAGATTAAAAAAACGACATAATAAAAACGTCCGATATATCCGGACGTTTTTATTATGTCTGACGAAGAAATATAGTGACTAAAATTATATCGGCGATTTTTTCAATATGCCAGCGATTCGACAAAGGATATCGATTTACTGACAATAAATGACAAACATCCATTAACTCTCAACTAGAAATTATACTTATCAATATTATCCTTCGTAAATACAACTCGTTCAGGAAGTGCGATAATACCGTTTCCTTCTGCCTCATAGTCATACCCTTGAATAGAATTTGGTTCTACTTTCACTTTGCCGATTCCTTTTACTTCAAAGCTATCTCCTACTTTTAACTTCTTCCCTTTTACAACAATTTCATTTGCAACATACGTTGCGAGTGCACCTTGTTGTTTAACATCCCATAAACCGAATTGTTGTACTGTTCCTCGTTTTACATAATCACGCATAACATTTGGTGTTGAAAATCCTGTTACGACTACTTTTTTATCCATTTTCAAATTCTCAGCTGCTTGCGCCATCGCTGGAAGTGCTGTTGCATCTGGACATATTACTGCGTTAATATCCGGATATGTTTTTAAAATACTCTCCCCTACTGATAAAGATTTTTGCGCTTTATTTTCACTGGACTATTTATCGCTTCAACTGGAATAAACAAAATAGCGAACACATATGTTTAAGCAGTGGTCAATTGTTGAAAGGGATGAAGAGCATGTCACAGCTGAACTTTGAAGACAATTTGTTAACAAAAGTAGCTTGGTACTATTATAAAGATCAATTAACCCAGCAAGAAATTGCTTCACTTCTTCACATTTCAAGAAATAAAGTCGTCCGGTTGTTAGATAAAGCACGGACGGAAGGTGTCGTCACATTTCACGTAAAAGGTACTGGTTTGCACTGTTTAAGCATCGAACGTGACCTTATGAAAAAATTCCATCTAAAAGATGCTTTCGTTATTCCAACGCCAACTGAGGATTATGCATCTTCACTCGGAAAAGCTGCCGCACAATATTTAGAAACTCAATTGCAACAAGGTGATTTACTTGGGATTGGCTGGGGAGAGACGATAAGTAAAATGCTAGAAAACATTCATTTTGATAGCTCTATGAATCTTTCAATCGTTTCTCTTACGGGAGGCGTAAATCACTATATTCCAAGAAATCAAAGCTATTTAAACTACATGCAAGGCGATCTTCATATTATTCCTACCCCTTTTCTAACATCTACAAACGAAATGACGCAAATTATTCTATCTGAACCGAGCGTGAAAGATATGCTTCATGTCGCTTCACTCGCTCATACAGCAGTAGTTGGCATTGGTGGTTTATCTCAAGACGCCACAATTGTGAAAGAAGAAAAATTAACACTACGTGAAATGACTTATATACGTAGTCAAAACGGGGCCGGAGATATTTTAGGGCAATGTTATAATACTGACGGAAAACAATTAGAACTTCCCCATCATAACCGTCTTATCGGCACACCACTCTCTGTTCTTCAAAATATGAAACATGTCGTTGGTGTAGCTGGCGGCACAGAAAAGATAGATGCAATTTACGGCGCCTTAAAAGGAAAATTCATTCATACATTAATTACCGATGAAGAAACTGCCCTCTCCTTATTAAGAAAGGAAGGTGACTCTTAATGTCTACTCTATTAGCTTACGACGCTGGTACAGGAAGCATTCGAGCAGTTCTTTTTGATTTAAATGGTAATCAACTTGCCGTTAGTCAAAAAGAATGGATTCATAAATCAGATAGTCGTTACTCTGGTTCTATGAATTTTGATGTAATAGAAAACTGGCAGCTCGTTCAAGAATGCACGAAGGATGTTATTCAAAAAAGTAATACGTCCCCCTCTTCTATTAAAGGTATTAGTGCAACGAGTATGCGAGAAGGTTTTGTTTTATACGATAAAAACGGGCAAGAAATATGGGCTTGTGCAAATGTTGATGGCCGCGCATCAGCAGAAGTTAGTGAATTAAAACAAATTCGTTCCGAAATTGAAGAAGATTTATATAGAAAATCCGGTCAAACTTTTTCGTTAGGTGCTTTACCTCGCTTACTTTGGATTAAAAAACATGAACCAGACGTGTACAAAAACATTCATTCCTTTACGATGTTAAACGATTGGATTTTATATAAATTGTGCGGCGTACTGCAAATTGATTCTTCAAATGGATGTACGTCCGGTATATTCGATTTACAAAATAGAGCTTGGGATAACTGGGTTGCTGAGCAATGCGGTCTTACTCTAGCCTTTTCTCCAAAAGTAAATGAAGCTGGTACAGTTATCGGGAATATCACACAACGAAGTTCTGAATTAACAGGATTACATGAAGGAACACCGGTCGTTGCTGGCGGCGGAGATGCACAAATGGCATCGCTTGGAACTGGAGTTGTAAAGCCTGAACAAACATTTATATGCGGGGGCAGTTTTTGGCAACAAGAAGTAAATATAACAAAACCAGAAACTGATCCAAATGCGGCGATTCGTGTAAATTGCCACGTCATTCCTAACCTATGGCAATACGAAACAATCGCTTTCTTCCCTGGCCTTGTTATGAGATGGTTTCGAGATGCTTTTTGCCAAGAAGAAAAAAGGCTCGCTGAAAAACTCGGTGTAGATGCTTATGAATTACTAGAAGAACAAGCGAAAGAAGTTCCTGTAGGCTCACATGGCATAATCCCCACTTTTTCAAATGTAATGAACTATATTTCTTGGCGACATGCTGCACCATCCTTTTTAAATTTAAGTTTAGATGCTGAAAAATGCGGTAAAAAAGAAATGTTCCGTGCAATAGAAGAAAATGCCGCCTTCGTTACATTCGGAAACTTGAAATTAATAGAGGCTCTCACAGGTAAATTTCCTTCTGAAGTGATTTTTGCTGGCGGCGCTGCTAAAGGAAAACTTTGGCCACAAATACTAGCAGATGTCCTCGGAATCCCTGTTAAAGTACCAGTTGTAAAAGAAGCAGCTGCTTTAGGTACGGCAATTGCAGCTGGAATTGGCGTAGGGATTTATAAATCTATGGAGAAAACCGCCGAGCAATTTGTACAGTGGGAAAAAACGTTTGAGCCAAACGCTGAAAATCATGAACGATATAAAGGGTACTATGATACATGGAAAACAGTGTATGAAAGTCAACTTTCTTTAGCTGATAAAGGACTTACATCACATATGTGGATTGCGCCTGGTGCATTGTAACAAATTACATAAAGGAGTGAACGGTATGCTTAAAGTGAACGAAAATGATTTCTCCTATCGCTTCGGTGATAACGGTCCTAAATATTTAATACAAGGTCCAAATATCGATCTTGGCCTAGTCGTGATTCAGCCTGGGCAAGAGTTTCAAAATCATTATCATACAACGTGCGAAGAAGTCTTCTATGCGTTAGAAGGCAAAATAGATTTCTATGTTAATAACGAAAGAGTTCCGATCAAACAAGGTGATGTCTTGCAAGTTCGACCTCATGAATCTCATTATCTTATTAACCATTCCGATAAGCCTTTTAAAGCTGTTTTTATAAAGTCACCACATTTACCAAATAAAGATACAGTACAAACGGAAAATCCAACATTAACGAAGGAGTGATTTCGAATGACTTGGGGATTTAAAAATCGATTAAACACAATTTTACCTGACGGCAGAGCAGTTATGTTAGCGATAGATCACGGCTACTTTTTAGGACCAATTCACGGACTAGAACAACCGTTAGAAACAGTTAAAAACTTGCTTCCATATACAGATTCCCTCTTTTTAACGCGCGGTGTACTCAGCTCCTGCATTCCTGAAAACTGCAACACACCGATGGTTATGCGTGTATCAGGCGGGGCAACTGTAGTCGGCAAAGATTTAGCGAATGAAACAATTGTTACACCTGTGAAAGAAGCAGTAAAACAAAACGCAATTGGCGTCGGCGTTTCTGTTTTCGTTGGATCAGACTATGAAACACAAACTGTTTCAAATCTCGCAAATGTAGTCTCTGAAGCTCACGATTACGGCCTGCCAGTGCTCGGTATTACCGCCGTTGCGAAAGAACTACAAAAACGTGAAGCTCGCTTTCTAGCACTCGCCTCCCGCGTATGTGTTGAAATGGGAGCTGACATTATTAAAACGTATTACTGCGAAGGATTCGAAAAAATTACGAGCACATGCCCTGCCCCAGTCGTAATCGCGGGAGGTCCAAAACTAGATTCAATCGAAGACGCATTAAACATTACGTACAATGCGCTGCAAGAAGGCGCAATTGGGGTAGATATGGGCCGAAACATATGGCAGTCCGAACATCCTGCTGCAATGATTCAAGCGATACATGGTATTGTGAAAAATAGATTGAATGTGAAAGAAGCGCTTGAATTATATGATGATGTGAAAAATTAAGGTGAAAGATAGACCATTACACTTCAATATATACAAAGTCAATATTCTACTATAAGGTAAAGCCCATATGTTAGATTACTTGACAATCTAACATATGGGCTTTTTTACATTTTTCATTGTTCCGAATTTGATCAGGATTTCTAAAGATCGCGTACGTTCCAAACAATCTCACCGCGCTCGTCCCACGTACTGTGATGCCGCTCAAATCCTATCTTTTCTAGTACCCGGAAGGACGCAACATTCCAAGCACCTACAGTTGACCAAAGTCTGTGGCGCCCGGTAGCAATTGCAGCCTCTAGCACAGCGGATGCTGCCTCAGTCGCATAGCCATTACGATGAACACTGCGGAACAACTCATATGCAATTTCCGGCTCTTCAAGCGTGGAACGACCGATAATCAAGCCACAATACCCGATGAAATCGCCTTTGTCTCGCCTGCGAATAGTAAGAAGGGAAATACCATTTTCATATGCTCTCTTGCGCATCTCGATAAGATCGCTACGAACGGATTCCAGGGATGGCGTGTCCACACCACGTTCGCCAATTAATTTTCTCATCCAGACTGAATCGGATTCCTCCCACATATTCAGGTCAATTCGTTCAGTTTTCAGTTGAAACGCCATAGCTTTAAATAAAGCTGTCATAGTAGCAACCTCCTATTTATGTCACTGTACTCATAATAGCTTCGCACCTCATCACCACATCAGATCGGAAACCCGGTTGATTCGTGAAATTTTATAGCAACAGTATACAAAAAATTAGTATTCTTTTATGCATAAGTAATTCCCCTACAAAATAGACCTTTTTATCAAACTTTATTTAAAATCTACAACAGTTGGTTTAAAGTGACTACACTCTCGTTCATAAATGATTTGTTTTAGATTTTCACTTATCCTACAAAACATCTTCCTCTATTTCTTAAAATAATGATAAACTCCCAATAATTTGCTGCCATAATCGGTGTATCCTTACTATATTCACGCTTAATATTTATATTTTTGGCTCTGTTAAATTTTAATGTTGAAAATTGAGTAAATTAGAGGGAAACCCAAATATAAGGGTTTCTCGTTTTTATACTTTCGACTTTTCGCTGTTAAGAGACATTTTTTAGCCAAGTAATAATTCGAAGTACCTGAAATGGTTCAAACCAAGTAATTAAAAACATCACAACGAAGAAAGAAATCAGTGATATGAATTTTAATGTTCCTTTTTCCCGTTTAGCAACTGCTATAAAACTTAGTACAATTCCAACTAAAAAAGAAATAAAACTAAACAGTACAATCGGCTCAGAATATCCATCTATTATCCAATTTAATCCGAATAATAATATCCCTACAAACATCAAGACTATTGACAATACACTGAATTTTTTCACAATTTTACCTCCAAATATAATTTTACCATTTTAAGAATTAAACGATAATTATTTTTTGTTGCATAAGAATGAACAATTACACGATAAACTTAGATAAACGTAAGCTCTCATACGTATCAATCATTTCATACACAAATGACGATAGGAGAAACTCTTTTATATTGTGTTTAGTGCTTTCGTTACTGCAACTATCAATAAATAAAAACCAAGCGAGTAGTTATCGAGATATTTTGTAACCACGCCTTTAAATCGGTCTATCCATTGTTTCATACTAGAATGGAGACCATTTACATTATAGATAAATAAAGAAGCTGTCTCACAAGTCAGATTTCTGACTAAAAGACGCTTATTTTTTACTTTGGTGTTCCATTAAATAAGCAAATAAAATGATCAAGCCCCTTCCCAAACTGGATAAGGGGCTTGATATACACCTTCAAACAATTATTCTTGATGAGTGCCATTGGGTTTTGAAACTTTTTTACCTTCTCTATAGTCAAGGCAAGAAACTTCAATTAATAATCCATTAAATATTGTAAAATAAAAGCCATAACTACTACCTCTCATTGTATAAGGTTCCTTGTCTATTTCAATGCCCCCAGCTACTAAACGATTATATGCTCGATCAACTTCACTTGAAGTTTCCACCAAAAAACCAATATGAAAAGCTTCAGGATATGTAACGCCTTTTTTCCCCTTGAACGCTTTTGGATCACTTAACACAAGTATAAATCCATTCTCATCACTCATCACTACAAGTGCCTTTCCCTTTTGTTCCAAAAATTGAAAATCAAAAAATGTTTCAAAAAAATGTCTAGCTTCTGATAAATCATCAACACAAAGATTCAAATGGTTCAACCTCATTCACTCATCTCCTTATAAACAGGGATTATACAGAAGTATATTGACCCATATAGATAACACTTGAATGTTTAAGGGCAGGAATTCAAGTGTTCAGTCTACAACTATTTTTTAACAGTCTAATACTTTTTTCTATAGTCTAGAACGTTTTTTTAATGCCACATTTGGAATACAATGAATGAAATTATATGAACAATCCGACACGGAATATCACTTTACTGATAAAGATTGAGAATCGTAGTAGCCCTATTGTTTATTCTCCAAATTGGTTAAAACCCACTCAATCAAGAAAATTGCTGAAGAAATCCGCTCTGTCGTATCCCCTAAGAACACTTTATTAAGTAACTCATCAAAATTAGTCGGTCTAATAGGTAATGCTTGAATATACCTTAAAACAGCTCCAGCTGGAGGGGCTGGCTTATTATTAATAGCCCATATTCCCTCTAGCAATGTCCACATTGATGTGTGAACTATGTATGAAGCTTTTAACTCATCTTTTGCTTTCAAAGCAGCCTGAATTTTAATAAGCGAACTATTTAACCAATGAGAAATGCCTTTTACTTTATCACTAGAAACAGAATAATTTTCATATTTATGTTGAGCTATTTCCTTTAACCTTTCCAACTCACCGTTACTATCAAATACAATTTCCCCTTCTAAAAAAGAGTATAATTCCATTGAATTATTTTTAAAGTTTAATTGAATTTGATTAAAATCTGCATACTTATATTCAATTAAAATACCTTCTCTCATTTCTGAATGAAAATCCTTCTTTTGTCCATTCTCTAAAAGAACATATAAGTCTAAATCGGATTCGGGGTATGCGTCACCTCTTGCGATAGATCCGATGAGCATTAATCCATTTACCTTATACATATATAAACTTTCATTTAATATTGTTTGTACCAATTTTTTATGTTTTTCATATGTAATGAATGAAAGGTTTTCTTTCATTTATATCCCCCCAGTACTAAAAAAGAGGATACATGTTAGCTTCTACAACATGTATCCTCTGCTTATATTATTATGACTTCTGATAAGCCGATTTCGATGATTTCACATAATAAACCCCGTGCTCAACCTTAATGATATGATCTGGTTTTGGCTTACCGCGGCCTGCTCTATGCCCAGCTAAGTGCTCTTCACTCGTTTCCCAGTTCTTCCATGCTTCTTCAGATTCCCAGCGAATCATAACTACAACTTCTTCATCTCCGCGTCTTACTTTTTTTACGAGAACACTTAAGTCGATGAATCCTTCAAATTTTTCAATAATTCCTTCTCCAGTGAAACGTTCTACAACTATATTAGATGTACCTTCTTTTACTGTAAATGTCTTTGTTTCGATAAACATATATTCCACTCCCTCTTTGTAATCCGAATACTAGTATTCCTCTATCATAATTGATTATGATAATTATTTTCAATTATAAAGTTTCTAATTTTTAGAATTATGCTGATTTCTCCTCAATCGCCTCATCTAAAAATTTAAAGTACGGAAGCAATATTCCTATTAAAGACGTGACACATATAATCGAACCGATAATAAAGTATAGCACTCTCACTCCCCACATTTCACTCAGTATTCCCCCTAATAACACACCTAATGGCATAGCCGATCGTATGAAAAATAATCGCACTGAAAATACTTTTCCTATCATATTGTTCGGGACAGTTTGTTGGCATATCGTCGTGTTGTGGACATTGAAAAATGCAATACATATACCTGCAATTACTTCAATTATTACCGCGATTATAATACTATGATTGAACCCTAGAGAAATGTATGTGAGGCCCCCTATAAACAATCCTCCGAGCATAAGTATACGCCGACTTTTATATGTTACTTTTCCGACTAATATGGAACCAACTACATAGCCAAGCGGGAAACCTGCCATGAAGTAACCGTACTCCGCATATCCCGCTGCCAGGTCATCTTTTATATAAGGAAGGTTTGTGACCATCGTTACCCCTACTCCAAACTGTACGAAAGTAAGAAATACACCGAGCCAAACGATTATTGGTTTTGTAAAAAAGTATGTAAAACCGTGAAGAAACTGTTCTAGCCACGTTTTTCTCAATTCTTGTTTTACTCTTTTTTCTTTTATGAAAAGTAACAATCCTCCACTAATGAATAGACAAACACATACGAACAACATTGTTAATTTGATTCCAATGAATTTAATAACGATGCCACCTAATACTGGCGCAATAAACATCATAAGACGGGTCATTCCATCTATATACGCATTTGCATCTTGAAGCTGCTCTTTACTTACAATGCTCGGTGTAATTGCTTGACTGGCGGGTGTATAAAGCGGCGTAATGAGCCCTATTATAATTTGAACGACATACACGTGCCAAACTTCTATACTACTAGTAACTAACATGACTAAAGGTAGTAAGAAAACAGATGCCCGTATCCATTGTGAAAAAATCATAATCCACTTTCGGCTCCATTTATCAATAAATGGGCCACTTATTAGTTGCAGTATGAGAGACGGGATAAAATATAATAACCACATACTGCTTAATGCTGTTTTCGATCCTGTTAACTCATATACAAGTATCGAATTACATAACGTCCCGAAAGCCCCGCCTAATTCTGAAATCGCGCTACCAATCCACATATAAAAAAACGAACGATTTTTCAATACACTCTTCACTATAGCTCACCAACTTTTCTATTAAATTCCTCCCTTTATGTACATTCTCGTTGTATATTATCTATTCAAAAATGTATCTAATTCTTTCGCTAACGACTGCACTGCTTTCTTTCTTAATACATATTTCCCGTCATATATATCTACTAACTTCGCTGAACGTAACAATTTCAAATGATGGTGTACTGTCGATTTACCAAGTTGCAGTCTTTCTGTAATTTCCTGCAATGTACGTTCTTTTTCAAACAGCACTTTTACAATTCGTAATCTCGCTTCATCCCCGAGCGCCTTATGTTTATGAACTAAAAAATAATTCGGTTCATATGGATCTTCAGGATGTATGCTTTCGTTCGCGACTGGATAATGAAATACTTTCGTATCTTCAATATCCGCTTCTATATTCCACGGTCTGTACGTCATTTGCGGGATAAGAAGTACGTGATGGACACTTGGCTCTGGCATATAGTTCACTCCACCAGTCGCCCACTCGACAAACTCTTCCGGTTTCATCTTTTTATTCATTTCATTTTTCGCTTCATAATCTCGCTGTAGTATAGAAACAATTTCTTCTGCCTCTTTTTTAACAACACTGTCATACCACCCTGTCATAACGGCGATTAAATGCGTTTTTAGTTCTCGCACATCGACATGACATACAAACTCTATATACGTAGAAAAAAACTGATGATCATGTGTCAGTTCCTTTAGTTCATGTATTACAGATACTTCTCCGCTTGCTGCTAAACGTCTTTTTTCTTCATACTTCTCTCCTAAAAACGGTAAACATATATACTTTAAATCTTCTTCTGAAAGTGAATCGATATTTGCAATAAACTGTGATAGATCCTGAAAATCTCCCTCATACAATAACTGAAGCAATGCTTTCCATGTATTATTTCCTTCTACAAACTGTAAATGCTCTTTCATCTCTACCGATAATGATTGTCTAATTTCTTCCCATTCGCTTTGAGATTTTTCAAGCGTGTCGATTAACCTCTTATGAGTAATTGCCGCAATGCCAAGTGCACATTCGAAAAGTATCGAATACCTCATTTGAACGTTGTACGTTTCCCTCTTTCTGCTCGTTACGTGAAAGACTTCCATTTAATCCCCTCCTTATTTTCTAAGTATTGAATTCTATATTTATCGAATTATACCTTCTGATTTTTTAGAATTTTAAAACCTTCCGAAACTTTATATTGCTACAAATTTTTAAACTTAAGCTGCAGTTGATTTCCTTGTTCAACTATGAGGCAGGTTTATTGAAGAGAAAGGAGAATTTATTACATTTAGAAAGCATAAGTTTATTTCTGCAATTACTACAACGACGCCGTATTGTTCTTTTAAAAACTTCCAAACATCAATCAAATGATAAGTAGGTACGTTTTCTCTAACACTTATTGTTGGTCAATCTCATAGTTAAGGAGGCTATACGAATGAGTAAAAAAGAAATGTTACAAAATGGAGTCAATCAAGTTTTTTACGAAGAAGAATGGTACCCACCGATATCAGAAGCGTTAAAGAATCTTACTGCTGCACAAGCATGTTGGCAACCAGAAGGAAAGGCCAGTAATACGATTTGGGAAAATGCAAACCATTTACTAACCTTTAAAGAGCGCTTACTTTCCCGCTTACATCAAGATGATACATTTGTTGCTCCACGAAATAATGATGACACGTTTGTCCAAGGTGGACCTAATGATGATGATGCTTGGCAACAGACAGTGAAGCGAACGCTTCAAGTACATGATGCCTTACAATCTTCATTAACATCCCTTCAAGAAGCAGAACTGGATCAACCAAGTCCTTCTCTACCAGTTTGGCAGCAATATCTGAATATCCTTTTGCATGATGCTTATCATACAGGACAAATTATACAACTTCGTAAACTCCAAGGTTCATGGCCAGCTCATCGTTCATATTTATAAACAATGATTAAAGATGATAGACAAGCATATGATTCTACATTTAGCAGAATAAGTACAAAAAAAGCAAATGAGATTCTAACTCTCATTTGCCTTTTTTGTATACTGGAGAAACATCCTACAATGAATTATTAACCTTAATTAAAACTCAACAAAGAATGTTCAAATTGATAAAGCAAACCTTTAATCAATGGGATTTTGTCCATCCCCCACTAATTATTAACCCAAATCAATTGGGCATTTCCGGGCCATTATCTCCCGCCTCACTTCCTCGCATTCGCCGCATTTTGAGGTAGGAGTCTTACCGCCCATTAATACAATTCATTCACACTTATTAATTCATCTGCGCATCGTTCAATAGCCCTATTATTTCACTCAACATTTCTTCTGTAAAAGCACCTGCGCTAAAGTTCACTAATGCTCGTAATGGCATATAGTTCAGCATAGCGTCCATCATTTCAGAGGCATCACTATCCCCTTCAGTCATACTACCAAACGGACTGTCTTTTAATGCTTTTTCCATAAGCCCTTTTGCGATTGGTGCTAAGATTGGGTTCGTAAATATGTCCCCAAGTAAAGTATTACGATGCACCGGTTTTTGAATTATGGTCGTTGATTGAACATACATGCTATCATGTAAAACGATCTCTTTTGAAGACTTTCCTACTAAAATTTCAAATTCACCTGTTTCAACATGCCAGTCCTTTAATTCAACATTATAATAAGCAAATGATCTTTTATTTAAAGTAAAGTTAACCGTTTTTTCTTCTCCCGGCTGCAATTCTACTTTTTCAAATCCTTTTAGCTCTTTTTCAGGACGAATCATACTGCTTTCAACATCTTTTATATAAAGCTGAACAATTTCTTTCCCTGCCGTACTACCAGTATTTTTCACGTTTACACTGATAGAAACAGTGTCCGTATCCGTTATCTCTTTCTTATTTATTGAAAGATTACTATACTCAAAGTTTGTATAGCTTAAACCAAAACCAAATGGGAACAACGGTTCAATATTTTTTGCATCGTAATAACGGTATCCGACGAACACACCTTCTTTGTATTCTACTTTGTCACCTTCACCAGGGAAGTTTAAGTAAGAAGGATTATCGCTTAACACTTTCGGGAATGTTTCCGCTAATTTCCCGCTTGGATTCGCATCACCAAATAATAAATCAGCAATCGCTCCGCCTAATGCTTGTCCACCTAAATAGCCTTCAAGTATTCCTTTTACTTTACCTATCCATGGCATTTCAATTGGAGCACCGTTACTTAAAACTACAACGATATTACTTTGAACTTCAGCGATCGCCTCAATTAATTGCACGTGATTTTCTGGCATCTGTAATTGCTTTCGATCAAAGCCTTCAGATTCATAACGATCTGGAAGTCCAACGAAAAGGACCGCTGTATCTGCTCGCTCTGCTATTTTTTTCGCTTCATTAACCATGCTTTCATTTACATCATCACTTGCAATATCATAACCTTGTGCAAACAATATGTTCGTTTTTTCACCTGATACAGTTTCAATTTCTTCGAGAATACTTTCAAGCTTTGTTGGGTTAATATGAGAGCTTCCGCCACCTTGATATCGTGGTTGCTTTGCAAAGCCTCCAATTACCGCTATCGTTCCCTCTTTTTTCAGCGGAAGAATGGAATCTTCATTTTGTAACATAACCATACTTTCACTTGCAGCTTCTCTTGCAAGCTGATGATGCGCGTCCTTACTATACACAGCGTTTTCTAATTGGTTATCATAAGCTTTAAAAATAATGTAAAGTAGACGCTCTGCTGCTTGATCAAGCTTTTCTACGGATAGCTCACCACAGTTAACTGCATCAACAATTTTCTTCTCACCAATTCCAAAGCTTGAAGGCATTTCTAACTCCAAACCGTTCGCTAGACTTGCAACACGCTCATTTACTGCACCCCAATCAGAAACGACAAAACCTTCAAATCCCCATTCATCTTTTAAAATATCATTTAATAAATAGTTATTTTCCGAAGCGTATTCACCATTTACCTTGTTGTATGCGCTCATTACTGTCCAAGGCTGTGCTTCCTTAATGACATCTTCAAAGCTAGCAAGATAGATTTCACGCAATGTTCTTTCATCAACAATTGCATCTACTGACATTCTGCGATGCTCCTGATTATTAGCAGCGAAATGTTTTAATGACGTTCCAATCCCTTGACTTTGTACGCCTTTAACATGGTTTGCAGCCATTTGTGATGATAAATACGGGTC
Organism: Bacillus sp. MYb209; assembly: GCF_002975175.1. Lineage (GTDB taxonomy): Bacteria > Bacillota > Bacilli > Bacillales > Bacillaceae_G > Bacillus_A. The sequence goes on from NZ_PCNZ01000003.1 coordinate 318,725, forward strand.
CTCTGAAAAATATTCAAAGTTTCTTCCGCATAGCGGCGAACGTTTAATATTTGCACCTGGTCCAAGGAGAACTCCTACATTTTCGGCCTGACATTCTTCTCCTAATGCAACTCCTACTTGTTTTATTAATTCTTTATTCCATGTACTTGCTAATCCTACTGCTGATGGGAAACAAGTCGATGGAATACTATTATAAATCCCTAAGTGATCTGCTCCCTCTGCCTGTTTTCTAAGGCCGTGTGGCCCATCAGTTACCATAATGGAAGGAATACCCAATCGCTCAATCCCTTTTGTATTCCAAAAGTCTAATCCAGAACATAGACTTGCCTTTTCTTCTAATGTCATTTGTGAAATGATTTTCTTAATATCCCTTTTCATGATAGCCCTCCTAAAAATAATTAAGTAAACGCTTTCTTAATATTATTATAGTTATTATTTTTCAAATATTATGGTATATTTTTTAGAATACTTGTAAAAATTTCAGCTTATTATATATGTGGTTACTATGCAGAGGGAAAAATACTTTTTCCTCCTAGGTGTTTCTGCTGTTTTTAACTTGTACACATATTGACTGATTTTTAAAGAATAGAGGTTAAAATAATGAATTGCTCCAAACTTGAAGATTTATATTATATTTGTAAGTTGGTCTTTGACATACATACAACACCTATCTTTTTCATTGATAACAAAGGGAATTTGGCATTTGAAATCTCGCCCGATTTTCAGTATAACCCGTTGTATTCTTCAAAAGAGGCGTTATTTAATCAACTATTTAGGGGAAATCCACCCTATACTTTTCCGGTACTTGAAGAGACTGCCTTTCTTGAAAATTTTTTCTCAATTAACTTACGTTTAAACGATCAACTGAGTGGGAATATCATCGTTGGACCAGTCCTTTATTCCAGATTATCAGAAACCTCAATTAAAGGAATTGTTAATGATCTTCAACTAAAAATAGACAAAGAGGAAATGATTCGATATTATCAATCTCTCCCCGTCTTAAGCAATTTGCAATTTTTAAATATAAGCATGATTCTTTATTACATGCTGTATCAACAAAAATTAGAGATTGCTGATATTTTGCAAAAAAATATACTGTTAAAAAAGGATGATTTTGAGATTGAACAGCCCGATATACATATATCGGAGCAACGTCAAAGTACATTAACTCATATCGATCCACTAGTTGAAAGGAAAATATTTGAGTGTATTAAGGAAGGAAAAAAGGATGATTTAATTAAAAATTTAAGAAAATTACCTGAATCAGGCGATCTTGGGGTGTTGTCAAAAACAAGCCACCTGCGAAGCCAGAAAAATTCTGCCATCGCAGCAATTACACTTGCGACAAGGTCGGCTATAGATGGTGGACTATTCCCTGAAATCGCATATACCCTCAGTGATTTATTAATTCAAAAACTCGAAGAAATAAAAAAAAGTGAAGCCATTTCCCCATTTTTAGAGAATGCTCTACTTGAGTTCTCAGAACGAGTTAAAAACGGGAAAATGCAAAAACATTTAAAGCCTATAAACATATGTCAAAATTATATATTTACTCATCTTTACGAAGATATTACACTATCCCATCTAGCAGAAATAGTCGCATTAAATCCTAGTTATCTATCTTCCCTTTTCAAGAAAGAGGTTGGAATTTCATTAGGCGAATATATTCAGCGTGCTAAGATAGATGAGTCAAAAAGCTTAATGACCTATACAAAACATTCTATATCAGAAATCTCCACACTATTAAATTTCCATGACCAAAGTCATTTTACAAAGGTCTTTAAAAAACATACTGGTATTTCACCTAAACAATTTAAAAATGGACACAGTTATTAGTTTAGAAAATTTTATCATACTTCGAATAATTGTTGTCCTTCGTTCTACCAATAGATTTATTTTGTTGCTTTACATTGTATTATGCTTCTCGAAAAATTGTAATGCTCTATCATTTCACAAGGTAAATATTTTCCAATTTATCCCCATTCACTTTGAGTCTTTTCAAGAATATCGATTAGCCTTTTATGAGTAATTGCCGCAATGCCAAGTGCACATTCAAAAAGTATCGAATACCTCATGTGAACGTTGTATGTTTCCCTTTTTCTACTCGTTACGTGAAAGACGTCCATTTGATTCCCTCCTTGTTTGCTATGTATTAAACTCTATTTTTTTAGAATTTAAAAACAATATAAATTGAAATAGATTGATCCCAAACATAATTTACATTCTTCATAACTTCTAATCATAATCTAAATTTGGAAGAATAGGGGCTTTTTTATATACAAATAATAAAGTGAAACTTTAATCAGTGGGAGTTTTGTCCATCCCCCACTGATTATTAGCCCTCACCAATCGGGCAGTTATCTCCCACCTAACTCGCTCGCATTCGCCGAATTTTGAGGTGGGAGTCTTACTGCCCACAAATAGCGGGATAAAGCTCAAGGAGTTGTTGACATGCATTTCATATTAAATATGTTAGGGGTTTTCATTGTAATATTATTCGTTTTCCTATGTTCGCCTAATAAAAGAAAAATAAAATGGAGACCAATCATTATTCTAATAATATTGGAGCTTTTTATTACATGGTTTATGTTAGGCACCAAATTGGGCAGTATCATAATTAATAAAATTGCGTCATTTTTCAGCTGGCTACTATCATGTGCGAATGAAGGTATTCGATTTGCATTTCCTTCAGCTATGGAAAATCAAACAGTTGATTTCTTCTTTAGCGCATTACTTCCAATCATTTTTGTTATCACTTTTTTCGATATTCTTTCTTATTTTGGAATCTTAACTTGGATTATTGATAAAGTAGGTGCAATCATTTCAAAGATTTCTCGTTTACCAAAGTTAGAAAGCTTCTTTTCCATTCAAATGATGTTTTTAGGAAATACGGAAGCACTTGCAGTTGTTCGTGATCAATTATCTGTGTTAAAAGAAAATCGTTTGTTGACTTTTGGAATTATGAGTATGAGTAGCGTCAGCGGATCCATTCTTGGTGCTTATCTATCAATGGTTCCAGCAACATATATTTTCAGCGCTATTCCTTTAAACTGTATTAACGCATTAATTTTGGCTAATGTTTTAAATCCTGTAGAAGTTACTAAAGAAGATGATGTTATTTATTCACCTTCAAAAAATGAAAAAAAAGATTTCTTTTCTACTATTTCAAACAGTATGTTAGTCGGGATGAATATGGTTATTGTTATTTTAGCGATGGTAATTGGGTATGTAGCATTAACAGCATGTTTAAATGGTATTTTAAGCTTTTTTGTAGCAGGTTTAACAATTCAAAAAATCTTCTCGATTATCTTTAGTCCCTTCGCTTTTTTACTTGGTTTATCAGGCAATGATGCTATGTATGTAGCAGAATTAATGGGGATAAAAATAACAACGAATGAATTTGTTGCAATGATGGATTTAAAATCAAACTTAAAGTCTTTACAACCACATACGATTGCGGTTGCAACAACATTTCTAGCCTCTTTTGCAAACTTTAGTACAGTTGGTATGATTTATGGAACTTACAATTCATTATTTGGCGGGGAAAAATCATCAATAATCGGTAAAAATGTTTGGAAGCTTCTTGTTAGCGGAATGGCTGTTTCCTTATTAAGTGCTATGCTCGTGGGGCTTTTTGTGTGGTAAATGAATATTGATTTCGTTTTAATTACAAAAGACACCCGAATTAAATTGGGTGTCTTCATTAAATTATTTTGATTGTTCCTTTATAATTCTTATCTCCGAATCTGTCCATTTCCACGAATCACATATTTTGTGGAAGTCAGTGCAGGTAGCCCCATTGGTCCCCTTACATGTAGCTTTTGTGTACTGATGCCAATTTCTGCACCGAATCCGAATTCAAATCCATCAGTAAAACGCGTTGATGCATTATGATAAAGCGCCGCGGCATCAACAGATGTGAAAAATTTGCTGACGTTTTCCTCGTTCTCTGTAATAATCGCTTCGGAATGCATGGATCCATACGTATTTATATGATGAATTGCTTCTTCTGGAGTGGAAACCACTTTAACTGCCAGTGTGAGAGATAAAAACTCTGTTTCCCAGTCTTCTTCTGAAGCTGATGCAATAGAAGAATCAATTGCCAATGCTTTATTATCACCACGTAGCTCCACGCCTCTTTCCTTCAAGGAAGAAAACAGCTCGCTACCAAATCGCTGCGCCCAATTCTCATGAAGTATAATCGTTTCAATTGCATTACATACAGATGGACGCTGCGTTTTTGCGTTTATAATAATATCAAATGCCATTTGTTTATCCGCTGTTTCATCAATGAAAATATGACAATTTCCCGCACCTGTTTCAAGTACTGGAACAGATGCTTCTCTCACTACAGTATCTATTAACTGCTTGCCGCCTCTTGGGATAAGAACATCCAAGTACTCATTCAATGTAAACAACTGCTTTGCACTATCTCGTGATGTATCTTCTATAAGCTGTACGCTTTCTGGAGGCAAACTTGTTTGTTTGAGCGCTCGGTGAATAACAGCAACGATAGCTTTGTTAGAATAGACAGCAGAAGAACTACCACGCAATATTACTGCGTTTCCTGTTTTTAAGCAAATTGTAGCAGCATCCACTGTCACATTCGGCCTTGCCTCATAAATCATTCCGACAACACCAAGTGGTACGCGCATCTCCTGAATAGATAATCCATTTGGTCTTTCCCATGCACTTACACATTCTCCAACAGGATCACGTAAATCAATTAGTTGCTTAATACCTTCAGTCATATCAATGATACGCTGTTCATTCAGCATAAGACGATCAAGAAGAGAATCAGAAAATCCTTTTGCCTTACCTTCTTCGATATCCTGTTTGTTTTCCTCTAAAATATAAGCTGTTTCTACTATCAGCTGATCAGCAATCGCAGCAAGTGCTTCGTTTTTTTGATTTGTAGATTTAAGCACAAGTTCTCTAGCGATTTTTTTCGCTTTTTGTCCCTTTGCTAACACTTCATTCATTTTTATTTCCTCCTTTTTAAGGTTAATCAGTATAAAATTTGAGAGCCGTTTAACTCTAGTAATGCACTATCATCTAAATCTTTCCTGCTTATTAGAATTAGAGCGCTCTCTATTCTTAAACTGAAACCCAATGATCCCTATGGATAACTTCATAACTATGCCTTTCGCCTCTTGCTTGAATATCATGGCTCTGCATACCTTTTAGATCCCTCAGTTCCTCTGCACTATATCTGCATTGTCCTTTTCCTATTACGTGCCCTTGTTGCGTAATTACTTCCACGACTTCGCCCGCTTGGAAAAATCCTGACACATTAGTAACACCAGCAGGAAGAAGACTCTTTCCATGCTGAATGATAGCAGTAGCCGCCCCGGCATCTATTTCAATTTGTCCGCTAACAAGCGAATGCAAGGCGATCCATTGCTTGTTCATCTTAATCACTTTTTGAGGAGCATTCCCGATATACGTTCCATCACCTTTGCCCTTCAAAACATCTAAAAACTTCTCCTGTCCACGTCCTGTTCCGATAAATACACTCACCCCAAGAGATAGTGCCGTCTTTGCAGCATCGATTTTTGATTTCATACCGCCAGTCCCAAGTTTTGAGCCAGCATCTCCTGCCAGAGAAGCAATTTCTTCCGTTACCTCAGGAAGGAAATGATATTTTTTTGCATCCGTATTTTTCTGAGGATTTTGGTCATATAAACCGTTCACATCGGTAAAAATCATGAGCATATCTGCCGAAACAAGTCCGCTTACTAAAGATGACAGCATATCATTATCACCGAACGTCAGCTCTTCTAAAGAAATGGAATCATTTTCATTGATTATAGGAAGAGCGGAACGGTTTAATAGCTCTCCTAAAGTAGCGTAAGCGTTACTGTATTGTTCTTTTCTAGAAAAATCACTTCTCGTTAGTAAAAGTTGTGCAGTAACGATACCATATTTACGGAATTCCTCCGTGTACGCCTGCATTAATAAACTTTGCCCGACAGCGGCAGCAGCCTGTTTCCCTTTAATTGTCACAGGTCTACTAGGATACCCTAGAGCAGAAAAACCTGCAGCGACTGCCCCAGATGTAATTAGCAAAATTTCATGCCCTTCCTCTTTCAATCGTGCCAATGCGGCAACGTGATCTGAAAGTTGTTCTTTACAGATGCCTCCATGACTTGCTGCCAAGGAACTGCTCCCAATCTTTACAACAATTCGTTGTTTTCTCACTTTTGTATCCCCCAAGTCTAAAATCAAAGGTTTTTATAAATTACACTTTTATTTATACAGTTTGCAGCTCTGTCTATCCTCTTCAGTGCTGCACCTATAGTATTAAAGAGCAAAATAAAAATGACCGCTTCGCCCTTAATAAAATAAAAAGGACGAAACGGTCATTGTTCCGCGGTACCACCTTAATTGATATACATAGATATCCACTTGGCGCCTATAACGCAGGCGTACGCCTAAACTTTCATTTAAGACTCGGGGATAGGTTCGATACTTTCTATACGAGGAATCTTTCAGCCGGTGAATTCCACTCTCTTTCGCAAGAAGACATATGTACTAGTTCCCTTCAACGATTTTCAATTTAATTTTTTATATTATGCTATATAGTTCGTTTTTGTGTCAAGAGGTATTTTGCAAAATGAATATGATGACAAGTTTCTTGTATGAGATTATGGACATACTGGATGATAGTGAAAATTGATATAACTATACTCATATTCATAAACATAAAATCTTTTAAAAAATCTCTCCTGTCATTCATGCGATTAATAACATATATTGTTCTCCATACCAAGGTATATAACATAAAATCTTTAAATATAATGCGTGTACTTACATAATGTCGAATATAATTTATTTTTATATTTTGTATTGCAAAAAGGCACACACTCTCTTAAAATGTTTCTTTATATTGCATGGAGATATCATTATTATTTTAGAATAACAATATCAGACCGATATAATTTATGATAAAAGGAGCCAGATTGAGTTATTATGGACAAACAAATTGGATTCATCGGATGCGGAAATATGGGAATGGCTATGATTGGCGGGATGATAAACAAAAATATAGTGTCTTCAAATAAAATCATTTGTTCAGATTTAAACACTACTAATTTAAAACATGCTAGTGAAAAATATGGACTAACTACAACAACTGACAACAATGAAGTAGCTAAAAATGCTGATATTTTAATTTTATCAATTAAACCAGACCTATACGCATCAATAATTAATGAAATAAAAGAAGTGATTAAAAACGATGTTATCATCGTAACGATCGCTGCAGGGAAAAGCATTAAAAGTACTGAGGATGCCTTTCATAAAAAGTTAAGGGTTGTAAGAGTAATGCCTAATACACCTGCTCTTGTTGGAGAAGGAATGTCTGCGTTATGTCCTAATGAAATGGTGACAGAAAAAGATTTAGAAGATGTACTAAACATTTTTAATAGTTTTGGTCAAACAGAGATCGTAAGCGAAAAATTAATGGATGTTGTAACTTCTGTAAGTGGTTCTTCGCCAGCATACGTATATATGATTATAGAAGCGATGGCAGATGCTGCTGTACTAGATGGTATGCCAAGAAATCAAGCATATAAATTCGCAGCTCAAGCTGTGTTAGGCTCTGCAAAAATGGTACTAGAAACAGGAATGCATCCAGGTGCATTGAAAGATATGGTTTGTTCCCCAGGCGGAACAACAATAGAAGCTGTAGCAACATTAGAGGAAAAAGGCTTACGAACAGCCATCATTTCAGCTATGCAGCGTTGTACGCAAAAGTCTGTTGAACTATCTAGGCAAACTAAAAAGTAATAAATAAATCTAATGAAACCCACTTTAAATACATTCACATATCTTTAAACAGTTTTAGACTATATGCACATTTCATTTACATACTCCTCCTTTTTCACCAATAACTGAACGGACAAATTCAAGGATAATTGAGTTTGTCCGTTTCGTATTTTGTTATTCTAAAATAATTTTGCTGTTCTTATTATCATTTATTTCATAGCGTAATACCCTTTTATTATTAAGGTAACATCATTTTCATATGTATTTGCTGCAGATTGTATTAAGTTTTAAATCATACGTTTCTTGTAAGACATGATGCACACCAGATGAAATATACTCAGAGACTAAGTATAATATCTATTGAAAAAAGTAATATCAATCGCCTCAAATTGTTAACATAATATTTTTATCGTCCTCTTATATTAATACCTACTATTTCCTAATCCTCCGCAATTACAATTTAAATCATTTAAGTTTTGCATCTACTAGTCAAACAAAGACTCCCCTTAAATCGAAAATGGTTAAGGGGAGTCAGTCATATATGATGAAGTTATAGTTCTGATTTTACTGGAATAGAAACATTGTTTTTCACTAAATTTTTGACGTCTTTAAAGCTAACAAAATTGTTGTTTTGCTCATCCCAAAGACGGAAACGGATTGACCGCAAACTTGTAGCAAGAGTAATCGTTGGTACATTTTTTAAAGGAATCGTATTATTGTGTGCCTCTTCTAGTTTATAGTTAGGTACTCTTGGACTTAAATGGTGAACATGATGAAATCCAATATTACCAGTAAGGAATTGTAAAATTTTAGGTAGTTTATAGAAAGAACTTCCTTCCACTGCCGCTTTCACATATTCCCACTCTTTATCTTCTTCAAAATAAGAGTCTTCGAACGTGTGCTGTACGTAAAACAGCCAAATACCTACTGAACCTGCTATTAAGAATATAGTACCATGCACTAAAAGAAACGATTGCCATCCGAGTGACCAGCATAGTAACCCTACTAAAGCAACGATTAGAACATTCGTCAAATAGGTGTTCATGCGTTCCTTCTTTCTGGCACCTTTTCTGTTAAATCTATTTTTAAGTAGGAAAACATAAATCGGACCTAACCCAAACATAACCAATGGATTGCGATATAAACGATATGCTAAACGGAGTCTAAATGGCGCTGCTAAATATTCATTCACTGTAAGCGTCCAAATATCTCCTGTACCTCGCTTATCCAAATTACCACTTGTAGCGTGATGAACGGAATGTTCATGCCCCCATTGATCAAATGGGAATAAAGTTAAAACACCCATACATGTCCCTACTATTCTATTTACACGACGACTTTTAAAAAAAGAATGATGGGTACAATCATGAAAAATAATGAAAATCCGTGTCATAAATCCAGCGGCTAATACAGCTGGAACTAATGCTAACCAATAAGAAACGGACAAACTTTTATAAGCAAGGTACCATAAGATAATAAATGGCACTACCGTATTGATGATTTGCCAAACACTTTTTTTTGCCGTTGATTTTTCAAAAGGAGCAACTTGTTTTTTTAAATTTTTAGTATTTTGTAAGGTCATTTTTTCTAATTCCTTTCCTTTATGTTGCTAATTCGTATTATAACACATTATTAGTAGTAGGTGTTATACGCAGGTATAATAAATATTTTATACTATGAAAATCTCTTTTTTCTTACTCATTCCTTACAAATTGCTTACGTCCAGAATAGCTTCTATTAATGCTAGCCTCATTATCTTTTTACGAAGATTCTTCATTGTTGTACCTCCATAAGCTGTTTTCAACATCCTCAATGTAACATTCGTATGTAAACAAGGATTTTATTTTACATAACATTTACGCAAGCTTATATTTATTCTTTTTTGTTATTAATTCCCCATTGTCACGAAACTAACAATAACCAGTTTTCTAAAACGTTAAAAAACGAATAACATACACAATGAACGTAATGTTCACTTGTTGCAACTGATTTTACCGGAACTGGATCTATTTTATGAAACAAATCAAATTACATTTAAAATAAAAAACTAGTCTATTTTGAAAACTTCCCTCACTTTTATTTAACTGTTATTCTATATAAAATATAAAAATTTAATGTCCGTTTATTTAATTTCAAACCTATGATATATTCAAAATATTAATCATCACAAAGTTAATAAAATGAAAACAAGGGCAATTTATGAAAAAACATATATTATATTCATACTAAAATCACATAGTTTTTAGTATAGAAAGGAGATTCAAAATTTGAATAAGAATTTAACCAAAATTACATTAATAAGCGGTATCGCTCTTATACTTTATCATTTTTTCAAATGGTATTTAGTTGAATTCCTTACCCCATTTGTTATGCCATTTCTTTCAATAATAGTTCATGGATTGTTTTTCTTAATATTAATTTTCACAATCATACATCTCATCAAATACAAAAATTGGAAACCGTTAATTATTCAACTAATCATAGTAATTACTTGGATATGTATACCATTTAATGCGATTTATATAAATTTAGATTTTATTATCTATAAAGAAGACCGTGAAAAAGTTATAGCACTTATAGAACATAAAGAGTTAACTCCTAATGTTCATTATGATAGTAGACAAATTCATTTACCTAAACAGTTTGCATCCACTTCCAAAAACGGTGGGGATGTAATTATTCAACAAAATAAAAATGGTATTTCTGTTTTCTTTTTTACTTATCGTGGTATATTAGATAATTTTTCAGGATTTATTTACACACCAAATGATACTAGACCAAACAAATACGACTTTAATAATGAATATAAAGAAATCACAAAAATAGAAAAACACTGGTATTATGTCACATCATATTAAAGAACATAAAACTTTTCTTTTAATTATATTAAAAACATACCGTATTATAGAAAGGGAATGCTTGTATACTATATACTGATCTATACTGCATTCCCTAATTAGGCCCGACACGAATTCTTGTCGTATTAGCTCATTCAAGGTGATGCAAATTTTTTACAAGTGATACATCTTTTTTATCATATACGTCGCTTTAACACAACTCAATATAGAGGTTGCTTTTTAAATGACTCGAATCTTAACATAGGAGTAGCATCACACATCCATCAACTTAAGAATTTTCTCGTTTTGGATTATTTGTTTTTCTCGGCTTGATTGTGACAGGGCACTGCCAACAAAAAGGCTAAGCGATCTTTTATATAAAAAAACCGATTTCCTGTAATCTAAAGGATAATCGGCCGTGTTACTATGCATTTATTTGTAGTAGTTGAAGAAATTCTAAAGGTATAATCATATTAATTATTATCTATAAAGTGAAACTTTAATCAGAGGGGGGGGTCCATCCCCCTCTGATTATTAGTTGAACCAATCGGGCTTTTACGGGCAGTTATCTCCCACCTGACTTCCTCGTATTCACCGAATTTTGAGGTGGGAGTTTACTGCCTGTTAATGCGGGATAAAATAATTCGCTTCTCAGTTTTAGAGTCGAAATAATGAACTTTATCCATATTCAAAACTAGATCTATATTAGATTGACTTTGCACATCTAAAGATGTGTCCACACGTGCAACAAAAGATTGTCCATTAATGTTAGAATATAGATATGTTTCTGCTCCCATTAATTCTGCTACATCAATAGATACCGTTACTTTTGCGTTATACGGTAAAGCCTCGATTGCTTTTCCATAATAAAAGTCTTCCGGACGTATTCCTATTATGATTTCTTTATTCACATAGCCCTTATTTCGCAAGCCTTTCATCTTCTCTTCCGGCACTTCAATTTTCCACTTATCAATCATAACTGCATTTTCTTTTAATACTCCTTTGAAAAAATTCATTCCAGGAGAACCAATGAATCCTCCAACAAATACATTCTCTGGATTATCATACACTTCTTTCGGTGTACCGACTTGTTGTACAATACCATCTTTTAGCACAACTAAGCGCGTTGCCATCGTCATAGCTTCTATTTGATCGTGTGTAACATACACAGTTGTTGTTTGCAGCTGTTGATGTAATTTTGTAATCTCAGCACGCATTTGAACACGCAACTTCGCATCTAAGTTTGATAAAGGCTCGTCCATTAAAAATACCTTTGCATTTCGAACAATCGCTCGGCCTAAGGCAACACGCTGGCGCTGCCCACCTGAAAGTGCTTTTGGCTTCCGGCTTAAATACTGCTCAAGCCCAAGAATTTTTGCTGCATGTTGCACACGTTGGTCAATTTCTTCTTTACTATATTTTCGTAGTTTTAATCCAAACGCCATGTTTTCATAAACACTCATATGCGGATAAAGCGCATAATTTTGAAATACCATTGCAATATCTCTATCTTTCGGTGTAACATCATTTACACGCTTTCCATCAATATAAAAGTCGCCCTCTGAAATCTCCTCAAGTCCTGCAATCATACGTAATGTTGTAGATTTCCCACACCCTGAAGGGCCAACCAATACGATAAATTCTCCATCATTTACTTCTAGGTTAAAATCTTTTACGATTGTCACATCATGATCATATTTTTTGTAAATGTTTTTGAATGATAGTTGAGCCATAATATCCTCCTAGAATTCGAGCTATGTTTATATGTTCTATTTAAAATATTCAGTAAACAGTTTATAAGATCTTCGAAATATCCTTCATACTGTCTAAAATATAATCCGCTTTTCCTTCTAAATCTTTCTTCCTGCTCGCACCCGATAAGACGCCCACTACTTTAATATTACTATTTCTTGCAAATGTAACGTCTGTTAATGTATCACCTACCATAAGCACATCTTCTTCAGTAAGTGAAAATTTTTCTTTAAACATATGATAAAAATCACTTTCAGGCTTTGTTCTATTCACACCATCATCTGCACCTAAAAAATCTACGTAATCATATAACTCAGTCATTTTCAGAGAATGAATAGCTGCATCAACATCATCTGCCGTAACAACCCCAATAATATATTCATTGTCTTTTAAATATCGTAACGTTTCCTTTGCACCTTCCACTTCTGTAAATACAAGATCATCTGCTGTAGAGTACTTTTTGAATAGAAGACATACATTATGAATAAAATTATCTTTATCCACATGTTGATTTTCTAGCAACGAATACCATGCAGCCGCAATAAAGTAATTTGTGCGACAAGCTAGTAAACTCGTACTCTCAAAATCGTTATCATTCATACCAATAATCGTTAAGTAGTCATCTCGTTTACTTTCTTCATTTGGATACGTTTGAAATATATCATCTAACACACGATGCACAATTTTGTACCAAACTGAATCTAACTGTATTAATGTTCCATCTTTATCAAAAATAATCGCTTTATTCACCTTTTATTCCCCCTATAACTTCATTCCATGTTTTCATATTTTTATACTGAACTTTATTATGAATAGGATTAATAAACGCTACTAATTCGTCCTCTTCCCATCCCTCAACTCTAGCGTACGCCCCTTCATTTAAAGAGAATGCAAAGGTTATGTCGCTGCCGTATTCTTTTTCAATCGTTCGTCCATTTATAAGTAGTCTCCACTCACACGGTTTATCTGTTTGAACGTTATAAATAATATTTCCTTTAGCCTCATCGCCGACATAAATCGTTTCACCTTCGTTTTGAATATCTATCGCTAGTTTTCTAAATCGAGAGAAATAAATTCTTCCTTTTTGAATCGCAAATTTTAAGTTTTTAATAGATAAACCGTTACATAATACATATGTTCCTGGATCACCGTAAATTGATGGTTTTTTTGATCCCGGGAATGTTTTAGACGGATGTAAATGAGAATCACTTCCTCCTATCCCCCAGATTTTAAGACCATTTGACCACATTTGATCGAAACAACGCAAAGCTTCTAAAGTAGATGATTTACTTTTTTTATAAGTTGGATCACACATAATTTCCATCGTATGAACATTTTCTAAGTTAATATTAACTTGGTTCGCCCAAGGCTTCATAAATGGATGATTCACACTCAATAAATAACCTTTTTCTTTCATGAGTGAAAATAGTGCATTCATTTTTTCAGCGCTAAATGATTCATCTACATACTCTGTAAAATCAACGAATTCTCTTATACCAAATATGTTGTAATGACCGAAAGGAGTTGTAAGTTCCATAGATGGTATAATTAATGTGTTTCCTTTTTCATAAGATGGCATAACGATATTATGCTCCGTCGCATATAAAAAATCTAATTCTTGTTTTTCACATACTTTCATTCCAAGTTCATCATCTATCTCGCCATCTGTTAAATCTGTATGTTCATGAAAATCCCCTTTGTACCAGCGATGTTCTTCATTTACTACCTTATTAAAACGGTCATCATCGATAAAAACATTTCCCTTACAAAAATGCTCTCTATTATACTTTCGCTCCAACTGATCATTCACTTCTATATTTACTGTATAGTCAACTTTTTCTCCGGTAAACTTTACTACTTTCTTTGCACAATGAGGGATATACACGACTTCTAATTCCCAATTACCTGACTGTATTTCTCCTCCAATACAACCAGCGGAACAAAACTTTGAATCTTTCGAAACGACTAATTTTTCATTTATAATTGGCGTTTGATATTGTATACGTACATAACCGTTAGGATCTCTCAAGATTAATAAAAGCGGAATTTTTCGGCTATCCCCTTGATCAATTGTTAATGTAAAGTTTGTAATATCAGTTTCATCCATTTGGAAGCAATGTTTATTTTTTACGAATGGAGAAAGTGTTATCGTACTTGTTATTTCGATCATAGTTCTCACACCTTTTTAAGTTTTAATGAAGGTATTTTAGAGGCACTTCCTTCGTTCAAAAGCACCTCACGTTCGTACTGCAAACAGGTTTATTTCTTCTTTTTCAGCACTTTATCTAATTCTTCTTGCGCAACTTTAGCTGCTTCATCTAATGCTTTCTTTGCTGGAACTCCTTCAATCTCTACTTTATCTTTAGCTACATTTAAAGCGTCATTAATTTTCCCGCCCGTTGGATCTACAAATGGTCCCACTCCATTATTGTTTGCTTGTTCTAACGGAACTAATGCTTGTGGTTGTTTTTTAACAAATTCAGCATATGGACCGTACTCTGTTACATTGTTACGAACAGGGATATAGCCTGTTGCCATGGACCATTCAGCCGTTTTCTCAGTACTTGTCGCAAATTTCATAAAGTCATATGCACCTTTTGCTACTTCTGGGTCAATATTTCTCGTTAATGTGAATAAGTATGTTTCTAATTTTGGCGCTGGTTTATTATTCCCCCAAGCTGGTTGAGGTAATGCTTCAAAAGTGTTAAGACGTTCTTCTTCCGTCATTCCTTTACCTAATGATTTAAAAACAAATGCTTGGTCACCAGATGATCCTGTGAACCCTAATGTTCTACCTTCGACTAAATCAATTACTGTTTTATCCCAATATTCCCATCCAGTACCACCTGAATGTATTTTCATAATTTTATCTTCATGAAGCCATGTACGGAATTTCTCCCATACCGTAACCCAAGTATCATCGTTAATTAATACTTTTTTACCATCTTCACTTAATACATTGCCACCAGCACTACGGACTGCATCAATTAAGTTTGACGTCCCCCACATTGGCATCCAGCCTGCATATGAAACATTTCCGTTTTCACCACGTTTTGCGACTGTTTTTGCTACCTTTTCTACACCTTCCCACGTCTTTAAATCATCTTTTGTAAAGCCATTTTCCGCTAATGCTTTTTTATTATAATAAAAGATTTGTGTTGTACCGTAAAACGGAATTCCATATAACTTCCCGTCAATTGTTGCTTGCTCCATAAAACCTTTTCCATAATCTTCTTTTTTAAAATCCGTATCATTTTTAACAGATTCATCTAAAGGTACGATTAACTGTTTTTTAACATATTCTTGAATGACGTCTGAACCTAGTAATGCGATTGCTTCTTGGTTATTCGCTGCAAATCCACTTTGTAGCTTTTGATAAGACTCATCGTAGTTACCTGCTTTCGTCGTTTTCACTACATATTTGTCCTGACTTTTATTGTATTCTTCCACGATTTTGTCTACACCATCTGCAAGCGAACCACCTACTCCATTAATGAATGGAACAACAACCTTCTCGCCTTCTTTACTTGCTTTAACCGTACTTCCTTTACCGCCTGAACAACCCGCAAGTGCACTAACAAACAATGTTAAAACTGTTAGAAGCATGAATATTTTTTTCATCCCACATATCCCCTTTACTATTTAATTACCCCTTTATTCCTGAATCAGTAACACCAGATAGGAACCATTTTTGTAGAATTAAAAATACGATTAAGAGCGGCACTGTTGCGATTGTACTTGCAACCATAATGTGTGACCAATCTCGTCCTAAAGAACTATTAATGAAATAATCAGCAATTCCATTCGTAATTAACTTTTGTGTATTATCTTTCAAAATAAGAGCTGGCCAGATGTAATTATTATAGTTACCAATAAATGTGACCAATCCTAATGTTACAAATGATGATCGTGTCATCGGAAAAATGATTTTCCAAAGAATTCGCCAATCACTCGCTCCATCAATTTTGGCTGCTTCTACTATTTCAAAACCAACTTTGTGGAACGTTTGTTTTAAATAGAAAATACCGAATACGCTAACAGCCATAGAAATCATGTATCCAAAATGTGAATCAAGTAGACCAAACTTCCCTAACATTACATATACAGGAACATACGATACAGCTCCAGGAATCATATAGGTTGCCATCACAACACTAAATGTAAGATTTTTACCTTTAAACTTATAAAATGCCAACATATAAGCAAACAGTGCAGATGAAACAAGCACATATATAGTAATGATGAAAGATGTATAAAAACTATTAAATAAATATGTGTTAAATGGTAGTATGTCTAATACTTGCCGATAATTTTCCCAGTGAAATTCTTTAGGCCAAAAACCTCCTTGTAATACTTCACTAGATGTTTTAAACGAGCCAAGTACCATCCATATGAACGGAAAAACAAATAGTATACTTGATAATGCTAAAAAGAGATGCTTTACGATTAATGGACCTTTTTTCATGTTATTCACCTTAATAGTTCACCCACTTATCACCTATTATTTTGTTAATAACAGATAGTAAAATTGTAATGATTAGTATGATAAATGCGATTGCTGTTGCAGATCCCATATCAAATTGTTCAAACCCTTGTTGGAAGAATAAATAAAGTAACGTACGCGTCGAACCACTAGGTCCACCTTGTGTTAAAATTTTTATTTGATCGTAAGCCTGCACTGAAGAAATTGTATTGACAACAACTAAAAAGAAAGTTGTTGATGAAACCATTGGCAATGTTACATATCTAAATTTCTGCCATGAATTTGCTCCGTCAATACTAGCTGCTTCATATAAACTATCTGGAACTTTTTCTAATGCGCCAATATAGAAGATCATCGTCCAACCAACTAATTTCCAAACTGTCACAATAATGACTGCTAACATCGCTGTTTGACTACTCTGAAGCCAATCCAAACCTGGTATCCCGAAAAAGTTTAGAACTTTATTAATAACTCCAAATTGAGGTTCATATAAAAGTGACCACACAATGGATACAGCTATTGTTGGCGTTACCCAAGGTGAAAAAATCATTAATTGGTACAATGCAGAACCTTTGAATTTATTTCGGAAGAATAATGCGAATCCTAAACCTAATGCAATCGTCGGAATGACTGTTCCAATTCCGAAATAAAACGTATTTAGCAATGCTTGCATAAAAGAATCTTGTGTAAATAAATTGAAATAGTTTTCTAAACCAACAAAATTAAAATCATTCGTCATAAAATCCCAATCAGTAAAACTAATACCTAAACTAATGAAATTCGGAATAATCCAAAACAATATTAGAGGTATTCCAACTGGTATTAAAAAGAACACAGCTTTTGATAGTTTTATTTGCATTCTTGCCACCTCCTAATTCATATTGTACGAGTATATTATTAACACAATGTTGTTAATTTGTTAACTAATTGTAAAAACAACAAATTAACAAAATAAAACAACATATAAACAAAAAAGACTATTTCTTATCTACTAAGAAATAGTCTACTTTAAAATTTTATTTCTATACTATTATCACTTCAATCCCATTACTTTTTAACATATTTTCCCACTCTTCATCAAGCTTAGCATTTGTATATAATGCATCTATGTCACTAAAACTCCCGCTTTTATAAAACTTTGTTAAATTAAACTTTGACTCATCTACCATCATTACAACTTGTTTGGCATTATTCTTTAACTGCTTATATATTTGTGCATCTTCAATATACGAACATGTTAGTTCTTTTTCTAAAGAAATTCCGTCACACGAAGCAAATAACTTATTAACAGTGAAATGGTCAAGATAGTTTAACGTCATTTCTCCAGACAATGCTAATGAATTTGTATTCAATATTCCTCCAATGACTATTAACCTGCAATCAAAGGAATCATATTGTTCTTTAAGCTCAATAATTTTATTTACAGCTGGTATCGAGTTTGTTAAAATCGTCAAATTCTTTTTATCGTGTATGTAATCTAAAATTTGCATTGTGGTTGTCCCAATTTCAATTGCGATAATATCATTATCTTCTACGAGTTTACTTGCTTCCATTGCAATTTTTCGTTTTTCTTCAATATTCTCAGCTCGACGTTTATCAAAATGAAATTCTAGTGTTTGATCTTTTTTCTTAATTGCACCACCATGTATTTTCGTAAGTTGCCCTTCCTTGTGCAACATATCTAAATCTCTTCGTATCGTTTCTGTTGTAACATTTAATACCTTCGCTAAATCATTTACCATAACTCGGTTGTACTTTTCTAACTCATCTAGTATGTGTTTTCTTCGTTCAAATTGCGTGTACGATTTCATTTCATTAACACCTCTTCAAATTACGAAAAATATTGATTTTCTAAAAACTCTTATTATAAGAAAGACTTAATCGTTACTTTTAACATAACATCATTTACAGAAAGAAGGAACGATTATCTTTACTATATTTCGTCAAAGGAACAATGATATATACCACCTTGTTATATTCATCATACTTTTTTATTACAGGAAGTCGCCCTTTTTTATAAAGAGCAGTACTTTTTATTTTTATCTGAAATTCAAATTTGCTTAACAATAAAAACACGATTATAATAAATAAAAATTTATTGTTAAACGATAAATTTCATGTTAGATTAAATAGATAATTAATAAATGAGGTGCTTTATATGAAACAAGGATCAACACTCTTTTTAAAGACAGCTATTATTCTGATTGGAATCCCTGTTCTTGCTTTGTGTATATTTTTAGTTCCTAACATAGGGAATTATGCAGCGGAATTGTATCCCGATATTGCATATATAAAATATCTTATTTTAATCAATCTGTATGCAACGGTGCTACCTTTTTATTTTGCTCTGTATCAAGCTTTTAAACTTGTAAGCTTCATTGACAAGGGTAACGCCTTCTCGAAATTATCTGTTAGAGCTTTAAAAAAGATAAAAAACTGCGCAGTAACAATCAGTATTTTATATGTGGTAGGTATGCCACTCTTCTATCTTGTGGCGGAAAGAGATGATGCACCTGGTATTATTATACTTGGCATGCTCATGATCTTTTCTTCAATGGTTATCGCAGTCTTTGCTGCTGTTCTCCAAAGACTTTTAAAAGATGCGATAGATATAAAATCAGAAAATGATTTAACGGTCTGAGGTGAATAACATGGCAATTATCGTGAATATTGATGTAATGCTAGCGAAAAGAAAAATGAGTGTAACTGAACTTTCAGAGAAAGTTGGAATTACTATGGCTAACCTTTCTATATTAAAAAATGGAAAAGCAAAAGCAATTAGAATTTCAACTTTAGATGCTATTTGTAAAGCATTAGAATGCCAACCTGGGGATCTTTTAGAGTATAAACCTGAAATCTCTGATGTAGATCATGAATAAAAAGAGTACCCGCCATTAGGTACTCTTCAACAAATAAGTATGGCGCTCCAAGTTCCACCTCATATGATAACTCGTCCCACGAATTCATCATATGTTTGTCTTATTAGAATGTTCACTGGTTTAATGTGTAATTTCTATATAACAAAGAAAACATACTAAACTAAGAATAGTAGTGCAGACCAAGGCATTTGGTTGCACTACTATTTTTTATATAGTAGAAGTGAAGAAAAGATCGTGGGTGCTTTTGGATTCTGAATCCGTAAAAAAGCTGATCTTCTTCACTTACCTTATTTGAATCAGTTTTTAGCATGTTGGTCCTCGAGATCGTGTATAAGAAATAGGAATCGATAAGTGTAAGGTGAAGACTTCAACTATACGTCAGGAGGAAGTTTATGAGACACGTAATTGCATTTGATATCAATAACAAGCAATTGAATGCGTATGCCGATATTGCTATACGTAGCTTTCAATCAGGTAAAACTTTTTTAAAGATAAAATTAATAAACGTGGAAATAAACATTTACGAAAACTACTTTTCCTGATTATCCAAAACATGATTAACTAACGACGTTACGGGCGAAATCACATTATAGAGTACTACGATAAATTAAAAACGCAACCATATAACAAATGTCATATAGTTGCGTCCATTGCGTGTGTAAATAAGTTACTAAAGCTTCTTTTTCATCTTATTACACACGATATACACTATGATTATAGGTTAACGGCCTAACATCATAGTTTCATTCATCATATCTCCCCCTAGTAAAAAAACGAATCCATATTAGGGGTATTTAGTATGCGTTATACGTAGATACATGTGCGATATAGATTTTTGCCCAATCCATCAAAAATCTATAAATACAGGTTGACTAATCGTAAGAAAAGCACCTGTTATAGATGTTATTGCATTTAATCTTTCTTCTCTTTTACCACTAAAGAGAATACATTGTCCAAATTAATCATACGGTCTCCAAATCTGAAGAATCTAGCTTCTCTTGCTTGTATAGAGTTCTCTATAGCAGTAACGGTTACTGTCTTTTTATACTCAACTTCAAATTCGTGTTGTTTACCATCGATTGCTTCTAAGCTTATTATAAATTTTTTAATTTTCTCCACCTCCCACTATCTATCTATTCGACAAAAAAACATCATCATCCTTTTATCTAAATAAGCAAAAGCCATCACCGTAAGGTGACAGCTCAAAATGGGATGGGAGAAATATTATCGAAAGGGGGTTTCGAAATAAGTCAATTTAAGGTCACTGGTATTCTAGATACGCTCAATCTTCTCCAAACCACCACATCAATAGTATGTCTATACGCCCTGTATCGGTGACTGGGAAAAGAGCAAGAATCTTTAATTCAGACTTCCACTGCCTAATCAGGTTTCTTTCTCTTGTCTTCTCTTTTATACTCCATGGAGTTTGCACTCAATTGTGCGAAGAGCAAGTCCCAAAACACTTCGGCTACTTAATGTTATTTTCACCTATCTTTTACAAAACGTTTAAAGGATTTATATCAAGACGCGTATATTTCTTCTGGCACCTTGTTTGAACCAATACAAAAGACTGAGGGGAAGGTTCAGCTGTATTGGCTCAAACAATTCGCTTCATCAGCATACCTGCATAAGATATCATGTATTCTTTTACAATAAGAGTCTTAATCCAAAGAATACCTTTTGAAAAGTGCGCTTTTAGGTTTGAAAGAATAAAAATCTGAATCCCGTATATACTGTGAATACGCCAATCTGTAACAATTGATTTTTCCTCCAAAACGGAGCAGTTAGCTTTTGCTATCTGCTCTTTTGTATTGATCTAATAATAAAATTTTGTTCTTATTTCTTTTTCACACCATATACTTCTAACCTAGACGTTTCGCTCATAGAGTTACCTCCTATCTTAAAGAGCACCGTGAGTAAGTGCTCTTTTTTAGTTTCTCCTTTTCTAAAAAATGAAATTTCCATACCGTTTCTCGAAAAAAAAATTTAAATATCCAAACTTCTAAACATTACGTATAAATAGTATGTTAGTATTAATACGAAGATATTTACCAACTAATTTTTATGTCCTAGTCTTATACCATACTAGGGCATATTTATTTTTAAGAATTTAATACTCTCTTCTTTTAAAATAACGTTTTTTTCAAATGATGACCCTATTTATTTGGACAAATTTACCAGTATTTTCACCAAAAAATTCATGATATTGTTAATTAGTCGAGTACGTCATTACTTGACGATTACCCTTAGGAGCCCCGCAGACATACGGGGTTTCTTTTATTTAAATAAGGATTTTGTTTTAAATGTCTTCCCCTTCAACATCCCAGCTACCCACAATCAATTTACCAACTTAAATTGATTCCTTTTATTCTTAAGCTTTGTTTTCTTTCATAAAAAAAAAGCTTGTCTCTTTACTCCAAGTAAGCTGTTAATAAACGCTTGTCTCAATCTTTTATATATTTTTTTCATATCTTATATCATGTAAATTAATAACTGCCCCTTTAAAGTAGGTGAAATATTTGAGTAGATATAAAAAAGAACCACATATACCTTTTCAATGTTTAATCCCATTACCTGAAAGTGGACCAACTGGAAATACTGGTCTTGAATCGGCATTTAGGGCCATTAAAACTACTGATCAGTCCATATCCGCAAATGCCCTTTCGATAATTACATTTGAAACCATAGAATTTGATTTAAATAACGAATATGATAGGATGTCAACTTTCTCACCACAACAAGATGGTGTATATTTAATTATTGCTGCTGTAACTTTTGAACCAACAGATATATCAGTAAATTATGTAACTCAAGCATTAATATCCGTTAATAATAGTTTTATAGCTGGTAGCGATAATTTTATGGGTGGAAATTCTGGTTTTCTAAATGCTGTAAACCCCTCTACTATCGTCCAATTGCAAGCAGGGGATGTAGTCAGAATCTCTGCTAGTAGCAGTGTAGCTGGTCAATTCCTTGCCGTTTTATCTCAATTTGAAGCGACTAGATTACCATCTCCAGCATCAAATCCTAGTTCTCCAATTACTATTTCATCCTCAAAAATAAATAAACAAACTTTTGATAAAAAACTCTAGATTTATATGTGAACATTATTACCTTAATAAAATATTGTGAGTATAGATACCAAACTAAGATTGGTATCTTCCAAAACACATCTTGTTTCTCACAGAAAACCTCAAAGTAATTCACACATATAATCACATAAGAAAACGCTGTTGTTAATTCATGATTTATATGGCAAATAGAAGATATAAAAGGTTCTTATTAGGTTGAATGAATTTCTGGTTCTGCACATACGTTTCCCTTGAAAGAATTAATCCACTATAGTTTTTTGATAAGACATAGAATAAAACCTCTACTTTTCGAGTAAAAAGTAGAGGTTTTATTCAAACTAATTATAATGAAAGCTCTCTATCAATAACCACTTTAAAAAATTCGGAGTAATGCGACAAAGACTACGCCGCTATTACATTGTTACATATTATGTATTATTAAATTCGCCCTCTCCTTCGGCGATTCCTTTTCCAAATAATAATCCTCAGCCTTCCAATACCTATTTTGAAACTTTGAAAGGTTCCTCTGCGTTTCTACACTTTCACGTAAAAACCTTGTTTGTCTTGAACAATCCAAATACACCATATAATGAAAGAACTCTCTCCATTCTATTCGCTGAAGAAAGACTCCTTCAACAACAATTACACCTACTAAAGGAATCCGTATTTCTTTCAGTTCACATGAGTTTGTTTCATCATGATAGAAAGGTAATTCTAATTTAATATCGTTTTGTAACTTTTGAAAAAGGTTTCGCTGCAACCAATCGATATCCCATTGAAGGTTATAGTACTCATACCACTCTGCAAATCCAGTATGATATCGCTTATTACGCTCGGTAATGTGATCATCAATATGAAAAATATGAAACGGGATTCCACTTTCCTTCATATCTTCTTCCAACTCTTTAACTAATGTTGTTTTACCCGAACGACTTAGGCCATCTATACCTAAAATAAATCGCTCATCTTTATGTTCTTTAATCACTTTCATTATTTCACTTGTGCTCATTACTTTTGCCAATCTTCTTTTAATAATGAATAAACGACCGTGTCATGAGCAACATCATTTTGAATCATATATTTTCGAAGTAATCCTTCTTCTTGAAACCCTGCTTTTTTTAATAAATTACGAGAAGCTTCATTTTCTATATATACGACAGCTGCAATTCTTATTAAGTGCAACGTTTCAAACCCGTAAGCTAGCATTTCCTGCAGTGCTTCTGTTGCGTATCCTTGTCCCCAATATGTATCATCTAGCTCATAACCAATTTCAGCTCGTTTATGATGATTGTTAATTAAATGAAATCCACACGTACCAATTAATTGATCCGTACCTTTCTTCTCTATTCCCCAGCGAAATACACTTCCTTCTTCATTGCGCTTTCTAAATGTTTGAATTGTCGTTTTCGCTTGCTCAATATTTTCAAAAGAATCCATTCCGAAATAACGAATAACGGATTCTTTTGAAAAATAATGGAACATTGTTTCTGCATCTAATAGTGTAAGTTCTCTTAATAGTAATCGTTCTGTTTCTAATTTTGGAAACTCCATCCTCTTTTTCTCCTTTTATTCTAATGAACTACAAATTTCAATATAATTACCGTCTGGATCGGCAATGTAAGCTATTGTTTGTCCCCACGGTTTTACGATTGGCTCAACTAAAACTTTAATACCTTGTCCTCTGAATTGCTCAATCGTTTCTTGTACATTATCAACAACAAATCCTAATTCGAAATGAGAAGACTGTAACTCACCTTCTGTAAGCGGTAGTCCTGTTAATTCTTTCACGTCTTGTCGCGTATTCATCGCTAAAATTGTAGATCCAGTATTAAACTCAATATATGTACCATGCTCTGCTTTTATAGGTAACTGTAAAATATCTTTATAGAATCTTAAGCATTCTTCAAACTTTTCTACATATAAAATAATGTACTTCATTTTTAAATTCATTTTACATCCATCCCCTTTTGTATCTATCCCTAAAATTTCGACAAAAGTCTCAAAAAACCTTGTTCCACCTAAAAATGAGCACAAAAAAATGAGGCCGATTTCTCGGCCTCCCAGCTTATTGGCATAAAACAGGAGATTTGGTTTGGACATAACCAGTTCTTACATTTATTATATTTTATTTTTTCTGAATTTTAAACACATTAAACACCTATTTATATTGAGAAAGTTTTTTTACTTGCATAAAATCATACCGTTTAAGAAATGCTACAAATGGAGGTGTATACATATGGAACCAATGTTATGTCCAAGCTGTAAAACGAACCGCACTCGCTTTAATATTCTTGAGCAACAAGTAAAACCAGTAAAATTAAATCCGCAAACTGGTCAAGTAGAAGAAGAATACACGAATGAAACGATGAACGCTTTTCATATGGCTTATCAAGGACCTACATACCGCGTCCAATGTGCCGTATGCGGGCTTGTTGAAAATCCAGAACAATTTATTAAACCAGCTCAAAATCAGTCTTTCTCTTAAACATCTTTATTACCCCCTACCAATTTTCTATAGGGGGGTTTTTCTGTTTTACGTAAGCAAGATGCACAATTGCTGTTTAATCAAAGGTTCCTAATTCATCTACATGTCTACTATTCATACACCGTCATATATTTTTCTTTTCCACACAAATATAGCGGCCCAATAGAATCAAAGAACAGCTAAGCCTTGCGACCCAAAATAAGGCACATTGGATGAAGCAACAACCTGCAACCTTACTAGACTACCATCACTTTGAATATTAAATGCTGACACTGTACCTTGATTTCCATTAAGGGTGTAAAAATGTCGTCCATCTTTACTCACTCCAACATCCATCGGAAGACCTGGTGCTGTACCCGGCGGTGTACTAGTAATATGCCTTACTACCGACAGTGCTCCATTCGGGACGATTTGGTAGGTCGAGATGGTGCCACTTAAAGTGTTCGTAGTGTAGGCAAAACGTTCATCCTTCGTTGTTATAACCCAACAAGCAGTTTTATATCCATTTTGTACAGATCCACAGATTACATGAAGAGTACCGTCATTGCTCAATGAATAAGATGACAACGCATTTGAAACTGCTTCTGTAACTAAGAGAATTCCGGACGATAGAAAGTAAGCACCTAATGGGCCTTTACCGTAAGAATCATTAACAATTGGTCCTGTAACCGTACCATCTTTATTTACATGGAAGACACTGAGATGGTTTGATGTAAGCTCGGAGACAACGATTTTACTACCATCCGGGGTGAAGAGAACTTGTGCGGGCTGAGCATTAAAGGTACTGAGAGCATGAGTGGATCCTGGAATAGGTGTAAGGTTTCCCTTATCATCTATGTGAAATCCAGTAATATTTGATGCAAAATTGTTTACAGCATTACCTACATTGGAGACATAAAGAAGATTATCATGCACACCAATGCTATTGGGCTGAGCACCTCCTGATGGCTTTACATCCACGAAAACCGGCACCCCGTTATCTGCTATGATAAAACTACTGATACTATGACTGCCTGCGTTAACTGCAAATAGGAAACGACCATCACGGGACAAAGTGAGAGAACCTTGTGATGCTAAAGGATCTATACCATCGTTTGCCGTTTCTGTAGAAACTTCCTTTATACCAGTACCTCTTCCGTAAGTTCGGTAAGAACCCACAAAAGTGAGCATTCCATTCGTATCCATATGAAAAGCAACAATGTGATTCATTACTTCATTATTAGTCATCATGTATACCATACTCGCACGAGCACGAAAATAATTGTTCATTCTCTGCATTTTATGACTCTCCTCCCTTCATAATTTTATATGGTTCTTTCCCCATTTAAATTCCCATGCAAATGGAAATTGATTTAGAAATATCTCTTACTCATCTCGTAGTTTCTTTAAGTGAAAACCTTAATAACTTCCATGATGTTATTAACATCAGTTTAAAATTAAAAATGGTACTCAACAATCAGGTCCGATTATTGAACATCATGGCTGATATTTTTAAAACTACTTTATTGCTACTTAGCAGCTTCATCGTCATTTATGAATTTGTTAGGTATTATTATTTGTACTTCTCTCATAGTTCTACACCTTAAATATATAGTTCTTATTGTGTAAAAAGGAGTGCACAAAATGAATGTAAGAATAAATAAAAGAAGATGATCCCTAGTTCCCACCAGAATCATCTTCTTTAAAAATCCACTTTTTATTATAATATTTCGTTTTTCAATTTCTTAATTTTCCAAGAAAGCCTTATAAAGAGATAGATATACATACAGCCAATAAACCCCAGCATAACTTTCGCCCAAATTGGCACTCTTGATTCTGTTGAACTTAAAAATACGTTATACATTGAGGGTAATATAGTTATTGAAACAAATGCAAAAAATTGTAGTAATTCCTTCATTTTTTGTACCTTCGTTTCCTTTTCTGAATAAATATCAGGCAATTCATTTTCCTCTTCTACTTCTTTACAAAAATAATTCCATTTTGCAAAACTCGTTACATGTTTCCACCCACACATTTCATATAGTTCAATATATTCTTTTTGTTTTTCTTTTGAATCTTTATAAGATAATCTGAAATCCGCTTTATATACTACATCTTTCGACTTAGTTTTCTTAAACGTATACATTATATTATATTTTTGTAATGCCCAGCCTTGTTGGTGCATATTCCGTAAAAAAGCTTCTTCTTTTTCTAAGCTCCATACCGCGAAAGGTTTGAATATCTTCTTTGTCTTTGTCTCCATCTTCCATTCACTCCCCTAATATACTGTTTCCATTCCTTACAGATCTTTGCAGTCTGTTATACTCTAGCTCTAACACTTCTCTACCAAACGTTGTTAACTCGTAGCACTTCTTTCTGTCTGTAGAGGCTACTTCAACAATTAACTTTTCTTTCAATAACTTCGTCGTATTTCCGTATAAAGTACCAGGACCGAGCTTTACTTCCCCATTTGTCATCTCTTCTACCATTTGCATAATTCCATAACCATGCATTGGCTTTACAAGTGACAACAATATGTAATATGTCGCCTCAGTTAATGGAATGTATTTTTGCGCTTTCCCATTCATTATAATTACCTCCGATACATCGCCTTATGATATATCGACTCACGATACATCGTATATCGATATTGTATAATTATATTCCAAAATATGCAAGTGCAATTTTAAAATTAAATATCCATCTCTTCGAATTAAAAAATCATACCAATTTTCTGAATAATTTGTTAAAATATAGAAATATCAGCTCTTTTATTATGAAAGGAATGTTACATATGATTCAGAAATTAAAAGAAAATATAGGGTCTGTGTTTGTTGGTAAGGAAAATGTTATTGATCTACTACTCGTTTCATTACTTGCTGAAGGCCATGTACTGCTTGAAGACGTACCTGGTACTGGAAAAACGTTACTTGCGAAAACAATTTCAAAAAGTATTGGTGGTAGTTTTTCTCGTGTTCAATTTACACCCGATGTACTTCCGAGCGATGTGACAGGAATTGAATATTTCAATCCAAAAACGAGTGAATTCGAGTTAAGACTTGGACCAGTCGTAACAAACATACTACTTGCAGATGAAATTAACCGTGCGATGCCGAGAACACAATCTAGTTTGTTAGAAGCGATGGAAGAACGCCAAGTAACGCTTGAAAAGCAGTCTACTCCTCTTCCGAAACCGTTCTTTGTTATTGCGACGCAAAACCCGATTGAATCACAAGGAACTTTCCCTCTTCCAGATGCACAGCTTGACCGTTTTTTAATGACAATTTCAATTGGTTATCCGAATCCTGAAGATGAGCTACAAATGATGCGCCGTTTTCGTAACAATGCACCACTAGAAAGCGTCACATCTGTTATTTCTTTAGAAGACATTTTAGAAGCACAGAAACAAGTGAAAGAAGTATTCGTATCAGAGGCGCTAGAACACTACATTATTAAACTTGCTCACGCTACAAGAAATCATGATTACATTGCTAACGGTGTAAGCCCGCGTGCCACATTAGCTTTAGTACGTGCAGTTCAAGCACTAGCCTTTTTACGCGGCAAGGAATATTGCATACCTGAAGATATTCAATTTTTAGTTCCTTCCATTTGGAATCATCGTATCGTCTTGTCAATGGAAGGAGCTTTACGTACAACAAAAA
Source organism: Bacillus sp. MYb209 (assembly GCF_002975175.1). Lineage (GTDB taxonomy): Bacteria > Bacillota > Bacilli > Bacillales > Bacillaceae_G > Bacillus_A. The sequence continues at coordinate 347,643 of NZ_PCNZ01000003.1, forward strand.
ATGAATTAATGCAAAGGATTTTAAAAGAAGTTGACGTACCCGTGGAGATTGAGCAAGCATGAATGGACAGCGCGTTGTAACTGTACCTTTATTTTTTCAAATCCACATTATCCAACTAACTGTACCGGTCGCTTTACTATTTACGTTCTTTTTCCCACAACGATTTCTTATGTTTCTCTTTTTCTTCTACTATTTATTTGCGATTTTCATTTATAAATATGTCGCCTACATAGAGAAAAGATTTCAAGTTATAAATGAAAAACAAACAACTCGGCTTTTCCCTGATGAATCCGGACAGTTTTTTATTCATTTGAAAAATGGGGCAAATATACCACTCGTTAATGGTGTTTGTTATTTTCATTTAAATTCGTCCCTTATACCGCATAAAGATCAAGGGATTGAACAAATATCAAAAACGTTATTTTCTTTCCCATTTTCACAACCTGCTCATTCAGCGCAAAAATGGGATTTAACATTAACCGCAACGAAGCGTGGTGTATTCCAAATTGAACAGTTCGAATGTGTTTTAAAAGACCCTTTTCATTTATTAACTGTACATTTACCTGTTTTCGATAAGTTAAAGACTGAAATTATTGTATACCCTACTCCTAAAAACGTAGCCGGTTTGCAAGAACTTCAGCAACTATTAACCGGTTCTTATCGAACGAATTTCTCTTTTTACAATGATGAAACATCTATTATCGGTGTAAAACGATATGAACGTGAGTCTTTCCGCTCTATCCATTGGAAAGCATCTGCTAAAATGCAGGAATTACAAGCAAAGCAATATGAACCTGTAAAAAATTATAGTTGGACGATTTGTCTTTCTTTAGCTGCTGATCGTGGGTTTGGTTGGAAAGAGAATGTAGAAGACCTTATTTCTTTTACCACATACATTTGCCAATACGCAACGAAGCATCAAATTCCGTTTGAGTTATTTATTAGTGTTTTAGCAGAAGGTGGCCCTTTGCTTTTACCTTTAAACGAAGGACAAACACATTACGGGAAGGCTTTAGAGGAATTGGCACGTATTTCAGATGATAGTACGCTACTTCCGAAACAAGGATTTCTTCACTATGTAACGAGAAAAAGGGAACGCTCGTCTACAATGATATACATTGGTTTACAGAAGAATGAGCTTCCTCTTCTAACACAACCTACATTTCTCATTAATAATGAAGGGATGGTGGAATCAGTTGAAAGCTTGGCTCTATCACGTTAATGACTTTATTCTGCTGCTCCTCCTTTCGTTATTAACGGAAAGAAATGAAATAGTTGGTATTGCTATATTTTTAGCGACCGGTTATGTAGGAGTACTTCTTATTAATAAATTCATGAAGAAAAAAACAACAGGATTTGTAATACTGTTAGTTGCTCAAATAGTCGGTTGTTCTTTAATCCTACCGTTTTCTCTTTTTGGCACCATTATGTTACCGCTTTTCTTCTTTATCGTACACGCGGTCGGACCTGGATATCCAGTTCAAAAATCGTTAGGCGGCATTGTATGGTTTGTCGTTTCAGCTATATTTTATGCACCATTTCCTCCATTATGGAAATTGTTACTATTAGCTTTGCATATTATGATTACATTTTGGCTAACTGGGGCAAATCGCAAACAACAACTATTACGTTTCACTTCTATCATTACGATTGGCGTAATTAGTATATTACTTATTCAAGTGTTTCCTTTCATACGGCTTATTTTTGCTTTTATCACGGAAGTAATCGCATTAGGGATCGGCTATGCTATAAATCCATTACTAATAGCAGCTGAAATGAAAGATACAGAAGGAGTTTGGGCAAATAAAGGACATCTCTTAAAACCACGAATTGAAGACGGGAAAAAACTTCCTGATTTTGATCCAATACTCATAAATAGCATTACAATATTGGTCTGTACAGCCATAGCTATTTACGTCGTTTGGAAAATAGTAAAAAAACGAAAATACTTAAGTCTGCCAAATATGCCTGTCTTCGAATCTACAATACTTACTGATAAAGACGGCATTAGCCAAAAACGATTCAAACGAAATAAACCACCAAATAACGAAATTCGAAAAGAAATTTTTAAACTCGAGAGTAAGCTATCCCCTACTTTAAACCGAGAACGAGGAGAAACTGTTGAGGCTTGGTTAGAAAGAATAAATCTTGAAGAAGATGTAAATATTCAGAGTCATATTATTATAGATGCTTATAATGCAGTACGTTATTCAAATAGTGAAAACACTGTACTTTTGCATGAATTTAAGGAAGAGGTTCATAAGCTTTATGCTTATCAGAAGAGTTTGAAGAAGAAGAAGAGATAATGATGTATACAAAAAGACTCCTATTAAACTAGGAGTCTTTTTTTGTAAAAGTCCACGTTGCTTTTCACAATTTATGCTTTTTTTCCTGCTTCAATTTCTAAAGATTCTTCATGCCACCAAAGTGTTTCTTCAGGGTCTTCTTTAGCGATTAGATGTGCTTCTTTCTTCGATTCTACGGTAGGATAAGATCCTTTTAATGCACGTCCTGATGTTGTAACAAACAGTACACTAAATACAACTAATCCAATTACACTTACACCTGTTAAATAAAATGCTGGTGCCAGTGGATTACCAGTAGCATGAACTAAGTATGAACATACAAGCGGCGTTGTACCACCGAATATAGATACAGAAATATTAAAGGAGATAGAAAGTGCACGATAACGTACATCGGTGAAAAAGAGTGCTGGTAATAACGAAGGCAATGTTCCTTCATAAACACTAAGGAAGAAACCTAAGACGAAAACACCCGCAAACATGGCTACAATATGTCCGTTACCAATTAATAAAAATGCTGGAATTGAACATAATGCTAAACCAAGTAAACCAATTTGTACTACGCGTTTATTACCTACTTTATCACTTAATTTACCGAAATAAAGTGCCAGTGGAATCATAAGTGCCATCGTAATTGAAATAATTAATAAGCCAGTTGTTTCTTTGACTTTTAGTACTTGTGTTAAATAAGAAGGAATATACGAAAGGATCATATAGTTTGTAATGTTAAAGAAGGCAACAATTACTGTGCTTAATAAGAAGTCTTTTTTGTGATATTTTAATATATCCATAAATGAAAATTGTTCGTTGTCTTCAGATTCCTCTTGTGCTTTTTCCATCTCTTGAAAGATTGGAGATTCATCTAAATGACGTCGTAAATATAAACCGACCAAACCAATTGGTGCAGCAATTAAGAAAGGAATACGCCATCCCCAGCTGAGCATTTGCTCATCTGTTAATAATAACGTCAAAATGGTAACAATTACCGAGGCAGCAATGTAACCTGAGAGTGTCCCAATTTCAAGACCACTACCGAGTATACCACGCTTTTTATCTGGAGAAGATTCTGCGATATAAACCATTGCTCCTGAATATTCGCCGCCTGTAGAGAAGCCTTGAATCATTCGCGCAATTAAAAGTAGTATTGGTGCCCATACACCAATTTGTTCATAGGTTGGTAGTAATGCGATGAATAATGTAGATAGTGCCATTAAAATAATAGTTGTACTTAAAACAATCTTTCGGCCATACTTATCTCCTATTCTACCAAAGAAAATACCTCCAATTGGTCGAACTAGAAAGGCCGCCGCAAATGTACCAAATGTTAGTACAAGTTGCAAACCACTATTATTCACACCTGAGAAGAATAATTGACTTAAAATTACCGCTAAATACGCGTATAATCCAAAGTCAAACCACTCCATTGCATTCCCAATGCCAGTAGCAACAACTGCTTTCCTAGCTTGTTTAGGATTGACAATATTAACGTCTTGAGGTTCAAAATTTAAATCATTATTTTGTTGCATATAGTAAAACAGCTCCTTATTTAATTTAACTTCTTTAAGCACACCTTCTCTTACTAGAATAAATCCAATACGAAGCACTTAAGGAAAAGCAACGTCTCCTTATCTGTTATTATTGTTTCACATAATTAAATATTTGTCCAATGAGATGCTTTCCAGGTTAAGGAAATAAGTATTTAAAAAGCTGAAAAAGACACTATATTAGTGCCTTTTTCAGCTTTTTATTTATTATTTTTTTCAGAGCATGAGAGAGCATTTTCCTCTCCTATTCTCCTTTTGTTTGAATTTAAAACAAGTCACTTTTCAGCTTCAAATCATCACAAATAATTTCATCATAGTAGAAATAAAATATTTATTTTTAAACACTAGCTGTAGCTGCCAAGCTATGAATACAAGAAATTAACTCATTAACGAATTCATCAATCTCTTCTTTCGTAATAATATATGGCGGAAGTAAACGAATGATATTTCCTTGTGTTACATCAACTAACATTCCTTTATTCATTAGCTCTACCTGTAATTTCTTCACATTTTCATTTGTATCGTTCACACTAATACCGAACATCATCCCAGCATGACGCACTTCTTTAATAAGATAAGAATTTTCTTTCTGAATTTCTTGTAGTTTGCCATTTAAATATAATGACGTTTCATAAGCTTCTTGCATTAAACCATCATCAATTAATGTTTTTAATACCGTTAAACCTAAAGCCGTTCCGATTGATGAATGAGCAAACGTTGTTCCGTGATCTCCTGGTGAAAATACATTACATAACTTTTCACCTACAATGATTCCTCCTAGCGGTATCCCGCCTCCTGCTCCTTTACCAATTTGAATAATGTCTGGTGTAATATTGAAATTTTGATAAGCAAATAGTTTCCCAGTTCTGCCCATACCACTTTGTACTTCATCAACAATTAGAATTACATTATATTTATCACATAGATATTGAACACCATGTAAATATTCACTTGATAAAGGATAGATCCCCCCACTTCCTAAAACAGGTTCTAGCATAATTGCAATAGGCTTTTCATTTATTATTGTTCCTTCTAATTGCTCTAAATTTTCACGCTCTACTTCATAGACAGGAATTGATGTTTTAGGGAAATTTTGATATACATTTTCCTGCCTTGTAAAATGAAGCGCTCCTAACGTACGCCCGTGGAAACTATTTTTCAGCACAACGACTCCGTCACGTTCTTCATTCGTAATAGATCTATATTTATCAATTAATTTTAAAGTTGTTTCTGTCGCTTCCGTACCAGAGTTTGCAAAAAATACTTTTCCATTTTTTAAAGAGTAATCAACTAATTTCTTTGCATACTCAATCGCTACTGGATTTAAAAAATGAAAAGGAAGATGCAATGACTTCGTAACTTGCTCCATTGTCGTTTGCACAATTTTAGGATGATTGTATCCTAATACATTTACTCCTACACCAGAAAATAAATCTAAATACTCTTTTCCATCCACATCATAAAGTTTACAACCTTCTCCTCTTTCTATCGCAACCTTCGTACGACAATACGTAGGCATCATATATTCTTTATCTAATTGAGACCAATCCGACATAATAAATTCCTCCTGGCTATTTTTCCGTTTTTCATGTTCATTATCTATAAATTCATTTACAAATTAATTTTTAAGATTGAAATTTTAATAGTGGTTTTCTTCCACCTCTTAAATAAAACGTGTTATTTCTCTTCCCGATATTCATTTTTCCATAATTTCTTCTATTTCAACAGGTCCACTACATGTGCGTTTTTTTCATCTAGCGGTATGTTACCAATTTGAACTTTGTATGTAATACATAATCAAGGCTATAGAATCATATTTAGTAACAATCGACGAAAAAAATTTGGAGGCTAAATCGATGAATGAAAAATATGATAAACAGAGGCAATCTTTATTAGGAGAAGACTTTAATAAAAACCGAGAACGTAATGCACCAGCTAAACTTCACTCTCAAACAGTTGGTTCACGTGGACCTGTTCTAAAGCAAGATGGTGTACTACACGAAACCTTACAAGAATTTATTCATGAAAAGATTTTAGAAAGACCTGTTCATGTAAAAGGATTTGGTGCATTTGGTTATTTCCAAACAATATATCCGATGTCTGAACATACAAAACTGATATTTTTACGAAATTCTAATCAAAAAGTTCCTGTTATGGTTCGCTTTTCGTTAGCTGTCGGTATAAAAGGAACACCTGATACATCCAGAAATGTAAGTGGTTTTGCTACAAAATTTTATACAGAAGAAGGCGTTTTTGACCTTATATGTAATCACATTCCTGTCTTTTCTATTCGTGATGCGATGCGTTTCCCGGAATTTATTAAAGCATTCTTACCTTCACCTAAAAATAATTTAATTGATCCTGATCGGTCCTGGAGCTTTATAGCAAGAGCGCCTGAATCGATTCATTTTATTGTACGTTTATACTCTGATGCTGGTACGATAAAAAGTCTTCGCCACATTCCAGGACATAGTGTAAATACATATGTTTGGAGAAATGCTCAAGGTATTAGAAAGTACGTTAAATACCATTGGTACCCATTTGAAGGTGTACAATACATTGGTCGCGGAGAAGCAAATAGACTAGCCGCTGAAAATCCTGATTACGCTGGTAAAGATTTATACGATGCGATTGCGGGTGGCAAACCGGTGGAATATGGCCTATATGTTCAGCTCATGGACCCTAAGGATGAAGCAAATCTTTCTTATGATCCTTTAGACGATACAAAAGTATGGGATGAAAAGGCTTATCCTCTAATACCAGTTGGTAAAATGGTATTAAATAAAAATCCTGAAAATTATATGGAGCAAGTAGAAAAAGTGTCCTTCTCTCCTTCTAATTTACTGGATGGAGCAGAATTGTCTGATGATAAAATACTGCAGGCCCGTGCCAATATTTATACTGATTCTCAAAGAAGAAGAATTGGGGCTGAATTTCGTAAATTACCAGTTAACCAACAGCAAGATTGGACACCTACTAATCAAATTACAAGCGGTGACGGAAGATATGTTGAAGGAAAACTTGAAAGAACTTCTATAACTAAGCAAGATGACTTTGGGCAGGCTGGTGAATTTTATGAGAAGTTAACACAAATAGAGAAAGAACACCTTGCTGAAAATTTAGCTATTGATTTGAAAGTTATATCCGATGATATTAGGAAGATAGTTTTGGGGTATTTTCATAAAGTGTCAGCTGATTTGGTGAAGAAGATTGAGAGTGCAATGCAAAAGCTTTAAGAATATAAAAAACGTCATTTTTATTGGTTAAAATGACGTTTTTTATGGCGGACTTACTAGTGATTTCTATCGATCCATTTACATTGAGTTACGAAAGCTTTCCCTTTCAAAATTTTCGTTATTTCATTTTATATTATGATACTCATTTCTCTTTTTCAGATAATCCTTTTCACATTGTAACGGTTTGTATTCCACCATTTTCCCTTGCTTCTTTTTCGTTTCGGTAACGATCCATTCCCCTTTTTCAAGTTCAAGATGTTTTATTACATTTGTATCATCTATTTCTTTATAAAGTAAAAATGCTTCCAGCGCCCTCACAAACAACCTAGGCTCTCCTCTATATCCACCACTATCAAAGATTTTAGTTAACGAGTTATAATAAGAATCATTTTCCCGTCCGCCATACATCAAATGTGCAGCCTCTAAGTCTCTTTTACTAACTTCCCAAAAACTATTTTCATCAACATTTAAATCAAACGAAGATTTAATGTCCTTCATTATGTTTTCCACATAATTTCCATCACGAATTTTACTTTCTTCCAGACAATCCGAAGACAACCTTGGTGCATTTGATTGAGAATGTACAACGTGTTGTATAGATACGCACAAAATAAATATACTTAAAACATACAATAGTTTTTTCATATTTAAGTATCACCTCAAATAATTTAGATACTATATTATTTGAGGCAAGGATATTCTTATGCTAGGAATGAGAAAAGTCCTATAAAAAGGCTATTTTATAGGACTTTCCCTTTTAATATTCGTTTATCAGTTTCATCGGCGAAGCAAGTACCTTACTACTTTTCACATCATATAATCCTATAGGTGTTACCCGTATAAAAGGCAAGTGCGTTGCAGAAAAGAATAAAATCGTAAATGCCGGATCGTTATAAGCATAGCCTCGCTCTTGTAGTAATTTCGCCATCATTTTCTCTTTATGTATTAATGCGCTCATTTCTAAGTTTGACATAATACCTAATAAAGGTAATGCAATTTCATGTAACACTTCAGTCTTTTCAGCTATTACCATTCCCCCGCCGAGCTCTTTTACTCTATGAAAGGCATATAACATATCTTCTTTACTCTTTCCAATAAGAATGATGTCACCTGTTCCGGAATAAGAGCTAGCAAGACCACCTAATTCTTTCGCAAAACCTTTCACAACTGTATTCACTCGCCAAGTGCCATCACGAGCAATCATCATAAGGAAACACTCATCATGGTCAAATGAAAGTTCATCACAGTTTAATTCGATTTCACTAACATATGGCTTTGTTATGACGTCGTTTAATAATTTTATACCCTTTGCATCATTGAAAATCATATCTTCTTTCTGCAAACACCAGTCTAATTGTAAAGGTGCTACTTGAAATTCATCCCATTCTATACGTAAGGATTCATTTTTATTTTCTCCATCACGTTTCATCCATTGTCCTTTTGCAATTACACTAATCGGCACCGGGTTTTCTTTACTTTCCAAAATATTAATATTAGCGATTCTACCTGTGGCAATCGCACCATGTAAATGCTCCATATTATAATAACGAGCAATGTTATAACTCGCCATATTATAGGCATCTATAACCGGTATCCCTTGCTTAATCGCTATTTCTATCAATCTATTTGTCATTCCGTTTTCATAAAATGACGGATGTGAACCATCTGTTGTGAAAATGAATCTATCAAATTGTTTAACACCTAGTTCTAGCAATTCTTTTACTAAAATTTCTAAATCTGGACGGATAGAAGAATTTCTAAGAGAAACGGTGTAACCTTGCATAAGGCGTGTTAATGCTTCCTGCCCTGTCATCGCTTCATGATCACAATCCGTACCTAATAGTTTTAACTTTGCTAAAGTTGTTTCAGATGCTCCAGGAAAATGTCCTTCTACTTTTTTCTTTAATCGCTTCGTTCCCTGCACCCAATTTAACATGTCCTCATCGCCATGTAATAGTTTTGGCCATGCTGTTAACTCCCCGCCTTGAAGAACATCTTCATGGTTAAGCCATTCCATTATTTCTTCACTATTAAACAATGATTGGCCATTTTGCAACTCAGTTTGTCCATCGAAACGACACCACCAATACATGCTTGCCGGAATCTTTTTAAATTCATCTAATAAACGAAATGCTTCTTCACGTTGTAATGTGAAAAATAAAGTTAAATTATCATTAATGAAAGTTGTTGTACCAAATTGCATCGCATAATTTGCTAAAGTTTCTGGGTTATACAACTGATATGGATGAGCATGTGGTTCTATGTAACTAGGAACTGCATACTTCCCATCACAATCAATGACTTCACAATGAGTAAATTGCTCTGGCAGTTTTTCGCCTACATATACAATTCTGTCATCATAAATCCAAATATTTGCTACAGTCCAATCGCGTAAGTAAGAATTTAAATACGTTGCATTTTTCAATAAAATGTGCGGACTTCTTGTGCCGTCTATTACTTCAACATGTTCTCGTAATTGTTTATTACTCCATTTAAAATGATTTTGTGCCAATGTATTCAACTCCAAATCAATTCATAATTATTTTGGTTAAAACGAGAAATAATTAACCAACTAAAGTATATTCTATTCATAACTCCCCTTTGTAAGTCCCCTATACTCTTCATTATATGGAATGATTGAAAAAATAACAATTTTCAGAATTAAACACATACTCCTTTGATCCAAAATAAAAAGAATGCCATGCAACTGACATCCTTTTTATTTTTATACTAAGAGCTATAAGATTGACTTTCACCTTGAAATACATTTATATCGTATTTATATTCCACATAAACTTGATGCCATATCATAAATGCTAACACTGTCCATATTTGCAAAATTCAAAAAGCACCTCTTTTATATACAACTATAGCAGAGTCCAACTCATTTTCTTTTTTCTATTTATTAAATTCAATTTGCATCATTTTATTAAACTGCGTACCAATATCAATCGCACCTAAAGAGTTAATACTGACAGCTAATGTATGTTTGCCTCCAATTACTCCGCCAGCAAAAGTTGCAAATCCAGGAATTGCCCCTCCGTGACCCCAAATTGAAACACCGTTTGGAAGTTTAGTCTCATAGATTCCAAGACCATATCCATCACCAACACCTTTTCCTTCTACAGGAACTGTGGTAAGCATTTCTTTTAGTTGATTTTCCCTCAGTAACTTACCACCGAGTAAAGATGAAAAGAACTTATTTAAATCGTCCGCATTAGAAATCATATCTCCAGCTGAATTAGCTAAACTCGGATTATAATACGTTATATCTTTCAACTCGCTTGTTCCTTCAATTTTCATATACCCTCGAGCATGATTCTTTCCTGGGATAACGGTTGAATTCCCTGGTAAAAACGTATTTGACAGATCCAAAGGTTCAATAATTCGCTTTTCAATTTCTTCTGCATAACTATTTCCAGTTATTTTTTCAATAAGCATTCCCAATATTACGTATCCTGTGTTTGAATACGACCACCCCTTACCTGGCGAAAAATCAGGTGGTAGAGAAAGTCCCATTTTCACTATTTCTTCTGCTGTATACGTTTTTTTCGAATTCATTATGTCAGCGTCTTTTGACTTTAAATATTCAGCTATACCACTCGTATGATTCAAAAGTTGACGTATCGTAATTTGATTACCATCATACCCATTTCCTTGAATGAGACCCGGTAGCCACTTTTCAATTGGATCGTCAAGTTGTATGCGATTTTCTCCTACTAATTGAAGAACAGTCGTGGCAGTAAAAGTCTTCGTCACACTACCAATCCGAAAGCGATAATCCGATTTCATCGGTTGCTTTGTACTTAAATCCGCCACGCCAGCTGTATAACTACTAGTTTTTCCGTTGTTAGACGTCTTAGCTAATATCCCTGGCGTTCCAAGCTGTACTGTTTCCTGCATTACTTGTTTCCAACCATTCCGGTTCTTTTGATCATGTGATTGTGACGGACTAGATAAATTTTGAACAGACTCTGCTTTCACAGTAAAACCTGGTGTGAATAGAGTAGTACCCACTAATAAAACTGCCAAACTTGCTAACTTAATTGAATTACATTTTTTCATAAGGCTCCCTCTCCTCTATTAATATCGTATTGATGATTCATTCGTACAACCCTTTTCTTCACTAACAATATAATGCCTCTATTTTAAGTACTGATAATTTCGTTCCTAACAACCTGTAACTTTCACTTTTTGACATACATGTTGTGCCAAAAAATCACTACTATTTCTTGCAATACTCCATTATCTAATTGATTATTTAAGTTAATTTCTTCCCCCTTCACATCAAGTTATACTTTAATCCTATATGATAAATCTCTCTTTTTTCTTATCCATTCCTTACAAAATGCTTACGTTCAAATTTGGATACGATAAGCTGAGAAAGAGTTTTGTATGAAAATAAAAAAAGAACATAACAAAAGTTATATTCTCTTCCCTTCTTATTCATATCGCAAACATTCAATCGGATCTAATTTTGCTGCTTTATTTGCCGGTAGTATACCAAATACAATACCGATAAACATAGATATTCCAACCGAAATCAGTCCTAAATTTACTGAAACAATAAATGGCCATTCTGCGAATATCACAATTAACCACGCAAAGAATACGCCAAGCATAAATCCAATTAAGCCACCTAGTGCTGTTAAAATGCAAGATTCAATAAGAAACTGCATTAATACTTTACTACGCGTTGCACCAAGCGCTTTTCGGATGCCAATTTCACGCGTACGTTCTGTTACAGATACAAGCATTATATTCATAACACCGATGCCACCAACTAATAACGAAATTCCAGCAATTCCGCCAAAGACCATTTTCATCATATTCGTAGACTCGTCTAAATCCCCCATAAACTCGTTTCCATCCTCTGGAGCTTTGAATTTATGTTCAAATTTAGGCGATTTAATTTCATTTATACGTGCTACTGCTTTTTTCCCAACACTTTCCCGATCATCTCTAGAATGTAATTTCACTGTGACCGTATCATATTCGCTTACTCCTGAAATTAGAGAAGTGAATATGAGTGATCAAAATAAGGGATAATTCTATTCGATTCATCCCCCTCTTTTCACAATAGTTCAACTATCTATTACAACTATGTAAATTCGAGAAAAATAAAACTACCTGCCTCCAATAGACTGTAGAGAACAGGTAGTTTTGATCTTTTTCAAATTTCATTTTGAATCGAAAAATTCATAAAAAACGTCATCCTTTCTGTAAATTTTCAAAAAAATAACGTTTTTCTCGTTATATTGATATAAAATTATTTTAGCTTAATGTTGATGTGGTAGACCCCTTTTGAATCGGTATGTTTTTTGAAGCTAAGCTTACAATAATAGTTATTACGATATTAATAAATAATACTATTGCTCCTGTACTAATGTCGTTAATAGTGTGTGGGACTGTTGGAAAAAAGGTTGCGATTTTTATATTAAAAATCGTAGCATACAATACAATAAGTACTCCTGTAATAATTCCAGTCATTGCACCATATTTATTAATATAATTTTTTTGAGAAAAACTAAGGAATAATGCAGGTGCCAATTGTGCGATAAGACTGTATGACATGATATTTAACATTGCAAGTGCTGTCCCACCAAATACTGTGAAGATTAAAGCAGTCAAAGAAAGGAAAATGATGAATAGTTTTGAAGCTACTAATTGTTGTTTTTCGGTAGCTTTTGGAAACACAACATTGTAAATCCCTTTTGTTAAACCAACAGATGCAGACATTAACATAACGGATGCTGGTACTAAAGCCGTTAGTAAACCAGCTGCTCCAACTATTCCAATGACCCAAGGATCAAATGTTTGAATAGATAATCTTAAAAGAGAAAGATCTCCATCAGCTCCTTGTAAACCAGGAATTTTTACGATAGCTGAAAAGCCAATAAAGAACACAAACAGTAATAATATAGTGTATAAAGGTAGGGTAATTGCATTTTTACGAAGTGCTTTTTCACCATTTGCTGAGAAAACCACAGTGAAAGAAGTCGGTAATAAATAAAAAGATATTGCATTTAAAAGTATAGTAGAGATAAACCACGGTACACTTAGTCCTTGATCGGCTAACGTTAACAATTCAGGTTTAACGGCCTCAACAGACTTAAACATTTGCTCAATTCCACCAAAATAGTGGCTAGGAATGTATAGACCTAAAAAAATAACTACTCCCAAAATCATAATATCTTTAATCACAGCTGTCCAAGCTGAGCCATGAATACCAGAGAATATTACATATGTTGTAATAACTATTGCACCTATAATACTTGCAACTATTGGTGAAATAGCTCCAAAAGAAGCTTCTGAAACAATGATTCCTAACCCTTTCATTTGTATGCAAATGTATGGTATAAGCGCTAAACTTCCCACAATAGCCACTATAACCCCCATTGCACGACTATCGTATTTAGATGCAAAATAATCAGGTTGTGAAATAATACCATGTTCTTTGCCATATCTCCAAATTTTAGGGGCAATCCAATAAGATATTATATATGCTAGAAATATATACGCGGGCACATAATATGCAGCAGCACCTTTGGAATACGCCCAACCACTTCCGCCTAGAAAAGTAAAAGTCGTATAAACCTCTCCAGCTATTAATAGGAATATGAACAAGGTTCCAAAACCTCTGCCACCAACTGAAAATTGCTGCAAATTCATCTTTTTTCCTTTTCTTGCTGCTATCCCCAAATAAAGAGATAGGATTAAGAAAATAAAAATAATAAATAATGATATATTCATTCTGTCTCACTCCCTTTATTATCGGGATCAAGCTTATAAACAATGGTTAAAATAATTGAGGAAAGTACCATCCAAAATAAAATCCAAAATAAAAGAAAAGGCATTCCTAATACGTAAGGCTCAATTCTATTTGCAAATGGCAAGAATCCAACACACCCTATAAAAGGAATTAAGAGTAAGAGTTTAATATATTTCAAAATATGCTCGACCTCCTATTTCATAGTTTGAATTTTTATGGATTAAGAGCCAATATCATAAAAGGATTTGTTAATATATAAATCCTTTTTAATTTTCTGGCATCTAAATCCCTGCTATGCAGAATAAAAGTAACCTATACTCGTTTATTCTTTCTGTTTTCACTTCACATGCGGCAGAAAAAAGACCTGACCACTTCTATGCATAGCCAGATACTTTCTCCCATCTATAAAGAGGGGTTTTACGTCTTTTTTTAATTGATGTATATATAATAATGCGAAGTAATATTATTGTAATAACCCCCTTTTATTAACAAATCCTTTTGCCTAGATTTAATTTTTCATCATTAAATCATTCTCCTTTTGATAGACAATTTCCCCATCAATAATCGTTGTCTCCACTTTCAAATCCTTAATACGGTCTGGTTTAGCTTTTAAAATACTTTCACTTAAAATAACTAAATCAGCTAATTTCCCTACCTCTAGGCTGCCTTTTATATCCTCTTCAAAACTTGCATAAGCGCCATTCCATGTGTAAAGTTTAATAGCTTCTAATACACTAATGGATTGATTCGTGCCAATTTCGGCTCCAAATTGGCTTTTTCTATTAACTGCAGTATGAATTCCTAATAAAGGATTATAATCAGTAACCGGTGCATCTGAACTACCTGCTGCAACAATACCTTTATCTATATAATCACGAGCAGCGTACATATAATTAACACGTTCACCATAATTGTGTGCATATATCTCGCCATATTCATATGGAAATGGTGGATTTGGAATAGGAATGACTTCAAGTTGTTTCATTCTTTCTTGTAAATCTGGGGTTGAAACTCCTGCATGCTCGATTCGATGACGATGATTTTTCCTTGGTGCTTCTTTTAACGCTCTTTCTACGCAATTTAAATACATTTCAATGGCTTTATCACCTTGAGCATGTACTGTAATTTGATATCCTTTTTTATGTGCTTCACCTAAAACTTTATATATTTCTTCCTCACTATAATAAAGAATCCCAAAATTGTTAGCATCGCTGGAGTAGGGTTCTCGAGTTGCAATCGTTGGACCAGAGCTACTTCCATCTAAAAATATTTTAGCCGGCCCAATCCTAAATTTCTCATCCCCTGTACCGGTTACTATCCCTGCATTCATCATTTTATTTACAAATTTATCGGATTCATTTATGGTACCAATTATTGCATATACCCGAACACGGATGTCTTTGGTTTTTATAGCTGTTTGTAACAAACGATAACAATTAGAATCAAAAGTAGCTGCTTCATGAATACTCGTGATACCCCCTGAAATGAAATGATCCGACGCGATTTTAACAGCTTTCATAAGTTCATCATCTGTATAGCTTGCTACATCATTGATCTTCATATTGGCAGCTTCAAATAATTTTCCTGTAATTTCTCCCTTCTCATTCTTTTCAATTACCCCACCTTGAGGATTCGGTGTCTTTTCGTCAAATCCAGCCTTCTCGAGTGCTGCTGTGTTTACGATACAGATATGTCCGCACGTACGAGAAATGATGATTGGATGCTTCGTTGAAATGGCATCTAACTCAGCAATCGTTGGATATCGCTTCTCCTTTACGGTAGTTTCATTAAACCCCCAAGCTCTTATCCACTCACCTTCTGGAGTTTCCAACGCCTTTTTCTTAAGCTCATTCAGCACAGCTGCAACAGAGTCGATGTGACTTTCTTTACAGCTGATGTTCAACTGAAAAACCCCATATAAAACCAGGTGTGTGTGTGAATCAATAAATCCAGGAAGAAGGGATTTGCCTGCTAAGTCAATGACTTCAGTCTTCTCCCCAATGAATTTATTCGTTTCTAAATTTGAACCGACCCCAATTATTCGATTATCCTTTATTGCTACAGATTCCACTATTGAGTTTTGTCTGTCTGATGTAATAACTTCACCATTGATAAATACTAGATTTGCATTCATACATACACCATCCTTTTTATATAAGTACAAATTGAAAAACAGACATAAAACCTTTCTTTTTAGGTAGGAGAAAGAATCCGGTCATTCATAGAAGCTGTCATATCCTTTTCCTGCCCCATGCCAAGTGAAAACAAAGAGAGAAAACGAGTGCAGATCACCTTTTATTCTTCATAACCGTGACTTATATGCTAGAAAGTCAAAATGGATATATTTTTGGTAATTTTTATCTATCATCCCTATTAATTATAATAATTTATCATTAAAACGCTTTCATTAAACAACATTCCTAGCATAAGCTTTTTCTCTGCTAGTAAAAATGGCGATCCTCTTCCATTCCGATAAAATGAAAAATCCTTGATAAATAGAAAAGATTCTATTAACTACCTCCCTCTATAAATTAATAATTCCGCACTGTACACTTTTATAATGCAAAAATCATGCCATCAATTTGGAACGAAAATATAAAAAATAGACTGAAAATTATAAAAATTCTATTTAAATCTAGCTATTGTGAGATATAATGAATTGAATTCGTTTCAATAGATTCATAAATGGTTCATTCTGTTCACTAATTTCCATCTACTTTGAACCACTTACGGTTCAACATAGATGCATTCATAGGAGGATTTAAGCCATGTCCGACATTCCTGTCCAAATTGAAACCAAATATCTCTTGAAGATTCTTGATAGTCTTGAAAGTGGGATAAATATTGTTGACAAAAATGGAACGATTATGTGGGTAAACCAAGCGTGTTGTAAGCTTTTTAACAAAAGCAAGGAAGATTTGATTGGCAGGAATATTTTCGTTCTGAAAAAAGAGGGTGCGTTCACTCCATCCGTAATTGAAATGGCTTTACAAAATGGAAGTACTGTAACCACTGTGCAAGAAATTACCGGTGGTAATAAGATGACAGTAACAGGGGACATTATTTTGGATGAGCAGGAAAACCCCATTTATTTTGTAGCACATGGTCATGATATAAGCAATTGGATGGATAATGTTTCTAAACTAGAATGGGAAGAATTAGCCCCCGTATTGAAGCGGTATTTACTAGAAATAAAAAAAATGAATACCCGATATATTCTAATAAAGGAGGCACAGTCCTTTATCGGACATAGCAAAGTACATAATTTGCTTGCTGAAATCATGGAAAGAGTAGCAAGTGTTGATTCAACTGTGCTTATTAACGGAGAAACAGGAGTTGGAAAAAACGTAGTTGCGAAGCGTATTCATGAATTGAGCGAACGAAACAGTCAACCCTTTGTTCACTTAAATTGTGCAGCAATTCCCGATTCACTTCTCGAATCTGAATTGTTCGGCTACCACAAGGGAGCCTTTACAGGGGCTAATTCAAAAGGGAAAACAGGGCTCGTCAAAACAGCCGAAAAAGGAACGCTTTTTTTGGATGAAATTAGTGAACTTCCGCTACATCTGCAGCCAAAGCTCCTTCAATTACTACAGGACAAAACCTATATGCCTATTGGCAGTTCACAGTTAGTAAAGGCTGATATTCGCATTATTGCAGCAACAAACCGCAAAATCGAAGAAATGGTAAAAGAGGGAAAATTCCGGTCCGACCTATATTATCGACTTCATGTTTTACCAGTAAACATTCCGCCGCTACGCGAGCGACATGAAGATATTTTTCCGCTAATCCATTTCTATTTGCAAAAGTATAACCAAATATTCAACCAAACACGTACCTTCTCGAAGCAAACGATAGGTGTTTTACAACGTTATCAGTGGCCGGGAAATATACGCGAGTTGGAAAATACTGTTGAGCAGCTCGTTATTATGGCTAAAAAGGAAGAAATCTCGATTCATGATTTACCAGAGCGCTTTCTCTCAGTAAGCATGGAAGAAGAAGCTTTAGAATCTCTGAAAAAAGGCAACAATTTAAGCGAGATTATCGAAAGTATGGAAAAAACAATTATAGAACAGGCATTTAAGGAAAATAAGACTACACGTAAAACTGCAAAAGTTCTTGGAATTACTCAAACTTCACTGATCCGTCGTTTAAAAAAGTACAATATTCGCAATGAAAAAGAATAGCGTTTTTGTTGTAGGGGGATTAATTTTTTTCTTAATTTGATGGCTATGAGGCGGTACCCGTTATGTACCCACGACTGTTGACTATAATAGCTTGCAGAGCAAACCTTATGCTGTAGACTACACCGATTTACAGCATAAGATAGATTATATTAACCTCGTTTTTATTTCTGAAAATTCAAATAAATATCATTCCAAATTATAACATTTTATAATTTGGAATGATATTTATTTTATGTGATTGTAGTAGAACGTCTTGCGCGGCAGATTTGAGGTGTAGTACTGGTGGAAATCCACATTCTTATGTAGGATTATAGTTGAGTTCAGTGATCTTTCTAAATTCAAGGTTTTCAATAATTGTATCTGCAATTTAAAAAGCAAACTTTCTTTCTTGTATACGGTAATTGAATTTTGACTACTGCCGTATGGCTACTTCACCTAAACCTTGATAACATGAAGAAAACTTATCTCGAAGCTGAAATGTTGTAGAATCTAGAATCCGAATAGTATTCTTCTTTTGTAGGAACACAATTTATATGCATGATTTCACAAGTGCAATCCATACTATATTTAGGTCTTAATATCTAAAACCCTTATTTCAGTCTTATACCTAATAAAGCGCTCCTCTCTCTTCCTGGGGGCTAAGCAGTTAGCTTTTGCTAGCTGTTCTTTTATTTTATCTGAATAAAATTCCGAAACTTCCACATAATATCTATAAGCTGTTCACTTCAAGAATAGCGAACTAGTTTCTTTTGTTAATAAATTGCAATGGAGCGGTTAGCTTTTGCTAGCGGCTCTTTTGTTTTCATCATTAAATCGTTTGCATCATATATCGTAGTATTTCTTTCTATTATGTGAGCTCGTTACTTACCTTGAGAATTTGATGTTTTTCCTTAGAACATTCCAACGAATATTGAATACTTTATTTTCGAAAAATGCTCTATTTTACCAAAAGGTGATTTGACGATAATCGTCTTTTTATTTATGAAAACTATACAAAATGAAATTTTTATATCAATCTTCATCAAATTCTGTAACAGTTACATACTTTCAATGATTCTTTCTTTCTGCCACTCTCATTTGATTCGCCTGCGTTGTGTAAAATTGGACTACTAGAGGAAGTACGTCCAAAATTGCATCTCACCTTTTCCCTTTCTCACAAGATTACAAATTTATTAAGAACTAATAATTTTTATATCCTTTAAATTTGTCATCACAAGTAATTTTTATAATTAGTTCATTTCTCTATATAATTTGTGCATATGATTCCATTCAAAGATACAAAATATTTAAGTAACTATTTATAATTACATTGTTTTTATATCAAAATCCACAAAGGAGCTACATAACATGAATAAAAAAAATCTATTAAGTCAACAACTTGACGACGTGTCATCAGATGCTCTGAATACTCCTAGTAAGGCCCAAGAACAAATGCAAGAAACATCTCAAGAGGCACATAATCCGAACAACACCAATGTTAAAAAGAAAGACATTACTTAAGATTTACATGACGTAGACTTACCAATTTTAGACGTATATAGAACAACGACCAAAAAGTAACTTTCAAAGGGAAAAATCTTAAGAACGAGTGAACTTAATTCTTTTCCCTTTTCCTATTCAAATAACCATTTTATAACGCTCTTAAATACCCGATTTCCCTTGCATAATCACACATCTTTTCCATTCCTTCTTCTGGCCACCCACAATGAATACAGTACAATCCGGCATAACCATTTCGCCAATTTGAATTATCATTACCGAATATAAAGTCCGTGAAATCTCTAATTAACCCCCACATCGTTCCGTCACTTGAGAAATATCTGCATCGCTTCTTGTCATACGCATTGGAATAGTGGTCAACGAACTATAGATTTCTACCATCATGTTTAAAATAAGCTGTTCTATTTTCATCTTCATAATGAAAGATATCCTTTTCGTGATCTGCTAAGTAACTAAGAAGTGAATTTACGATTTCAATGCGTTTTTGTTTGTCCATTTCCCTTTACGAATAATCTTTTTTATATTACACATACTACTTCTGAGCCGACTTCCCACCGGCTTCACTCTTTTCAAAACGGGGATTTCTCCTCCGTGTCATGCACAAACGGCGGTTAACCTAGTCAGTTATCTGCCGTTTGTGCGTATAAACGTAAAAATTCTTGTCTACACTGTTTAGAGAAAACATCTTAAGCCATTTGTAGACATCTCCAGCACAGGTTATTTGTACGGCCGATACAATAAAAAGTATCGGTCTTATTTCTTTATCTCCGTATTACTTTTCGACAAAATAACACTTTTGTTTAATTTGTTTCTTTTCATTGGACAGCTCTTTAATTCTTACTCTCTTGTCGCCCACTACAAATGTCGAATAACCTGTACATAGTTACATTCAACTTGATAAAATGCAGATAAGGTAGTCAGAAAGGTGATGATGTTATGTTCCAACAACAAAATAATAGGGATCGTGTCATGTTTTCTATGCAAGGTATCCCAACAAACAAAGCTAACATGAATCAATTGCCAAAATGGATTAGAATATTTGGCTATTGTGCATTTACATTTATGACATTAAGCGCTTTATTGCTATTGATATTAAGTTTGAATTAAATTATTTTATATAAAGAATCCAACGGGATATACAGACTTGTCCACTGTTCATAATTCTGTAACACATACGTACGAGTTCCTGTGTTAAACTAATCTTATTCAAAGAAGTCATTCGTTATTTATTGAATCAACAATTCTTAATACCCCGTCCCCTGCCCTAGCTCCCCTGCTAGGGCTTTTTGTTATTTCGATTTTTTCTATTAAATTCGTATTCTTCATAACTACCATCCTTTCAATTTGCTATGCTACTAATCATTTTTATAACTTCATCAGTATCTATAAGAAAATGAGCGTTTTTTTAAGTATGCCTGTTACATAATTACTGGATGTTTACCCTGGCAGTTCGCTCCCTCTTGCTCCTTGTACTTGCTGTACCGCTTAGTTATAAAGTGAAACTTCAATCAGTGGAGGCTTTCTCCATCCCTGACTGATTGTCAGCCCGTTAGTGCGGGATAAAATTATAGTGTAACTATCTTTTTCTACGCTAAAATACCAAAAGCACTCGTTTCCATTAGTTGACAATCAAGTGCTTTAAATCCTATTTTCTATTTCCTCTCAAAATTTTCTTACGGGATTTATTTATGCCTTTAAATACATTAAATTCGTCCACATTTGATTTTTTTCTTTCACCAGAACTACCTTCACCCGTACCCTTAGACTTATTTACTTTCCCTACATGATATACAAGTTCTTCAACATTCTGCTTAAATTACAGTGCCGTATGCAAATTACTTTGAAATTCTACCATCACTTAATCTCCTCTATCTCTATATTTTCAAGAAAATTATAATATGGAAAAATATTCAAATGAACCGAATGTTCATATTTAATATACAATTAACTTCTATAACTAAAGATAAGAAAACACTCTTATCTTATTCCAACATAACGGTGTCGAGAGAATATGGTCTTACCCCAGTCAAGTAGACAGTAATAGATTAGGTGTCTTTTCATTAAGCAGCCTTAGTTCCAAATTCAATAGGACTAAGGTTGTTTAATCTTTTTTGAAATCTTTTTTTATTGTAATAGCTCATATATCTTTTAGTAGCCTTAAAAACTTCTGCTTTTTCATGAAACGTATGTCTATAAAAGCATTCTGCCTTAAAATGACTAAAAAAGCTCTCTATACATGCATTATCGTAACAATTTCCCTTCCTAGACATACTCACGGTTATTTTGTGCTTTTTAAGTAATTGGTTATATTTTTTTGACGTATACTGATAACCTCGGTCGCTATGTAATACTGTTTCGTGGAATTTTCTTTTTCTTAAGGCTTTATTAACTGTGTCTGTAACTAATTTTAAATTGTTGTATTCGCTCATTTGGTAGGCCACAACTTCGTTATTGTAAAGGTCTAGTATCACGGAAAGATATATGCGCTTATTGTTAAAGGTAAGATAGGTTATATCTGTAACCCATTTTTCATTTGGCCTTGTAGTTGAAAACTCTCTGTTTAACAGATTTTCCGACACGCCGCATTGTTCTTTTAAACCAAAATGCCTCCACTTTTTCTTTCGAATCTTAGCTTGTATCCCCATTTTTCTCATTAAACGATATGCTCTTTTGTGATTTACCTGTAAACCATAATACTTTGTGAGCCATATACAAATTCTTCGGTAACCATAGCTACCATTTATATCTGGATCTCGTTCGCATTCTACTATTTTAGACATGATAAATTGGTCCTCTTTCATCTTTTCAGAGGGATCGTTGATTCTTTTTTCCCACTTATAATATCCACTTCTTGAAACACCTGCAATTTCACAAAGCAATACAATTGAAAAGTTCTGTTTTAAGGTATGAATGACCTCGTATTCTACTGATTTAATTTTTTTGATCTCATCCCCTTTTTCGTAGCTAATAGCTTTTTTAAGTATGCGTTTTCCGCTTCTAATCGTTGTATTCTAGCATCTTGATTTATTTCATTTGTTTGTCTAGATCTTCCACGTTTTTCTTGTAGGCCCAGAATCCCTTCATTTTTATATTTTTTAATCCATCTATCTATAACTGAATATGTAACTCCTAATTCCTTTCCAATTAATTGTACTTCCAATTCCTCTATGTAAGTACAATTCAATAGCTTTCATTTTAAAATCGATTGAAAAAGTTCTTCTAATTTTCCCCATAAAAAAATCCCCTCTATTATAAACAGTAAAGTAACTTTCTTTCAACTGTCTACTATAAGGGGATCATATCAATACGCTAAAGTCATCTTTTTCTACCTTATTATTTTACTAACTCTCCATTATAAACTTTTATATCAAGCGGAGCCGTTAAAAACTGTGCTGCTTTACTAACGAAAGATGTGAAGTGTTCACTCGTATTATGGCTCGCAACTGCTGTTTCATCTTTCCATACTTCTACCATTGTATAAACACTTTCTTTTTCAGTATCATTATATAGGTCGTAAGATACATTTCCACTTTCTTCTCTTGAACCATGAAGTAGTGGCTGAATTTCTTCTAAAAATGATTGTTGTTTTACTGAATCTACTTGAAATATTGCGTGAATAATAATCATGGTGTTTCCCCTCTCATATTCCACTTATTTCTGTATTCTGTAAAATTACTTCCACTCAGCAACTTTTTCAACTGGAAGACGTACTGATTGGTAACCACTGTCAGCAGCTTTTCCGATTGAAATTAACATAACTGGTACGTGACGTTCTTTATCTAATCCGAATGCTTCTGCGATTTGGTCTTTTTCAAATCCACCAATTGGGCAAGTGTCATAACCGTGAGCACGAGCTGCTAACATAAATTGCATCGCTACAAGACCACCGTCAATTAGTACCGTATCTTTCATTACTTCTGGTGGAACCATTGAGAAGTAAGCTGAAAGTTTTTGCATTTGATCTTCTTTTACTTCAGCTGGCATTAATCCGCGCTCTACTGCTGTACCGTAAATTTCTTCTGCGTTATCAAAGTTGTTTAAGTCACCAAATACAGCGATCATTGCTGAAGATGTTTCTACTTGAGATTGATTAAATTTTGCAAGTGGCGCAAGTGTTGCTTTTGCTTCGTCACTTTCAATAACTAGGAATCTCCATGGTTGCATATTTACTGAAGATGGTGCAAGTGTTGCCTCTGTAAGAATTTCTGTCATTTCTTCTTTGCTAATTTTTACAGCTGGATCGTATTTACGAATTGAACGACGTCCTGTTAAAATTTCGTTAAAATCATTTGTTTTTACTGAGTTAGTCATAGTTGTATTCTCCCTTTTTTATAATTCTTTTATGTTTTCTTGAATGCGGTCTAACATCATTAAAAGATTGTCGCGTTCTTCTTCACTTAATCCTTTAAATGCCGAAGTAGCGAAACGCTCTTTTTCCTCTTGATACACTTGAATTTTATTTCGCCCCTCTTCTGTAAGAGAAACTAACGTAATTCTGTTATCATCTGGATTTTTACGTCTTGTAATCATTCCGTTTGCTTCCAGCTGTTTTAAATGCCTCGTAATCGCGGCATTATCAATATTCACTTCTTGCTGAAGTGCTTTTTGACTAATTTCATCTACTTCATATAACTGAAGTATGAGCTCTAATCTAGACTGGCTCATACCGGTACACCCTTCAAACTTCGAACTTACTTCTTTATTGAGGAAGTGCAATTTATATAAAATAATCGCTTCTTTTGAGCATGAACTTGTCAAATTACCCCTCCTTTACATCCAAAACAAAAACGCTTGATGTATCAATAGTTGATATGTCAATTAATATAATGGATACCGATTTAAAATGCAAGCATTTTGTTTTCACTATTTATTTTTTTGAAATTCGCCTATTAATATTTTTCCAAAATAAGGCGTTTTATGACGTTACAAAAAATGTAAATTACATTATAATAGTAATAATTTAAATGACTGGAGAGTGATTGTAATGCGGCAATACACAAATAGAAATGAGGAAATGAAAATGGAAAATGAAATGAGGATATTTATATATGACAACAATAAATATAGGGATTGTCGCGCACGTAGACGCTGGCAAGACGAGTTTGACTGAGCGTATTCTTTATGAAACGAATGTGATTAAAAAAGTTGGCCGAGTTGATAGCGGAAATACGCAAACTGACTCAATGGAATTAGAAAGACAACGCGGAATTACGATTAAAGCATCTGTCGTTTCTTTCTTTATTGGTGACTTAAAAGTAAATGTCATTGATACACCTGGACACGCTGATTTTATCGCTGAAGTGGAGCGATCATTCCGCGTTTTAGACGGTGCCATTTTAGTTATCTCTGCCGTTGAAGGTGTGCAAGCACAAACGAAGATTTTAATGCGAACACTACAGAAACTAAACATACCGACTGTTTTATTTGTAAATAAAATAGACCGTAGTGGCGCAAATACGGAAAAAGTTGTGAAACAAATAAAAGCAATTCTTTCAAAGGATGCATTCCCCTTCTACTCTGCCCAAAACGAAGGAACAAAGAAAGCTCGTATTATTGAATATAAATCATATGACGATCGTATTGAACGATTAGCGCCATATAAGGAATCATTGCTTGCATCATATGTAAATAACGAAATAATACCGGACGCACTATTAAGAAAAGAACTCGAAAAGCAAATACAGCAAGCAAATGTGTTTCCTATCTTTTTTGGTTCAGCAATGACAGGTATTGGAGTAACTGAGTTACTTGAAAATATTTCAGCCCTAATTCCAGCTACTAAATCGGCACAAGATAATACATTATCCGGTGTTGTTTTTAAAATTGAACGAGAATCTTCCGGGGAAAAAATTGCTTATGTAAGAGTTTTTTCTGGTAGTTTACACGTTAGAAAATATGTTGATATTCAGCGCAGTGAGTCTCTGTCACATAAAGAAAAGATTAAAAAAATGTGCATATTTCATAATGGAAATGCGGTTCAAGCTTCTACTGTTCAAAGTGGAGAGTTTTGCAAAGTATGGGGACTTACTAATATTAAAATTGGTGATATTATCGGTGAACGGACAGATTATATTAAAGACATTCACTTTGCCGAACCACAAATGGAAGCAGCAATCGAGGCAGTTCCTAAAGAACAAATTCATAATTTATACGCTGCACTTATGGAACTATGCGAAGAAGATCCTCTCATTAAGGTTTGGAAAGATAATGTTCATAATGAACTATACATTCGCCTTTTCGGTGAAGTACAAAAAGAAGTTATTGAAACAACACTTTATGAAAAATACAATTTACAAGTTACTTTTTCAAATACGCGAGTTGTATGTATTGAAAAACCAATTGGCATAGGGAATAGCGTTGAAGTAATGGGTGAAAAAGAGAATCCTTTTTACGCAACAATCGGCTTCAAAGTGGAACGTGGTGAACTTAACTCTGGTATTACGTATAACTTAGGCGTTGAACTCGGATCACTACCTTTAGCATTTCATAAAGCGATTGAAGATACTGTATTTCATACGTTAAAACAAGGTTTATACGGCTGGGAAGTTACTGACATTATCGTCACATTAACGCATACTGGCTATGCAAGTCCTGTCACAACAGCAAGTGACTTTAGAAATTTAACCCCACTCGTTTTAATGGATGCATTGAAACGAGCTGAAACATGTGTATTTGAACCAATAAATGCATTTGAATTAACTGTTCCAGAGCACGCAATTAGTACCGCAATGTATAAACTAGCTGCCATTCCAGCAACTTTTGCAGAGCCTACGTTGCATAATGACTCTTATCATTTAACAGGATCATTACTTGTTGCAAAAACAGAGAATTTTAAACGAATGCTCCATTCATTTACTGAAGGAGAAGGTATCTTTATAACAAAGCCAGGTGGTTTTACAAAACTGACGGCTCCCTTCCCTACTCGAAAACGTGTTGACTTTAATCCGCTAAATCGGAAAGATTATTTACTTCATGTGTTGAAGGCTTATTAATTAACAAATAGGAAAAAGCGCCCTCTTGTATGATATTTTCTTTACTAGAGGGCACTTTTTTACACAATATCAAGGTAGAGCTGGTTCAAACTCTCCTGTGATTGTTTGATATCCATTATTGTTCTCATATTCCTGTTTCCGCTCTAACCCGAACTTTTCTAAAATAGGAAGGTCATTTGTTGAAAATACATAACTATTTTCTAGCGCAACGTGTTCGTGCCATGCCCAGTTTGGTACAACAAAGAAGTCTCCTTTCGACCAGTCAAAGCGAACACCATTAATAATCGTATATCCTGCCCCTTCATGCACATGATAGATTGATGCATGCGTATGACGGTGTGCTTTTCCTTTGAATCCCTTCGGCAATTTTTGCATCCAAGCTGCAATCGTTGGACACGCTGTCTCACCGTTCGATGGATTTATATATTCAACAGCATAACCATCGTAAGCATCTGGCTCAAAACGACTTAATCCGTTAAGCGCTGCTTCCGTCCCTAACCATTTGTAAGAACTAAGTGGTGCTTTCTTTGCATATCGGTCGGAAATCGGTCGAACCATTCCACCTTCATAACGCTGAGCAGTATAATTGTCCGGCACATTTGGCTGTTCAATTTTTTCTGGATACGGCTCAAAGAACGTACCGCCGAGATAATAAATGGTCGGAATATCAAGACAATCCATCCAAATCATCGGTTTGTCACCAGTGTGACCATGTCCATGCCACAGTCCATTTGGAGTTGTTAAAAAGTCTCCCCGTCCCATGAAAATACGCTCTCCTTGCACAATTGAGTAAGCCCCTTCTCCTTCCATGACGAAACGTAACGCATTTTGAACATGCCGATGTGACGGAGCGGTTTCTCCAGGTTGTATCAATTGAACCGCTGCATATAACGTTTGTGTAGTCGATGCCCAGCCCCATGGCTTTCTATAATTAAGTCCTGGATTTTGGAAATAAATCGCCCTTCGTTCTCCACCGCGATCTGGTGTAAATATTTGCGTCGCTTCCATTAACTTTTTGTGAAGCAATTCAGATTTCCAAAGGTACGCTTGTGCATGTGGTTCAGGTGTATGTTTCATTAAATCTGGGATCGCGTTCCAAAGTGGTCCGAGATGATATTGTTCTATATCACGATTGAAATCTTGTACGAGTGCACTTTCAAAAAAAGCATTTTTTTCCGCCATGTTATTTGCCTCCTTTATCGCTCATTAAATTTAGATAAATTTCGCTCGATTTGGTTATAATGCTTTTCTGTATGCTCTACGATGAGGTGATTAACGATGAATTCAATCGGCTTGTTGTCGAAACGAGGATTGCGACTTGGAGCCTGTATGGTTAAATCTTCGACTGTTAATTTTTTTAATACATTCTCTATTATGATAGGTATTGAAGAGAGCTGTTGAATGACTCCGTCTACAGAAAGTTTATTTATATTCTCTTCTGAAACTGTTTGTAGTCGTACTTCATCTGTCAAGCCACGGCCCCATAGCTTTTCAGGTTGTAATTTAATATTGTTAATTTCTTTTGCCCAATACGGAATTGCTTCTACTAAATGTGTAATAATTTGCATAACTGACCATTCGTCTTCTGACGGTTTCCAACGAACCGTTTCCTCAGGCAAAGACTTAACAACAGTTTCTATTTTATTAATCGATTCACGGATAGATTCGATAGCATTAATCTGCAAATTTTTAGTCATAGCACCGGCACCTCTGATGTTTGTTTCACTCTATTTTCAAGTACACCTACTTGATCAACCTCAATACGAACGATGTCTCCATCTTTAAGAAATACTTGCGGATTATGCGCTACACCTACACCACCTGGAGTACCCGTTAAGATGACATCACCTGGCTCTAATGTTATTAAATTGGATAAGAATGCAACAAGATATTGAACTGAGAATACTAGATTTGCGGTATTAGACTGTTGACGCTTCTCTCCATTAACTGTTAAAACAATATCTAATCCAGATGGGTCTGTTAATTCATCCGCTGTAATTAACCACGGCCCCATTGGAGCACTTCCTTCAACTGTCTTACCTTGCAGCCACTGAATTGTACGGCGCTGAATATCACGGTAAGTAATATCATTGGCGATCGTGTACCCTGCCACATACTCAAGGGCGTCTGCTTCTGAAACATTCCGAGCACGCTTTCCAATTACAAAAGCAAATTCCGCTTCATAATCTAGCTGTTCAGAAATTGGATAAAAAGGAATATCATCTTGTGGGCCAACTACAGTATTAGCAAACTTCGCAAAGATAACTGGATATGGCGGTAACTCTCGTTTCATTTCCAAAATATGCTCACGATAATTGTGACCTACACAAATAATTTTTCCTGGAGAAGGAACTGGAGCTTCGATTTTGACTTCCTCTTCTTCAAATATCATTTTAATTTCATTCTCTTTCGTAAGTGCATAAGCAACAGCATCTTTTGCTAGATTCATACTTTCTGTTCCGCCTTGTAAGAACCCATTCATATCCTTTGGAATATACGCTTCTGCAATTTGAGCGGCACGAAGTTTCCCCTCTGATTTCAGTTTTGCTTTAAAAGCTGCATGCAGATCAATCAATTTCCGATTTTCTAAAGCTGCAATTCTAGTTTCTCCGCTATGGGTAAAAGTAACAAGTTTCATATTAATCTTCCTCTCTTAAAATATAGATCTCAAATAGATAAACCTCTTTCTTCTTATACAATCAAAAGCAAGTGCGGGCCACATTTTTATATACCCTTATCTTTGTTACAATAGATAAAAAGTATTACCTTCTGGACCAAGAGGTAAATGCCCCGCTTCAAGTAACTCAACAATTGGAAGGAACACATTATTTCCTTCAGCTAATTCAGCTGCACATGCAAGAACACTGATGTACATCGCATGCCCTACGAGAAATTTGACCATTTTCTCATCACCAAATATATTGAATGCTTGTTTATAGGCTCCGTGGAATATTGCCTCAGGAACTTTATCCACCACATCTGCAAGGAGTTTTTCGTTTCCTGTGCGTACAATTTTCTCCATTAACTGATCTGGTACTTCTTCTAGCGCTTCCCATAAAGTACTTCTTTCAAAAGAAAGCCTTTCAATTGTTTCATTTAATTGTTTTCTCGAAATCCATCTTATTTCATATTCACTAATGTTTAGTGAACTCATGAATCGATCTACTTTCTTCTCGGCTTCTAGATTTTGTTGTCCAGCGTTCACATACCAGTCCAAAGTCGTTAACCGCTCAATCATTTCATTTGCAGAACGAGCACCAGAACCATACTTTTCTTCATTTATTAATTGTGACAAAGCCATTTCATATCGCTCCTTTCATATCGTTCACGTTACTCATCTAGCTGTTTTCCCTTACAATTTCACCTATATTAATATTTCGTTGTCAATTCAGGAGGCCCAAACTTTGGTCCGTATGGTCCTTCATCAAGCCATCTTCCCAATCTTGGAACGATGGATACCATTGAGGCCGCAATTTCTCTTTTCATATTCATTTCAGGAGAATTCCCCTGAAGGTGATGAAGTGCAGTCGTTGAAGCGTCGCGGTTCCATTTGGCTGCGATTTGACGTTCCCTTGCAGCTGCTCCAATCGCTTCTATCCGTTCTTCCTCAGAATGAGATTGTAATGCTTTCTCAATACCTCGCGCAGCAATTACAGCATCTGGAACCCCAGAATTTAATCCACGTGCACCGAATGGAGCAAATAAATGTGCAGCTTCTCCAGCTAGAAGAATGCGACGATTTACGTCAGTAAACGAATTTGCCACTACTTGGTGGAAACGGTATGAAGACACCCATGTAATCCGCTCAGCGTACTTAGGATCCATCACTTTTGGTAACCACTCCTTAGCACTTTCAATATTTGTATACTCCTCTGGGTTGTCTGATTCAAGCAGCTGTAAATCAATACGCCATCCTCCTTTAAATGGAACAAACATTACGTTTCTTCCCCCCATAGCTGGATGTTGATAATGGAATATTCTCTCTAAAGGAAGCGGATCCGTTTCATCTTCTTTTGCATCTACAACGATAAAAGTATCTGCTGTACGCGGGCCTTCGAATTCTAATCCGGCCTGCTCTCTTACGATTGAACGCGCTCCATCACAACCAATCACATACTGTGCCTTCAAAGTTTCGCCACATGTAGTAGTTAATTGCACTCCGTAATCAGTAACATCTAAATTCTTGAGTGGGGCATTCCAAAGGAATTCAACCCCTACTTCCATGCAAGCCTCATAAATATGCTTTTCAATCTCATCCTGATGGAGAGCTGTAAAATGAGGTAATTTGTTGTACTTAAGGTTTTCATCTTTGCCGTAATTGCGCACATACACTTCTTTGCCTTTGTAAAATGTTCGTTTGACAGGCCAAATGATTCCGTTTCGAGCAAGTGTAAAACCAAGGCCTTCAGCAGTCTCCTCAAGAAGCTTCAATGAAGCACTATGCAAATAAATGGCTCTACTTCCTGGGCGTGGTCTGCCAAATGGTTCTGCTTCAATTACTAAAGTTGATATCCCCTTTTTTTGTAATGCAAGTCCTGCTATTAACCCTACTGGACCTGCGCCAACGACGATTGCATCATATTTTTTTTCTTTTGCCATATATAACTCCCCTTTATTAATAAATTTCCAACAATCGGCTCTTGCTCGTACGTTTTCAACTCTCCACTGCCTATATCTCCGGCATCATCTTCTCACGAATATCCTCAGGTATTGGATACGCTTTCGCTTTTTCTTTGAAAGAAGTCCATGCACGAGTTTCATAACCTTCTGCCACAATCCGTTCCCCTTTTACAAAAACATGCTGAATTGTAAAAACTTTATTACGCAATTCGTTCACAGTACTTTTCACAACTACTTGGTCTTCAAAACGAAGAGGTGACTTAAATTGACATTTTGCTTCTAGTAAGGGCAAACCAATTTGTTGTTCTTCGTAAAGTTCGACTGAAGGAAAACCAATTTTTTTAAAATATTCATGAGTTGCTTCATCCATCCATTTATAAAAATTAGGATAATACACAATGCCAGCTGCATCTGTATCTCCCCATCTTACTTGAAAAGTATACTCTTCCATTATGCCTTTACCTCCTATCTATCAAACTGTTGGACTAATATTTGAAGATACTTGTTCTCTCAGTTTCAACTTTTGAATTTTCCCACTTGCTGTTACTGGAAATTCATCTGTAAAGATCACTTTCTCTGGTATTTTATAAATTGCCATTCTCTCTTTAAGATACAGTTTCATTTCTTCTTCTGAACTAACTTCTCCATTTTTTAACCGTATGACCGCACACGCAACTTCCCCGAGCACTTTATCTGGAAGACCTACAACTGCTGCTTCTATTATTTTTGGATGTTTCATAATGACTGCTTCAATTTCTTGAGGATAAACGTTTAACCCACCTCTTATGATCATCTCTTTCTTTCGCCCTACGAACCTTAAATATCCTTGATGATCAAGGGTACCTAAATCTCCTGAATAATACCAATCTTCATTATCCAAAACCTGTTTTGTCTGTTCAGGCATATTATAATAACCTTTCATTACTCCAAATCCCTTAACTGCGATTTCTCCCACTTCTCCAGGCGGGAGCGCTACTCTATTTTCATCGACAACTTTTAACATAACTCCTGGAATTGCCTTTCCGAGCGTTTCTATAATGTTCTGCTTCGTATCACTATAAGAAGTCATCGTAACTGAAACCGTTTCAGTTATTCCAAATGATTGACAAAGGTTAATCCCCATCCGTTCTCGTATCTCCGTCACTGTTTTTGCCGGAATAGGTGCAGCGCCAACTAATCCGGCACGCAATGAAGATAAATCATATTTATCAAAATCCTCTAATTCTAGTTCTTTTATAAACATTGTTGGTACGCCTTTTTGGATGGTTACCTTTTCTTGTGCAATTAATTGTAAAGTTTCTCGCGGACGGAATTTTTCTTGTAATATCATTCGTCCTCCCATCGCTACTGCACAAAGCATATTAATTGCCATACCGAAAATATGAAACAGTGGTGCTGAAATAATAAATACATCATCTTGTGTACAATGCAGCTCTATTCCTATCGTTTGTGCAGATTGTACAACAGCACGGTGTGTAACCATTACACCTTTTGGGGTTCCCGTCGTCCCTGACGTATATAATATACAAAACAAATCATCGTTCACATTTATATTCACTGGTTCAATATCCATTGTTTCTGTACGCATTAACTCCTCATACGAACAGAGATTTGATTGCGAAAACCTTACTGTAATCGCTTTTTGTACCATAGTAAGCACTTTTTCAAAACCAAAATTCTTCTCAAATTCTCCTGAAGCTATTAATAGCTTCGGAGCTGAACTTTTCAATATATACTCAATTTCATATGATTTATATTTTGGATTAAACGGAACGATTATCGCTCCTAATTTTGCTGCTGCAAAATATATAACTACTGTTTCGGACCAGTTTGGTAGAGATACAGCGATACGGTCTCCTTTACCTAATCCTAGTCTCTGAAATGCAGTAGCCAAACAATCTACTTCGGTTTTCAATTGTTTGTATGTAATTCGTCTCGTTAAATCATATATTGCTTCTTTTTCACCATAAGATGAAGTAATAGATTCTAACAGTTCATACACCGCTAATAAGTTCATATTCTTTTTCATTCTCTCACTCACTTTCTATCGTCTTACCTACTAGCTCGCGTTTTTTATCCCATACTTATAGCGGGACATACGATATAGGAAAACCAGGAAGGACTCTCCCTGGTTTTTCTAGTACAACGCTTCCCAAATCGCTGCAATTCCTTGACCTCCGCCAATACAAACAGCGGAAACCCCATACTTTTTATTTCTTCTTCTTAGTTCATAAATTAAGGATAGAGAAATTCTCGTTCCACTCGCAGCAAGTGGATGGCCTATCGCAATTGCCCCTCCATTTACATTCGCTTTATCAAGATCGAATCCTAATTCTTTTTGACAAGCTAAGTACTGCGCAGAAAATGCTTCATTAATTTCAATCAAATCTAAATCTGCTAAAGTTAGATTCGCTTTTTCTAATGCACTTTGAATAGCTGGAACTGGTCCAATTCCCATATACTTTGGTTCTACTCCAACAACAGCCCAAGAAATGAGCTTAGCAATCGGTTTTAATCCTCTATCATTTGCAAAATTACTGGATGCTAAAACAACGGCCGCTGCACCATCCACCATTCCGCTTGCACTACCAGGAGTTACTACACCATTTTCAACAAAACGGGGTTTTAATTTCGCTAATTTTTCTAGGCTCGTATGACGGATATGCTCATCTTCATGTATAAGCTGTTCTCCTTTTCTTCCTTTCACTGTTACTGGAACAATCTCTTCTTTTAAATACCCTTTTTCCCTTGCTAAAAGAGCTCGCTCATGGCTAGAGAGTGCATGCTGATCTACTTCTTCTCTCGTTAAGTTATATTTTGCTGCCAAGTTTTCAGCTGTTTCTCCCATCATACATTTACCATACGTATCATAAAGACCATCCCATAACCAATCTTCTAAAGCCGGACCACCGAGTGGACTTCCCCATCTCATTCCAGGTATTACATGCGGAACTTGGCTCATGTTCTCAGTTCCTCCTGCAAGTGCAACGTCTGCTTCTCCGCAAAGAATATAACGAGCTGCCGTTAAAATAGATTCAACACCAGTTCCGCAAAGACGATTAATCGTCAACGCGGGGACATGAATAGGTGCTCCGGCTTTTAAACCAACATGCCTTGCTAATAAATGTGCATCTTTACTAGACTGCTGAACATTACCAAATACAACTTGATTAATATCTTCAGCAGATATAGAAGCTTTTCGTATTGCTTCCTTAGCGGCAATTGCCCCTAAATCTGTTGCATTCACGCTCCGAAACGATCCTGAAATTTCAGCGAACGGAGTCCTAGCTCCCTCCAATAAAACAATCTCTGTCATATCCCATTCACCTCATTATTTCCCTAAATATACTGGTTTTCTTTTTTCAACGAATGCTTGTAATCCTTCTTTACGATCCTCTGTTGCGAAAGCATTTCCAAAACATGTACTTTCAATGATTAAGCCTGTTTCAAGGTCAGCATTACTTCCTACATTTACCGCCGTTTTTAACATTTGAAGTGCAACTGGTGGTTTTTTTGCCAATTTATACGCCCATTCCTTTGCCGCTTCGAATAACTCTTCCGCAGGTACTACCTTGTTGATAATATGTAAATCGAACGCACGATGCGCATCAAACATATCTCCGAAATAGAGTAATTCTTTCGCTATCCCCTGGCCGACAATCTTTTGAAGACGCTGTGTACCTCCGCCTCCAGGAATAATTCCGAGTCCCACTTCTGGAAAAGCGAATTTTGCTTGATCCGAACAAATACGTAAGTCACATGCGAGTGCGAGTTCAAACCCACCGCCAAGAGCTAATCCATTTATCGCCGCAATGACTGGCTTTGACATATTTTCAATTTTGCTAAATACCGTTCGTGAAGTCTTATTCATTTTGTTTACTCCGACAAGATCAAGTGCTGCCATTTCATTAATATCTGCGCCTGCGACAAATGCTTTCCTTCCGCTTCCTGTAAGAACGATTGCTCGTACTTCTTCATTTACCTCTAGTTCACCAAATAGACTGGAAAGTTCATTAAACACTTGTGTATTCAATGGATTTACAGGTGGTCGATTAATTGTAACGATCGCAACTCTATTTTCAATTTCACAAATTAAAAACTCATAATTCATAACTTAATCCCCCATTCTTTATTCATAATCATAAAAACCTGCGCCTGTTTTTTTACCGTGTCTACCTGCTCTAACTAGCTGTTTTAAAAGCAGCGGCGGCGCGTATTGATCATTGTTTAATTCTTCTTTGAAGTACTCCATCACATGATACCCAATGTCTACACCTGCAAAATCTTGAAGTGTAAACGGCCCCATCGGATAATTAAGACCGAGCGTAACTGCCTTGTCGATATCTTCTGCAGAGGCAACGCCATCTTCAAGCAATTTAATTGCCTCTATAAATTGCGGAATCATAATTCGATTAACAATAAATCCTGGGGAATCCTTCTTTACTTCAACTGGTTCTTTCGAAAGTTTTTTAGATAGCGCTTTCAATTCTTCGACTGTTTCATCACTCGTTCGATAACCACGAACAACTTCTACAAGTTTCATAAGTTGTGCAGGGTTAAAGAAATGCATACCCGCCACACGTTCTGGACGGTTCGTCGCTGAAGCGATCTCTGTTATTGACATAGATGAAGTATTTGTTGCGAGTATAACCCCTTCCGGAGCAATCCGGTCAAGCGCAGCAAAGATTTCCTTCTTTAATTCTAACTTTTCTAACACTGCTTCAATGATTACATCTGCGTCTTTCATATCTTCCAAACTAGTAGTCAATCGAATTCGGCCAAGCGCCAATTCTTTATCTTCTTCAGTCATCTTTCCTCTCGTAACACTCTTAGTCATAAATCCATTCATACGTTGCATTGCATTATCTAAAAAGCGTTCCTCAATATCATGTAAAATAACTGTAAATCCATTTAATGCAGCTAAGTTCGCAATTCCAGAACCCATGGATCCTGCACCGACAATACCAATTGTTTGAATCGACATCTTTCATCCCCCTGTTCAACTTTTTTAATATTCTGCAAATAAATTATATCTATATCCAAAAAGTTTTTGTATCTACACAATGTAGGAAAAATATATATTTCTTTCATACATTTTTAGGGGTGTTCTTATGATGCAAATCCAATTGAAAAGAATTATGATTATTTCAAAGACAAAAAGTGCGCGCCTCTAAATATATAACTTTTCCTTGAGGCGCGCACTCTATGATGTAAACATTGCAACTATATGTTAACGTTCTTTACCATTTGATGAAATAACCATCTATACCAATAAAAAATCTGTTTCTGATACCCTCTCATTTTGTTCGTAAACATACTCATAGACAACAATATTCCTCATATTTACGATTTCTAATATTTGTTCTAACTGTTTTAAATACTCCCCACTTTCACAAGAGCTTTCTTTGTGATTTCAATATAAACTATGGTCTAAGACTAGGGGCAATAGCTTTATTTAATTTATTCATATATTTTGTATAAACTCAAATGAGCAAAGAGTAAACGCCCTTGATTTTCGGATTCAAAAAACCGCATCTAATTGTAGACGGTGTCTAACAATTAGCATGCAGTTTTTTCATTTCATTCTCGATGACCACATATACGATGTCATTTTTTATCTTTAATCATAATAACAGGAATCATAATAGTATAATGTTCAACTATTCTCCCTTGTCCTTTCGTCTCACAAACATACTGACATAAAATATCTCCGTTAAGAGTGTAGCCACGTTCCTGAATAATATGTAGGGGTTCATCTAAAATTAATGCTGATAACGGTTCACTCGCATCTTTTTCATATAAATAATACAAACACTCCCCCATATCTACTTGTAAAACCGATTCATCAATAGGTAATTGGCATTCGTTCATTTTCAATTCAGAGGTAGCCATTCCCCAATAACTGTTATTTATATTTTTCATTTTATATTGTTCAAGTGGAATGTATAACGCTGGATACACTGTTGGTAAAAAAGCTAACCATTTTTTTACTAGCGGATTTACACACAACGTTCCTTCATTTAATTGAACATGTTTGAGAAAATAATAAGTTCCAGCTTGCCTTATATACCATTTCCTATCTTCTTGTTTAAATTCTTTTAATAAACTCATAAATTCAGTAATTTGTTTTGTTTCTAATTCTAACCTTTTTATCGCTTCATTTTTTTCAACTATTTTTTCATTACATTTTTTTACTATGTCATCAAATTCTAAGCCATTAAAAATAGATCCAATTTCATTAACATGAAATCCCATTTGGCGAAAACTTTTAATTGCTAAAAACACCCCAAAATCCTCATATGTATAAAATCTAACACGGGTATCTTTATCTTTTTGTGGTTTGAGGAAGCCTTTCTTTTCATAAAATCTTAAAGCATCTATCGAAACACCAAATTCCTTTCCTACTTCTCCTATTTTATATTTCCTCATACACATCACCTTCAAATCTATAATTCCTTTTCAAATACCCTTATAGTGTAACAAGTTTTAAAAACAATTACTTAAAAAATACGCAACTACTTAGCTACTATGTATAAAGCAAAAATAAAAAGAGGTTTCATACCAAGCGAAACCTCTTTTTATCTAATTGAACGTAATTTTGTATATTTAAAAAGTTATATGATGTGCGAAACGTCTATATCATCTAATTATTCAAACTATAATTTTGGCACATAAGTTAAGAAGGAAACTTATGTTATCCCATTACCTCTCCATACATATCATAAAGCTTTAGTGCCATCATTAAATTGAATCTTACTTCGGCATGATTTAAATCAGCTGAAATGAGCGACTCTATTTTTTCAAGCCTGTACAAAAGTGAACTCCTATGAATATAGAGTTCTTCTGCAGCGCTTTTTACATTTCCATTATTTTTCAAAAAAACATGTAATGTATTATATAAGTCTATATTCTTTCCTTCTGAATATTTAAGTAGTGGACCAATTTGTCTATTAATAAATAGGTCTACGGCTGAAGAATGATTTAAATGATGTAAAATGGCATACGATCCTAGATCTTCAAATAGGGCAAACCCCTGTTTGCGAAAGCGACTGTCTAAAATATTTAGAGCTTGTATTGCCTGCTGATAACTAATAAAATAGTCTTCTAGTTGCTGCGTCCCCCCACCAATCCCTATCAATACACTACAGGAAATAGGTGATGAACCTATCCATTTTTGGATGCTATGATATAATGATTCCCAAAATTTTTTCGAGCTGTTTTTCTGCTTTTCAATGGGCACAATTAAGAGTTGCTCCTCAATATGGGAGGCAGCTAAAATGCCAGTTCCTAGTTCCGGGAGACGCGACTTAATCAAATCCCATATAAGTGATTTTTTCGCTTGCTGTTCGAGGAGGTTCCCTTTTCTTAATTCTTTCTCCTCAAGAGAAATCGACAATACAGCTATTCGATGGTTTTTGAAAAGATCCCATTGATACAAGTTTGCATATTGCAAAATGCTATCTCGATCTTCTATTTTTTCAGTGAGCAATTTACTAATAAAACTGTCTTTCATCTGCTCTTTCGTGTCTAGAACGAGCTTTTGTTTAATAAACTGAATTGAGCAAATATTACGAGCTAAATCAACCGTCAATTGATCAAATTCATCCATTCTCCCGCTAGGTCTTCGCACCGCTAAATAACCTAGTAAATTACCGCCCCCATTGATTAACCAAAATGAAAAACAATAACCAATATGTTTTGGATCATTAACATGAAAAGTATCAGTGATTCGTTGCTTTCTTCGTTCTTCTCTTGCCAATTCAGCAAGTTGTTCTGTTAGCTGGTTACCGTTCTCTGTTTTCTCAGTATTAAATGAAACAGGCTGCATAAAGCTATCAAAAATAATAACAGAGTCCTGAAACAGACTGCCAAGCATTGTTGTAATTCCTTCAAAGTTATTATCCTCGACCGTTTCTTTTAACAAAGCTTGTTGGTAATCTAAGAGAAGATGAAGGCGTTGCTTATGTTCTTTCTCTCCATTATATAGCCTTGCATTATCAAGTATAGTGGCCAAATGATTAGCAAGCATTTCCAATGCTTTTAAATCGTCCTTCGAAAAGACTCCTTCACGTTTATTTTCAACATGTAGAACTCCAATTGGTTTCATGTCAATAACCAACGGAACCGTAACCTGTTCACCACCAATGGTCTCAAAAAATGGAAAGTGCTCTTTGAGTACGTATTTTTCCTCAACCATGATTTTCTGTGGACACTCCATTTCCCCATATGACGGCGGCTGAAAAACAAAACAGTTTTCCTCCTCGTTATAAAGGTAAATACATGCAAAATTCGCATCTGTTCCAATTCCAGCTTTAGAAGTTAACTCAAATATATGCTGTTCTAACGGTACATCTAGCGAAAGATTCTTACTAACCCATCCAAATCCTTCGATTTTTTTAAACTGTGCTTCCTTTTGTCTAGCCACTGCTATAGCCACTGCTAAGTCTTTTCCAAACTCCTCAAATGATATTTCCATATCTAAAAGAGGAACATGACTTAAAAAGGCAACGATACAAAAACCAAAATGCTGTATGTCATCTTTTAGTGGGACGGTAAACCAAGTCTTCACACCAGCATGTTTCAATGTTTCCGCCAGGACGCACTCCCCTGGAGAATCTGCCGTTTGATCCGTTATGCTTTGATATTGAAGTTTCGAAGAACATTCATCAGAATGAAGAGGAAAGGCTGAAGCTAAGGAAGTTAAATTCCCGCTCCATGCTCTTGGTAAAAACTGCCCTCCTTCATTTAAAATTACAGCTACAAAGTCACAATATAGTTCAGCGCAAAAGGAATCGGTTAAATACTGAAATGCTTCTTCTTCAGTATCAATCTTAATAAGCTGACGTGATGTGTTACGTAAATGATATTCTACTTTTTTCATTAGCTTCTCTCTTTTGTTGTCAGCCACGAACCATCTCCTCCATTTCGCCTTTTCTATCTATTGTAAAAGAAGAGATACATATTAGGAAAGGAAATATATCAAGATTCTTTTATATGAACTACAAACTACACACCACTTAACACCCTTTCGGGTTGTTTGAGGTGGGTGCTTCTTGGGAATTAGATACTTTTTACGAAGCCATAAAGATAATACCTACCCCTAAGGAAAATACCAATTACATAGCTAATTTTAGTAAGTTGATACTTGCATTTACATCTCTGTCATGACCAAAAATAGTTATTTTTTGTTTTCCCGTCCAGTACCCATCATAGATAAGTTCACCAAATAATTCATGGTTTATTTTTTTCATATTATAGAAAAAAACACAGAACTTACGTTCTGTGTTTTTTAATTTATATACGCACGAACTAACTGTTGCTATCTTCAATCAATACACACGCATTTTTCATGAATTTTTCTCTAGTAAACTAGAATTATAATTAGGTGCTAGTACGATATTCGTATAGGTTCCTGTACCCGAAAGGTACTTGTATCTATGTTCTAAACCGGCTGGAATAAAAACGGATGCAGGGCTCTCAATGATTTGAGATTCCCCTTCAATTTCCACTTCACATATAAGGCCTATACCATCTATTTTGTTCCCCCAGAAAATAAAAGCACTATCACAATGATGTGCATGAACATCTACATGTCCTTCTAAGTTATCCTCTATATGTGCATCGTAAAATACACGCTGTATCACATAAAATGATGCTCGTTCATCAGTTCTATAATCCATCTGTACCCAACGTTCTCCTGGACCATCTCGATGATATAAAAGCTCAGATGCTCCCTTTACAAATGGTTTACTAACTCGCAAAGACTTTGAAAGCCTAGACCCTTTTCTCTCTATGCGTTTTTGTTGTATGTTCCTTACTCTTCCTATCATTTCAGGTTGAATACTCTCGTATGCTGAGTAATTCTGCTGAACAGCTTTCATATGATAGGGTGCGGTATGGGTAAATACATTATTTCCAATAATTGGTCTCCAATGATCTACTTTACAACCAGTAGCTAATTGAAGAGATTGAGTTAATTCAGGGATCATCTGTAGTTTAAAGTACGGATGATTACGCTTTTGAGATAATAAAACGGATAAATTTAGCAGGTCCACAATCCCGGCACGTTCACCTATTCCGCACAACGTGGTATCAATAACAGATGCTCCTGAATCGATTGCTGCAAGAGCATTTGCCATGGCTAATCCTAAATCATTATGAAGATGAACTTCAATCTCACAAGGGAATGTCTCAACGGATTTCTTCACGATTGTCGCACACTGACCTGGCTCCCAAATTCCTACAGTGTCTGCTAAACTAATTCGATCTGCTCCAGCTATATGTGCAACTTGTCCAATGTAGGCGATATCTTCCCATTCCGTTCGTGAAGCATCTTCAATAGTAAAACGGATTTTCATTCCTAAAGATTTTGCTTCTTCAATAGCTTGTTTCACCTGATTAATAACATAATCTTTTGATCGATTGGTATACTTTGTTTGTAAAGAAATAGGATTAATAGACGCCCAGATTCCTATCCAATCGGCACCAGCACGAAAAGCCGCATGAACTTCTTCTTTTTTCGCTCGAGCATGCATAAGTATTTCGGCGTGCTTTGCAGATGCTGCAACTTCTTGGCAAATCTCTTCTTCTTCTTCAGAGATGCCAGGGTGTCCAACTTCAATAAAACTTACTCCAAAATCCTCTAACATGTGAAGTAGTTTAATTTTGTCTTCCTTGGAGAAACGAATACCACATTGTTGTTCTCCTTCACGTAAGGTAGCATCTAATATTGTTAAACCCTTTTTCATTCCTGTTTGCCTTCTTTCGCCTCTATAAAGTTTAATGTTTGTTCGAATAGGGTATTACGATTCTTTTCATAAACAGCCCAGTGTGTTGCATCGGGGATTACTACTTCTTTCTTTTGGTTTGTACCTGTTAATTTTGACATCATATTTCGGTCTGCAAATATGTCATCTTCACCATAAATAACAAGTACTGGGGCGGTAATTTTAGATACATCATATAGAGGCTGATTTTTCCAAATATAAAATAAATCTTCAAGTGGACCAACTGGTCGACGAATCGTTTGATTATTTTTCTTACTCATAGGATCTGAATCAATAAAAACTTGTTTTACGGCATCCATTGCTTCGTTTGTAACAATTTTTTTATTTCCCATCATCATATGCCAATGATGCATTCCTTTATCAAAGTCCACCATCTGATAGGCTGATGCTTCAGGATTAAATTGATTAGCTTGTAATGGATTTTCAAGAGGTTTTGTCATCATAGGAAGCGTGAATCCATGCATATATCCGTATAACATCAGTTTATTAATATCTTGTGGATGGGATATCGCATAATTTCCGGCCACAACGCCTCCATATGACCATCCAACAATATGAATTTTTTTTACGTTTCTCTTCTTTTTAATCCAATTTACAATTGTTTCTAGATCCTTAGTTGCATCATTCAAATGAATAACCGGACGGTTTTGGGCAGGGGAATCTGACATTTCTTTAGGGCGAGAAGAACGACCAAACCCTCTGAAATCCATAGCCCAAGTATCATACCCTTTTTGGGCATACTCATCCATCCACGAAAATTTTGGTACATCAAATGCTTGAGCTGTAGGTACACTAAATGGTTCTAAAAATAAGATAATTTCATCAGATGTATACTGTTTTTTATTATTTAAGTTTTTATGAAGTAAAAATAATTTTTCTTCACCTTGCTGAATTTCTAATTCTTGTTTTACCACTTTAGAAGTTTGATCATTTTGAGAAGTTTCTTTGATATTAGAACAACTAGACATAAGTATTATCACAAAAATCCCTACTAAACTTATATGTTTCCATTTTATCTTCATTTAGAATATTCCTTTCATTTCATAGAAATAATAGCTATTATCCCTGCCGCAATAATTAATCCGGCTGGTAACCCTTTTGTAAATAATACAGCAATAAGAGTACCTATTAAGACACCTAACAATATCGTAGGATTCATAGGTAGAACTCCTACACCTTTTCCTCCTATGTATGACACAGTAAAACCTGCTAGAATGGATCCTAATCCGATAGGAGAGGTAATTAATTTTATTACATTTTCACTTGTAATTTTTCCAGATGTAATTGGTACTAAAAGGAATAACATCAGAAAGAAAATACCAATTGGAAAAGAATATTGTTGAATAAGATGTAATAAAGTTTTTTGTCTAACAGCAAGTACAACTCCTAATAAACAAGCCGCACCAGCTAGGGCATAATCCTTTATAAGCAGGGCGAGTGTCACAATAATTCCGAGTAACAAAAAAGGAAACATATTCTTTTACCTCATCTATAGTGTTTTATAATCCCAACTACCATTTTCCGGTACAGAAACTTGTACCATATTCTGATCTGCAAGGTTAATTTGAATTAAATTTGGACTTATTACAGGTTTTAGTTCTTCTCGATTTATCATAAATTTAAATGCTTCAAAGCTTGCTAGAATGCCTACCATATTCGCAACAGGAGACAGTACCGCCCATGGGCGATTTTTTTGTACATAACTATTTGCCCAGTTCTCATCCGCGCCGTACGTGACAGAATGAAGAGCACGCCCATCTTTTAATTCATGAATTTTATCTTGTATTTCTGTTGTTAGCTCTTGTTGATAAGACGGATATCCTAACGCAATTTCATAGGGTGTAGAGTCAGGAGTAAAAGACATGACGCCACCTCTAAATGGAGGCGTAACCGCAATCCAAATAGAAGGAATTCCTAAGGTCTGAGCTGTACGATGGATAATTACTCTTGCTACTAAATTATCAGTCGCATCTATGATGACATCTGTATTTGTTAGAAGTTCCAATGCATTGTCCTCGGTAACAAATTCTTTTGTTATCTCTACTTGTAATAATGGATTAATGTCTTGCAAAATTTCTAAAGCGACCTCAGCTTTTCGCTGTCCTAATTTACTGATGGAACTTAGCATTTGTCGATTGATATTACTTGCTTCAAATACATCTTGATCAATAACATGCAAAGAACCCACACCCATTCGCGCCAATTGGATAAGTGTAATTCCGCCTACGCCCCCTGCTCCAACTACAGTAACTCGAG
Source organism: Bacillus sp. MYb209 (assembly GCF_002975175.1). Taxonomy (GTDB): domain Bacteria; phylum Bacillota; class Bacilli; order Bacillales; family Bacillaceae_G; genus Bacillus_A. The sequence goes on from NZ_PCNZ01000003.1 coordinate 391,840, forward strand.
AATTTTTTAATTTCTCCTGCTCCTCTACAGAGATAACACCAATATTTCGCGTAAAACTTTCTTCATATATATTTTGCATATCATTATTTTTTGTTAACAACTTGTATTCCTCCTTACAGTGTTTTATAATCCCATCCACCTTTTGGGACTTCTTTTACTTGAACCGGGATATGACTATCTAAATCTATTACAATGCCTTTAGGCGCTCTAGCTAAAGGTTCACGACCAGTTAAAACTTGTATTGCTTCATGAAAACTAAATAGTGACAATAGATGAGCACGCATCGGCGTGATAATCCATCCTGCTTTTCCATCACAAAAATCTTGCGCCCACTCTTTTGGTGCGCCTTTCTCCACAGAATACCAAGCTCGACTTTTCTTTATATCAGCAATCTGTTTTCTTAATTCTTGATTTGTTAATTTGCATCCGACACTTGAGATATTTAATGCTTCTTCATAAGGAATTCCGGTTGGGAAAAATGTAGAAACAAATCCTCGTGTTGGTGGGCTACCTGACATCCCGACACTTGGTATACCCAATTCCCTAGCTGTTCTATGTATAATAACTCTTGAAGGCATATCATCGACGGCTTCTACTACAATATCGTGCCCTTTTATAAGTTCAATTACATTATCCTCGTCTACTCTTGTTTGTATAAAATTTGTTGATATATAGGGGTGTATATCTTTTACAACTTGTTCTGCAACCTTTGCTTTTGGTTCACCTAAAACACTAGAAAGCGCTAACATTTGTCTGTTAATATTAGAAACTTCAAATTCATCGGGATCAACACCGGTAATATGCCCTATTCCCATTCGAGAAAACAAAATTGCTTCATATCCTCCTACTCCCCCTAGTCCAAAAATAATGACCCTCTTATCTCGAAGGCATTCTTGTTCCTGTTTAGAATAAACCCCTATATTCTTCTTAACCATTTCCCAATAATATGCATCCATATCCATTTTAAAATCTCCTTTCTATGTAGTAACCATTTCAAGAAACATTACTTACGAAATAACTTCTATATATAAAAGTAAAATAGACTTATGTCATTTTTGTGTGTTATTTGCGAAAAATGTGAAAAAACTTTTAATTCTTACTTTTTACTTCTATTTTTAGAATTGAGGTGTCAATCATGCGAAGTTTAGGGGCATTAGAAAGAAACTTAAAAACAACGATTATAGAACGGCATGATGTAAAAGAAATCCTTTATGAGTTCCTTTTTCTATGCAAAATAAAAAAGCAGCGAATTTGCTACTTTAAGAATAATCTTTCATCATTTGTTCTTTCATATCTAATTCATCTTTGTACATCAAAGCAAGTGCCCATACTGTAACATAGTACGTTTTTTGCTAATAGAATTGTTTCTTGCGCAATTCTTACTGACAAACCATTTAAAATCATCACTTTCTTCACCAAACATAAATGAAAGTTTCTCTAAAACGTCCTGTCTCCCTACGGGGCGTTTTTTATTTCTCAACAAAATTAACTGAATATTCAATTTGTTACACTGTTATTCTCAATGAAGCTCTGATAAAATATGAATTACATAACGAAATACCCTTATTTGACACCTGTGCCTCCCCGTACAGGTTTTTTTTAGTTCCATGCATTATAATAATATCTTTCGAATCTCTTCTGTACTTAGACCAGTGAATTTTGCAATGTCTTCTAAACGCATACCATTCTTATGCATACCACGAATTAATTGTATCTTTCCTTGTTCAATCCCTTCCTCTTAAACCTTCTTCACGAGCATGTGCTATTAGAAGTACTTTCTCGCGAGCTTCATACGCTGTCCGGAAGGAGGAGTCATGACTCATATTCTCCCATGTATTCATTGCCTTTTGTAAAATTGGGTCTTGATTCATTGCAATCTCCTCCAATGTTTGAGTTAAATGCTCATCTTCGTGTGCTGGTAATAATAACATCCAATGAGCAAATGTATTTTCCCACGGGTTTACTTTTTCTTCACGCCATTGTTTTACCAATTTCGGTATCTCAACAAAATGAATTTCAATGTCGTCACTTAATATTCGTTACATTTTTGTATTCCATAATTGTCCGATGGTATAAAATGCGTCATCCTGAGGAAACTGAATCGCTGTATATATTTGAAAGAATTAAATATTGGAGATTATTACGCTTGTAGTTATGAAGATTATATCTTCATAACCAATAAGAGGATTTATTATCTTTCTATGCAATTTCTTACGTTTCTTTTTTTCTTTTTTCTCTCTCTTCCTTTCTTTAGCAATCTCCTGTAAATCCGCTTTCTATTGTCTTATTAAATCTTTCTTTCGCATCGAATCGTGTTCCCCTTGAATTGAATTAATCACCAAAGAGTTATATACACTTTTTTAATCAAATTGTCTATCTTATTCATATTATTTTTTATTCTGTAATTTATATATAACAAAGAAAACATACTAAGATTAGTAGTGCAGACCAAGGCATTGGTTCGCACTACTATTTTTTATATAGTAGAAGTGAAGAGAGGGTCGTGGGTGCTTTGGGATCCTGAATCCGTAAAAAAAACTGACCTTCTTCACTTACCTTATTTGAATCAGTTTTTAGTATGTTGGTCCTCGAGATCGTGTATAAGAAATGGGAATCGATAAGTGTAAGTTGAAGACTTCAATTCCACCTGAGGAGGAACTATATGAAACACGTAATTGCATTTGATGTCAGTATGGGTAAAAGTTATATGGTAATTTATAATGCACAAAAACAATGTGTATTCGAAAGTGAAATCAAGCATTCTAAGCCTGATTTTGAAAAACTACAAGAAAAGATACATAAGCTTACAGATGAGACTGGTGAATCACCTGAAATTGTGTTCGAAGCAACAGGGATTTATTCCAGACAGCTAGAACGATTTATGCAAGATAACCAGTATACATATTGTTTATTAAACCCATTAGAAGCCAAACTACAATGTGATTCCTTACGGATTCATAAGACAGACCGAAGCGATGCACACCGATTAGCTCTCACTCATTTTACAGTTACCCGAAGGGTATCTACTGGAACTGATAACTTATTCTATCAGTTAAAATCTCTTTCTAGATTATATAGCGAACTGGATGGTGAATTATCGATGATTCGCAGCCGTATGCATAAAGTAATCCAATTAACATTTCCAGAATTGGAAAGAATGTTTACCAGTAGATCTGATTTGTTTTTAAATTTTGTTCAACTATTCCCCCACCCAGATTGTGTTTTAGGTCTTTCTAAAACCATTATAAAAAATCGTATTCGTGCCAACACCAATAAAAAAATATCAAATATTACGGCGGAGAAAAAAGCGATTCAGATACTTGAAATAGCGAAAACTTCCTATCCTGCTGTTTCTAAGAACGATGTTCTGTGTGATCAACTCAAATTATACGCAAGGCGCTATCAAGAGCTTCTTCACCAAAAAGAATGCTGTATTAACAAGATGGTGTATGTAGCCGAGCAACGTGCAGAATACGATATCATTCGCAGTCTTCCTGGGATTGGGCCGAATACTGCCGTACGCTTGATGGCTGAAATAGGAGATATTACTCGTTTTAATAATAACAAGCAACTTAATGCATTTGCTGGCATTGATATACGCCGTTTTCAATCAGGTAAAACCTTTTTTAAAGATAAAATCAATAAACGTGGAAATAAACATTTGCGGAAGCTCCTTTTCCTCATCATCCAGAACATGATTAAACAACGACGTTACGGACAAAATCACATTGTTGAGTATTACGATAAATTAAAAACGCAACCTTATAACAAATGTCATAAAGTTGCGTCCATTGCATGTGTAAATAAGTTATTGAAGCTTCTCTTCTACCTCATTACACATAATATGTACTATGATTATCGATTAACCGCCTGAAACCATAGTTTCATTCATCACACCATATCTGCCCCCTATTAAAAAATGGACACATATTAGGGGTATTTGGTTTGCATTCTAATTGACTTAAAATCTCTGACATTTGATCAATTAGAACTCTAAAAAACAGTTGACTAATCGTAAGAAAAGCACCCGTTATGGGCGCTTAACTTTTTTCTATCTTCAAAAATAAAGTCAACATCATCATCTTCATTAGTACTTTCAATAACAACGTCATTCCTACTTTCTATTGAAAGTTTCGGCTTTTGTTTTCTATTTAAAGTTCACCATACTCATTTTCACTAAAATAGTTTCAAAATTTTTCATTGAATATTTATAATACTTTTAAAAGATTTGAAAAAGAACCGATATTTCTTGATTTTTGTGGAGTGACGGGTTGCACTTTTAATTCTTTTAACCCTTCTTTTAATGTGACCGCATCTGTTCGTAATGTTTTCCAACTGTCTTTCGCTGCATTCAAGTTAAGTGCTAAGAATTTAAATTTGTTTTGATCCGCTTTTTGAGATGCATTATCAATATGTCCCAGTACTCCCGAATATTTAGAATCTAAATCATGCCATTGCGTGGACATATAAGTAAGATTATTAATAGCTTTATCAATTGCACTATGCATCTCACTAATATTATTAAATGCAACTCCAACTACACGATTTAATGTTATTTTATAATCTACAGTCTGACTTAATTTTGCTAATTCCGGCTCTAACCAGCCTAACTTACTTCTTGCATCACCTATCATTATACCACCAGCAATCAATGTAGGAATAAATGGGACCTTTACCATGTCCAATCCCTTAGATTCTATGCCTTTCTGATAGTTTATTTCCGCTAAAACTTCATTTAGACGCTTTTGATCATCCTCAACCGCAGCTCCTTGGTTTTTTAAAATCGACTGCAAGAGATCTTTATCGCTTCCAAATGCTCTAACATCTTGTCCAATATCTTCTTTTAACTTAGTTAATTCTTGTATTAATTGTTTTGCATACTCTTCGTTTTTTTGAATTTCAACTCGTAAATCTGTAATCCCTTTTTTTAAAGTATCTCCATTCCCTGTATGAATCGCCTCTACTAATGTTTCATAATAATTGTTAAATTTTGTATCGTATTCAATAATGCCTGTCAATGTATCTATCAGTTTTCTTTTTACTTGCGTATCCCATGTAACAGCATGTGCTCTTGCATTCTTTTGATTTTGTACAATTTTAATAGGTAAATCTGCATACCCATTAATAATAATCCCCTCAAAATTTACATCTGGATTATTAATTAACAAACAAGAATAGTCATTCATAGATTTTGCAAATAACCCAGCATCCTGCAAAGCTTTTTTCATCTTTTCTTCATTTGCTGAAAGAGATATATCTCCATTATTAGTTTGTTCAATTCCACTTGCAAAAGTTGCTACTGGTGTGACTGCATAAGTGGTTGTCATAGTTAAAAATGTTGATACAGCGAGTAGTTTGTAAGGGATTTTTTTTATCATTTCATACTCCTCCTATATAGGTTTTGATTTTCAGTTCATTTCTTCTTTAAAAGTGATGTCTTTCAAAATTTTTAAAAGTAAGCAAAATTGCACGATTATCTTGGCATTTGGATGAAACTTATATAAAAATGAAAGGCGAAGTCTTTAATGAGACTCCGCCTTTTTGATGTATAAGGAATTATTAGTTGTTTTATGACTATTTAACAATGTAATCATAGATTCTCTATGCTTTGCGTCACTTCGCAACAGAACTAATATTTCCCTATTTTTGCGGGATAACAGGTTCCACCTTTAATTCTTTTATCCCTTCTTTTAATGTGACCGCATCTGTCCGTAATGTTTTCCAACTCTCTTGAGCTGCATTCAAGTTAGGTTTTAAGAATTTAAATTTATTTTGATCAGCTTTTTGAGATGCATTATCAATGTGTCCCAGTACTCCCGAATATTGAGAATCTAAATCATGCCACTGCGTGGACATATAAGTAAGAGCATTAATAGCATCATCAAGCGCCTTATGCATCTCACTAATATTATTATACGCAACTCCAACTACACGATTTAATGTTACTTTATAATCTACGGTCTTACGTAATTCTGCTAATGTAGGTTCTAACTTGCCTAAATTATCTTGCGCTACACCAACTATTATCCCACCAATAATCGGTAGGCCCAAAATGGCACCCTTCATTACATTAAATCCATCAGATT
>NZ_PCNZ01000004.1 GCF_002975175.1 Bacillus sp. MYb209
AACTCAAGGTACTGCTCCAAACAAAGAACATAACAACAGCGAATGTCATGATATAGCAAACTTTTTGTATTTGAGCACACTTGGCATCAGTAGCGTCTATTCCATACGTAGCTCTCTGTTTCATAACGAATGACGAAATCATAGGAGAATGATTAAACGAGAACACTATGATTGGTAGTATCATCAATATCACTCCAAAATACCCTGTTCCTGTTGAAGCAGTAGAAACACTTGAAAAACTAAGCATTGACGTATTCCATTGTGGAATTAAAGATATTGAGATAAAAAGTAAAGAAGCTATGAAAGGATATACTAGCATGCTCATTACCTTTACAATGATATCTTGACCAAAGTTTAGTATAGCTATAAGACCGAGTACTAATATAAGAGATAAAATGGCCCTTGAAGGCTCCTTCATATGCAATTGATGCACGATAAAACTACTTGCAGTATTTGTAAGTGCAACCGAATACATCAGTACGATCGTATAAATTGAGACGAAATATACTATGTTAAAAATTATACTTGCCTTATTGCCAAAATACTCTCTTATTGTACCTGTAATCCCCTCATCAGCAGAATTAGAAGCATATATCATTTTAGCAAGCGCCCTATGTGAGTAATACATAACAGGAAATGCAAGTATAGTAATTAACAGTAATGATAATAAACCACCTGAACCTGCATTAATAGGTAAAAAGAGTACTCCTGCTCCAATTGCTGTTCCAAAAAGGCTCAACGCCCAGGTAGTATCTTGTTTATGCCACTTTTTAGGATCTAGATATTTCTCATTTTTCACTGCAGTATTTTCAGCTTGAAATTCTATTTTTTTTGCAGTATTCCCATTCATATAATAAATCCCCCTTGTATCCTATTCTTACGTCTCTTTTTTAGGCTTAGGAATATAGACCATTTTTGAAAAATGAATCGCTTACAAAATTTGTTACATTGTAATCGATTCCACCTAAACCTGTCTGTCTCTCTCTTAATTTGCGAGGCATTTATCCTCCAACCAACCCTATACATCGCTTCAATAACTTCGCCAGCAGTTTTGATATTGTTTATGCTAGCTAATGCGATGTCCACTGCAGCTAAACTATTTTGAATAAATCCCCCTTCTAAGCACACACCTTTCTTAAAGTAATCGTGTCAGTCCAATTTTAAAATGTTTGATATTTTCTCCGTCGGTAATAGATTACCTCTCGACGCCCTCATTATAACGTTAATATTTACGAGTCCAATTTTTTTTTATTTTTAGAAAGATTGAATAAACTGAATTATGAATAGATAATTAATTCCAAGTGGTATGTAGCAATTGTGTCCATTGTTTGAAGCTGTATTAGTCGGTAGAAAAACAAAAATAATACAGAGTTCCTTTTGTTAACACATTGATTATATTAGGAACTCGTTATAAAGATACTTATATTCTCCTTTGTTCAAGCACCTTATTTTAGACGTGAAAACTGTTATACTAAATGATTAATGCAGATGTAAAGAAATAAATTAAGAAAACATAAAATTATTTTTGTGAATATTTATTATATATATTGAATCTATATTCATTTTTCAGAAAAAAGGAACTTCTCCCCCAAGGAGCCGCCACATCTTCTATAATGATTGACATGTTACGCCTTTTAAAAGAATAACACTATAAGTTTCCATTTACTATATGTAATATTTATTAAGTGTAGTTTTTTCTAAATATGCATAATTGCATAAAGTTTGTAAGAAAAAGAGAGTATACTTTTGTATTGTGTAATAAAGATATAGCCCACCTACGGAAATAGGTGGGCTTTTCATGTATAAAAATTGCATTTATTATATGGCAATTAGAATTGCGGTCAAAATATTATCTCTTCCCCTTTAACTCTCTCAGTCTGCTTTTTCTCAACGTCTGAACCTACTTACGTGCCAAATGTGTAACCAGTAAAAATACCAACAACTATGGAAATAACTAAGATTAATGTGATTTTAATCCACTTTTCCAAACATATATTTTATTTCAGAATATTTAATTTCCATAAGGAACCGAACCGATGGTGTACTTATCCTAACTGGCGTTTAAATGCTTTACCCGCGAAGAAGTAAGCGATAACCATAATGCCCACGCACCAAGCAAGCGCTACCCAAATATCGTTGCCAACAGTCCCTTCATATAAGAGGGCACGAATCGCATTCACGATTGAAGTCACAGGCTGGTTTTCAGCGAACGCACGAACTATTTTTGGCATAGTTTCGGTAGGAACAAAGGCCGAACTGATAAATGGTAGAAAAATTAGCGGGTACGAGTAGGCTGTCGCCCCTTCCATAGACTTCGCTGTCAACCCGGGAATGACAGCCAGCCATGTCAGTGCCAACGTAAACATCCCAAGTATTCCAGCTACCGCGAGCCAATCTAGAATATTAGCACTAGAACGGAAGCCCATTAAAAGCGCAACCAGGATAACCACCACGATAGTAAGCACATTAGCAACGAGTGAGGTTAATACGTGAGCCCACAATACCGACGAGCGCTTGATAGGCATAGTAATAAAACGTGCCATCAATCCACTTTTTACATCCGTAAACAACCGCACGGAAGTGTAAGCGACACCGGATGCGATAGCCATCAACAAGATTCCCGGCAATAAATAATTGACGTAGTTATCCGTTCCTGTCTCTATTGCACCGCCAAATACGTAAACAAATAACAGCATCATCATAATTGGTGTAATCGCTACTGTAATAATCGTATCCGGACTGCGCATAATGTTGCGCATTAAACGCCCTAGTAACACCCCTGTTTTGCTCTTCATTTACATCCCCTCCTTTTTGCCGATGATCGCAAGGAAAATTTCTTCCAATGTCGGCTGCTTCTCGATATACTCCACTTTTGCTGGCGGGAACATCTCTTTAAGTTCAGTAAGAGTACCAGTCGTAATAATTTTTCCGCCATGCAAGATAGCGATACGGTCCGCCAGTTGTTCGGCTTCCTCCAAGTACTGGGTCGTCAATAAGATAGTTGTGCCTGCGCCGGCAAGTTCCTTAACGGTATCCCAAACTTCAATCCGCGCTTCAGGGTCAAGCCCTGTCGTTGGTTCGTCGAGAAAAATGACTGCTGGCGTCCCGATCAAGCTCATAGCGATATCAAGACGGCGCTTCATCCCGCCTGAATATTGGTCTGCTCTCTGATTTGCTGCATCGGTCAAGCTGAATCTTGCAAGCAAATTGTCAGCGACTTGAGCAGGATTGGAAACTCCACGCAACTTGGCGATCATTATCAAGTTTTCTCTCCCGGTAAGCATACCGTCTAAAGCTGCGAACTGCCCTGTCAGACTGATGCTCTGACGAACATGATCTGATTGACGCTGGACGTCAAAGCCGCAAATATCTACTTCGCCGCCATCTTGCTTCATCAGCGTCGAGAGGATGTTGACCGTTGTCGTCTTGCCCGCTCCATTTGATCCCAGCAGTGCGAAAATTTCGCCACGCTGCACCTCAAAATCCACCCCTTTTAAAACTTCCTTGTCTTTAAAAGATTTTTTTAACCCTTTTACAGAAATTGCTGCATTACTCATACTTTTTCCTCCTTATAAAAATGTTTTACGAAGATAGATTACCTACACCTCTCTATTTAGTACCACTGATAATCCGTACTACTTAGTACCGAGTTAAAAATATAACTGAATAGCGATGGCAGCAATTCATATTTGTAACCAGCTAATCAGTCGGTATTATCTATTGCATTTATTTTTTTCTCAATTGCTTCATGATACTCTCATTCAAATCTTCACGATACTTGGAAACATAGGTTTTAGCGTTTGCCACTAGTTCGTCAGCAAAGGAAGCCACGTCATCCCCAGTGATTTCAAGCACTTCTCTTCCTTCCGCCGCACCTGCTTCGAACAAATCGATTAATTCATACTGTATGTGTAACATATCCATCCCGTTACCTGCCGAAAAATTCCACATGTAGTTTTGAATTTTCTTAAACACAAACTGATAGTCCTCTGGCAGAGCCCCAACTCGTGCCATCATCATTTTGTACTCTCTTTTATCACCAATTAATTTTTTGAACATTTCCATCATATTATTTTTCCTCCTTTTTTATAAAGCAGAACAAGAAATTCCAAAAACATTAGACGCAATAACTTATCTTATGAAGCTAGTTTGACTTCAAGACGTTAATTTTTGACGATACAAAATCCCATTTTTTCCAAAACAATTCAAGCTCCTGGCGGCCAGCTTCATTAAGCGAATAAAACTTGCGAGGCGGCCCCATATCTGACGGTTTCTTTTCAATATTCACAAGTTTTTTCTTCTCTAATCGTACGAGGATGGTATATACTGTTCCTTCCACAACTTCGGTAAACCCAAGATCATTCAGGTGACGGGTAATCTCATAGCCATAGGTTTCACGGCGACTAATGATTTCCAGCACACATCCTTCCAGCGAACCTTTCAGCATTTCAGTTAAATTTTCCATATTCTGATCCTCCTCTACCCCCTATTCTGTCTGACTTATATTCAGTATAACAGAGTACTAAGGCGAATTTTTACTGAATAGCTTTTGAGAAGCCTCACTATTCAGTATTACTTATTACAACTACATTGTATGACTAAGTAGATGGAATGTCAACTGGATTTTTAAATTTTTTCTAAAATCCGCTATTACCTATTGGATACTGAATATATTTTTAGAAACCACGCTATTCAGTATTGCTTATTACAAGTACATTGTATGACTAAGTAGCGGTGAATGTCAACTAGACTTTTAAATTTTTTTAAAAAATCCGCTATTACCTATTGGATACTGCCTATTTTCTTTTTAAGAAATCTCACCACATACCTATCCAGCTAAGAAAAAGAAATACCCCAAAACAAAAATTCTACATTTTTGTTTTGGGGCGCTATACTATTCCGAAGTTAATGAATGTGGCTAGCTCTCCTTATTAAGGAGACGGATCATTCTTTTGTTCTTCTACTAATGCACCTGTGCATCTAATACATAAGTTTGCGAATACATACAAATTCTTTATAAAGCCAACTCTACATATAGGACATCCTTTTTGTTACGATAACATCATATTCATGTCTTCTGCTGCGGTTGTAATTAGTTTTAAACCAAATGTTTCTTGTAATACATCAAGCACACCAGGCGAAATAAATTCAGGTGCCTTTGGACCAATGCGAATATCTTGAATCCCAAGACTAAATAGCCCAAGTAAAATGGCAACCGCTTTTTGTTCAAACCAAGATAGGACAATACTCACTGGCAATTCATTCACTTCACATTGAAAAGCATCTGCTAAAGCGGCGGCTATTTTCACTGTAGAAATTGAATTATTACATTGTCCTAAGTCAATGTAACGTGGAATCTCCGTACCGGGAACAACACCATAATTTACATCATTAAAGCGGAATTTCCCACAAGAAGTTGTTAAAATAACCGTTTCTGGCGGAAGTGACGTTGCTAATTCACGATAATATTCTCCGCCTTTTCCTGGGGCATCACAACCTGCAATAACAAAGAAACGCTTTATTTTCCCTTCCTTTACTGCCTCAATAATTTCTGGAGCTAATGATAATACGGTATTATGATGAAACCCTGTTACTAACTGTTCATCCGACTCCATATGTACTTCTGGAAGTTCTAGCGCTTTTTGAATCAATGGTGTAAAATCATCATTTTCAATTTTTCGTACACCTTCTAGGCCTGCAATGTCATATGAAAAGAATCGATCAGAGTATGACCCTTTAATTGGCATAACACAATTCGTTGTTGCCAATATTGCACCAGTAAATTTTTCAAAAAGACGTCGTTGATCATACCACGCCTTACCAATGTTTCCTTTTAAATGTTTATATTTTTTCAGCCTTGGATATCCGTGTGCTGGTAGCATTTCGGAATGCGTATAAATATTAATTTCTTTTCCTTCTGTTTGCTTTAATAATTCCTCTAATGCAAATAGATTATGACCAGTAACTACAATTGCCTTACCTTCTACATGGTTTTGTGTAATTTGAACAGGCTCTGGAACACCAAAGTGATTCGTGTGTGCCTCATCCAACAACTCCATCACTCGTAAAGCTGATTTCCCTACTTTCATAGCCATATCAATATGCTCTTGTTCATTAAAGTTAGAATTTGTTAATGTCATATATAACGCTTCTTGCGTTGTAGCGTCTACAAATGCATCTGTATACCCTAGCTGAGCAGCATGCGTACGATAAGCCGCAATTCCTTTTAATCCAAACACAATCGTATCTTGTAAACTTGCGATTGTTTCATTTTTACCGCAAACACCCATTACTTTACATCCGCCTGTTGGCGTTTGTTCACATTGATAACAAAACATATCATCCCACCCTCTCCCAATCATTCCTTACAAACTAAGCATAATATCCATTGAGAAAAAGGGATGTGATATCAATCACAATAATATATAAAAATTTGTGACAGTTCATCTTGTTGACATAATTTTTTTATTGACACCATAAAATTCATACATAAGCATGTACACTTCTGTTGATGCTTCCAAAAGGCTAAATAATTACTTTAAAGAACGTCTAGCAATATATAAATAAAAATGAATCTTTTACTAGCTCATTGTACAAAACTAAGATTTCTTAATATATTTGGCGATAAAGCGTTTTGAATCTCTTGAGTAAATAATTGTGATTCAATGAATACAGAATTTCACATATAAATACGCTATTCTTTCCTATAATCCAATAGAAAGAATAGCGTATTTTATTTCTTGTTTCTTATTTCAACAAATCCATTGTATGTAAAAGCAATCCTTTGCCACCTACATCACCGTGACCAGGTACTACTAATTTCATATTTCCATATCGGTTCAACACATTTTCAATCGATGTGGACCATTCATTTACATACGCATCAGCAACATTTCCTAAATCTTTCGAGTCAGCTGATTTTACTAGACAGCCTCCAGCTAAAATATTATATTGTGGCAGCCATACAACAATGTTATCTTCTGTATGCCCTTTACCTGGATAGAACGTTTCTACTTTTATATTTCCAAACTTCATATTCGTAATCGTTTGTAAGTCTCCAAGCGGCTCCTCATATCCATTTTTCTTTGCTAGTTCTGCAGTTAACGCTGTACTATGTGCTTTAATCCCTCTTTCTTTCAACGTTTTAATTCCACCAATTCGATCAGCGTGCGCATGTGTAATAATGACATCCGTTACTCTCTTCTGAAATTTCTTTTCTACCATCTCTATTAGTTCCTTCGTTAACTTATCATCCCAAGAAGAATCGACAAGTACTAACCCTTTAGAAGTATTAAGAACTAGACCGTTCGAAGGAACTGCTTCTCCGTTAAAATAACCTAATTCTGTATGAACCCATACATGCTTGTTTAACTGAGAAACTGAAATTGTTCCTGTCTCATTCTTTATTACTTTTTGCCCTAGCTTTTGTTCTGCTTGCACGGAAGATATTGCACTAACAAATTGAGTTACTCCTAGTAAACTTACACATAACCCTACTTTTAATAATATATTCGTTTTCATTTTTATCGATCCTTTCTTTCAAACTAAATGGTTATTACCTAAAATAGACAATTCATTTCAAAAGTTTGTTCCATCTTTACTTACATATTTTTCATGCCATTAATAAAAAAGCGTACAAAATTTTGTACACTTTGAAACTTAACCTTCCTTTTACCATTCACGCTTTTTATTAATCATCATTTTTTCTTCAAACGCCTTCTCTAAATCAATATTTAATTTATTTGCTAAATCACATACATTCCAAATTACATCAAACATTTCTAAACCGATCTCTCGTTTCGAATCTTGTATTTTATCACGCTTTAATATAGCTTCTGTTAATTCCCCTAATTCCGCCATTGCATACATCGTACGCTCTTCAATTGTTGTATGTTGAAACCCTTTTTCTTTACTAAAACTTGCTACATATCTCTGGAATTCTGAAATATTCATATGTAATCTCCCTTCCTAACAAATACTCCATTTTTGCTATTAAGCTTATAATCACAATTGTATTTTGTTAAATTATAACATTCATACTATAATTAATTTATAGTTCATTAATGGAGGTGGTTCCGGTGACCCTCTTCGCTTCTCCATCATTATTCATAGTAGCAATCATCTCATTTTCGCTAGCTTATTTCATTGGAGTAAAACAGTACACTTGGCTTTTATCAGGTTACAATGAACGCCGTGTATCAGATAAAGTGAAGTTATCAAAAATTGTTGGGCTTTATAATTTAAGTGCTGGTGTCCTCGCAACACTCGGTAGTGTCTTCACTACTCCTAACGTCAAAATTATTATTCCCATCATTGTAATTGGCCACGTTTTAATTGCGGCTTATGTAAATACACGAATGATTCATTAAAAAAGATCATCCAAATGGATGATCTTTTTTATAATTTATCGACATATTGCTTTGCTTCTAGTATTGAAAAACCAAATGCTTCTCTTACTCTCTTAACTGCTGTAATCGTTTTTCCATCTTCCACAAGCTGACGCAATTCTTTATTAATTTCAGGATCTCTTTCTACAATCCCCATTTCTTTCGTAATTAATTGCAGCTGCTTCTCAATCCTTTTTAACCTTGCATCTGTTCTCTTTTCAATTTTATTTAGTTTCTCCGCAATATAAATTAACCCAAAAGCCACAATCGGTATGACAATCCAAAATCCCATGACTGCTCCTCCTTCACTAGCTTTCATATGTTTTATTTAAGTAACTTATGTAAATTTTACCACAAGACACATTTAATGTATAATAGTAATATACAACATTATTGATAAAACCTTTTATTTTAGGGGGACACTTTATGAAAAGATTTTTGAAGACATTATTACTATTTGTAGTTCTTTCAATCGCACTACATTTATTATTTGATATAGTTGGTTGGCTTGTTTTCAATGCACCAATTGAAAACAAAGGAGCACTTATTTCCTTAATAACAACCTCATGGCTTATGTACATGTACCGGGATAAATTCCTTCACATGTTCACTTCGAATTAACTTAAAATAAGAAACACTTCATCGATAAAAGATGAAGTGTTTGCTTTTACTCTCCTTCCCTCTATTAAAACCTCTCTTTTTGTTTCAATTACAGATCCTCTCTCTATTTACTCATGTATAATAAAATAAATATTCTGTTTTTAAAAGAAGGGAGTTACTATGAACTTAAAAAGTAACAATATATACGAGAAAATGAACCAATATTACGTTGCCGGATTAAGCCTTGCTGTTATACGTGATGGTAGACTTGATGAAGCGACTGCCTTCGGAACACTTGAATCTGGAACAACTAGAACTGTCACTACGGATTCCATATTCAATTCTTGTTCTATTAGCAAATTCATCACCGCAATACTCGTACTAACATTATCTGATCAAGAAATCGTACATTTAGATGAAGACGTAAATAATCGACTCACATCTTGGAATATCCCTACCAATCTATTTACTTCAAAGAAAAAAATCACGTTGCGAAACTTATTAAGTCACCAATCTGGAATCATTGATCCTCCTAATAGTTTTGAACATTATAAGCTAGAGAAAGGAATACCTAAAATTCCTGAACTCCTTTCTGGTAGAACATTATATTGCCCAGTACCTATAGAAATGAATTATGAACCAGAAAGTGAATTTCATTACTCAGACGCAAACTTTTGTATAATCGAACAACTACTTGAAGATATTACGGGGAAATCCTTCAGTCAGTTACTAGAAGAACTTATCTTCCAGCCACTACAAATGAAAAATAGTACACTCTTCTCTCCCGAAGACATAGATAAAACCGATGATTTTGCTTGCGGGCATAATAAAGATGGAACTGTAACAAATGAGAAGTATCCATTTTATCCATTCGCAGCTGCTTCAGGCATTTGGACAACACCAACTGACTTATCAACTTTAATTATTGAAATCATTCATTCCTTACAGGGAAATAGCAAACTAAAACTTTCTCAAAAAACAGTACTAGATATGATTTCTCCTCAAGGCTGCTCAAAATGGACTGGGTTAGGTGTTTTTCTAGATAATTCTAATGAAGACTTACAAATTTACTCACTTGGATGGGGTGTTGGATTTCAATGTATGATGGTATGTAATCCATACCGAGGTAATGGCGCTGTTATTATGACGAATTCCGATTTAGGTGTCCATCAAAAGGATGGGATTATTGGTGAGGTTTTAAAAATATTATCTATATAATGAGCGAAACAGATATAAAGAAAGAAGCTGATTCTCCCAGCTTCTTTCTTTATATAACATTTTTCACCACAATTTTAATATGTTCTGGTGCGATAATTTCCGTTATACTTTCTTGGAAATCTTCATGCAGCAGTTCTTCAATATGCTCTAACTGCACTTCGACATGTGTGCATTCTAAACTATGTATGTTTAATAGTGCATAATGATCTTTCTTCTTAATTACTAAATATTGATTTTCTTCTGTTATGAGTACAGAACCTAATCGTATTCCTAGTAGACGTTGATCATCAAACTTCACAATCTTTTCCCCTTCCCAACTGTGAATGTAATTACTATACAAAAAACCTAATTTAAGGAAACGAATCTTATATAGACTATATCATACTTTACTAAAATATAAATATCATATTTTCTTTCAATAAAAATCCCCATTTTTTTATATATTTCGATACAAAAAACTTTCTCAACATTTAAATGCGAATTTTCAGTTTTTTTATCTATGAAAATCTATTATAATAAAGCTAATAAATGTTTGACCTCTCCTAATTCATGTACATATGGATGATCAGTAGCTATTGCTACTGATCTATTTTTTGATTTCAGAAAGCAAATACACCGCATCCTTTCCTACACCACAAATAAGCGCAGAACCCCTTTGAGATTGCCACGGTAATCCAATATAATACAATCCTTTTACTGGACTGATTCCCTTTATATGATTAGGAAATCCATTCTCATTTACTGCCTTTTCTATTTCAATCCATTTATAATCTTGAACAAAACCAGTTGACCATATAATACTTTGTGCACTATACGTATCACCATTCTGAAACATAATGTTATTTTCTGATGCACTTACTACTTTTCCCTGTAGTTTCATTGCTCCACTACGAATAAGTTCCTTACCTTCAAAACCAAAAATGGGATCCTTTCTTTTCTGAAACCACCTTCCTCTCTTTGTATGTATTTCGGCATACAATAAACCCATTTTTTCTAACCAATTAAAAATGCTTTTTCTAAAAAGATATAACGGTAAAAACGTTAAAGGATGACTTATAGCCATTGTAACTTCATGAGTTTTTGCAAGTTCTACTGCTATTTGCATGCCTGAATTCCCACCACCTACTACAAGTACTTTTCCCTTTGGAATTTGTAATGGTGATTTATATTGTGATGAATGTATTTGAAAAATATGTGATGAAAGATGTTGTGAAAATGAGGGGATGAATGGTTGCTGAAAACCACCTGTTGCAACAATAACTTTTTTCGATTGTAAAATTTCTGTAGGAGTGTGTAATTCAAAAGTTTCTTTCTCTTTTCTTATTTTTAAAACTTCAGTCTGTAATTGTACCGGCAATTGAAAATACCTTGCATATTCTTCTAAATAAATTGCAATTTCATCTTTACATGGAAATCCATTACCTTCTCCTTTTAATATCATACCTGGTAAACTACTATATTCCCTTGGTGTGAAGAGCTGCAAAGAATCATAGCGGTCTCTCCAAGAATCGCCAATTCTATTTCCCGCCTCAAGTAATAAGAAATTATATCCTTCCTGCTTCAAGTAGTATCCCATTGTTAATCCAGCTTGTCCAGCTCCAACGATAATTATATCTTTCACTCCAATCCCTCCTTCTCACAAACACATGAATATATGTTCATGTGTTCATGCGTTTCCGTAATCATAACATTTTATTTTTATATAATTCAATATCTACCCAAAATAAAAAGAGCAGTTCACTATAAAGTAAACTCCCCTTAATATGTATCATCTCGTTACTCATTAATATTTCAATTGTCCCTAAAGGATCTAACGGCCCATACACACTATCACCTAAATTTATTATCATTTCGACCTTACGACGTGAAATATCTTTTAATACCGCCTTTAAAGCGTGACTATTTCCATAAATATCTGAAATTATCGCTAGTTTTCTTTTCATTGTAACCCCTATTTTGATAAATTATTTATGACACCTCAATTTCTAAACCATTTCCTCATAAAATATTATTCTATTCAAAAATGGATCAATCACAGTTAATTCCATTGTATCCCAAGGTGTTCTCGCTATATCAGGTTTTGAATACGCATAATCTTTACTTGATAAAATAGCATAATAACTTTTTAAATCCTCTATTTTCACACGAATTGCACCGCCTGGTGAAGCATCCCCATGATGTTCAGATAAATGTATTACAGCACCATTTAACGAAATTTGCATATATAATGGCATATTTTCCTCATACCGATGTTCCCAATCCAGTTTAAATCCTAAAAAGTTAAAGTAAAATAACTGAGCTTTTTCAATATCAAAAATTCTAAATATAGGTGTAATCATTTATAATACCCTCCTATTTATAAACATCCGCCGCCAATTCCCGCAAAACATTTACATTCATCACTTCAAAGCAACCATTATTTTTCTTTATAATCTCTTTATCACAAAACGTATTCAATGTGCGCAATAAATGCCGATAACTCGTTCCTAACAATTCAGCTGTTTCCGTTAAATTCCCACTAAATACAATTCTGTTTCCGTGCTGAACCGCTCTTTCCCCTGCTGCTAACATGTAACTCGCAAGTCGATTTTCAAGTGGATATAGTAAATTAATTGTACTATTTTTTGAAAGTCTATTTAATTTGTGAGCTAATGATCCACAAATACATCTTAAAAATTTCGCATCATGAAATAGTTGGTTTCTCACTTTTCCTAAAGGTAGACCAACACAATAAGAATCTGCCATTACTTGTACGTTTGAAGTGATTCTTTGAGAGTGAATTAACTCAACATCTCCTAGTAACTGCAAACTATCATAAAAACATAGTAATACAGATTTCCCGTTACTTAATGTGTTAAATGCTTTCGCTTTTCCTTCAACAAAAAAATATAAATAATCAATCTCTTCATTTTCTCTACAAATAAACTCATTCTTTTTAAAAAATATAAGTTCCATATATGGTTTCATATCACTACTAAAAAATGAATCAATATTATTTTGTTTCATATACTCTGCTAATTTATTAGAATTACATACTTTCTTCATAGTCCCCCACCTTTACAACTTATCCCAATTGTAAACAAAATTTTCTTCTTTCACTATGACATATGTCATAGTAATACACAATTTCAGCATGATACAGTCATTACAAATATGAAATATAAAAAGGGGATATTACATTGTATAACTTTCTTTCTGTCTTTATTGGTGTGCTTATTGCCATTATGCTCCCATTGAATGGGATTTTATCTGGGTCGACTGGCAATTATACAGCGAGTGTTATCATTCATCTTGTAGGTTTAATAGCAGTCATTTTCGTTTTAATCATTAACAAAAATAAAATCCATTTTGATAAAGGTATTCCACTTTATTTATATAGCGCCGGAGCCATTGGAGTTTTTACTGTTCTTTTTAACAACATAAGTTTCTCCGCCCTTGGTGCCTCTATTACGATCGCATTAAGCTTACTCGGTCAATCCATTGCTTCAATTGTTATTGATCATTTCGGTTTATTAGGAATGAAGGTTGCGAAGTTTGAACAGAAAAAACTAATTGGATTATTATTCATCTCTTCTGGAATTATAATCATGACAATTTATTAATGGAGGCAAGAAAATGTTATATATTTGTATCGCTATTTTAGCTGGTGTTTCTATCGTTATTGCAAGAATTATTAACGCGAATTTAGCAAAGAAAATTGGAAATTGGGAAGGTACATTTTTCAATTATATTACTGGATTATTTTTCTCTATGTTATTTTTAATTTTCAGTTCAGATTCATTGTATATTCCTAGTCATACGTTGCAATCAATTCCTATCGCCGTATACTTAGGCGGATTAGTAGGCGTTATCGTCATCTCATTATCAAACTATATTACTCCTAAAATACCAGCGTTTTATTTAACGTTACTCATCTTTATTGGACAATTGTTTACGGGAACTGTCATTGATCTCTTCCTGTCAAACGAACTTTCAATTGGCAAAGTTGTCGGTGGAATTTTCGTATTAATTGGGCTTACTTACAATTTACTCGTTGACCGCCCTATAAAAACCGTGAAGCATAATCACGTTCAACTATAATACTTTACGCTTACCTATCATATATTAATAGAAAAGCTCTTCACATGAAGCAATAGAGAGGAGAATACCCTATTAAGAAAATCATTTTACTGCTAGGTAGCGCATTCATTGTTTTTGGAATCGTATGGTTTTTAAACTCTGGAAAATCTATTCAAGATTTCTATACAACAAATAAACCGAAGAAGAAAGCTACTATTATTTCAACTCAAAGAGACCCAAATGCACCTCCTGTTTTTTTAGGAAAACAGGAAATAAAAGATATACATGTAGAGTCGCTTAAGACAAAAAAATCTATCTTCCTTACAAAAACAGATGAATTAAAAACATTCATTAACAGTATGGATACAGCAAAAAAAGGCGATTTAACGCTCGATGAAGAAGGTTCTGATTTAGTAGATTGTAACATGTGGATTACTTTCCAAGATGGGACTTATAAACAATATTTAATTTGGATAGTAGATAACAATAGTAGTGAAGTTATGATTGCCCATCAAAAAACTCCTGATGACGTAGATCTTACTTATTATCAATTAAATGAAGGTAATTCGAAAAAAGTATATAACTTATTTAAAAAGGTTATTTAATAGAAAAAGTCATGAGCTAATAGGCCCATGACTTTTTCTACTTATATATATTCAGGGAACACTTTACAACTCTTTTCCTGCTCCATATCATGACCAAAGAAAACAATTGGGTTCTCTTTCATCACAACTTCTTTTAAACGTTTAATTGAAGATAAAGCTAATTCCGAATCAAATCCAGCGAACGGCACTTCATCTTCAAAATTTTCTTTCGTATAAGATGCATCAATTGTTAATAATACAGAACCGGATTTTTCTGTCTCAATTAATAGCGACTGATGCCCTGGAGTATGGCCCGGTGTATACAATAATTGAACTCCTGGTACGACTTCATAATCGCCTTCAATGATTTTGTAGTTTAAATTCGGCAGTATACATTCTTTCAAATATTCTTCGCTATGCTGTGCCGCCTCATATTCAGCACGCTGTACAATGATTGGTGTATTTATAAAAGCACCATTTCCTCCTGCATGATCAAAATGCAAGTGAGAGCTAATAATATAAAGAAGGTCTTCCGGCTCATACCCTGCACGTTTTAAAACATTTACGATTCTATCTTCTTCCGTCATTTTCGGTAAAATTTGTCCTTCAACAAATGTGCCGTTAAAAAGGTCTTCATTGTTAACCGCACTTTCTGGCATACCTGTATCTACTAAAATAGGCCCCTCTTCTGTTTCCAAAAGATAACACCATACAGGCAAATTCAATAATTCACCTGATGCAAGTGTACTATTAATAGAAGAATGATCTAACATACAACGACCTGCTGGGACGAAATAAAGCTTCTTTACTGTCATTATGTATCCACCTTTACATTTAGTTTTGAATAAAGTAATACAGTAAAGCATTCCGCCTGTTAGGAATAAACTCCTTCTCTTCTTTCATTGTTTCAACTATTTTTTCAGGTTGTTCACAAATTCTTCATTACAGCATTACTTATCAGTTTTTAATTTCCGAATAACAAAAAACAATAAAACAGCCGTGATATAACATATAGCAATGCCTACAAAACTAATGCTAAATCCATTTTGTTGAATAGCCATAACTTTTAAAACATCTAAATTTAATACGTGACCAATTAACGAATACATAATGATAATTGCCATTACGATTAAATAATCGCTTTTGCTTAGTTTTACTGTCATTAGTCATTCACCTCGCATCGCTTTCTATACCGATTGCACATTATTTATCAGAATTTTAAAACTAAACAAACGACAGCATAAAAAGGAGTCTACTTTTTTACATAACGGTGCTTTACCCACTATAATAAAAAAGAATAGACTCTTACTTTAATGGAGGGAATACAAATGAAAGCAATTGGTTTACATGAATACTTACCTATTGAAGAAGAAAACAGTTTAATTGATATTGAAGTTGAAAGACCTGTTGCCACAGGAAGAGATATACTCGTTAAAATTAACGCTATTTCCGTTAATCCAGTTGATACAAAAGTTCGCTCTCCGAAAGATAAAAAAGAAGATGTAGCGAAAATACTTGGCTGGGATGCTAGTGGTATTGTCGTACAAACTGGCGAAGGTTGTACATTATTTAAAGAAGGCGATGAAGTATTTTACGCTGGAAGTATTACGAGACAAGGTACATATAGTGAATACAATTTAGTTGATGAAAGAATTGTCGGTAAAAAACCAAAAACTTTAACTGCCGCTGAATCTGCAGCACTTCCTTTAACAGCCATTACAGCATGGGAAGGTTTGTTTGAACGTTTAGGGATTGATTATAATAAGAAAGATGAAAATTCATTTAAAAACATTTTAATTATCGGCGGAGCTGGTGGGGTTGGCTCGATTGCTATTCAGTTAGCTAAATGGGCTGGACTAAACGTAATCGCAACCGCATCCCGCAACGAAACCATACACTGGGTTGAAAAATTCGGTGCCGATTATATAGTTAATCATCACCAACCTTTAAAAGATCAAATATTAGAATTTGGGCTAAAAGATGTAGATTATATCTTCTGCTTAAACAATACTGATCAACATTGGCACGCGATGGGTGACATCATTAAACCACAAGGGAAAATTTGCTCTATCGTAGAAAATGAACACCCTCTTGAGATGGGGATTTTAAAAAGTAAAAGCGCTACATTCGTTTGGGAGTTTATGTTCACAAAAGCGATGTATGAAACTGGTGATATGATTACGCAGCATGAACTATTAAATAAAGTAAGCGAACTATTAGATGAAGGTATTCTTCAAACTACTTTAAATGATACGTTAACACCAATTAATGCAGAAAACCTTAAAAAAGCACATGCATTACTTGAAAGTGGACGTACAATTGGGAAGATTGTATTAGAAAAGTTTTAATAACAAAAGTCCGATTTCTAAATAAGAAATCGGACTTTTTTATTACCTTTATTTACTTGAAATCTCTTGATCATTTTGAACGTCTAACGGAGCTCTCTTCCCTATTCCGAAAGCATAGAAACTAATTGTTACGATAGCTAAGAAAACAATACCTACAATTAGTGAAATACGAGTATCATCATTAAACCACATACCGATTAATACCATAATTAAAAAGGCAATTGTTAAATAGTTTGTAACAGGAGCAAATGGCATTTTGAACGGATGATCTTTCATCTCTGCTCCTTTTTCTTTTCTAAAACGGATTTGACTAATTAAAATGACAAACCATGGTACCATACCAGGAAGTACACTTGCACTATATACATATACGAATAAGTTTTTCGGTGCAATGTAGCTTAAAACAACACCAACCGCTAAACCGATAATCACGCCAACTGTACCGAATAAAGGTACACCATTTTTAGAAATTTTCGCAAAGTATTTTGGTGCTTGTCCATTTACACCTAACGTATAAAGCATACGTCCAGCACTATAAATACCACTGTTACAACCAGACATTGCCGCTGTAATAACAACGAAGTTAATAAGTCCAGCAGCTGCCGTAATACCGACCTTCGCAAAAGTCGCTACGAACGGACTACCAATTGAACTTAATTGATCCCAAGGATAAACAGTTACAATAACGAAAATAGCACCAATATAGAAAATTAAAATACGCCAAATTGTACTTTGAATTGCTCTTGTAAGTGTCTTCTTCGGATCTTTCGCTTCACCAGCAGTAATCCCGATTAATTCCACACCTTGATATGCTCCAACTACAAGCGATAATGCAAAGAAGAATCCTGAAAAACCACCTGTAAAGAAACCACCGTTTGTCCAAAGATTAGATATGCCGATTGCTTCTCCGCCGTTACCAATTCCGAAGAAAATAAGACCAAACCCCGCAATAATCATTAATAAAATCGTAACGATTTTAATCATCGCAAACCAAAATTCAAATTCACCAAATGACTTAACAGAAATTAAGTTAGCTGCACCAAGAATAACCATTGCAATAACACCCGGTATCCAAGCTGGCAAATCCGGGAACCAATATTGCATATACGCTCCAACCGCGATAATCTCTGACATCCCAACGATAACCCACTGGAACCAGTTACTCCAAGCTGTCATATAACCAGCTAACGGGTGAATATACTTATGACCGAACGTCGCAAATGAGCCTGTACTTGGCTCCATATACAACATTTCTCCCATGGCACGCATGATGAAGAAGATAAAAATACCTGCAATTGCATATGCAAGCATTACTGAAGGACCTGTCCATTTAATCGTGCTGGCTGACCCCATAAACAAACCAACACCAATTGTTCCGCCTAAAGCAATCATTTGAATATGACGTGCTTCTAAACCTCTTTTCAATTCTTTGTTTGCCACTTCACTTCCCCCTCTTAGATGATTCATAGCCGCATTTTAAAGTAAGACGCTGTACCCTAATTCCTTTTTGGTCTGAAAATGATGAGGCGAGTATCATTTTTATCACACTTAAAAGTTGTTCTTTATTATTAAGTCGTAAAAGCCTCTTCATTTTCCTCCCTTTTTAAAATTGTAAAATTTCTTATTTTATAATAATTCATTTATCTGAAAAATACAATTACTTTTTTCTGGAAAATTGTTATATACGAATCGAATACAATCCATCACTATATTAGTAACTAAAAACATAAATTCAATATTATTGAAAAATAAAGGTTTTTTTCCAAAACTCTCTATTAAATAATAAACTATTGTAACGCATTTTTATTCAACAAAACCTTAACTATCTCTCCTCTGTAAATTCCTTTTCGTTTCGCTAACTTTATTCCTGCATGTTGTTTTTCTTTAATCATTTCTCAAAGGACCTGCTCATTCATTATTAAAGAACATAAAGTAATGTAAACCCGTTAAAACAAAAGAGTGAAACAATAATTTCCCCTCTTACGTAAAGGGGAAATTATTATGGGATATGGTGGTAGTTGCAGTGGAGGCTGTGGTTTTGGTGGCGGATTCGCCTTACTAGTTGTGCTCTTTATCTTATTAATCATAGTTGGAGCTAGCTGCAGCGGATTCGGCTGCTAAGAAAAGACACTCTTAAGAGTGTCTTTTCTTATGAATTCATTTTAAATTGTAATAACACTCATATTTTTTTAGGTATTACTGTCCTGGGTTTCGCTACATATCCATCAGGCTAACAAATAACCCAATACGAAATGAACTGTACCCCATAAAATGGATAGTTTAATAAAAAGGCCTTTGTATAACAAGAACGATATAAACTATTCCTTTTAGTTATTATTGATTTATTAAAATAAAAATTGAGACCCAAAAGACAAGAAAGGTTGGCATTTTGCCAGCCTTTCTTGTTTACTACTTAATTCATTTTACAAATGAAAATTTTATTTTGGGATACTTAAAAATCTTCGCTTAATGAGCATGGGGTCAGGCTGAAAAAATATAGAATACCGTATAAAATTCAGAATTTTATACGGTATTCATGCAAGACTTTTGTAACATTTATGAAAGAAATTTGAAAGGTGTTTATACTAAGATAAACTTCGGAACGTTAAATGCAGTTTAACAAATAGAAAAAATAAGGTAGCACAAAGTGAGGAGCACAATTATGAATGGAAATGCAAAAAAAAGTATGCGAAAAGTCCTTCCTGTAGGGATTGCAATGGGGATTTTATTCAGCGCCAGCCCCGTAACAGAATATAAAGTGAAAGCAGATGTTGATACATTCGCAACGATTGTTACAACATTTGGAAATGTATATGACACGTTTCTTAAAGAGCCATTTGGGAAATGGTTAGAAGAACAAGATGCAAAAAACAGTTATGCATCTCGTTTAGAAAATGTTGCTTATAAAGCTCCTACTTTTAACAAAGGGGAATTTGGTATTAGTGTGTTTGATTATTATAAAGATCAGAATTTTAGCAAGAAAATTAAAATTGCTTATACCAATGGGAAAGTTGAATATAAAACAATCAAGCATGGAGAACAAATTCGTATTAAGGGCGCTGGTACAATAGTAGACTTAACTCCTGATGAACCAGAACTATCTAAACATGATATTTTGTATATTACACAAAAACAATTAGATGAAGGAAATACGGGTGTTTCACTTACGAATTTCAAAACCTATTATCTAAAAAGTGACAATAGCGGTGGTAAAAATGTTTTAGCAGCTGAATTTGAACGTCAAGAATTCCCAGGATATTTTCTTACTAATGGTTCTGGTTTACGTGATATTCGTTATGTTAATGAAGATCTTTTTAGTAAACTACCAGAAGGAAAACGAATATTAGCAACAATTACTTCACAGCCAGTAGGCAAAGATGTTCTTTCTAATTATGTTACGAATAACTCCGAAGCTCTTGCAGATTTTAATAATCGGTTACCTGATATATTGGCAGATCGTACTAGCATCCTAGAGACACCTATTGCACTACCATTTACTACACTAAATGATGGTAAACCTTATCAAATTATCCCCTATAAAAAAGGGACGAATAAAGTATTGGTAAAAACAGGTTCAAAATATCTTTCAGGGAAAGAAGGAAATGCACTTCAATATTCCGATTCAATTGGTGATGATGAAGTGTTTGAACTTGTCCAGATTGATCAAAAATCTTTTTACAATAATGTTCAGTTCCATTTGAAAAACAAGAATGGAGTAAGTTTGGCTGGTAATCAAAACATTCATGGATTCGCTACTGATTGGAGTTTCAAATCCGAAATTCGTTTCACTGCAAAAAGCAACAATGAAATTCATAACTGGCTAAGAGAGTGGTATCCAGGTAAAGAAAATGAGAAACAGAAGTATGACGGAATACAGATAATAGCTGATGAAAAGGATCCTACTAAACAGATTGCAAAAGATTCTTCTGGAACCGTAATAAAGAACAGTTGGGTAAACCGAGATGGCAATCAGTATTATGCAGGCTCTGATGGAATTCTCTTGACAGGTTGGCATGAAGTTGAGGGAAAGACATATTATTTTGGCTTGTATGAAGGATTAATCAATACAAATGGATTCGAGAATGATGGGAAGTACTACAACTTCAATGACGATGGTTCTGTGCTACGATCAGCATGGAAGGAAGATCAAAATGGTCTACACTATTCTGATGCTTCTGGAGCAATTATTAAAGAAGGTTTGCGGGAAATTGATGGTAAAATTTATTATTTCCAAAATTACAAGGCAACTACAAATGAAATACGTGTAGAAGATGAAAATAGAATTCTTCACTTTTCTGACAAAGGCGTACTTGAGAGAGCTTCTAAGTTCAATGGAGAAGCGCTAGATAATAATTGGGAGACTGTTATTTTTAATGACAAAGTGTTAGTATTCGGAAAAGATGGTTCTATTAGAAAAAATGGGGTTTCTAAAATTTCTTTACCTGGATGGGATGGAAAAGAGAAGCCTACACTGGTATATTACAGCTTAGAAGAAGGGCCTAACTATACTGGTTGGAAGGAAGTTAATGGTAAAAAATATCATTTCGAAGATGGTAAAAACAGTAATTTAGATAGTTATGAAACCATTGAGGAAAAAAGATATTATTTTAATCATGACGGAGAAGCTAAACTAACAGGATTTGATAAAGTTGATGGTAAGATATACTATTATAACGATAAAGGCGAAATGCAAAAGGGTTGGCAACAAATCGATGGTAAATGGTATTATTCCGATGATTCTGGAGCAGCTAAGATAGGATGGTTCCAAGGTCCTTACGAAACCACTACCCATGGTTATGGATACTTTTCATATTATGCTAAAGCGGACGGTTCAATTTATCAAGACGTCACTGTTGAAATTAATGGCAGGAGTTATAAATTTGACAGTCATGGACACAAACGATAAATGATACAAAAAGTCTATTTTTTATAAATTATAGACGAGTGTTGTTCACGACTATAACAACAACTAAAAAATGATTGAGAAAAATTCAACATATACATAATAAGCGGAGGCAAATATAGTGGCTTTAAAAGTAGTACTTATCGTTATTGGTGCAGCATTAATTTTATCGGGTGTATATAAAATGAAGAAGTATGATGCATTCGTAGGAAAAACTCAAACCAGAAAAAATCTTTTCAACTTGTTAATTAATGGACAGAGTTCTGGAATAGGACAATTATTAAGTGGGATTGTGTGTATCGTTTTAGCAATCGTAGCCTTTATAATTAAATAATTTGCCAATAAGGGAGCTAAGATATAGAACTTAGCTCCTTTTATGATGATAAAGTCTTTAGGCAAAACAAAGATTTTTTCTAAAAATGTACATAGTCTATAGAAGTATAGATGGCACTCGTTATGAATAATTTTCTTAATAACCATTTCGCTTTAATATGCGATAGATAGTGGTTCTATCAACATTTAAAAAATCAGCAATTGGATTTTCTTCAGATAAATCCAACCATGTATCTTTTAATGAGTTTAAGTTAGCTTTTTTATTTTTTATAATCAACTAATTCAAATAAATCCCTCGTGCTACGAGAAATGGTCTATCAAACTTGGACATATTGATAGTACTACTCTATAAAAGGTGTGTGATCAGTATGGAAAAGGAGAATATATTTAAGTGGAAACATTATCAACGAATTGTTTGGATTAACTGCTTAACAGGTGATTCTGTTAGGAATCCTTGATTCTTTTTTATTTATCATCTTTTTGCACCAGAACTGATATTTTTATAGCAAAAAAAGAACCAAGAAAAATTTAAACAAGAGGTTGTAGATGCTATTGGAAACCTCAGCTTAGTTTTTTTAAAATTTCAACACATTCATTTTATGTATACACTTCTTTAGGTCGTTAGCCGAAAGAAACGAAAATAAAAACACAGGATATTATCTCTGTGTTTCTTCAAATTTTCTTTTTTGAATATATGCTTGAGCATGAATAATTTCTTCTTGAAGCTCTTTTAATTCTTTCATAGATTCTGATTCAATAGCCATGTAAGTAGTAACTAAACTGATCATCATATCCATCTTCTCTACTATATTTTGAATGACTTGTTTAGATTGCTCTTTTTTAGGGTGCTGTATTGCTGTTAATACATCTTCCATATAATTGTTCTGTCTTTGCCGGATATCATAAATAAACTGCTTTGTGTTTGAGTCCATTTGTCTTTCCTCCGTTTTAGATATATTACTATTCTATCATACCCAAATAGGAAATATTGGATTCCCCTGAATTTACACCTGTCTCGTACATATCCCAAAATGAGACAATTGTTACTACAGAAAAAGCAAAAAAATTAAGCGAATATAAAGCTGTTTACATGATTCAAGATCATCTGTATTTGGCGTACGAAGCTCTACAAAAAGGAAAAATAAATTTTCTATGCTTGCTCCCTGTTTTACTTTGCTACCTGATAAATTGTAAATCTGACAGGTGACAAAAATAAAAGGAACACTACTTTTATTTTAAAGTTGTGTTCCTTTTATTTATAAACTATTTAATTATAAAAGATAAAATCCCTATAATTATACATGCAATTCCGCTTAAGAATTGTCCCAGTCCCGCTGCTTCTCCTAAAATAAAGAAATTAAAAATATTTTTTCTTGTTTGTGTTTTTCCTATAAATGCTTCATCCGTTTTCATTCTATATATACCCCATAATACTAAGATTACGCCAAAAAGTATAAATAATAGTTTTAAAATCATCGTGTAGTTACCTCTGTTCCGTATATTTTTTATGTATGTGATTCTTTATTTTCATTCTATAAAGGCAGTTTAGAAAATAAGGTTCCTTTTCCATACCACTTTATTTTTCTAGTACATCTGAACGAACTAGTTTTTAATCATCTGTTTTAATTACATCTGTTGAAATTGAAACTTTCTTCTGGCACCTGTCCATTTTTAATATTTAATGACGGGGTTTTTTTTTCAACAGAAGTGATCGCACTAAAAGCTGAAGATACTGTACTTGCTCCCGCTTTTAAAGAAAAAACTGGACTTACTAGAACAGCAAATACTAATCTTGCGGGAGTTACTTTTTTTTCATTTGATCCATTTTATTTCTTCCTCTCTTTCATCATATCTACAAAATCACAAAAGATGAAATTATACTTCAGATTAAAATATAATCACCTTCGATACAGTACTCTTATTATATATATCTTTCAATTTCCTTTCGTAAATGTTACAAAAGTCTTTCAACCGCCTCATTTTTTTCTGATGTAACAGGAAGAGTAAACCAAAATTCACATCCCTGTTTCCCATCTTGGCGGTCCCGAACACCAATTTGTCCTTTATGCAGTTCAACTAGCGATTTTGCAATAGCTAAACCAAGTCCAGAGCCTCCAGATTGTGAACTTCTTGATGGATCCGTTCTAAAGAAACGGTCAAATATACGCAATTGATCCTCTGGAGAAATCCCCTCCCCTTCATCACACAAAGTGAATTGGACTTGCTGCTTCTGTTTATTTTCCTCTACAATTAATTCGATTGTTCCACATGTAGGAGAATGCCGAATCGCGTTATGCAACAAATTATTGATAACTCGCGCTATTTTACATGGCATAATCCAAATTCTTGGTAATGTCTCAGAAACGTGCAATTGCAAATCAATCTCTTTATCTTGCAATAAGATAGCATGTGAATCTATTACTTTTAATAGAATGCTATCTACATGTATTAAACTTGGATAAAAAACTTCTTGTCCAAGTTCTAACTTAGAAAGGTCAAATAAATCATTAATTAATCCACTTAATCGTTGTATATCATTTAGGATTGTCGTTAAATATTGTTGTTTCATATTAGGATCTTCAATTAATCCATCTTGTAACGCTTCTATCATCAATTGTATGCTAGCCATGGGAGTTCGTAAGTCATGGGAAATATTCGCAATCAGCTCTGTACGCGCTTTTTCTCCTTTTTCTAACTTAGCAAAGCTTTCGTCCAATTTTTTGGCCATTTCTTGAAAAGCTTCTGCTAATTCTTTAAACTCTTCCGGTTCTTTCCCTATTATGTACATCGTTCCAAATTGTCTATCACTAAATTGTTTGGTTAAGGCAATTAAATTTTGAATAGATCTCATAATAGGACGTGTCATTAACCAGTAAATAATTGTAGATATAATCATCGCTACAATTACTATTACTATTAATAAACGTGTCTGTTCTGGTCTAAGTAACATTTGCCTTTCACTGTACCATATAGAAATTACCATGATACCCGTGCTTAATAGATTCATCAATAAAAGTTGATTTCGTAACTTCATTTATCGTTTCCTCCATCTGGTTCAAAACAATAACCGATGCCCCAAACCGTATGAACCCAACGGTTCTTTGTTGCAGGCTTCTCCAATTTCTCACGTAAACGACTCATTAATACAGTTACTGCATTTGTGCAACCTTCATACTCAAATCCCCAAATTTGTTCAAGAAGTTGAGACCTTGAAAACACCTGTTTAGGATGTTTTGCCATGAGATAAAGTACCTCAAACTCTTTCACCGTTAACTCTATTTCATATTGACAAACAAATACACTTCTTTTCGTTGGATCAATTTTCAAATCTGGAAACTCTATCATTCCTGATGTAGGCTCTATTCCTTGAATTGTCACTTGACTTCCTCTTCTTAATATAATTTGTACCCTTAATACTAATTCACGAGGTGAAAAGGGTTTTGTTACATAATCATCCGCTCCCATTGTTAATCCTAAAATCCGTTCTCTTTCTTCTCCTCTCGCAGTTAACATAATAATAGGTACATTGGAATGTTGGCGAATTTCCTCACATAGTTCCCATCCATCTTTTTCTGGCATCATCAAATCTAAAATAATTAGATCAGGTTGAAATTCTTGAAATACATTCCATCCTTCTGTTCCGTTCACAGCAGTGCATACTTCATACCCTTCTCTTTCTAGGTACCGTTTACATATCTCTCGTATATTATCTTCATCTTCTATAATTGCAATTTTTGTTTTCATACATTAAATCTCCTCTGTTCCTTCATCAATGGCGAATGATATAAAATCAATATGCGTAAATTCATCTTAGTTTATATACATTGCATTTTTCTTTCGAAAATATAACAAAACCCTTTCACAACTATCATAAAAAATTATCACTCAAGTAAAAAAGTTTCTTTTTCTATAGCCGAGAAAAAGAAACTTTTCACTTTTAAGACATACATGCAACTTAACCTAAATGGTATTTAGAGCGACCTTCTT
Organism: Bacillus sp. MYb209; assembly: GCF_002975175.1. GTDB lineage: Bacteria > Bacillota > Bacilli > Bacillales > Bacillaceae_G > Bacillus_A. Next base: position 26,420 of record NZ_PCNZ01000004.1, read on the forward strand.
TTCCCTAAATTAACTTTTTTATCTTCTGTTACATCATGAATTATCAATCTAACTTATTAAGTAAATTTTGAAAGAATCCTTTTACTTCATGCATAAAATGTAACGTCTAATAAAATTAGGAGTTGTACTTCAAATTCAAGTTAAATTATCCCTATTAAATCCATTTTTCTTTGCCTGATCAAATCACTTCAGACTCCCTATGTTTCTACAAGATAATAGTTTGATTTTTCATTTTCAGAGATTTATTTGCTAGTTATGATTACATGTTATTTGTACTAGCATCACCAACTGAGTTACCGTTATAAATTGGGAAAAACAGAGTAACAGCAGTTCCTTTCCCAACTTGACTTTTTATACTGATTTTTCCACCATGACTTTCAATGATTCGATAACTCATCATAAGCCCAACACCCGTCCCTTTTTCTTTTGTACTATAAAAAGGTTCACCTAGTCTTTTAATTCTTTCTGAAGGAATACCTACTCCTTTATCCAAAATACTAATCTTAACTTCGGTACTATTATATTTTTTCACGCTTATAATGATTTCTTGACCATTTTGTATAGCCTCAATAGAATTTTGTAAAATACTATAGAAAACTTGTTTTAATTGAATTTCGCAACACTCAACCAATAAGGTTTCAACATCCATATTTAATACAATACGAATATTCTTCATAATTGCTTGTGTACTTATTAAGTCAACTACATTATCTAATATAGTACAAAGATTTTTAGGCTCAAATACTGCAGCATTCGGTTTTGCAATAGATAAAAATTCTTGAAGAACTGTTTCAATACTACTAATTTCAGAAAGTATTAGGCTTAAATATTCTTTATCCTTCCCTACTTCCTGTTGCAATAATTGCACGAACCCTTTAATTACTGTTAATGGGTTACGAACTTTATGAGCGACCCCAGCTGCCAATTGTCCTACTGCATTAAGGGTATCTGATTTCTTTAATAACTCCGTCGTTATTGTACGTTCTGTAATATCACGTACAATAATCATAATTTCATCCTCAAAAAGCGGTAAAAGTCTTGCTTCAAAATAATAAATTTCATCATCTAGTTGTAGAGAATAATCTATTAATACAGGAGCGGCTGAAGTTTTTATTTGATTAATAGCCTTCTCAAATTGCTTTATAATAGAAACTGGTAATATTTCTTGGAATTTCTTTCCTATAAATTCTTCAATTGGAACATAAAATTTAGATATGGAATTAACTTTACAGTCCCTAATGGTCCCATCAAGGTCCGACAAAAAATACAAATCAGGAATTGCTTTAAAAATTAATTCTAGTTCAGTCGAGGTTTGTTTAAGTTTCTCTTCCATCCTCTTACGCTTAGTTATATCAATTCCAATTGCTCCGATACTCCATCCTAAAGCTGGAATACTATGTAAAATATTGGACCACATAATAGTTTTCATCTCACCATTTTTACATGTGATATCCATCTCCCAATCCCTAAAATCGTGACCATTTTCCAACAAATCGTTACTATAAGGTCTATGAGGATGTAGCAATTTCATCACTTTTGGATTGTTAATTATTTCATCTGCATTATATCCAGTTACTAATTCACATTCCCGATTCCACATAATAATATTTCCTTTTTCATCAATAGCATTAATCATAATCGGCATATTTTGTAATATACTACTTAAACAAATTTCTTCATGAGTTGTTATCGCATTTATTTGTGAATCTTTTTCATGAAATTTTTTAAGGTGTAATTGTTGTGTTGCCATCTCTTCAATTAGATTTGCAATGCATTTAAAATGTGTTATATGAGAATCCGCAATAACCTCTTTATTAATACTTGTTCCTATAACAAAGGTTGCTATATGCTCCTGCTCAATAATGATTGGAATATGCATTTCTTGGGACGATTGGATTTTTGGATTATGAAAAAAAGGGTCACCTTTGGAAAATATAACATTTTGATTATTATCAAGGAGACAGAATGGAACTTTAGTTAAATTATAAAATTGCTCTGTTATATTCTTAAACTCGTTTATATTTATAAGATCTTTAAGTGTGTATTTCATTATTTAACCCATCTCCTTTATATTTACTATATCTTTAAGACTCCCAATATAAATTTTCCAACTAGAAACAATAAACAATTCCCTATTACAATGATGGATTCGTTCTGAAATACCCTAGGACCAACCGCATACTTGTATAGAGTAATAATACAAAGGTTTAAACTATAAAAAGGGCCGCAAAGCTTTCTTAAAAAAACGCTCTGCGGCCTTATGCTTTCTTGTTTCACCTAAATAAAAATCAATTGTATTTCTTTCTGAATCAACGGCACGCTATAAGTAAATCTATTATCTTCTTACTTTTATATAAACTATTTAATTCTAAATCATACTGATAAACCTAGTTTATAATCATTGTACAAACAAAAAACAATCTATATTTCCCTATTATCTTTACTAATTTTAATATTTACAAACTAAGCAACTACTGATAACGTTGTAATCGAAATAATTACATCGTTTCATCATCCCTATCAAATCTCGAAATCTTATGTTGTATCATATCTGCCATCTTAAAATGAGCATAAATTTTTGATTAATAATGTTTTCATTTAAATGCTATTGGTTTATTCATACTATTTCCCTTTATGTTTAGATTCATAACATGAGTATGTCCAAGTTTGATAATACATTTTTATTCACCAAAATTTTTTGTCCCCTCCTAAAGACATTTTTTCATGCTCTCCTCCGTAATATAAGTCTATTTTGATAACAAAAATAGCTTTTGTAACTTTTGTAACTGATTTTGTAATTAATGAAACCAAACATAAACCAAACGAAAACGAAACATAAACCAAATATAAACCAAGCATAAACCAAGCATAAACCAAATATAAACCAAACGTAGAACAAACACAGGCCAATACCAGATTTTAGATAAAATCTTATATCCCCCCACATGGCAACTATATTCACAATTTATTGTAGATGATAAAAAACAGTTGCTAAAAAAATCTCTTGTTTAATAAATAAAATTTGTAAAACTGTAGTACTAAAATTATCAGCTCGAATGATAATTTTTATAAAAAAGAGAGTCTCATTTTTCAATGAGACTCTCTTTTTTATATATTTAAACAGAATTTTCAGCTCTATCATTCAAAATAAATACTCGAGTGAAAACTACCATAATTACTACAATAACTAAAAAATATAGGGGCATGACTACTAAGGAACCTGTATGCAGCTGGCTCATACCCCAAATTGTCACCGTCACTATTATATAGTACCCTAAGCTAAACAATGCTCCTGCTGTACCAATGACGTCCTGAAAATCTACTAACGCTAAGCTAAGACAATTCGGTAACGCTACCCCAATTCCTAATAGCAATATAAACATCGCTACTAAAAATCCAATCATATATATTATGTTGGGATTTGATCCAACATAAGTAATAACAGATAAAATGACTGCTCCCCCTGTCATTACAATACAACCTATATATATGATTTTCTCCGGTTTATAAATAGGCAGTAACCGTTTTGAAACTTTCGCTCCAATAATAGAAGCAGACGCAACTACAATTCCTAGAAATCCGTACATACTAGGTGATAACTGAAAGTATTCAATAAAGATAAACGGCGCTTCTGCGTAGTAGCTAAATAAAACACCATTCGCTCCTCCAATCAATAGACCGTATGTTACTACTTTCGGATTTGTAATTAATCTTTTTAACACTGAAAACACATTTATTTTGTCCGTTACTGTGTCCGTTTTTGTTTCCGGAAGAGAAACAAAAGTATACAGCAAAATTCCAACACTCATAACTACTAAACTTAAAAACACCATTTTAAATCCAAACATTTGATCAAGAAAGCCCCCAATTAAAGGACCTATCGCTGGTGTAAAAGCAATGATTGCTGAAATTTGAGCAAACATAACATGACGCTTATGCCCTTCTACACTTTCACGAAGAATCGTTTGTGTCACAACTGAACCAGCACTTGCTCCAAACGCTTGAATAAAACGACTTAACAATAAAACTTCAATGGAACTTGCAATAAAGCATAAGAAACTTCCAGCGCCATATACGACAATTCCAAGTAACATTGCCCGGCGACGACCAATTATATCGGATAACCATCCAATAAAAAATACACCTAAAGCAAATCCAGCAAAATAAACACTAAGTGTTAACTGTACCTCATTATTACTTACGTGCAACGCCTTTGAAATGTCAGGTAAAGACGGTGTGTAAATCGTTTCACTAATTTGCGGAAATGCCACAAGAATTATCATTAACCAAAGCGATGGTACTGAGACTTTTTTCATTTTTAATACCCTCCTATAACTTTGAAAATCTCAGAAATGAATAGACTTTCCTTAGCTATGGAACAGGAGGGGCCATTATAGAAATTCGATCATAAAACAACAAAGAAAACACCTCAATCACGTATGTTAATACTTATAGGAGGGTAATATTAACATTGATTTTACAATATAGTCTTTCAATTATATGATAGGTTGTATTTGTTTTCTAGTGTTCATAATCTGAATATTTGTTAGTAGACGAATGTCCTTTTTATTCTCTCGGAAAATCGATTCGTTTCAAAAAAGTTAATAACTTAATACAATTACCTTATTATGAAATAATTCTCGCATTCGTACCTTCACGATTATGAATTGACCAATCAAAAACATAATGCAGTGACCCTTGTCAATTAGACAGGATTTAAAAAGCTCAACTAAACAACTGAACTCCCCCTCCAATTGTTATACATAGTCTAACAATTGGAGGGGGAGTTTTTTATGGCTAAATTTTCACTGATTGTTCTTCTTGATAGATAATTTCACCATCAATAATAGTTGTTTCTACTTTTAAATCTTTAATTTTGTTTGGATTGACACTTAAAATGCTGTCATTTAATATAACTAAATCCGCCAACTTTCCGATCTCTATGCTTCCTTTTATCTCTTCTTCAAAACTCGCATAAGCGCCATTCCATGTGTATAATTTAACAGCTTCCATTACGCTTATAGATTGATTAGCACCAACCTCCATTCCAGACTTGGTTTTTCTATTTACAGCAACATGAATTCCTAATAAAGGATTATAGTCAGTAACTGGCGCGTCCGATCCACCTGCTGCAATGATGCCACGATCAATAAAATCCCGAGCAGCGTACATGTGATTAACACGATCACCATAGTGCCGGGCATATATCTCTCCGAATTCATATGGGAATGGAGGATTTGGAATAGGAATCACTTCGAGTTTTTTCATTCTCTCTTGTAAATCTGGTGAAGAAATTCCCGCATGCTCGATCCGATGACGGTGGTTTTTTCTTGGTGATTCCTCCAATGCCTTTTCTACACAATTTAAATACATTTCAATTGCTTTATCACCTTGTGCATGTACAGTGATTTGATAACCTTTTTTATGCGCTTCACCTAAAACCCGATAGATTTCTTCCTCACTATAATAAAGAATGCCATAATTGTTAGGGTCACTGGAGTACGACTCACGGGTTGCAATTGTAGGCCCGGTGCTACTTCCATCTGTAAACAATTTAGCTGGTCCAACTTTGAATCTCTCATCTCCGGTACCAGTTACCACACCAGCTTCGACCATTTTATTAACAAATTCATGGGAGTTATTTATCTGACATATCATTGCATATATTCGGACACGAATATCCTTACTCTTCACAGCTTGTTGTAGTAAACGGTAACTCTCAGGTCCATCTCCACCTGCGTCATGTATACTTGTTATGCCCGCTGCAACGAAATGATCTGATGCAATTTTCACAGCCTTCATCATTTCACTTTCTGTATAACTTGCAACTTCGCTCATCCTCATATTTGCTGCTTCAATTAACTTTCCTGTAAGCCTTCCTGCCTGATTCTTTTCAATAATCCCCCCACTCGGATCCGGTGTGTTCTCGTTAATCTGCGCAATTCCTAGTGCTTTACTGTTCACCACGCTTATGTGGTGGCAAGTACGGGATACAATAATAGGGTGTTCAACTGAAATTTCATCCAGCTCAGTAATTGTTGGATAACGCTTTTCCTTCACAGCGGTTTCATTAAAGCCCCAAGCACGTATCCATTCACCTTTTGGAGTTTCTAAGGCCTTCTTTTTCAGATCATCTAACAAAGCCTCGATAGAATCAATATGTTCAGCTTTACAACTGACCGCCAATTGATTCAATCCATGAGAAATGAGGTGAATATGGGAATCAATGAATCCAGGAAGAAGCGTTTTTCCTTGCAGGTCAATTACAACCGTTTTTTCTCCTATAAAACTCTTAACCTCCTGATTTGAGCCAACGACTACGATACGATTATCTTTTATTGCTACAGCTTCGACTACTGTATTCTTTTTGTCTACTGTAATAACTTCTCCATTTATCAATACAACATCAGCTTTCATAAACTCAACCCTTTCTGAATTTAAAGTTATATCTCTCAATAGGCTCTTCCGCTTTTCAACAAGATTTATCAATAATTAATTAAAGTTGAGCTAAACATTCTTTCATTGTTTTAACGATAAAAGTAAAGTCTTCCTCTGTGATGCTTAATGGAGGCGCAAGCTGCAAAATATTATTGTAACCTGCAACAGTGTCACCATTTTTACCAATAATTAGACCTTTTTCTTTACAAGCATTGATGACTTTGTTCACCTTTTCAATGGAAGCCGGTTCTTTTGTTTGCTTATCTTCCACTAGTTCAATACCTAAAAGAAGGCCTTTTCCGCGAACATCTCCTACGTTTGGATGCTCTTTTACATCCACTAGTTCATCTAGCAGTCGTTCACCCAATTCTTTGGAACGTTCAATGAGTTTCTCATTCTCCATAATTTCTAAATTCTTCAAAGCTAAGGCACAAGCAGCAGGATTTCCTCCAAACGTATTCACATGGCGGAAGCGATCATAATCTTCACTACCTACGAATGCCTCATAAACCTCTTGTCTGACTGCTGTTGCTGACAAAGGAAGATACGCACTTGTAATGCCTTTTGCCATTGTAATGATATCTGGTTTGACTCCATAATTCATAAATCCAAACGGCTTCCCTGTTCGGCCAAATCCACATATAACTTCATCACAAATGAGCAACGCACCGTGCTTCTCGCAAATTTCTTTTACTTTTTCCATATATCCATCAGGAGGCATTAAAATTCCGCCTCCGGTAATAATTGGCTCCATAATCACACCGGCTACTGTTTGGCTTAACTCCCATGTCATGACACGATCGATTTCATCAGCACTTGCCAGTGTATGAACATCCTCTGGATTGCGATACGTATCAGGCGGTGCTACATGCAGGAATCCTTGCCCCAATGGTTCATATTTATACTTTCGTTGTGCTTGACCTGTTGCTGCAAGAGCCCCCATTGTGTTACCGTGGTAAGCACGATAGCGTGAAATAAACTTATAGCGTCCGTGATCACCTTTTTGTTGATGATATTGACGAGCAATTTTAAACGCTGTTTCATTCGCTTCCGATCCACTGTTAGAAAAGAAAATGACGTATTCGTCACCAAGCCATTCATTCAATTTTTCTGCTAATTTAATGGCAGGAACATGACTTTGTGTCAGAGGGAAGTATGGCATTTCTTCAAGCTGTTCAAAAGCCGCTCTTGCAAGCTCTTTTCGACCATACCCAACATTCACGCACCAAAGACCAGACATACCGTCTAAATAACGGTTTCCATCAATATCCGTCACCCATGCCCCTTCTGCTTTTGTGATAATTAAATTCGTTGGACTAGGGGCTGCTCCTCTCATTGCATGCCAAAGGTACTTTTCATCTGCTATTTTCAAACTTTGTGTTTGTTCTGTCGCTTGCACAATCACCAACTCCATTCTATCTTTTTATGATTTTACATCACTCTTTCAATAACGAGCCGTAAGCATTTTCTTGCGAGTATAGAATTCTACGCCATCTTTTCCATTTGCATGGAGATCACCATAGAAGGATTTCTTATAACCTGAGAATGGGAAAAATGCCATTGGAGCGGGAACTCCAAGATTGACCCCAAGCATACCTGCATCAATTTCTTCACGGAATTCACGAATGGCTTTAGCGCTATCGGTGTACAGGCATGCACCATTTGCGAATGGCGATGCATTAGCAACATGAATCGCTTCCATCAAGTCTTTTACGCGTACAACAGAAAGAACCGGTGCGAAGATTTCATCTTGCCAAATTTTCATTTCCTGTGTCACATTGTCAAAAATCGTTGGGCCAACAAAATAACCTTAGCTGTTTACTGCATCGTCTTCACGTCCGTCACGAATAAGTGTCGCTCCCTGCTCTACACCGGATTGAATGTATCCGAGTGTCCGCTCTTTATGTCCTTCACGAATAACGGGACCAAGGAAAACACCTTCTTCCAAGCCATTACCAATAGTAATAGCATTAGCCTCTTGAAGCAGTCTATTAACGAGCTCATCTGCAACGTCTTCTTCCACGACAACAACAGACGCAGCCATGCATCGTTCACCAGCTGAACCGAAAGCAGCACTTGTAATTTCTTTCACTGTAGAACTAATGTCCGCATCTTTTAATACGATCGAATGATTTTTTGCCCCTGCAAGAGCTTGTACACGTTTGCCGTTAGCTGCTGCTGTTTTATATATATACTCAGCCACAGGTTGAGAACCCACGAAAGATACAGCCTTCACATCCTCATTGTCAAGAATGCCGTTAACGACGTCATGTGCACCATGCACAACATTTAGTACTCCATCTGGAAGACCTGCTTCTTTAAACAGTTCAGCTATGCGATTAGCCAGCAACGGTGTTCTTTCAGATGGTTTTAATACAAACGTATTTCCGCATGCAATCGCGAGTGGAAACATCCAGCATGGAACCATCATCGGAAAGTTAAATGGCGTTATTCCTGCGATTACTCCGATTGGGTAACGATACATCCCTGATTCAACACCAGTAGCAATATCAGGAAGTTGCTCTCCCATCATTAAAGTGGGTGCACCTGCGGCAAATTCAACACATTCAATCCCCCGCTGTACTTCACCATATGCTTCTTTATAACTTTTTCCGTTTTCCAAGGTTACGAGTTTAGCTAACTCTTCCCAGTTTTCAATTAATAGCTGTTGATAGCGAAATAGAATCCGAGCACGCCGAGGCACTGCGATCCTTCTCCATGTTTTGAATGCTTCTTTAGCAGTTGCTACAGCTCTATCTACATCTTCTTTAGTCGAAAGCGGCACACGAGCAATAATCTCTCCTGTTGCTGGATTTGGTACATCTTCAACTTGTTTACTTGTGGATTCTATCCATTGTCCACCAATATAATTTTTCAACGTTTGTACATTTTTCATTACTACCATGGTGAAGCCTCCTATTTTAAAATAACCGTCCTATGTATTTATTGCACCCACAAAAGAAAGCGCATTCATTTGACGGTATGCAAACTTATTTACAATACATTTCTTCAACATTACTAATCTTAATTTTATCCATTGCATACGCAGGAGCAGTCATCTTCTCAGCATTTGTCCACTCCCCAGTTCACATTATTTTAGATTAATCTCATGGTTCATCTTATAATTCTTTTTCAGAAATACTGGGCAATCCCATTCACAAACAAGGTCCTTAGCCAAGGAAACGATCCAGTCCTTTGTAATATGATATTTTTTCCCATCAACAGTAATAAACACTTCACCATCTGTCACGTAGAAAACTTCCTGCTCTTCTACATGCCACGTTCCTTTATTCGGTTCGCCTACCCATGGTTCCCATGTGTAGGCACCTAGTTGCTCTGCTTCTTCTGCTGTAAGTTTTTTCGCAAAAAACATAATGATCCTCTCTCTTTCTTATTGGTAATTTTGAAGGAATAAGTCTATAAATCTACTGTCTTAACATTTGTATTTTTTAAACGTTTAAACTCTTTTTTCATAAAGTATATGGCAATGAGAACACCTGGAATTTCTGCAGCAGGAGCAGCGTACCATACACCTTCTACACCCCAGAATTTCGGGAAAATAAATAGAAACGGTAACATGAACAACAATATTTTGCTTACACTAATAAACGTTGCGGACCAGTTTCTCTCTTGTGATTCGAAATAACCAGAGATAAGCAAGCTAACTGCACTAAGCGTAAACAAACAATTGAATATAACTGTCGTCCAAATGCCCAGTTTCTGCAATTCAGCATTACCACCAGAAAAAAATGACACAATTGGGTCTGCAAAAATGATTAGTATGGCTGTCACAATCACAAAGAAGGAAACTGTAAAAATGAGTCCCATCTTAATTGCTTGTTTCACACGATCAAGGTTGCCCGCACCGTAATTATAACTAATAATTGGTTGAAGTCCTGTCATCCCACCGAGCGCTGCTAAGGCGAGGAGATTTGTAATGTAACCGTTTTGAATCGTGAAAGCTGCAACGTGCAGACCACCACCGTAGCTTTGCAGTAAGTTGTTGGTGAAAATAATTGCAATAAACATCATGAACTGACTCGAGAAAGATGCAAAGCCTGTCCAAACCACTTCACCAATCTTCTTGAGATTAATCATCATATCTTTCATTTTTGGCTTAAGTTTTGTTTTACCAAACCAGAAATAAAAGATTAGGAGAACAGGAATTGATTGCGAAATCGTATTGGCCCATGAAGAACCCATCATCCCCATATCATACTTCGTTACCATAATCCATTCTGCAATCCCAGCAACAGCTGCTGCGACTAGCCAACTGTTCATTGATAGTATAGGTTTTTCATCGATATTAGCTAAAATACTTAATACAACGGCCAATATCGTTAATGGCAACGAAATCCATAGCAGTCGGCTATATTGCACTGCATATGGAAGTGCTTCATCACTTGCTCCGAATAAAATCATAATATCATTTTCAAAGACCAATCCAAGTATAGCTAACAAAGTGGAAAGGAAAAGAGTAAACCATAAAGTTTGCCCCATAATACTTCTAGCTTCTTCGATCTTCCCTTTTCCAAGTCGAAGTGAAATGACCGCTCCGGCTCCCACACCCAAAAGAACACCAATCATACGGGTAATAACCATGACCGTAAATCCAATTCCGATTCCTTCTATTTCCAGCTCTTGAAAGCCACTGACGAAATAACCATCAACAACCGATACAACTCCTAGAATTACGTTAGCCATAATTCCTGCCAAAGCAAACCGTAAATATAGTAACGGAATACTTTTGGTTCCCAGCACTGAATCATCCACCGGCTTATTCATTACTTCTGGTTGCTCTATTTTTGATGACGGACGGTTGTCCACTATTTTCATGAGCATATCCCCTTATAAATAATTTATATAGCAAGTTAAGCTCAATTAATTCGCATACCAACCTACAGGCTTAGCATGCTGGTGGATATTGATTTGCTTCGTTTCCATAAAGTGCTCCAGCCCAACAGTACCTAACGCCCTGCCGATTCCACTTTGCTTATATCCGCCCCAAGGGCCTTCCACATAAGCGAGATGATAACTATTAATCCAAGTAATTCCCGCACGCAATTTACTAATAACACGTTTTGCTCGGTCCATATCTTCAGTAAATACAGCACCGGCTAATCCATAAATGGAATCATTCGCTTTTTGGATGGCATCTTCCTCATCCTTAAATTTCTGTACAACAAGGACTGGACCAAAAATCTCTTCCTGCACAATACACATATTCGCATTTACATCAGCAAAGATTGTTGGTGCAATGAAAAACCCTCGATCAAGCCCATTTTCTGTTAAGCGCTTACCACCACAAACTAATTTTGCACCTTCTTCGATTCCTCTCTTTATATAATGTAAAACTTCATTCATATGAGACTCGTTTGTGAGGGCTCCCATTTCAATGTTCTCACTTTCCCCGTTGCCAACTACAATTTTGCTCGCACGCTCGGCCAATCTTTCAACAAACTTATCGTAAATGGTCTCTTGTACAAGCAAACGGGATGCAGCTGAACAAACTTGCCCAGCATTGTGGAAAATACCAAACATCGCATTATCGACTGCGGTTTCAAAATCCACATCGTCGAACACAATAAGTGGAGATTTACCACCCAGTTCAAGTGTTATTTTTTTCATATTACCCGCAGCTGCGCGCATAATACTTTGACCTGTTTTTGTTCCACCGGTAAAGGCAATTTTGTCAACATCATGGCTCTCTGCAAGCTCATTTCCAACCTTTGAGCCAGGTCCCAATACCAAGTTTGCCACTCCGTCCGGAAGTCCAACCTCTTCGATAATTTCAAATAATTTGAATACGCTTACAGGAGTGACGTCAGCAGGTTTAATTACAATTGTATTCCCTGCGGCAAGTGCAGGAGCAATTTGCCAAACAGCTAACATAAGCGGAAAGTTCCAAGGTACAATAAGTCCACAAACACCAATCGGTTCATGAATAATAATTGTTTCCGAAGAATCAGCACGAGTGTAAGATTCCTTTTTCATACCTTTGATCAAGTCGGCATAATAGCGGAAGCATTGAATCGATACCGGAATATCTACATGGGTTGTTGCACGGATAACCTTACCGTTATTTGCAGTTTCCAAACGGGCAATTTCAGCTGTCTTCTCTTCAAGACGGTCTGCAATCTTATATAGATAGTCAGCTCTTTCATCAACCGATAAATCCGACCAGATTCCGCTGTCAAACGCTTTACGAGCCACCTTAATTGCTATCTTCGCATCATCTGCTGATCCATGAGCAGACGTTGCGATAACCTCTCCCGTTGCAGGATTGATAATGTTTCGTCTAGCACCGGATAATGCTTCTACCCATTTCCCGTCAATGAACATGTTAATTTCCATAAACACCTCTCCTTTACGCGATAATATCTACCAGTTTGAAACCAATATGTGCTATATTGACCAGCATCGTTTTCTGATTATAGAATGGGAATGATTTGAGGCGTTCCTTTTCAAATCGGTATCCACCTGCACTCCCCGTAACAATCCATTGTGCCAATAACTTACCAAACAATGTCGAGAGAGACGCGCCATGGCCCGTATAACCCGTTGCGAAATATGCGCCTTCTTTGGATCTACCGATAACCGGGAACGTATCAATTGTAACCCCGATAAATCCACCCCACCGGAAATTAATCTTGCTTCCTTCTAGTTTTGGCATTATTTTAACCATGGCATCGTAAACATTTTGATAAACAGCATCGCCTAAGTTTGGACGAATATCGCCACCGCCAAATATGATCCGATTATCTGGTGTGCGCCTGAAATAGTAAAGGAAACTGCTTGTATCAAAAACCATGCGATCTTTAGGAATGACGGTATTCACCAGTGATTCTGGAAGCTGTTCAGTAGCAATAATACGTGCCGAAATTGGCAGTACGCCTTTATTCAGTTCAGTCATGATTTTTCCAGAGTAACCATCTGTAGCCACAATAATGTCTTTCGCAGTAACAGCACCTTTTTCTGTTACAACTTTCACACTATTTCGGCCGTACTCAATAGATAGTGCTTTCGAATGCTCAAAGATTTTTGCACCGATCGATTTAGCTGCTTCTCCCAAACCAATTGCATAGTTCAGTGGTTGGAACGAGTAACTCGAGTTGTCGACTAAACAGCCATAATAATGCGGGGAATCGATCTCTTGGTGCAACTGACTTCGATTAAGCACGCTTGATTCGTATCCAAAATTTTTGTTTAAGTATTCACTTTCATGTTTCAATCCTTCAAAATGCTTGGCTTTGTAAGCCGCCACAATGTGACCTGTCTTTCTGAAGTTACAGTTGATTTGATGCTCGTCGATAATGTTTTTAACTAATTCAACACTAAGCAGAGAAAGATCGTTAAGCTGTCTCGCCTCTTCGGCACCATACTTCTTGGCAAGCTCCTGTATCGTTGACTTATAGCCCGGCAATACCATCCCGCCGTTGCGACCGCTTGCGCCATATCCGATTGTTTCCTGCTCAAGGACAATGACACTCTTCCCTAACTTTTGCAAATGATATGCAGAAGAAAGACCTGTGAAACCTGCGCCAATAATGACAACATCCGCCTCTTCATTTCCTTCAAGAGGTTTTCCTTTGTCATAGCTGTTTGCAGTCGCTGTCCATAGTGAGAGAGTATCCATATGATCCATCTTATCCATAGCTAATCCTTCTCCTTTCGTGACATGTATGTTACAATACAGTCAAAAATATTCTCAATATTCAAACTTATTAAGTTAATCATATGACTTGGAGCTTCCTCCAAGTCAATAGCTATTTGAGAGTTTTTTGAATTCATTTTGCGAAAAAAATGGAGTAACTCCACTTTTTTCATTGGGGGGACATCTATGAAAATTGGTACATTTGCGAAGTTTTTTCATGTTACGACTGATACCGTTCGTTATTACATTGAACTAGGATTATTAATACCAGACAAAAAAAACACCCAGTATCAAATGAACCAATTGTGTTTCGACGACATGGCTTTTATTACTGAGCTGAAAAAACTTCATTTTTCATTGATAGAAATCCAACGAATTTTATCATATCGGCGTGTCACAAACTTCTCGGACCATGAGGATATCGACTACTACAACAACTTGCTCATTGATAAAAAGGAACAGCTGACCCAAAAAAAAGAAGACATATCAAAAGCTATCCAATTGATTGAAAAAGCGGTTCAAACTAGCTCGCCTTCATCCAAAGAAGAGAATATTACAGGAATCCCGCTTGACTTTGTAAATCTGCTCTATTGTCCGAAATGCCGCATTCCACTTGAAATAAAAGATGTAACGATTAAAAAAGTCTACATTCACACGGGGAGTTTAACTTGTAACTGTGGGTACGAAGCAGCTATCGAGGAGGGTATTATCATTACTGCGAACTTGTACGAGACGTCTCCTTATCCATCTTATTTTTACGATAAAGAAACGATTAAAGAGATCAATCCCAAAATGATTAACTTATTTGAAAAAATTAATTTTCAGTTTCAAAAAGTTCTACAAAATATAGATTTGACAAACAAATTAATTGTGGAAACAAACGTTGACGCTTTTGTGTCACTACCCAAATATATCGATGTTCTTGAACCAAGCGCATCCTATGTATTCAGTGGCTACTCGCTTGCGATGCTCAAGAAGGTTAGAAACAGAATTGAGCGTATGAATCCGAAGCCACGCGTCCTTTATATTTTAAATTCCGATTTAAATCTGCCATTGAAACCGCTTAGCATCGATGTTTTTGTGGATAGTTTTTCAGTAACTGATTTTTCACTACTCAATCCGCAGTTCCCAATTCACGTTCTAAAAAACTATTTACATAGCAGTTCAACAATTGTCGGCGGATACTCGTATTATGATAGCCCGGCCAAATCCTTGAAAAATATTTCAGCCTTATATCCAAATTCTCACGAACATATTTTATATCCAAAATACTTAGAAGAAAATTTATCAGGCCACAAATTTCAAATCACGCAAAGTGAAAATATCGGTTACTGTACAGATCCAGGACCTTATTTTGATTATCATGTAATAGACGAAAAATTCCACATGCTCATGTATTTGGCTAGTACGAAAAAATAGCACAAAAAAGCGCCATCACAAGTGACGGCGCTTTTTATATGTAAGAGATACTAGAAGAGATCCTTCTAGCCTACTCCCATTTATAAGTCCAAAATTGTTCAAGTTGCAGCCATTTTAATGTTGCTGCATCTTTGTTTTTTATTTTTGCATGTGTTTCTTCAAGCATTGCTTCTGTTTGTGAACGATGCGCGCCTAGTGCAGCTAATTTATATTCAAATACTTCACTAATATTATTTACAACATCCGGCTCACCTAAAACAGCTTCGCGATTTCTCGTAATCGCAACCGCATGAATGACTGGACGCTCTTCTTTTGGCATACGCGATACAGCGCGAACTACAGCGCGGCCAAATGCATCATGATCTGGATGTACTCCGTGTTCTGGATAAAATGTAATAATTCGAGATGGATTTACTTCTTGAATAATCGCTTCGATTTTATCTGCAACAAAATCAACATCTTCAAATTCTAACGTTTTATCATGGAAACCAAGCATTCTTAAATCTTGAATCCCCATCGCTTCACATGCATCTTTTAATTCTTTTTCACGGATATTTGGAATCGTTTCACGGTTAGCGAATACATTTTTCCCCATGTTACGTCCCATTTGTCCAAGAGTACCACATGCATACGTTACAGGTACTCCTTGGTCTGTTAATAAGCGAATTGTTCCTCCCGCAGCAAATGCTTCATCATCTGGATGCGGAAATACAACAAGTACATGTCTCTCCATAAGTTTCCCTCCTTCTTACTTAAATGGTGTTAAGCTTAACTCAAGCGCTACCGCTAAGCGACCTTGGTTATCATGCCCTGCTAGTAATAAACGCTCTTTATCGTCTATTTCCCAGTGCGTAATGCCTTCTGCATATACCCAGCCATGATCCATTTTCAAACCAACTCGGTATGGGTTTGTTCCAGTTATTTTCCCGCGCTCAAAGCGAATAATTGCATTTCGAATGAATGCTCCAACTGTCATCATCTTTTCATTAAAGTGTGACGCATACGCTCCATTCGTCGTTTCTAAATGAATATATACATCTTTATTTACAAAACGTTCAATTTCATTTTGAATAAGAGAACTATCTTTTACTATTTCCATCGGAATTCACCTCTTTAAACCATTTTACGCAAAAATAATGTAAATTGCTATCTCTATATTAGAGGACAACGCTCACTTTTCCTAATAATTTGCACTGTGTTTTTTATATTTTTTATATGATATGTAAAAATCACATTTTTTCCTTCACTTTGTTAAATAGTTTTCTTTCTTTTTTGAATTTGCTACAATATATTTTATCCCATGTTAATGCAGTGAGATACATTTCGACAATTGAATACATACTTTAAAGAAGGTGACATGCTTGGAACAATCAGCACATGAAGTAGCAAATTGGCAATATTATTTTGCAATTGCCGTATTTTTAGTCACGTACGGTTTTATTATTTCTGAGAAATTGAATCGTGCTGTAATCGCACTATTCGGTGCTGTTATTATGATTATTTTTGGAATTGTAGATTTACATACTGCTTTCACATCACATATTCAATGGGAAACGATCACCCTTTTAATTGGGATGATGATTCTCGTACATATTACGAGTCAATCAGGCGTATTTGAATTTGTAGCCATTAAAGCAGCAAAAGCAGCTGGCGGAAAACCAATCCGCATTTTATTATTACTATCCCTATTAACCGCTGTTGGTTCTGCATTTTTGGACAACGTAACAACCGTATTATTAATCGTACCTGTTACACTATCCATTACACGTATTTTAAAAGTAAACCCTGTTCCTTATTTAATTTCAGAAGTACTATTTTCAAATATAGGCGGAACAGCAACATTAATCGGTGATCCGCCTAACATTATGATTGGATCAGCTAATAAGCATTTAGACTTTAATGCCTTCTTATTAAACTTAGCTCCAATCGTAATCATTATTTCTATCGTTACACTCGGTATTATTTACTTCATGTATCGTAACAAACTAAAAACAACAACTGAGCAAATCGATAAACTAATGGCATTAAATGAAAAAGATTATATTAAAGATCAAAGCCTCCTTTTAAAATCCATTACGATTTTAGGACTAACTATTTTAGGCTTTGTACTTCATTCTATTATTCATGTAGACGCTGCCGTTATTGCGATGACAGGTGCTACACTCCTTATGTTAATCGGCGTGAAAGAACATGATATTGAAGATATATTCGCCCACGTTGAATGGGTAACCATTTTCTTCTTCGCCGGACTATTCGTTCTCGTTGGCGGGTTAATTGATATCGGACTTATTTCTTCACTCGCAAAAAAAGTAATCGACGTAACAAACGGTGACATCGGTTTCGCTGCGATACTTATCTTATGGGTATCTGGCATCGCATCTGCGACGATCGACAATATCCCATTTGTCGCAACAATGATCCCGCTTATTCAAGATTTAGCTACAGGACTCGGACTATCTGTCGACTCTCCGCAAATCGAAGTACTATGGTGGGCGTTATCTCTCGGAGCTTGCTTAGGAGGAAACGGAACGTTAATCGGAGCATCAGCAAACGTAGTCGTTGCTGGTATTGCAAAACGTGAAGGACATGGATTCTCTTATATGGACTTCTTAAAAATCGGTTTCCCATTAACAATCATTGCGCTATTGTTATCACATGCTTACATTTATTTGCGTTATTTAATGTAAAGGTTGTATTGCATGAAATTATATCGTCAAATACAAAAGGTTTGCAGCATAGTGCTGCAAACCTTTTTCATCACCAGAATATACCTATAATTGCTAATCCACCTAAAATCATACCACCAATTTGTCCGATGATTGCCGGTGATAATTGAACACCTTTTCTCACTTCAACAACCGGTCTTTCGTGTCTTAGTTGTTGGACTTCACTTTGAAGTTGATGTACACTTCCGTGTAGTTCTTTAATTAGTTCTTTTAATTCAGCGACCTCTTCGTTTACTGGCTTACTTTTTTCTAAGTTCATCTCGCATAACTCCTTATAAATTCAATCAGTGCACTGTAAATTTTCGCCAATTACCGTTATATCTCCTGCATACTACATATATAATATGGAATGTACTTTTAATCTTGCAGCACTATCCATTCATCCCGCAATATCCCCATAATCATACGATCAAAACACTTTCCATCTCTTTGAACTGCTTCTCTCATACATCCTTCCATCTGAAAACCCATCTTTTTATACAGTGCAACGGCAGCTTTATTATAGGAAATAACATCGAGACCAACCCGGTGTAAATTTATTTCATAGAAAGCATACTTTAAAATAAGATGTATTGCTTCTCTCCCATATCCTTTTCCCCTATCATTTGCATCCCCTATTCCAATGGCTAATAAACCTGTTCTGTTATTCCACTCTATGCCATGAATTGCAACAAAACCAATTAAGCGATCATCTTGAACTGTTCTTAACATGAAAGAAATACTATTTGATCTCCGTCCCTTTAGTAGTTCATCATTTGATATTTCATGTAAAGATTGCGGGAATGCTAAATCTGTATCTACATTTCTTAAATACTCACTATCCTCTTGCCACACAGCCATTACTTCAGCATCCGTTGCTCTAATAGCTGATAATTTAATTGTTTTATCTCGAAAAAGATTAATTGTCATCTGAAACTCCCCTTTTTTAAAATAGCGGGGACAGTAATTCTAGCCTATTTATCCCCTTGTTCCATAAACTGTTTTTTTTTAATGGGATACTTACAATAAGCGCCGACATTGGCACATCTCCTCTACATTGAATTAACTTCATTGTATAATTTTTCATTTATTCTAACAATAACAACGATAAAAAGACCCTCCAAATTTAGAGGGCCTTCCTAACAACCAAACGATATTACTTCGTAAACATTTTCTCCGCTTCATCCATTGCTATTTTGTTACCTAAGGCAGAATAGTCAAGCCATGGTTGGTCATTAATAATGTATACGTGCTTACCTTTAACAGCTTTTAAATCTTTCCAAATCGGTGTTTCTTGAAGTTGTTTAAATGCTGCTTTTGCTTTATCGTCTCTATTTACGACAACGAAAATAGCATCCGCATCAAAGTCAGGTAATACTTCTTGTGAAATTACTTCGAAAGGACGGTTTCCATCAATTTTCTCTACACCATTTGCAGGTTGTAATCCTAAGTCTTGGAATAAGATTGGTCCCATCGGTCTTTTCGTACTAAATACACGTAATTCTTTTGCAGTAACGCGAATTGCCATTACTTTTTCGTTATTACCTAGTTCTTTATCTATTAAACTTTTTACTCGTTTTGATTGTTCTTCATAGTCTTGAATATATTTATCTGCTTCTTTCTCACGGTTTACAAGCTTACCAACTTCTTTTAAATGATCTCTCCACGTGCCTTCATCTAAATTGAAAGAATGTGTTTTTGCAATTTTTTCGTATTTCGCTAAATCTTTGCCAGCATATTTTTCATCAACATAAATTTCAGATGGTTTTAATTGTAGTAATGCTTCCATATTTGGATCTGTTACAACACCAAGTTTCTTCGTATCTTTCAGCCGTTCTTTTGCGTGCGGTAAGAAATCTTTTAAATCTCCACCAATAACAGAACCTACTGGTGTAATTCCTAATGCAAGTAAATTATTCGTTAAGTGAATAGACATCGAAGCAATTTTTGGATCATTACTTTTTCCTGTTTTTTTAGTTGCCTCTTCACTAGATTTCGTTTGACCACATGCTGATAAAACGAAAATACACATAATGCTAAATAAAATGGAAAGTTTCTTTTTCATATGTTCTCCTCTTTGAAGTATTTATTTTGTTTTTGTAAGTAAATAAAGAAAATACGGCGCTCCTAAAGCCGCTACTACTACACCAGCTGGAATAGAGTTTGGCTTGAATACAGAACGACCTATCGTATCTGCGAGTACTAAAATAATCATTCCAATAATGCCAGCTAACGGAAGGAAGTGTTGATAGGTAGTACCTACTAACTTCCTTGCAATATGCGGAGAAACTAAGCCGATAAAGCCAATTCCCCCTGCCATTGATACACTTGCACAAGACAATCCTACCGCTGTAGCTAAAAGCAGTAACCGTTCTTTTTGAACAGATACACCAAGTCCTGCTGCTACACTATCACCTAGTGACAGTGCATTTAACGTTTTAGATTTTAACCATGCGTACGGAGTTAATATAAAAATCCACGGTACTAATGCAAGAACATGAATCCAATCTTTTCCCCACACGTTACCAACTAGCCATCTAGAAGCGAATGTATACGTCTCATCATTTAACTTGAGAGAGAAAAATAACGAAAGTGCACTAAAACCAGCTGAAACTGCAATCCCAACGAGAATAAGTCTTATAGGAAGTAAACCTTTTGACCGGTCACTCGCAAGTAAAATAATAAGAAATGCAGCTAACACTCCCCCGCCAAACGTAAATAACGGTATTAAAATCGATGCACTCTCGTTAATAGACTGAAAGAGAGTAACGAATACAATTAGCCCGAAAGATGCACCCGAATGTAATCCGAGAATACCTGGATCTGCGAGTGCATTACGAGATAGCCCTTGCAAAATCGCACCAGAAACTCCAAGGCCAATACCTGCTAACATTGTGATGATTATTCTTGGCATACGATAATCGTATAGCACGGTTGCACTCTCAAAATCACCATAGCCAAAAAGCGTTTGAATTACTTTGAGCGGTGCGATGCTCAGCGTACCTGTATTTAAACTAATTAAAATTACAGCGATACTTATACATCCGAAAATTGTAGTTACAGTAATAGCTCTCTTTTTATCCGTGTTAAAAAGATCCTTCACTTATAACTCCCTCCCAACTTTACGTGCTATATAAAGGAAGAACGGAACTCCAACAAGAGCTACCATAATTCCTATCGCAAGTTCTTTAGGAGGATTTACTGTTCTTGCCCCTAAATCAGCTAACACCAATAACATAGCTCCTAATAATGCTGACATAGGAATAATAAGCCGATAATTAACACCTACTAATTTTCTAGCGATGTGCGGAATAACAAGTCCTACAAATCCAATGGAACCAACAGCTGAAACAGACACACCTGCAAGAATGACTACTATAATCATCCCAAGTATTCTCGTTCGGTTCGTTTTCACACCTAAATTCGTAGCAACATCATCCCCCATTGATATGAGTGAAATAGATCGCCCTAGCACTGTTGCAAAAACAATCGTTATGAGAATAATAGGCACTAAAAATTTCAAGTGTTCCCACTTAACCCCCGCAACACCACCAGCAAACCAAAACGCTAAATCTTGGCTTAAATCATAATAAATTGCAATACCTGAACTTAATGAGTGTAAAAGCGCTGCCATAACTGCCCCAGCAATCGTTAACCTCATCGGTGTTAACCCTCCTGATGTTGCCGATCCGATAATAAAAATGAGTATGGTACTTAAAACTGCTCCAATAAAGGAAACAATCATTAAGTAGGAATACGGCATATGCGGGAAAAAGGCAAAACTAAGTGCTACTACAAACATCGCACCTGCATTTATTCCGAGCACACCTGCATCAGCTAAAGGATTTCGTGTTACTCCTTGCATAACAGCACCAGCAACTGCAAAAGCAGCTCCTACAACTGCCGCTCCAATTACCCTTGGGAGCCTTAATTCATAAATAATTTGATGCTGCGTTAATTTCGGATTGTAATCAAAAACCGCTGCCCATACCGTTTGCAAATGAATATCCTTTGCACCGAATGCAACGGCTAAAAATATAGATCCAATTAAACATACAATTGTTAAGCTCATGAAACATACGAACTTAATATGTATCCAGCGATTATTACCAGCATGTACAGTAGACTTATGTAACATGTTTCATTTCATCCTTTATATTCAGTTGTTTTTTATAATTATTTTTTATTTATAATCATTATTGATAATAATTATCATTTTCATTTAGATATTATATCCCCACTTTTTTTAAATAGCAAACTATTTTTTTACTTTGTTAAAATATTAAAACACTTATTACAATTCCCTTCTAAAACTTACAAATACATGCAAAATAGACTACTGTTTTATTTTTAAAATTGTAGTATACTTAGTCATTATTTTGAGTTTTCTAATAAATGCATCGAAGGTGACACAATGTTCTAAACAACTACTACATTTCACTTACGAGCAAGCATTATCCTGCTTGTTCCCAGTCGTTATTTTTTTAACACTAGCCCTTTCAAAAATCATTTCTATCCCAGGATTATATCGCTATGATTTCATACTCATTGTATGTCTTCTTATGCAATGGATTATGTACAAGACTGGACTTGAGACGAAAGACGAATTAAAAGTAATTACTGTTTTTCACCTCATTGGCCTTCTACTAGAAATATATAAAGTACATTTCGGTTCATGGGGTTATCCTGAAGAAGCGTATTCGAAGGTTTTTGGAGTTCCACTTTATAGCGGTTTTATGTATGCAAGCGTCGCAAGTTACATATGTCAAGCGTGGAGAAGATTGCATTTACAAATGTATAATTGGCCGAAAGCCATTTTTGCCGTGCCGTTAGGAGCAATGATTTACTTCAATTTTTTCACACACCATTTTCTATATGACTTTAGATGGGTATTAACTTTACTTTTATTTATTGTTTTCTTTCGAACATTTGTGGAATTTTCATTACAAGGTGTTACATATAAAATGCCGCTCGTTCTCTCCTTTTTCCTTATTGGATTCTTTATTTGGATTGCAGAAAACATCGCTACTTTCTTCGGAGCATGGCAATACCCAAATCAATGGGAAACATGGAACCTCGTTCACCTTAGCAAAATTAGCTCATGGTTTTTACTCGTTGTCATTAGCATTATGATTGTTACACAATTAAAACATTTGAAGCAGTCGAAAAGATAATGATGATTATGTAAATACATATTAGAAACAACTAATCTTCTTTGCTTGCTCAATAAAAAAACGAAATCCATCTAGGATTTCGTTTTTTTACTAAAGAGCTTTAATAATTCGTTCCATCGCCTTCATTTGACCAATATGATCCGCTTCATGGTAAAGCATCATACCGTAAAGCTCCCCTACTGTTTCCAATCCTAGGAATGGCTCTGGAAGTTTATTTTCAAATGCTTCTGCTGGAATTTCATGAATGCGCTTTGCTTGTTCTTTTAATTGAGCTGTTAACACTTCTAATGATGGTCCTTCTTTTTCCCATTTAGATGGTCTCGATCCATATCCAAACATACCTGGATATTCAGTTGGTAAGTGTTTAAACTCTCTTCCAAACATGAAAGTTTCTGCTGCACTTAACACGTGACCGATATGCCAACGGATTGTGTTATTAAAGCCATCCGGCTGCGTATCCGCAGTTTTGTCATCTAAAGTTTCCATAAATTTAAGTAATGCTCCACGCGTTATTTCAAATTGTTTTAAACCAACTATTCTATTCACTCTATCATTTCCTTTCTTATATACAGTTTATTATCAGCGGAGAATATCCCACTGACTAAAGTTTCACTTTGTTTAATCTATCAGAAACAATCAAGAAATACACCTAATATGCTTACTGAAAACAATAAAAAAAGGTCCACTCCTCGTAAATATAGAATTACTTACTGCACAAATATTTCAGTAAACAAAAGAGGAGTGTAATTACATGTTAGATGTTTTAAAACAACAATATAATCTTATTAGCTCCACTCGAGAAGCTTTATTTACGTTTTTAGAAGAAATTTCACTAGAAAAATTGCACAGCACGGTTCCTAACTTCGGAAATGGCAGCATTATAAAAACCCATATTCATGTAGCAGATTGCTATCGATACTGGCTCGGATCATTCGCATTTAACCAAAAACGAGCAGATTTTTCATTTGCTAGCGATTATGAAATTGAACATGCAGATGTCGCGAAAGTCCGTGCCAGGTTTAAGTTAGTAGATGAAACTGTACAACATTTTTTAGATGAATACAATGACCGGTGGCTCGAAAATATAGCAAATGAAGTAAAATGACAAAAAGAACCTTGGAGCACAACTCCGCTATGGCTTTTAACTCATACGGAAACACATGAATTTCATCATAAAGGACAAATTGTATCAATGGCTCGTCACCTCGGATACACTCCTCCTGATACAGACCTTAGTTAATTCAATTGTTCTAAAGATCGACTTATAATAACCGCCAATAACGTTAAAATTTATTTATACTAATACAACTGAACTAAATAATCACAAAAAGAAAGAGCACGTTTTGATCAATCTTTTTCAAAGCACGCTCTTTCTTTCCATAAATAAGCTTAATCATTTATTATGTTACTCGTCCAACTGCAACACCTGTTAATTAAAAGACTCCCTCGTTACATCAATAAATTGTTGTAACGGCGCTGTCATCCATTTATCTTTATGCCAAGCAATTTGCGTAAAAATTGGAGAGATTGTATTTTCTAGATGTAACTCTTTTATCGTTCCTTCTCGTATATCTTTTTCTACTACTATCGCCGGTAAAACCGCTATACCTAAATCTGCAATGACGCATTGTTTAATTGCTTCTACACTAACAAACTCAATCTTATTTGCTGGATATACGTCATCTGCACGAAATAACTCTTCAAATAAAGTTCGATAGGAGCAACCGAGTTCTGTTAGTAAAAGTGTTTCACTCTCTAAATCTTTTGTAGAAACGGACGGTTGTTCAAGTAAACGATGCCCCGGAGCAACTACTACTTTTAATTCTTCTTTCAAAAGTGGCTCCACATGTAAAACATCTTCTGTTTTACATTCGTCTAAAATAAACGCAAGGTCTACTTTCCCCTCCATCAATTGTTCCTTCGCATCTTTATTGGAATGCGCAGGTTTAAATATAAGCTTTATTTGTGGAAATTGTGCTTTAAACCTCTTTAATATGGAAGGAAGCCTGTATGTACATTGACTTTCTTGCGCACCTATTATTAACGTACCTGCTATTTCCTCATCATCTTTCACAGCCATTTTCGCTTCATTACTAAGCGCAATCATCTTATCGGCATATAGTTGAAACTTCTTTCCTGCTTCAGTTAAGAAAAGGCGTTTTCCTAATCTCTCAAATAACGGCGTACCGAGCTCAGCCTCTAACGTTTTAATTTGCGCTGTCACGCTCGACTGAGCAAAGTTTAATTTCTTCGCAGTTTGTGTGAAATTCAAACTTTCTGCTGCTACTTTAAATGTAATTAATTGTTTTATCTCCATTTATCATCCCTCTTCTCAATCGGTATTTCCGATTGATTTCATCGAAATAATCTTCTTTTTCTATTGATAGTTGTATTGTATGATAAAGAACATCTACAAACAATATAAATGGAGGTATTCCATATGAAAGCACTTTGTTTCGAACAGTTCGGAAATCCGGATGTACTACAATATAACGAAATACCTAATCCAATCATAAATCCAAATGAAATTCTTGTCCGTACGAAAGCAATCGGTTTAAATTTCGCTGATATTTATAGACGCCGTGGTGATTATCATCTCGCTGGCAACCCGCCTTATATATTAGGTTATGAAGGGGCTGGTATTGTTGAAAAAGTAGGAGCTGACGTTACTACAATCAATCCTGGAGACCGCATTGCATTTGCTGACGTTCCATTTGCAAATGCAGAATTAGTTGCCGTTCCATCAGAAAAAGCAATCCCACTTCCAGATTCTATTTCTTTTGAAACAGCCGCTTCTGTCTTATTACAAGGATTAACAGCACATTATTTAACGAAAGATAGCTATCAAATAAAACAGGGTGATATAGCTTTAGTTCATGCCGCAGCTGGTGGTGTTGGTCAACTTCTTATTCAAATGATTAAACTACAAAGCGGAAAAGTAATCGGCCTAACGTCATCAAATGAAAAAGCAAAAGTAGCCGCATTCGCTGGTGCCGATCACGTATTTTTATATACTGAATCATGGCATACGAAAGTACTTGAAATAACAAATGGTACTGGAGTAAATGTTGTATATGAATCAGTAGGCTCTACATTAGAGGAAAGTTTTAATGCTACTAAAACTGGTGGTACTGTCGTATTTTACGGAATGGCTGGTGGTAATCCTGCGCCCGTTGATCCGCGTATGCTTATGGATACTTCAAAAACTTTAACTGGCGGAGACCTTTGGAATGTTCTTACGACTTATGAAGAACGGAAAAAACGATCCTCTCAATTATTCGAATGGATTGCGACCGGAAAAGTAACAATCGCGAGTCCTACTACATTCTCTTTACAAGACGGTGCCTGCGCTCATGAATTATTAGAAAGCAGAAAAAGTACTGGGAAGATTTTATTAATCCCATAATTCACAAACTGAAAAGGAAGCTAGATTTTTCTAACTTCCTTTTCTTATTTCTATTTGAGATATTATTATATTTCCACACTTTCTTTTCCTTTTTCAACATAACTCATATCCCCAACCGATTCGACGGTGTATGTTCCATCTCGATATAAAATCTTCGTCACACTTGCATTTTTCACTCCAAGTTTTGTTTTACTGCGATCTAGCATTTCTATTAATGCAGTAATCATAAGTCCATGGACTACAACTAAAACGTTACCTCCACCATTTTCAGCAGCTTCTTCACTAATTTTATCAATCTCTGTTTTTATACGAGTAGAAAATACTTCCCAATCTTCAGCTTGTTTCGTAGGATCTGCTGCCCTAATTAGATTAATAATTTCTTCAATAGAAAATTTCATTAGTTCATCTGGTGATTTAACACCCGCCGCTTTTCCAATAGCGTCCCACATATTTTCAACCTTTTCACCTTCAAAAGTGCCAAAATTCAATTCACGTAAATCTTTTCTTTTCTCAAGTTTAAACTTTGATTGCTCACTATATTTTAATACTAAATTAGCAGTTTCAATCGCTCGACCGCTATCACTACTATAAACGCTAGCAAAATTTATATCTTTTAATCCAGTTCCTAAATTTGCGGCAATTTCAACACCTTTTTCTACTAGTGGAGAATCCGCCCAACCTTGCACGCGATGACTAGCATTTAACATTGTTTTACCGTGTCTTGTAACATATAGCGTGACTAGATTACCTTTACTATTAGCTTCTCGCTTCTTCATCATATTCTCTCCCTTTACATTTCTATATCAATTTTACCATCTCAATTATTCATTGAGCAAAATATACATATACGTAAGTGGATCTGCTTAATAAAAAAACGCTATCTTTCTGTACATCCCTACAAAAAGATAGCGTTTTTTATGATTACATTTCTTAATCGGTACTTTTATTCAGAAAAAGCACTCGAATACTGAACAACCCCTTCAACACCTTGAAGAGCATTCAATCTTAGTTCCATAACCATAAACACTTCATCCGGCACTTCAAATGGCGCTCTTATATTCCACTTACTCGCGCGTTCAAAACCAAATTTCGGATAATACTCCGGATGCCCTAATACTACAACTGATCCATATTCAAGTTCTTTCGCTTTTTCTAGCGCCACTAATATAAGTTTGCCACCAATTCCTTTTTTCTGATGACTTGGAGCAACCGATACTGGTGCAAGTGCCAATGATTCTACAGAAGTTCCATCCTGTTCTATTTTAATTTTTGATAACAGAATGTGCCCAACTATTTCTTCATCTACCGCAACTAATGATAATTCTGGAATAAATGCATCACATTTTCTAATACGACTCACAAGTTCGTGTTCTGTTTTATCACTGAATTCTTCTTTTGAAAACGCTGCTTTTACAACTTCTTCAGTCTTACTATAATCATTTTGTTGTTCTTGTCTCATCGTTACCATTCTATATTATCCTCTATTCTTTCTCATTTCTTTTTCAATTTTACGAAGCGCCTTTTTCGATCCGCGCTCAATATCGTGTTGCATTTTTCTTTCTTTATAATCGACAAATAGTGTATTTAAATCATATCCTTCTGGGTATAATTCTTTCGCCGCTACCTCTAAAGTAATACGTTTTACATTCACTTCAACGAATTCAGCATTATAATATACAACGACATTATAGAAATTATCTTTTTCCTTATAGATGATACCAAAATCATCATGATCCAATAAATTCACACGGTCGCCGATTTTATATTCATAGTCATTTTCTCTTTTTTCTTGCACGAATTTCGGTTTTCTAATTTTACTTTCATTCACTTTTTCTAAACGATATTCTTTATTCCCCATATACTCTTTCGCTCTTTGCAGTACATGTTCTTTTACGTTCATTTTATTTGCAATCCAAAGTGCATTACTTTCACCAGATTTACCGATCATTAATTTATAAAGCGGCTCCAATGTCTCACTATTAAATTGCATTGCCGCGTTCATAAAATCACCATGCATTTCTGAAAATCGTTTAATTTCACCGTAATGCGTACTCGCAATTGTAATACATCCTGCAAGGTAAAATTCTTCTAAAATTGATATCGCAAGCGCAGCACCTTCATTCGGTTCTGTGCCGCTTCCTATTTCATCAAATAATAGCAACGTATTATTATTTGACATCCTCATAATCTCGGAAAGATTTTTCATATGAGATGAAAATGTGCTTAGTGCGTTTTCAATACTTTGATTATCACCAATATCTACAAACACATTTTCAAAAATAGCAATTTCTGTTTCTTTATCTCCAGCAATGTGCAAACCAGACATCGTCGCTAATGTTAACAATCCAATTGTTTTTAGCACGATTGTTTTCCCGCCTGCATTCGGCCCAGTAATAATTAAACTACGGTATTCTTGACCGATTTCAAAGTTTAATGGTACTACTTTCTCACTTAAAAGCGGATGCTTACAATTCACTAAATGAATGTAGCCATGATCGTTTAATTTCGGCTCTATTCCATCGATCGATTTACTAAACTTCGCTTTCGCAAATACCATATCATATTGGCTAATCAATTCCATATTAATTTTTATATGATAAATATTTTCTAATACCATTCCTGATAAAGTTGCTAAAATTTGATACTCTTCCATCGCTTCTTCTGCTTTCCAACTTGCTAGTTCCGCATTTAACTTTGTAACCGTATGTGGTTCTATAAATACAGTAGAACCTTTTGCAGATGCTTCAACAATACTTCCCGCAACTTGATTTTTATAGGTAGATTTGATCGGAATCGTATAGCGATCATCCTTCTTACTAATAAAGAATTCCTGAATATATTTCTTATTTGCACTACTATTTAAAAACTTCGTTAAACGTTCTTTTATTTTTCCATCAACAGAATCAATGTTATTTCGAATTCGTTTCAACTCTTTACTAGCCGCTGCATCAATGCTATTTCCCTTAATCGAAAAATTAATTTCTTCTTCGATACTTTTAAATTCAGTCATTGAATTTGCATAAGAAGCTAATACTGGCGCAAAAAATTCTTTATCCATCATAAACTTTTTAATCTTTCTACACCCACGTAAAAAGTCTGAAACGCTCACTAACTCTGCTGGGTCTAAAATCATCCCTTTTTCTAATTTTTGAATTGTACTAGCAATATTAGAAATTCCGAAGAAAGGAACATGCCCTTCTGCATCTAGTATAGCTCGTGCTTCTGTCGTTTCATTTAAACGATTTCTCACTACTTTTATACTCGTACTCGGCACTAATTTATTTAATAATTCTTTTCCTAATCCACTTACACAATATGATTTCACTATTTCCATTAATTCGTTATATTGTAACTTTTCAAAAGTCATCGTATTCATTTTGTTTCTCCTCACTATGATTGATTTCTATCATCAATGAAGATACCTATTCATTAGATTCCAATGAGTTCTACATTATTCAATTACCATTTTTATACATTGAAAACATATACAAAAAAGCTGCGGGGATACCGCAGCTTTTACATTTACAAGGCAAGTGTAATAACGTATAAGGAAATAAGCCATCTAAAAAGTATATGGCACTCCTCATATTACACGCTTTATAAAGTAGTGTAGGTATCTTCATAGGTTTCGAAATAAATCCATGACAAAATTAGGGGTATGATGCACATAAAAATCCCCTGTTCTTATCCGATTTATTTCATTAAATTTTTCCTATTTAGAACCTACCGCACTCACAAAAAGCACCTCTCATTAATTTATATTATAGTCATTGAAATCTAATTTATTGAAATCATCATACTATATGTTTTATAAGAAGTAAAGGTGTCATACTTTAATAACTATACGGCATGTAAAAAAGAAGAGGAAAACTTATCTTCCAGTCTGCCTCTTCTTTTCATAGCAGATTTACTGCTGAACATATATTGAAACTGAGCCTCCACTTACGTGGAACTGCCCCCATCCATCCTTATTAATTGTTACAGTATTTATTTGATTATCCGTAATATCGTACCATACTTCCCCTGCGTTATTCTTTCCAACATCCATCCACTTTGATCCTCCTGGTCCATCAGAGATTAATGTCGCTAAACCAGAATTAGCATGTACACCATCACCTTCTCTTGTCCAGCCAATCACATCTGGATGGTCTAAATAATCACGCTGCGTACCATATGCAAAGTTTTTTCGTGCCGTCAAAATTGGATCAATTTTATCTTTTAACGCTGGAATTTCATAACTACTATTTCCGCTTGTCCCATAGTAATCACCATAGAAAACTGAAGGATAGCCCTCTGCACGTGTTAAAATAAATGCATATGCCAACGGTTTAAACCACGGATTTACTACAGATTCTAATGACTGCCCAGGCTGTGAATCATGATTCTCAACGAGAGTAACTGCGAGTGCAGGGTGATCTTGCATTACTGTTCCATTTAAAATATTTCTCATATCATAATTCCCATTTCCTTTTGAAGCATAATGAAAATTGTAATGAAGCGGTGCATCGAACACAGATTGATTATAATTGACTTTCGCCAAATAATTATTTAAAGCTTGGATATCATTTTGCCAATATTCAGCTACTGTAAACATTTCTTTCCCCGTTTGCTGTCTGACATGATTTACCCAATCGCGTAAATATTCATGATCGATATGTTTAACAGCATCTAAACGAAAGCCATCTAAATTTAATTCACTCGCATACCACGTTCCCCAATTTTTCATCTCATTCGCAACATCAGGATGATCAAAATCAAGATCTGCATACATCAAATAATCATAATTCCCATTCTCGCTAGACACTTCCCAGTCCCACGCTTTACCTATACCCCTAAATTTATAAATTCGATTTAATTTCCTTCCTTCATCCCAATCCGTTCCGTCAAAATGATACCATTTCCATTTGAAATTAGAATAAATATCTCCACGCCCTGGAAAGTTAAACCCCGTCCACGCATTAATTTGATAATCACCTGATACTTCAATATTTCGATTGTTACGGTCTACCTCAACAGCTGTTACGGTTTCAGTATAATCAGCCCCACCTTTATGGTTCATAACTACATCACCGTACACATCGATGCTTTGCTTATGTAAAGCTTCAATTGCAGATTTCAACTGTGCTTTTGTCCCATATTTCGTCCGCACCGTTCCCTTTTGATTGAATTCCCCCAAATCATATAAGTCATAAGCTCCATACCCTACATCATTTTGTGAAGTCCCTTTATATGCAGGTGGTATCCATACAGATGTGATTCCTTTATGAGCTAAATTTTCAGCATCAGTACGCAAACGATTCCAATGATCTCCATCATTCGGAGCGTACCACTCAAAATACTGCATTAATGTTCCATTGTTTATCGTTGCTGCCTCTACCTTATTATCCTCATATTTATTAGGGAAAAGAAAAACAAACAATAAACAGACTACCATAATCCTTTTCAACATATTTACACCATCCCCTTCAAGAAAGCGTTTGCATAATTCATTAAAATTATTATAATATTCGTTCTACCGTTAGTAAAGTAGTAATCTTTTAATCTCTCACATTATTTCTTGGGTGTAACTTCAAATATTCCATAAATACCCCCACATAGTTTAAAATTCACATCGTATTCAAAATTGTTTACAATTTACCTATAAAATCATAACGGAGGGATTTTCATGACAGACTTTCAAAAACAATATTTCACACGATTAAATATAGAAGAAAAAGAAACAGTTTCATTTGAAGATTTATCTCACATTATGTATGCAATGGCACAAACTGTTCCATTTGAAAACTTAAACGTTCTCGAAAATAACTTTAAAGAAATATCAAAAGAAAATCTAAAAGAAAAAATTTTAGTAAACAACCGTGGCGGTCTTTGTTATGAATTAAATCCTACTATGTATTACTTTCTTAAAGACTCTGGATTCGATGTTCATTTAGTTTCAGGGACAGTTTATAACGCTGCTAATTCTATATGGGCTGTTGATTCCGGACATGTCGCAACCGTTTTACAACATCATCATGAACTTTATTTAATTGAAGTTGGATTCGGATCATACTTACCTCTTGCACCTGTCCCTTTCTCAGGTGAAGTCGTTCACTCCATAACAGGAGATTATCGTATTCGCAAAGAAACGACTGAAAAAGGTAATTATATTTTAGAAATGCGTAAAAATAATGAGTTTCTAGATCAATCTTCTACTGATGATTGGACAGTAGGTTATGCATTTTACTTGGAAGAAGTAAATGTGGAAAAAGCAAATGCAGCACAAAAAATTATCGTTGAACATGAGGGTTCCCCTTTTAATAAAGTACCTCTTATTGTAAAACTAACTGAAGATGGGCATGCCTCTTTAACAAAAGATAGCCTTACAATAGCGAAAAACGGTAAAAAAACGAAAGAAACAGTTACAGACGAGCAATATAAAAATCTTTTACATTCAACGTTCGGTATTACATTATAACTTTTAAAGCCTTGCCATTTCCGGCAAAGCTTTTTATTTTCCAGCAGGGATTTTTTGCAATTTGTTGTATTTCATAGTTATATAGGAATATAACTACATATTTAGAAAGGAAATGATTATGACAGAACTTAAAGATCGACTACAAGTTGCTGATAAAGAAAAATGGGATTTAACGGACATTTACCATACAATTGAAGATTGGGAAAACGATTTTAATAAAATTGAAGTATTAACGAATGAATTGAACGAGTTTAATGGAAATATTCATGATGGGAAGAGTCTGCTAGCTTACTTAACAAAAAGTGAAGAAATATCTAGCATATTATCAATAATGTTCGCTTATGCAAGACTACAATCTGACCTTGATACACGTGATACTTCAAACCAAGCTCTTGTCGATAAAGTATCACAATTACATGTAAAAGTAAGTGCGGCTAAATCTTTCTTTTCTCCATTCTTGCTTAGTGTAGATGAAAACACATTGCATTCTTACATAGAAGAAACAGAAGGCTTACACTATTATAAAGAAGACTTATTTGAGTTATACCGTTATAAAAAACACGTTTTGAATAAAGACCAAGAAGAGATTTTATCACAAATGGGTGAAGCACTCTCCTCCCCGCAGCATACATTTGGCATGTTAAATAATGCAGATATACTATTTGGTGAAGTGACTAATGATGATGGAGAAAAAGTTAATTTAACACGCGGAATGTATGCAAAGTTAATAGAAGATGAGAATCGTGAGAAACGTAAAGAAGCCTATAAAGCTTATTACAAGCCATATGTTCAGTTAAAAAACTCTATCGCTTCTACTTTGTCCGCAGCTATTAAAAATAATGTTACTGTTTCAAAGCTACGAAAATATCCATCAGCTTTAGAAAAATCATTATTTGGCGACATGGTTCCGAAAGAAGTATATGAAAATTTAATCGATACGACGAAAAAAAATATTCAATCATTACATACATATAATGAACTTAGAAAAGAAAAATTAAATGTAGATGAACTACGACAATACGACTTGAGTGTTGATTTAGTAAAAGGTGTAAAACAAGACATTCCATACGACGAAGCGTTTGACATAATGATCGCGTCACTAGCTCCTTTAGGTGAAGAATATATCGAAACATTAAAAAGCTTTAAAGATAAACGCTATATAGACGTGAGAGAAACACCAGGAAAACGTTCTGGCGCTTATAACTTTGGTGTATACGGTGTTCATCCTTTCATTCTTTTAAATCATCATGATGATTTAAATAGCCTTTTCACCCTTACTCATGAATGTGGTCACGGTATGCATACGCATTACTCACACGGATACCAGCCAAGAATTTCTGCACATTATTCCATTTTTGTCGCAGAAGTCGCTTCTACAGTAAATGAAGTGTTATTAATTCATCATTTATTAAAAGAAGCAAAAGAGACTGATGTACGTAATCATTTAGTAAATCATTTCATCGAGAAATTTAAAGGTACCTTCTTTACACAAATCATGTTCGCAGAATTTGAAAAAATCACACATGAAATGGCCGAGCAAGGTAAACCATTAAATGCCCAAGTCTTTAGCGAAATTTATGAAAAGCTATTTAGAGAATATAACGGTGATTCACTTGTATTTGATGAAGAAGTAAAATATGGATGGTCTAGAATCCCTCATTTCTATCGTCCATTTTACGTGTACAAATACGCAACTGGATTCGCCTCTGCCATTCAAATCGCCGATAAATTATTAAGCGGTGATCCAAATGCACAGAAAAACTATATTGAATTCCTTAAAGGCGGAAGTTCTGACTATCCATTAAACCTACTGAAAAAAGCTGGCGTTGATTTAACTACGCCAGAACCGATTGAAAGTGCACTAAATCGTTTTAATGCACTTGTTGAAGAGTTTTCAGCATTGTAGAAAAAAGCATGCAGAGTATATGCTCTGCATGCTTTTTTCATTTGAATCACTTTATCCCGCATTAACTTGCAGCCCGACTCCCACCTAACTCTCTCGCATTCGCCGAATTTTGAGGCGGGAGTCTTACTGCCGCAAATAGCGGGATAAATTGCTTACGTATATAGAATAAGGATTGACATAATGTTAATGTCAATCCTTATTCTCATTCTATTTTCGTAACTAAAAAACAAATTTGTGTAACATACTCCTCTACTAAACAATCACATTCAGGTCCCTTTATATAGACTTCATATGGGTAACTATCTATTATATAGCCATTCCTTTCCACCCACTCTTCTAATGCCATATAAGCATAACCTATATAGTCATAGCTGCCATAATGCATAGTAGTAACGATTTGATGCTGATTTAGCTTTTTTATTTCGCACTCTTGTAATACGCCTCTATTGTCTTCATTCATAACCGGAATTCTTAATTCAATATCACTGTGATTTGGAATATACTCTTTATCATAAAAAACTACGGATGGAGAACCGACTATTTGAAAGCTATTTTTTTGTACTTTTTCATATAAGTCATAAAAATAATCATCCATATCATCTATATCTATTTGTAATCTTTGAGCAATTACCGTTATTTCATTTCTCATTCCAATTAATATATCGTAACTTCTATGACGAACAATATTTAAACCATTATTCATACTTACCATTTCATTCATTTCAGAAATAACCTGTAAATTTTGTTTCACCTCATGAGACAACTCTATAATTTGCGCTTGCATATGTTTAATAAATGAATTTTGATCTGCCGACTGGAGAATTACTTTAATTTTCGGTAAAGGAAACTTGTACTCCCTCAGCTTTTTAATTTTCAATGCTATTTCTAGCTGTCCTTGCTCATAATATCTATATCCATTTACCGGATTCACATATGCTGGTTTTAATATCTCCTCTTTGTCATAATGCCTTAACATCCGCGTACTCATCTTACAAATACGAGAAAACTCAGTGATGGTATACATATAAATACTCCTTGAATACATTTTCTTTTTTAAACTTATTAATTAAAACCAATCAAAAATCTTCCTAATTGAAAAATCTTTATTCTGATTTTTCAATCTCTTCATATTTGAAGGTAACAAATGAAGAGGACAATACCACGTTAAACAATTCATCGCGCCTCCCATTGTCGATATTTCTCCTACATGAATTTGAATAGCTTGTTTCTCAGTATGCTGTTGAATATATCGTAAAACTTCCTCATCTTTAGCTAATCCAAACTTAGGAACGTAAAGCGTATCACATGTTTCTAACATATTTATATATAAACCTTTTGCTGACGCTATCTCTTCATCGTATTGCCCCTTCTCTGTATATGACGAAGGAACAACTATAAATTCAGCCTCTGGCATTTGCTCTTGAATAATCTCTTGAATAATCTCTTGAACATTATATCTAAATTCATGATCCCCTAAAAAATCACTAATAAACATTATATGTTCATCAATAAATTTAACCATTCCGTCTGCGTGTGCAAGTACATCTCCCTCTTCAGCAGGAATAATAATAACCCGACTCACATCTAAATCCCATTCCAGTTGCTCTATAATTTCTTCTTCCGTCCAATCATAATTATCATCAAATATGCGTTCCGTTAATATAACGGTATCTTTTTTATTCCAAATAAGATTTCCACCGTCTAATATCAATGGAGATGTCACATATTCAAAGTCGTTCTTTTTCAACCATTTATTAAATTGTTGATCTAAATATCGTCCTTGATCTTTCGGTAAGTAATTTGGTTGATATTTGAATTTAACTAGATGATTTGTTACAACTGGTGCAACATCTCTTAGCCAAATATCATCATACTCAAAAAAGTTTGTATGAAAGTCTTGCTCTTCAACAGATAAAGATATAAGTTGATCGGTAAATGCTTTATTTTCATTTAAGTATTCATTAAAATAAATAATGTCTTCATAAAATGGTCGATAATATTCATTCGATTTATCTGGTATTGCAGTAAAAATAATTCCATTATGTTTTTGTTCCATATTATTTACCTCGCTTTTTAATAATGATTGAATAACTGTTTTCAATAAGCCAACTATTCCCCAATTCATTTCTCTTTTCATTACAATTTTTGAAACGTGCACATTTCATGAATGGATTATAGCACGGAGAAATATTATATATTTATATAAAAAATATAAAGCCGTCGTTAAGCCGTAAACTGACTCTTGACAAGATTTTAAAATTTCAATCGTCGTACACAATGAAGGATTAGATGATTTTTTTATCAAGATTCAAATCCATTACTTCTGATAGAGCGTTTTGATTATATAAATTCACTAAATGCGTTTCTACCCCTATACAAATTCCTTCTAGTGGAAGATCGTTTGGATCCTGACCAAATGGATCCTCAATTTCAACCCCTATTGCTTCAATCCCTATAAATGCAAAACTTATAAACGTAGTTGCAAGTACTGTAAACCATCCAAGACTATCAACAAGACCAATCGATAAAGTCCCGCAAAATATGAGCAGTAAAATTTTAATATGAGCAAAATACGCAAAAGGAATAGGCGTTGTTTTGATCCGATCACATCCACCCACAGCCGTAAGCAGAGTATTCAAATCATCTTCCATATTAATTATTGCATTTGGGTGAATTTGACCCGTTTTCAAACCTTTTGATAGTATAGTTTTTAACATAAAAACTATACTAATCGGTAAATGAATAGACTCAGTCAACATTTCTCTTTCCTTCTCAGAACAAATATCAAACAATGCTTTTATTTCGGATAAATCTTTTTCATCTCTCAAATGTCCTTTCGCTATCTTTGGAAAAGCAATTAATAGATGTAAAAATTTTAGTTTTTCCTGATCCGTCTTTTTCCCTTCGGACTCCCAATAACATAAAAAACTAACTGCTAAATTTCTAGTACAAGCACCAATCGTGCCAAATAACTTTCTACCTTCCCAGTACCTATCATAGGCAGTGTTAGTACGAAAAACTAACAGTAGACCTAAAGCTCCTCCAACAATTACCCAAGGGGTTTGATTCATTTTTATTGCTACATAATAATAATTAATTACAGTTACTACCGTTGAAGCGCATATATATAATAAAATCTGCGGGAAAATATCTCTTATAACTGTTCCCTTTAATGTAAATATTTGATGTAAACTATTTTGATTATTGTAATGAACCATATTTACCAAAACCTCTTTCTTGACTACTATTTTACGCTTTCTTTCATCTTAAAAATTATGAAAGTATACAATTAAATAGTAGAATCATAAACCCTATTATTATGAAACTAGTTAAGATTATTTCTTTCAATACCGTTACTCCTTTTTACCAAAAGATAAAACATCTTTTTTGATTTAAACAACAAATGTTCACTCTTCTAAATCACGACGTATTATTTTAGAATTTGCAATGAATAAAGCACTAATTAATACAAGAATCGCGCAAGCATATAACAATGAATCCATTGGACTATCATGGTCTATAATAATTAGACGAACAATAGCCGTAATACCTATATATATAAAATAACGTAATGGAAAATGAAAGTTCATTTAAAAATACTTTATAATCATTACGATGAATTCAAAATATAAAAAGAATACGACGATACTATCAATCAAATGATAACTAGATTCCTCACTATTTAATTTCAGTTCTTGTATAAATTGAATAACTTCTTTCATCAGAAACACACTTAAAACAATTCCCAAACAGATCAAAGCAACATTTAAAATGTACTGTAGAACGATAGGGAACAACGAAAAAACTTTTTTAAAATTCTTTAACACAAACATTTTTCTCCTTTTCCATATAAAACAATAATGACAATATACTTTATTTAATTATCATTACATTAAAATTATACATTTCATTCTTATTACAGATGTTAAAACAAGACAAAATAAGTAAAGATAGCATTTCACCTATTTTGTCTATAAAGCAACATAACGAAACTATAATCGATTACTTCAATTGAATCGGTTGTTGCTGTGTAACACAATGAATCATTCCGCCATTTTTATAAAGTTCTCTCACGTCAATTCCCACTACTTTGCGATCTGGGTATAACTTCTGAATCGTATCGTTTGCGATTTTATCATTTGGATCATTATAATTAGGAACCAATACCACTTTATTCCCAATATAATAATTGATATACGATCCTTTATAATCAAGAGTTTTTCCACCTTCTAAAGTAACTTTATCTTTACTAAGCGGTAAGTATTCATACTTATATTTCTTTCCTGAAGCATTTTTTGCATCTAACAATGTATCCATATCTTTGTTTGACAAACCCCATTCAGCCAAGTCATCTTCTGCCATCGTTACGATTGTAGATTTACCATGAAATTTAGCGAATCCATCAATATGAAAATCAGTAATATCTAAATTAGGCACTCCATCTAACCAAATAAAGTTTGTCACCCCAAGGTCACTTATATATTTTTCAATTCCCTCTTCTGATAAATCAGGATTTCTATTTTTATTCGTTACTGCGCTTCGAGTTAATAAAGCAGTCCCATTGCTGTCTAATTCAATTGCGCCACCTTCAAGGACAAATTTCCCCCAATCAATTCTTTCAATCCCTAATTGTTTACTAACATTCTCACGTATACGAGCATCATCTTTATATGGAGTTTTCTTTCCCCAACCATTAAATGCTGGATCTAATATTTTTAGATTTTTATTATTGTCATAAACAAAAATCGGTCCACTATCTCTTGCCCACACATCATCAGTAGGAGCGATAAAGAAATCAACTTTATCCATATTCAGCCCTTTATCTATTAAAAGCTTATTGATTCGCTCTTTCTCCTCCTCATCATATGCAACAATGTGGACTTTTTCACCCTCAGTTAAAGCACTTGCCATCTTAATCCAAATAGGTTCGACTTCTTGTTTATACTCTTGACCATATGTGTATTCATGAGGCCATTGTAGCCATGTACCTTCATGTTTATCTTTTTCATCCGGCATCGTATATTTTCCAGCGTTTTTCTGTACCTCTACTTTTTTATCCTCTTTCCCTTTGACATTTTCATTATTCCCCTCAAAAGAACATCCACTAATAATCGTTGTAGATAATGTAGCTATTAAACAAAGCTTTACTATTTTTTTCATTTTTCAACCTCCTGTTCATATCTACAATAATGTAAGGTTTAACATAGTGTGAAGCTCAAGCTTTTTCATCAATGTAAAAATTACCAATTATTCTTCCGCATGATAATCACATTATTTCAATACAAATAGATGACATTCACAAAATACATTTCCTATATTTAACACTAATATCATTTAACTTCCTTCATAAATTTATTCTAATATTAATCCCCTCTCATACCTGCTTGTTCACTAAATAAAACATTACTAAATAAAAAAATCGGTATTGATAATTTTATATCAATACCGATTTTCAAATAATTATTTTCCTTCTATTAAATCATTCGCTAATTTCCTAAACTCTTGATTAAATGTATCATTCATACCATTTTGTACGTTAGAGAATAATATTACAAATGTTCTTTTATCCCAGTTAAAATTATTAAAAGTGTTCCAACCAGCTAACACCCCATGATTATGATAATAATCTGGGTAAATATAGAAACTAAATCCATACTTTCTAGCAGGTGATACAGTAAACATATCTGATAAACTTTGTTTAGAAAGCAATTTACCATCCATAATTGCCTCATCTAACCTTTTCATATCATCAACTGTAGTGTACATTTCACCACAACCATATAGCCAATTCATTCTTAAACGAGGCGTAGCTACTAACTCATTATCTTTTTTCGTATATCCTTCTGCTAAAAACATATCTCCAGGGAAAGTTGCCCCCATCCCAGATTCATGCATGCCAACAGGAGTAAAAATATTTTCTTTCACATATTCAGCCAGCGGTTTATTCGATAACTTTTCTACAATATACGCAAGTACCATATAATTATAATCTGTATATTTCCATCCTGTCCCTGCAGGGAATTGCAACTTTTGCGCTCCAATCCATGTTACTAACTTTAAACGTGACGCCGCATCAACACTACCTTGTCCCTGATCTGGTAACCCCGAAGTATGCGTTAGCAAATTTCTCAATGTAATATTTTTATCTGCTGGAAATGACGGAATATATTTATTCACATTATCTTCTATATTTAATTTTCCTTTTTCTCTTAACTGCAATATAGATATTGCAACTACTGTTTTTGTAATGGAACCGATACGATATTTTGTACTTGGCGTTGTTAAAACTTTATCTTGTACATTCGCATACCCGTAGCCTTTTCGTAAAACTACATTATTTTTATCTGTTACGAGAACCGTTCCATTAAATCCTTTATCTTTTAAATATTGATCTAGTTTTGCTGCTGCAATCTCATAACGTTTTTGTTGATTCGCATCGACTTTCGGTTTATCATTTTCAAATTTATTCTTATAACCTGAAAAGGACTTTAAATTATATTTCTTATCTTTATTTGCATGTATGAGAGCAGCGACACTCCCACAAAAAATAGCAAAAATAAAGAAAACAATTAGCCATTTCTTAAACATATAGGGACCCTCTTTTATCCAGTTTCACTTTATACTTTTCCATTCTATTCCTATTCTATATCTATTAATTTCTAAACATTTTATAATTATATCATCTATCTATCATTCATCATATTACACTAGATTCCTTTTTCTCACACTCAAATTTTGACTACTCTCTATTGTATTTCTTTTTTGTAAAATTTCCACCTTACAATCGGATGCATCCAACTTGAATTTCAATTTCTTATGTAACATTCGCTACACATTAACAAGAATGGAGGTGTTAATTTGAAAAATACTGATAAACGCAATCGTTTAGATGATTTGATGTTTCATTATCGAGTAACAAAAAATAACATAGTTATAATCGAATATTACAGAAAACAGATTATGATTTTAAAAGGAAATGACGTTGAAAAATTTTTAAACAAAATAACTCGGGCAAATAATGAAAAAGAAAAACAACTTATTATGGCTAAAATTACAGGTAACTTCAAAAGAGGAAATGAACGCTAATGAAAACGAATCTCATTTATAACTTGATTATACAACATATTAAAAAAGAAATGTCACTCCCACG
This sequence comes from Bacillus sp. MYb209, assembly GCF_002975175.1. Classification (GTDB taxonomy): domain Bacteria; phylum Bacillota; class Bacilli; order Bacillales; family Bacillaceae_G; genus Bacillus_A. Next base: position 68,729 of record NZ_PCNZ01000004.1, read on the forward strand.
ACATTTCTTTAGATTTTCTTCATAAAAGATTTACATTTTTAATATTCTTTTACTTTTACATAAACTTACCGCTGAGATACTTAGTAATGCAGCTATACCCATCCATGCATATGTGTAGCCTTTTCCATCTACTATATAACCAAACAAAGCAGGTGCAAGGATAATAGCAATTTGATTAAGTGTAAGCGCAAAACTCACTGTTAGGCCTATCAATTCCTCACTTGCAGACTCAGCAACTTCAACCATAAAAAGACTAAACCAACCGATTGAAAAGAACCCTAACAGTCCACTTACCACAAATAATGCTTCAATCATCATTGTGTGTATATTCATTACAGTAACTAAAATTAAACAAAAAGAAATACATACAGTTATTAATAAAGGTGTATGACGATCCCCTTTGTAATATGTATCACTTATTGTAGCTAATATAATTCGGCCTATCATTCCTGCAAATAGCATAACCGAAAATACTTCCCCTGCTAAAATAGGTGTTATCGATTTTTCAACAGCTAAAAATTTCATAAAATGTCCGACTAATATCATTTGCAAAGAAATCATACAAATACCCGTAATTAAAATTGGATACAGATCATTTTTATATATCACCTTTTTTAACTGTGTCCAAAAAGACAGACTTACATTTTCTTGGCTAGTGTGTTCCCGGGCGTACGATTCCCTATAAAATATGAAAAACAATAACCCGCTTACTATACATATAGTTGCAATAACATTTATCGTATAAGCTAAACTAAATTTAATTGTAAGCAAAGGGATTATTACTCCTGCGAACGCTCCGCCAATAGGTATACCAGCTTGCCTAATTCCCATAGCTAATCCACGTATTTCTTTCGGAAACCATTTCAAGATTACTTTACTTCCCCCTGGCTGGGATACGCTATAAAAAGTCCCTATTAAAAGAAGGACAAATAACAGCCCAATAAATCCCCTTGCCGTATGAACAAGTAAAAGTGCCCCTCCAAGTAACACAGAACTCGCTCCAATTAATATTCTTTCGTTATATCGATCAAGCAACCTTCCAACAAAAAGCATACAAAAAAGTGGACCAATGTTCACGGCACTTATTAACAAACCAACTTGCATATTCGAAAGTGCATATTTTTGTTTCCAAAATAAAGCGAACACCCCTACGCCATATGTTATAAGTGTTGCACTTGCCTGTGCTACCGTTGCCAAAGCTAACATGATCCATTTATTAGAACTACCGTACCTTTCAATTTTTTCTTCACTTATCAACGTTATCTCCCCCATATCCCTTTCATTGTATGGAGGTTCTGATATCATGTAAAATAAACATTAAGAATAGAATCCATCAAAAAAATTGATACCTTTTTCGGAGGGATGATATGTGGACATTAAAGATTTAACTGTTTTTTACGAAGTAGCGAGAGAAGGAAATATATCTCACGCCGCTAAAAATTTAAACTATGTACAATCTGGCGTAACGATGCGCATAAAACAACTAGAAAACGAATTAGGTGTGCCTTTATTTTATCGAAACGGAAAAGGCGTTACTTTAACTTCTAACGGAGAAATTTTATTAACATATGCAAAACAAATCATCCACTTAATGGATCAATCCATTAAAGCTGTTCAAAGTAATGGAACCCATCCGAAAGGAACGTTAAAAATCGGGTGTACAGAATCTACAACGGCCGTTCACCTCCCTTCTATATTAACGACTTATTACGAAAAATTTCCAGAAGTCGAATTCATTTTAGAAACAAATACGACAGACCAACTAACTACGCTCGTTTTAGAGCGAAAACTGGACGGGGCTCTTATCGCTGGAAATATTCAGCACACTGGACTTCATACAATTTTATTTCGCGAAGAAGAATTAATTCTCATTAGCAAGAACCCTTTATCTTCCCTTAAAGAACTAGGCGAAATGAATTTACTCGCTTTTAGTCACGGTTGCTATTATAGAAGACTATTAGAAAACTGGTTGCAAGAAGAAGGAATCTCACCTAAAAGATTACTAGAGTTTGGAACAATTGAAGCAATACTTGCATGTGTAAAATCAGGTATGGGCGCGGCTATTATGATGAAATCTATTATTCCCGATTACGAACATGGTTTATCTTTAAATACATTACCAAATAACTTTAAAAAGGTTCCTACTACCTTTATTACTCGAAAAGATATTTTTCACTCAGCTGCCTTACAAGAATTTACGGAGATGATCAACAATGCGTGAAAAGAAAATACGCGGTATGGGGCGAAGAACAAAAACTCTTATAAAAAGAATTGAAGACGCTACTAAAGCCTTTCCATCTACTTTCTATAACTGTGAATCCTGGCACATCCCTTTACCAGTCTCACAAACTTTTATCGATTCTAGTAAAACACCTAAGAAAGTAAAGCGATTGTGCATTCAAACCTTATTAAATCAAGCGAATCAATTAATGACAATAAAACCGAACGATACAAATACATATCGAGTCATTGTTTTAATCACTGTAGCAAGCTTATGGCACTCACAAATCATCATATTTAAAACCGATGAATACTTTCACAATTTTTTCAATAGAGATAACGAATTTCAAAAATGGATTCCACTTTCAAATGCGTCCGACTTTGGGCATGAATGGAGAATATCAATTTCTAACAACGTCCAAACATTGCATTTCCAAGAGATAATTAATAATGAAGATGGATTTTATGATGAAGGAGAAATTTTGTTCATTGGAGAGTTAACATAATACAATTATATCCACGATTCGATAATAGTAGCACTCTATATAAACAACACTAACATCAAGCAATTTTGCAATACTAACAAGTTTCGTCCTACTCCATCCGTATTGTATTAATTCTTTTTCCGCTGCATCCAAAACAACATTTCTCGTTAATGTCTTTTCTGTCATTTTACTAACCGTCCATTTTGTTTTTATATAGATAGGAAGTGTTGTCTTCTGTATAAGACAACACTTCCTTAATTACTTAAAAATTACATAACAAATTTTTAATTACCTCTTTAAGTACTACATCTGGATTTACTACCGCTTTTTCCGTACGCCATCCAATAAAGCCATCTGGTCTAATTACTATAGCTCCTTCATGCCCTATCCCATATAATTCACTAAAAACATTTTCTTGAGCAACAAAGTCTCCACTTAAACCAACCCGATATACTTTTATACTTACTCCTAATTCAGATGAAACGTCATGTGCCGCTTCAGTCCAAACACTAGGCTCTGCCCCAGTAAGTAACACAAAGTTGCTACCGAATAGATCAAGTATAGAAACTTCCTTTCCTTCATAAATCCCCAAAAAATGTGGTGCGCGTGTTCCCGGGCGTCCGTTCAAATCTACTATATCCATTCTATGCGGAGTATTGTATTCTTCTATAATTGCTTCTGAAGAATACTGATAGCCAACAGTAACAGCTAAACTATCCATATTACTCAAATTACTTTCATCTCTACCCGCAGCACGAAATAATATACTACTTGCATGGTCCGTCGTTAATTTTGCAACAGGATATCTCTCTTCATGATACGTTGCTAACAATTTTGGATTTGCTTTCCCTTTTAAAACAGCCGCTAATTTCCAAGCTAAATTATGTGCATCTTGTATTCCTGTATTTGAACCGAATCCTCCTGTTGGCGGCATAATATGTGCCGAGTCACCAACTAAAAAGATGCGATTGGCTTGAAATTTTGTCGCAGTACTTTCAGTCGCTTCCCACGGTAAAACACTTAATATTTCCGTTTCAATATTTGTGCTACCGATTGCAGTTTGAATAATTTGTTTACAGCGTTCTATAGAGAAATCCTCTGGTCTCTCTCCTTTTATTGGATCATAAGCTACATGATAAATCCATTTCCTTACGTTATCAACCGGAATAAGTGCACCAAGCACTTCTGGATGTCGTATCATCGTAAAACCAAATGCGTCCCCTTTTATAAATTCACTCAAATCAGCTTCAAAATATATGTTCATATAATAACCACCGATTGTACCGCGGCCCTCGGTTAAAATCCCTAACTCTTCACGTATGTTACTTTTCGCCCCATCCGCTGCAATTACATAATCACAATGAATCATGCTCTCTTCTTTCGTTTCACGATTTCGAATCGTTGCTATTACTCCGTTTCCATTTTGCTCATAAGAAACTAGTTCATGATAAAAAGATAGCTTCCCGCCTAATCTCTGTGCTTCTTGCAACATCATCTCTTCTAAAGTAATTTGATAACAAGCAGTTTGTTTTGATGGGCTAATCTCTTCCACTTTACGAACTAACTTTTCGTTATTTTCATACTGTGCCACCCTTATTTGTTCCAACTCTTCATTCTTCACCTCAGCTATTGTTTGAACCGCAATTCTCCCGTGACAATTCTCTAATGCTTTACCAGCTAATCGAATTCTTTTTTCTAGACCTAATTCTCGAAATAACTCCATCGTACGAAAAGTAATCCCGCCTGCTTTCGGATGAATTGCAGTAGACGGATGCCTTTCAATAAGTAAGTACTCAATGTTCTGTTTTCCAAGAAATAACGCAGACGATAATCCTGATAATCCCCCTCCAACAATTAAAACTGGTACATGTTTTGATTTCATATATTTTCCCTCCACATATATTCTTCTGAGCTCAGTGACATAAATATAATCAAAAAAACAACAAAAATATAGACTTATATTTCATTTTGAATTACCATATAGATAGATTACTCCCCAAATTACTTTTGTCATTTTATACCTCTATAATCTCGAAAATTATGTATGTATAAAATGGAAAAATAAGAAGAGCCTTCTAAAGTAGACATTAAAAAATATCTTATGATTATAAATTTGTGAATCCCCCTAAGTTTAATTTTAGGGGGATTCTTCATTAAATATAGATACCATAGCGACTAATACTTCATAACCTTCACCATCTATAGACGAAGCATTGTTAGATCATTTTCTATTTTTTAAACTTCATCCATTGTATTACGTAAATCTTCTAATCCTTTTCTATTCCCTATAATAAATGCTTCATGATTTTCATTATCTAAAAATTGATTCGTCTCGATTTTCTTTCTCAATATTGCACCTCATACAACAATCATGTAGCATTACCGTATCGATGTAATGGTTCATCATCTTAAACCTTTCGACTAATTATTGGAGGTACAGTGATTGAAATGAATAAACAAGAACAGTTAAATATTATTAAAGAAGATTTTATTGATTGTCAAAAAGTATTAGTAGCAATTGGTGATGAAACACGTCAAGCTATTTTGTTAGTTCTAATGAAAACGGAATGTCAAACAGGATTACGTGTAGGAGAAATCACTAAACAAACACACCTTTCTCGACCAGCAGTATCACATCACCTTAAAATTTTACGAGAAGCCGGTATTATTTTAATGCGAAAAGAAGGTACAAAAAACTTTTATTATATTGATATACGTACAAAATTAGGTTTATTAAAAAATCTTGTATTAGATATTGAGAAGCTAATGCAAAACTTTTATTGAAATAAGGATACGGTATTTGGAGGTATAGGAAATGAGAGCAATGGTAATTGATAAATATGGGAAAGTCCCAATGCGTATGACAGAGATGCCCACTCCTGAAATAAATGAGTATGAGGTGCTCGCAGAAATTCATGCAGCTAGTATTAACCCAATTGATTTTAAAATACGCGATGGAAAAGTGAAGATGTTGCTTAAATATAAAATGCCCCTAATCCTTGGGAATGACTTTTCCGGTGTCATCGTAAAGGTTGGAGCAAAAGTGACCCGCTTTAAAGTTGGTGATGAAATATATGCACGTCCAAGAAAAGGTAAAATCGGTACTTTTGCGGAATATATAGCCATTCATGAGGATGATATAGCCTTAAAGCCAAAAAATTTAAGTTTTGAGGAAGCTGCTTCGATTCCACTTGTTGGCTTAACATCATATCAAGCATTACATGACATCATGCAATTACAAAAAGGACAAAAGATTTTGATTCACGCTGGATCCGGTGGTGTCGGTACTTTCGCTATTCAGTTAGCAAAAATAATGGGTGCTACTGTTGCAACGACTGCTAGTGAAGCTGGGGCGAATTTAGTAAAATCTCTTGGTGCAGATGAAATTATTAATTACAAAACAGAGAAATTTGAAGATATACTAAAAAATTATGATGCTGTATTTGATACAATCGGCGGGAAAACCCTTGAAAAATCATTCGATATTATAAAAAGCGGAGGGGAAATTGTTTCCGTTTCAGGAATACCGAATGCTCGCTTCGGTAAAGAATTTGGTTCAGGATTTTTTAAAACTCTCTTATTTTCATTAGCAAGTAATAAACTTACTACCCTTGAAAAAAAGCATAATTCTCAATATTCGTTTTTATTTATGAAGCCAAGTGGGGATCAATTACGTATAATTGCAAACTATATTGAATCCGGAAAAATCAAACCTATAATCGATCGAGTTTTTCCTTTTGAAGATGCTCAAAAAGCAATGGAATATTCGGAGTCTGGAAGAGCAAAAGGTAAAATAATTGTAAAAATCAAATAATAATTAAACAAAGCAAGTTTACTATGTAGTTCGCTCAATAATGAATGATAACAAAACTCCATTTTGATCAATCTTTTTGAAAAATGGAGTTTTTGTATTTGCTGTTAAATAGACACCGTGTAATGAAGTCTTTACAATAGATTGCAAGGGGAGATTCCATATAATACTTTTAGTTAAGCTTGCAAAGAATACATAAGTACAAATACATAATAAAAAGGAGGAGATAAAATGACTAAAAATAATGAAGCTGGTTGGAATTTAAATACTAGTTATACTACATTACCACAATCATTTTATACAGAAATCCCCCCAACTCCTGTAAGCTCACCGGAGTTAATTAAACTAAATAACTCATTGGCAATATCTCTTGGCTTTAATCCTGAGGAACTAAAAAAGGAAGCTGAAATTGCTATTCTCGCTGGTAATGCAATTCCAGAAGGAGCTCACCCGCTAGCTCAAGCATATGCTGGACACCAATTTGGTCATTTCAACATGTTAGGAGATGGCCGTGCCCTTTTAATTGGAGAACAAATTACTCCTTCAGGCGAACGCTTTGATATTCAGCTGAAAGGTTCCGGTCCAACTCCATACTCTCGCCGTGGTGATGGCCGTGCTGCGCTCGGTCCGATGCTACGTGAATATATTATTAGTGAAGCGATGTACGCGCTTGATATTCCCACAACTCGTAGCTTAGCAGTAGTCTCAACTGGCGAACCAATATATCGCGAAACAAAGCTACCTGGAGCTATTTTAACTAGAGTTGCAAGCAGTCATATACGCGTTGGAACATTCCAATATGCCGCTACTCGCGGCTCAATCGAGGATCTCAAAGCGTTAGCTGACTATACGATAAAAAGACATTATCCAGAAATTGAATCTACTGAAAATCCATACGTTTCATTACTACAAGAAGTTATTAAGAAACAAGCCAGCCTCATCGCCAAATGGCAACTCGTCGGCTTCATTCACGGCGTAATGAATACTGACAATATAACGATTAGCGGTGAAACGATTGATTACGGTCCTTGTGCCTTTATGGATAGTTATGACCAAGGAACAGTATTTAGCTCTATTGATGTAAAGGGCCGCTACGCATTTGGAAATCAGCCGTATATGGCTGCATGGGACCTTGCACGATTAGCTGAGTCTTTAATGCCGATTCTACACGAAGATGAAGAAGCAGCGCTAAAGATTGCACAAGATGAAATTTCAAAGTTCAGCGTGCAGTACGAAAACAATTGGTTCCTCGGAATGAAGAAGAAATTAGGACTATTTAGCAATGAAGAGCAAGATCAATCACTTATTGAGAAACTTTTAAAAGCAATGGAAAAATATAAAGCAGATTATACAAATACATTCCGTGCATTAACTGACACTACATTAGAAAATACACCTTTATTTGAAAGTCCTGAATTTAAAGAATGGTACGAGCTATGGCAATCTCGGTTAGAAAGACAAAAAGAATCGAAAGATGATGCATACAAATTAATGAAAAATAACAACCCAGTAATCATCCCCAGGAACCACAGAGTAGAAGAAGCACTAGAAGCAGCTGTTAAAGATGGAGACTATAGCGTAATGGAGAAACTTCTTGAAACTTTAGCAAATCCTTATGAATATTCTCCAGAACAAGCGAATTACTGTACACCTCCTGCGCCGACTAATCGTCCTTATAGGACTTTTTGCGGGACGTGATTTAGAGCACTAAGACTGTTTTTCTGCTCCTAATTGTATTATTTATTAGTGTAATTCCCACTAAATTCAAGTACACGATTCGTTATTTTTCATAAAGGTACATTATAAATAGAAAAGGTGTTTTCGTATAAAAACACCTTCTCTACTTTTTTCTCCATCTTGTAAAAAAACGTAATTTAATACTCTAGTTTGCGTTTCTTTTATGTATTACATATCGTTAGCATATTCTATGTGATTACAGTTGTATATTATCACCTCTATCAATTTCCTCCCATGCGAAAAAGGTACATACACCAAACAAGCTGTCACGAACAAAGGAGAGCTCTTTACTTCCTACCTATTTCTTTCCTAATGCGTTAACTTGGTAACTGTTCTATTAAAATTCTTCTATTCAATCTTCATTTTTTCTTATTATATCCAGGTACATCGATAAGGAACAACTATTCTCGAATATAAAAATCCAGCTATTGTACAAATATTGATAAAAAATAAAGGAGAAGAGAATGAATCCATTTTAATATCACTAATGAGAATTTGCATGTTCCAATATCTTCACTATATTCCTCAACAATCTTTTATTAAAATTCATTACAATATTTTAAAATTATGACGGATTACTTTCAACATAATGTGAAGGTAGCTCTAACAAAAAAAACTGGCTTGTAAACCTTTAATGTTTACAAGCCAGTAAATAATATCAACTAAAGCTAGCACTCTTAAAATAATACTTTAGAGTTGTCTTCCCTCTAAGTATACTAACTCAGGTCTCGTTGGAGACCACCCTTCTCCGTGAGTCGATTGTAACTTATTGACGACAGTATTTGCGGTTGCTGTTTGTTGAATCTTTGGAGTAGTATTTATCGTAAAAACTGTAATACCTGTAACAGCTAAACTCATTACCATTAAACTCAGTTTCTTCATTATTTTAACGCCCCTTTAGCTAAATTTGTTTTTCTTGCTTCAAGACTTAAACAAAAATATTCACTAGACGTTTTATAATCACATACCTCATATAACCTAGCTGCCATCACCTCAGCATATTCTTCTACATAATAAGAAAGATTCTCTTCTTTGAAATAAGAAATCCCTGTAACAATTACCCTTTTTAATTCCTCGATAGTCACATTATTATTTAATGTTTTTAAAATATTGAAATGATGTGTATATTCTTCATTCTCTACTTCTGAACAAAGTTCCAATCCTTTTTCAATAAGGGTAGAAGATACATTTGTTTCACCTAACTTAGAATATTCCCTAGCTTGTAAAAAAACAGCTTTGAAATGATTAGGTATGTTCTCTGTTACTTCTGATAAGTGACGGATAGCTAATTCAGAAAGGTTTTGATTTGCATATAGCCACCCTAAGTTGTGCCGCACGAATGAAATTAATCTTTCTTCATTATTTTTTTGTAATAAATTTAATGCAGAATTTAAATGTTCCTCGGCCTGTTCAAACTGTTTTAGAGATACACAACTCATTCCAATAGTATTTTCGCAAGAAGCAGTATTACTTTCATAACCTTGGTGTTTAGAGAAGATATCTTTTGAAATAGTTGCATAGTGAATAGCTAAAAGTGGTTCATTATTATTATGATAGAATAAGGCTAACTTAGATTGAAATTCAGCTTGTTCGATTTCTTCTGGAACGTCTTTCAAAAAAAACTCGGCTTTTTCATAATATTTTTTCGCTTCTTTATAATCTTTAAGTATAGTAGCATATACCGCTTTACAAAAATGGTAATAATAAGATAAGAAACCATCCGTCGGAATTTTAAAAGAATCTATTTCGTCAAAGCTTCTCTTTGTGATACTAAATCTATCAACAAGCGTTTTATAACGAAAATCTAGTAAGAAATAATATAATAAATTTTGTTCTTGCAACATTTTATTTGATTCTTGTTTCAAAACATCAATATTTTTATCAATTTCTTGTTTTAAATTAGTTGCTTTTGACAATTGTTGTTGTAACATTGCTTGATACCATTCATTAAGTTGCTTTGTAACCTGTTCGCTTCCCTTCACTGGAATGTTCATAAGATCCCCTTTTTTTGAATATTCTCACATAAATAATAACAAATAGATATTAAGATATAAATATCTCATTAATATTTCTCAACATTTATTTAACATTAAATCCATTAAATTAATCACATGCTGTAATTTTTTTAAAACACTAAAGAAAATTGCCACCCATAAATACAGCGTCTAAATCACTATAAAAATCTATAAATACAATATATTAACACTTTATAAATGTGTATTCACACTCCACCATTATTTTAAACACCCTTCTTCATCAACCCTGCAATCCCCCTACTCCCTTCACTCCCAACCTTCTCAAGTTCTTCTATAACTAATCCTCGTCTCTCCACAGAATGATTTTGACTTAACTTCGCTTTTCCTTCTATCTTGCTAATCTTAATTTTAAAACCAACTATACCTTTACTTAATCCTTCAATATAATTCGGATCTACATCATTCAGTGAGTAGGTGCTCTTTGGATTTTCATATTTATGTACTAAATCTTGAAGAGAATCTATTAATTCCTGTTCATCTTCAACAATTTCTAACTCTCCATATACATGCACCGCAACATAGTTCCATGTTGGTACTGCTTTATTTGTTTCATACCATGACGGAGAGATGTAACTATGTGGCCCTTGAAAAACAGCTAACACTTGTTGATTTCCACTATCTTTCCACTGCTCATTTGAACGTGCAAAATGACCATATAAAATGCGAGCTTCTCGATCTAACAATAACGGCAAATGTGTTGCATATGGTGCTCCGTTATGTTGAGAAAATAAAGTTGCAAAACCATTTTGTTCAATAATTTCGTACTTCGTCTCTTCATCTTGTATAGTGAAATATTTTGGTATATACATAAACTTCCCCTTTTCTTGTCTTCTTATTTCCCATTATATTTATGTAATTTATTATTTGGCAGGGACAGATTGTAATTGTTTTATAAGGTCAGTGCATATAATAAAACCTCTTCTTCAAAAATAATAGGTGGCATTATATAATTTCTGCCACCTTAGTCAATTTTTTTATTGATCCAAACTCCCTTATTCAACTATCCTTCATAGCTTTTTCTAATACAGCTTCAATGAATTCCGTTTTACCCAAGCTATAACTTGAGCGATTTTCCGCCGTTTCTGCTAACTCTTTCTTTAACTTCCCATATTCAATAACAACATCTGGATGTTCACGAAGATAATCCCGAAATACTACATGCCTTCTTAACTCTTCACTATTCTTATCACATACATATAAATGATGTTCCATCCAAATTGTATACTTTCCATCCCTCGGAACATATTGATTCTTTCTCCCAAAAGCTTCTCTCCCTTTAAAACTCCACTCTTCTTGATGAAAATAACCTATCTTTTCAAGGTTCTTTATTACTTTTGGAAAAACATCATAATCTTCTATTACAACATCTATATCCAATATTGGTTTAGAAGTAAGCCCTTTAACGGATGTACTCCCAACGTGCTCTATAGAAAAAATGTGTTCTCCCATTACGTTATTAATAAACGTCTGTAATTTACAAAATTCACTATCCCATTGTGTATTATATTTCTCAATAGTAATAAATCGTTTCAATTGATCCCTCCTTCTTAAATCACTTTTATAACCTCTGAATATGAGTATCCTTAAAATCAGTCTCATACTTCAATCCATACCCAAGCATTCGATCCATCCCAATATGTGCTGTCCATATTAAACCAACCATTAAAATTGTATCCACCTTAAAATAGACCCCTATTAAAACAAGTAATATTGATATGATGTATGTGTGAAATAGATTATAAATTTGTGCACCTACACGTTTGTTAATAGCGTACGCCACCATCGCTAAATCAGGCGCAAAAAGTAATACGATAAATAATAGCCAGCTAAATCCACATAATGCATATATATAAACCGCAGCTAATAAGACGACCAATCCTTCAAAGTGTATAATTCGTTTCTCCAAACTTCATCATTCCTTATCTTTTAACTTAAAAATTTTATTCGGATTTAAAATATTTTGCGGATCAAGAGCTTTCTTTATTTTTTCCATTACTAAAAGCGCAGCCCCATGTTCTTCTTCTTGATACTTCTGCTTCCCTATTCCAACGCCGTGCTCTCCTGTGCACGTTCCGCCACGCTTAAGAGCATACAGAACGATACTTTCATTTATTTCATCCGCTTTTTTCACTTCATCTTTATCATTTGGATCAACCATTAAGAGCACGTGAAAATTCCCGTCTCCTACATGACCAAGAATACCACCAACAAGACCAACTTTATCTAATGTCTCTTTCGCATGTTGTATGGCACCAGCTAATTCTGAAATTGGTAAACAAACATCCGTACTCATTAGCTTTTTACCTGAATAACTATGAACGTAAGAATAAGCTAAGTTATGTCTTGCATCCCACAATTTATTTCTCGCCGCTGTTTCAGTTTCAAAAGCAACTTCTTTACATTTATGATCAAAAACAATTTCCTTCGTAAATTCAATATCTTGCGTTAGCCCTGCTTCATTTCCGTGAAACTCTAAAAACAGTGTTGGTTCTTCTCTGTAATTTGTTTCATTATAATGATTTACTTGTTTCATAGATAGTTCATCAACAAGTTCTATTCTCGCAATTGGAATACCAGCTTGCAGTATATTAATAACAGCTTCTACTGCATCATTTATAGTTGGAAACGATGCTCTCGCAGCCATAACATGTTCTGGTATGCCGTATACTTTTAATGTTAGCTCTGTAAAGCATCCAAGCGTACCTTCTGATCCTACGAAAATACCATTTAAATGATAACCTGATGATGACTTCGCCGCTAAATTGCCAGTATGTATCACTTGTCCATCAGCAAGTACCACTTCTAAATCCCGAACTTGATCACGCATTACGCCATACTTAACCGCTGTCGTTCCGCTCGCATTCGTAGCAGCCATTCCTCCTAATGTTGCATCTGCACCTGGATCTACACTAAAAAATAAGCCATACTTTTTCAATTCTTTATTGAGCTGAGAACGAGTCACCCCCGGTTGTACTTTTACAAGAAAATCTTTCTCTCTTATTTCAAGTATTTTGTTCATTAATGAAAAATCAACCGTAATCCCCTTTTCATACGGAATTATATGCCCCTCTAAGCTGGAGCCCACTCCAAATGGAACGACAGCCTTTCCATGCTGACTCGCTACTTTCATAATCTCGCTAACTTCCTCAGCCGTCTTTGGATAAACAACTACATCAGGTAAACTACTAGTATGGTAAGATTCATCTTTACTATGTAACTCTCTAACTGTCTTATTAACCACTACTTGCTCTTCAGGAAGTACATCCTTTAATTCATTTACTAAACGTTCAATTGTTATTTCCATAACGAGCTCCCCTTTTATATTATTTACTCCACAATAATTATACCATTTTTATACAAAATAATCAGAATAGTAAGATTCATATAATTTCATATAAAAAAAGAACTTGCAGTATTCCCTACAAGATCTTTTTTATAAAACTAGATTTTAGACGATTTCTTCAATAAAATCATAAACCAAACTAAAGTAAATGCCATCATTGAGTGAGAGAAACCTACAATATAAGTTAACCCTTTAAAGTCCGCTCCATTTAATTGAAGAAGCCCTCTCGCTGCCAGCGAGCCTAACATTAATGTTAACGCAATATTATGTAAGATAAACCAGTTATTAAATCCTTTCACTTCATGAAACGCAAATACTTTTGCTAATCCTAAAGCAATTAAAAAGAAGAAAAATCCAAGTACGAGAGTGTGTGTATGCAAAAGATTTAATAGTGTAGATCCTAGAATCCCTTTATATTTTCCATACTCCCTAGCGAATATCCCTGACAATAAACCAATGATTAAATAAGTAAACGATGCATTATATAATTTCTTCATTATGTACCTCCTTAAGTAGAATGTGTAGTGTGTTATATTTAATAATAATGATAGTTATATAGTAAAAACTCCTAGTTTCCTAAGAGTCATTGTATAAGTATCTCACTCTTTACAATCAATCCTAATTATAAAATATCCTTCTATACAAAACAATCGAACTTTATGTGAACAAGTAGAGATCAATTAAAATAACTTGCACTTTTATTTTGCACAATCCATACTAATTGTTATAACTTTTAAAGGTGGTGCAATAGATTGATAGTTCTTGAAACTGAACGACTCACTCTTCGCTGGTTCGACGTAAAAGATGCTCCGTTTATTCTCGAGTTAGTAAATGATCCTGCATGGATTCAGTTTATTGGCGATAAAGGGGTTAGAAACTTAGAAGATGCTAAAAATTATATTTTAAACGGCCCAATCGCTATGTATAACAAAATTGGATTTGGTCTTTACTTAGTAGAACGAAAAGAAGATCTTACTCCACTTGGTATGTGCGGTCTTATTAAAAGAGACTCGTTAGAAGACGTTGATATCGGATTTGCCTTTTTAGAAAAATTCCGTTCGAAAGGATACGGCTATGAATCAGCTTCTGCTGTAATGGAATACGGTGTACAGAAGCTAGGAATGAAACGAATTGTAGCAATTACTTCTATAGATAACACTGTTTCAGGAAAGCTTTTAGAAAAAGTAGGATTACGATTCGAAAAAATAATTTCAGACTCAGGAGAAGATCTAAAATTATTTGGGTATAACGCATAATAAAAAAGGTCGCCATTCACGGCGACCCTTTTACTATTTCACTTCTACCGTATAATTCCCTGTTCCCCCACCATACTGATATACATGTAAATAATACTTCCCTGGATACGTATAGTAGCTGCCTACTAATTTATTCCCTTGCGGCTGAGCATACGTAATATAATTATTTAAATCTGCTTCTGAATAAAGCACCCAGTTTACTCCGATATTATTTTCCTTCGTTACATTAATTTGAAGGTTTTTCGCAATTTCTACATTTATTTCAAAGTAATCACTTGTATCACCATTTCCTAAACTAGCACGTAAAACTTGATTTAACTGCAGTTTATTCGCTGTTTTAAATGAATTATTTGGCTCTTGTTCTACACTGTTATCTTCTTTCTTTTGAACTGTCACGCTTGTTGTATTCGTATTAGCTGCTCCCTTATCATCTGTTACTGTTAATTTCGCTGTATATGTTCCTTCATTTGTATATACGTGAGTTGGATTTTGTTCACTACTTACAGTACCATCGCCAAACTCCCATTTATAAGAAGCAATTTTCCCATCTTCATCTTTTGATCCATCGCTTTTAAACGAGATTGCTTCATTCACATTTCCGCTATACGGACCATTTATAACCGCAACTGGCACTTTATTCACTGCACCTTCTTCTGTGTTAATGCCGTGGAACACAACGTCATACTCAAATTGCCCTGATGCATTTACACGGTAATTCACAAAGTAAGCTGTTACTGTTTTATAGCCTGTCCATTCTTTTGCACTTAAACGTTTTAACGTATCATTAACGTTTTGCGTAATTGTTTTCCAGTCTTCATTTTCTCCTTTTGCAGCAGTACCTGTATACGTTCCTTGCAGTGTAAATGTATTAAAGAACTGTGATTTATTTTTCTTTACTGATACATTATTTAATTTCGCTTCCGCTGTAATTTCTGCCGCAATATCCGAAACTGGTTTCGGTGCATGAGTTGCTAAATAATCATCTGACACGAGTGGCACATTATATTTCTCACGATTATCTACTAACATTTGCATATAGTCTTGATACTCTTTATTTAAATTTGCATCTTTACTTAAAGCAGAGCGGTATGCATCATATGCTGTCACATCATTTTTCCTAATAAGGTCATGAATTTTGTCAAACATATCATATCTCTTATTGTACATATATGATTGTAAAGCGAAGGAATAATTATAGAAATCCCACGTTCCATACTTTGCATCTAACGTTCGCTCTGCCGTATAACGTTCTGCTGGATTTGAAGATAGTCCTCCTATAATGCTCTTTCTCGGTACAACATTATCCGTTCTCGTTGCCCCTGCAAAAAACTCAGCATTCCCTTCTTCAAACCAAGATAATCTCTCATTTTCATATAATTTACCTTGTCCCCAAAGTCCTGGCACTTCATATCTACCTTGTAAGTAATGCGTGAACTCATGTCGGAACAATTCTTCTAAACTATAAATACTTTCCTCGGGTGTACGTTCATAAGTAAAGAACGTACCTGTTCCTTCTATATAAAGGCCGCCGTTATTCGTTTCATATCCGTACAATTGACGGTTAAATTGATATTCAGCTGGACTATTGTAAATAACCATCGTTAATACATCATCAGGATTCCCTTTTTCTAAAGGCTGATCACTTTCCACAGTACGATGGAATTGAGCCTTCACTTCTTTTGCCGCCCAATATAACCGTTTTACTTTTTCTTCTGTCACTTTATCTCCAGCTTTTAAAACAATTGCTCCATCATCAAATGTATACGTTTTCGGCAAATACTTTTTCTTCCCATCTTCTCGTATTTGATCTAAATTAACAACGTTACCATTTGCATCTTTCCCGCCATAATTCGTCGTAATTTGCTCAGCTGCTACGAAATATTGCTCACCTAAATAAGGATAGATTTTCATCGCATCTGTTACAACTTGCAATCCTTTCGTCCCTGTACTATGGAACATACCGAGTCTACCTGTATAATAGATCCCATTATTAATAAGCCATCCGTTTTTCGCTGTAATCGTTCCCATTAACGCAAATCTACTTAACTCATTAATATAACTATCTATTTTTTGATACCACATTGTATCTTTCGGTGCTTTATTCGTATCGTACAAATACGACTGAATATCATAATCGACACCTTGCATAATATCGTACACTGCATTACCTGATGAACGATTATCTATAAATGTAGAAAGATTATCATTATATTGCTTGAAAATGTTCGCAGCTGATGAAATCGTTTCCGCATCACTAGAAGCGTTTCCTATTAATTTCCCATATGATGATACAACTTTATTTTGTTCTAACGTACCGAGTTTGAAATTTTGGTTTTGGGAAATCGATTTCAATGCAGGCAAGCACTTGTCATGATAGCTCCGCTCATTAAGTTTACTTAATTCTGCATTATAAAACCCTAAATAAAACCCAGAGCGCAATACCTCTACTAACGTTTCAATCCCTTTTGAATCATCCTTCGTATAAGCTTGTCCTTGCTGCTTCAATTTATCAATAATCGCCTGCATCCTACTATCATTTTGATAGAATGCAAGGCTGTCCTTATTAAACTGAAATAGCCCCGTAATTTGTTCCCCATCAATTGTTACGAGCAAATCTACTAACTGCTGATTACTTAATTGATTTAATTCAGCAATTGTATAAGTTTTCGCCACAGCTAATTGCTTACTTTCCTTTTTTACTTCAGGCGGTCTTTGCGATAAATCAGCAAATTGTAGCCTTTTCTCAAAAGACTTGCTTTCGAGCACTTTCGATGAATGAGCTAATTCTTGCACTGGCAGTTGTACACCAACCGGCTCCATTTTGAGCACATTGCGATAAGAAACTTGTTCCCCCTTAGTATCCTCTGCCGATATGTTCCCTTGAAAGCTACCTAACAGTAAACTAGCAAAACTTACCCCTACTAACATTTTTTTCGAATAGCCTTTCATACTCTCCCCTACCTTACATTTTTTAGTGTCCCACTCCATTATTTTACTATTCTGACTATTTATTATGTATTGAGAAAAACTTTGAAAACGTTTACACATTTATCTATTTAAAGTAACATCGATTCTTGACTTCTTCTGCGATTTATGTCAAAAAAGAATAAATAATAGCGAAATTCCCGCTATTATTTATCCCACTTTTTCATTATTATGATTTTAGCTTTATAAACGTAATTTCCGGTAACGATTGCATATGTTGAATGAATGTATTCTTTTCTTCTGCCGATATATTTTTTAGTTGCATTCCTACTTTATAGAATACTCCCTCCTCTTGCTGTAAAACATCAACTTCATACGAAAGGATTGGAATGGCTTTCGCTTGTAACATTTCTAATATTTGCTGAACTGCTTCGTGTTTATTCATACACATTTGCACTGATATATTTTGTGGAAATAAAAATTGCACCTTAAAAATACGGCTTACAATCTCTAAACCAATTAAAACGAGAATCGTAGCTCCAACTCCTACTACGTACATGCCTGCACCAATTGCTAATCCAATTCCTGCAGTTGCCCATAAACCAGCCGCTGTCGTTAATCCTTTCACTGCCTGCTTTTGAATAATAATTGTACCTGCACCTAAAAACCCTACTCCACTCACAACTTGTGCTGCAATACGACTCGGATCAAGAGACATATGGTCTTCAAACACAATATCTGAAAAAGCATATTTCGAAACAACCATTATTAAAGCACTTCCTACCGCTACTAAAAAATGCGTTTTTAATCCTGCCTCTTTTGAACGAATTTCTCTTTCAATACCGATCATCGCTCCTAATAATCCAGCAACCCCTATTCGTATAATAAAATCAATATCTAAACTCACGAGCCCTTCCCCCTTTTATTCATTATAGAGAGATAAAACGAAAATTATCACATGTATCTATCCATCGATATAAAAGCATTTTATTAAAATACATTTAATATTCCAGTTTATTTATGTTAATATTTTAAATATTAACATAAATAAACTGACCTACTTTTCATACGAAAATCTTCAAAGTGAAACGTGTAATTTACTTGCAGTTGAAAATGGCATATGAAATGAGGTTGAGAAAGTTATAAATCACTTTCTTTTTATGCTGAAATTTTGTTGAAATAAAGGAGATTACAAATGATGAATGTATCTTTAATTACACCTACTACTGATTTACAAGAAGAATATTTAGATTTTTATAACGAATGGAAAGATAGTGGTGAAACGATGATTCCGTGGGTTATTTCAAAAGACCCTTCCGATTTCACGGTAATGATTCAAGAATTACACGACGCACATAACGGAATAAACATACCTAAAACTTGGGTGCCAGATTCTACTTATTGGCTCGTCACAAACGAAAATAGAGTTGTAGGAGCCGTTAATATTCGCCATAGTTTAACAGAGCATTTATTTCATGCTGGCGGTCATATCGGTTATGGCATTCGCCCTTCTGAAAGAAGAAAAGGTTATGCTACGAAACTACTCGAGTTATCATTGGAGAAAACGAAGGAATTAAACATCACGAAAGCACTTGTCGTTTGCGATGAAGTGAATACTGCTTCAGAGAAAACGATTTTACATAACGGTGGTCTCCGTGATGAAGATTACACTGAAGAAGATGGTAATGTTGTGAGAAGGTATTGGATTGAACTCTAAATAATCAAAAAAAATCCAGAAAGTGATTACACACTTTCTGGTTCCTTTTATACTGCTTCTATTTCAAACTGCACTGTAATACCACTCGGATCTACTACCGTAAATACATTTGTAGTTTCATTTATTTCATGTTGTTTTTCTACTAATCTTTCTTTTACTTCATCTAACGCTTCTTTATGAGGCAGTACAATCGTATACACTTTTAGTCCCGTTGCATGTACTGGTGGATGCGGGTTATTTACCCCATTCCACGTATTTGCACCGATATGGTGATGATAACCTCCTGCCGAAATAAATAAGCAATCATCTTCACGCTGTTGTACTTCAAAACCTACTGTATCTACATAAAACTCATGTGACTTCTCGACATCAGCTATTCGTAAATGTACGTGCCCAACGACAGTGTCAGCAGGTAATCCATCAAACTCATAATCAACGAGCTTTGCTAGTTCTTTTAAATCAAGTGGCGTACTTCCTCCTAGTCCCTCTCCCCACTGATCACGCGGACGGTCTGCATATACTTCGATACCATTACCCTCTAAGTCTTGTAAATAAAACGCCTCACTATACGTATGATCACTTGCGCTATTAAAC
This sequence comes from Bacillus sp. MYb209, assembly GCF_002975175.1. GTDB lineage: Bacteria > Bacillota > Bacilli > Bacillales > Bacillaceae_G > Bacillus_A. The sequence goes on from NZ_PCNZ01000004.1 coordinate 88,853, forward strand.
CTTGAAATTGGTAAAATTTCATTTGAATATGTATAACGTCCTTCTTGCTCAATCGGACTATCAATTACCTTTTTATTACGAATAACACCAAATAGTGCCGAAGCAAAAGCTTCACGAGTTGGAACTAAAAAGGCGACATGATATATACCCGTCGTACGTGGTTCTTGAAGCGCTGCATCTTCCACCTGCTCAAGAACGAGTAAAGCATTCTTACCACCTTTTCCAGCTAAATATGCTTTATTCCCCTCTTGCTTAATTACTTCTAAGCCTACTACATTCTCATAGAAAACAATTTGACGCTCTAAATCTTTCACTTTAAATTCCACATGACCAATACGTGTTTTTGGATGAATTTGTACCATGAATAACTTCCTCTCCAGTTTCCTTTAGTTTTTTATATAAGTTGATAGGCAATAGCCCTATTCAACGAATACACCTTAATTTTGTTTTTTTGTAGCATCAACTTTTAGCCATTTTTTCGATATTTCGCTTAATGTTCCATCTTGTTCTAATTCTTTTAGCGCCTTATTTATATCTTCTAACTTTTCACTCTTTTTTGCAAATGGAAATGCGATCTCTCCCCATTCAAGTGGACCAAATCCCACTTTCACATTATCTAGTTTCGCCTTTGTGATTGTTGTTTCCACTTGAACTTTATCATTATAATAAGCATCGACACGCCCCAGCCCTACTTCATTCAATTCCGCTGTTGGATCTTCTGAGAACGTTTTAATTGTAAAGACATTATCTTTGTTTAATGCTTTTAACTCTTGTTCTCCTGCTGTGCCAAGCCCAACTCCTACCGTCTTTCCTTTTAAATCTTCTAGCGACTTAATTGTTTTATTATCTTTCTTCACCGCGAAAACAGAGCCTGAATACACATATGGGATTGAAAAGTCATATTTCTTTTTTCTTTCTGGAGAAACTGATAGTTCATTTGCAATCGTATCAATACGGCCTGAATCTAATAAACCGAATAATCCTTCAAAATCAGAAATATTCCATTCTACTTTATATCCAGCCTTTTTAGCAGCCGCTTCAATAATTTCAGCATCAAAACCTTTTACTTTTTCACCTTCTTTAAAAATAAATGGGCTACGACCTGCAGAAGTCCCAACTTTCACTACTTTTTCATTTGTTTTTTCACTTGCTGCATTAGAACCACAAGCAGACAAAATCCCTGTCGATACCGTTAATGCTAATGTTAGTAATAATGACGATTTTTTCATAACTCTTCCTCCTAAATAACGAAATGATTGCCTTCTTCAGAAGCATTTAATTGCCGTAAAAACTTTTTCGTACGTTCATTTTGTGGGTTTCGGAAAATCTCTTCTGGCGTTCCCTGCTCTACGATAATTCCATCAGCCATAAATATAATGCGATCCGCCACCTCTTTTGCAAAATTCATTTCATGTGTAACAATAACCATCGTTATATGCTGTCTTGCCAATTCTTTAATAACTTGCAATACCTCATTAACTAATTCTGGATCAAGTGCTGAAGTCGGTTCATCAAACAAAAGTACAGCTGGATTTAAAGCCATTGCTCTAGCAATCCCAATCCTTTGCTGTTGCCCGCCGGATAACATTGCCGGATAAAAATCTTCTTTATCAGCTAAGCCTACTTGTTTTAATATTTCTCTCGCTATTCCCTTTGCCTCTTCTTCACTTTTTTTCTGTACAACCGTTAATGGCGTTGTAATATTTTTCAATGCTGTTTTATTTTTAAATAAATTGTAGTTTTGAAAAACCATAGCTGTTTTTTGGCGTAATCGTATTATTTCTTTTTTATAAAGTTTTTTCGTATGAATCTCTAAATCTTCAATTCTAATACTCCCATCATCCGGTTGTTCTAATAAATTCAAACATCTCAGCAATGTCGATTTCCCTGAACCAGAAGGTCCAATAATTACTACCACTTCCCCTTTTTTCACAGCAAGTGAGATCCCTTTTAGTACTTCATTATTTTTATAGGATTTATACAAATCACTTATCTCAATCACATATATCACCTCATTTCTGTTATAGATACGGTGCGTCAAGTTTCTTCTCCAACTTTTTCTGTCCCCAGCTAATTACGATTGTAATAACCCAATACACAATCGCTACCGCTAAATAACTTTCCATATAACGATACGATTGCGCCGCTAGCATTTTCGCTTGCGCTAAAATTTCAGCTACCCCAAGTGCAAAAGATAACGAAGATTCTTTTAACAATCCAACAAAATTATTTCCAAGTGACGGCACAGCTACACGAATAGCCTGCGGAAAGATGATTTGTCGCATCGCTTGTGCTTTTGTCATTCCTACGGATAAACAAGCATCCATTTGTCCTGATTCTACAGCATTTAATGAACCTCGAATTATCTCTGACAAATAAGCAGCATTATTTAAACTGAGACCAATTAAAGTTGCTTGCATAGCTGTAAGTACTGTAAAAGTCGGAAATATTTGTGGCAATCCGAAATACAACACAAACAATTGAACTAATAACGGTGTTCCTCTAAAGAAAGAGATATACACCCTTGCAATTGGATATAACAATTCCGTTTTGTTTTTTGTAATGATCGCCAGGCCAATCCCTATAACGAAAGAAATAATCATTGAAACAACAGTAATCCCTAAAGTTATGTATACATACTTAAATAATTGCGGAAAACTTTCTAAAAAATACGCCACATCAAATTTCACTTTGCTCCCCCCTTTCTAGACAAAAAACTCTTCTTACACATATAAGAAGAGTTGAATGTTAATCCATTTCCCCCATCTCCCAAACGCCTCATACGTTTGCTGGAATTAGCACAGTACTTTTATAGCCTGTTGCTGAGATTTCATCGGGCCAGTCCCTCCATCTCTCTTGATAAAAAACTAATAAATTTTTCCATTTATTAATTTGTTATTATGAAGAATACAGTTAAATCATAACAATATCAATAGGAAAACTAAGAATTAAATCTACACTTTTTTCGAACATACAAACAATACACCACCAAAATTACTATTCTTAATAAACTGTACACAAAAAGCCGGTACTTCTAACAAACTTAGAAATACCGGCTTCAAATCTTTTATTCTTATAGCTTATGATATTTATCTCATCTTATGTACTTCAGCAACTAACTTCCCGCCCTGTATGCCCATATAAAGCTTAACAGGAGCATCATTCGTGTTTTCAAATACTAAGTCTAAATATGGATACGCAATTGTAGCATCTCTTCCTTGTGGTACATAACCTACTGTTTTAGAATGTGTAGTTCTCTCTACCATTTTCAAACCAGCTTGATCTGCTGCATTGAATAAAGTAGATGATGTTTGACAAACGCCACCACCATAACCATCTACTAATTTACCATCTACAATTTCTTTTCCTAATTGGTACCCTTTATCTGGTGTTGTATCTCCAATTAGTGCATTAAAAGAGAAACGGTCTCCTTTCGCTAAAACAACTCCACTTACGCTCTGAGCAGATAAACGAATATTCTCAATACGACCACCAGTTGAACCACCTAAATTCGTTTCATACCTACCAATTACAGTACCACTGCCTTGCGCATCACTTAATGTTGCAGTAGGTTTTTTCTCCACAATTGGTAACTGATAAGTAGAATCCCACATACCTACATTTAATAATTTGTCTACTAACTCTTTTTCCATTAATTCATAAGAAGGCTTTCCTTCTTGCCATGATCCATCAGGCGCTATACGTGAAGGGACCATCTTTTTGTCGACGCTTTTCCCGACTTCACCTGCAACCTTCGTTACCGATTTTTTGAATTTCGCCTCATCTTCAAAATAACCTAAACTCGATAAGTCTATTTTTTTCACTTCAGTACCAGTACGCCCATCCACTAAGCTAATTGAATCCTGTACATCAGCCTTAGCCTCTACAACGTTCCCACCAAAATCACTTACTAATGCCACATCACTTACTTTTGTGCCACAACCACTTACTACAGCTACGCATAGCACCCCTACTAATATACCCTTTATTTTTCGGAACAATATACTCTCTCCTTTTCCCCAACATTATTTCTTATGTATTATTTCATTTTATGTATGTTTTGTTACAATCATTTTACAATATATTTAGAAAATGTTACAAGTTGTTTTTTACTCTATTTAAATTACTCTTTTCTTTTGTAAATGTCTATACATATTTATATAAATTTTCGAGTTTGATAAGATTGTAACTTTTATGCAACCTATTTCTATCCAGTATATACCATTCAACAGATGAAATACAAATGTAAAACTCTTTCATTTCACCTCTCTATTCACCTGCATGCTTCAAAAACCGTAATACCGATTTCTCATATGTGATCATTATTAAACAACTTAAACCGAGTTTTTATAGGTAAAAACAATTAATCCCTTCAGCGTATATAGGTATTTGCCGTGCCACTACTCCGCTTTTGCACATACATTATGGTGAATTTAACCTAATTATAAAGAAATGGAGGATGTTTTTATGTATCCCTACAATCCTTATGATCCATATAACCAATATGGTTACCAACCTCAGTATGATTTACAGGCACAATACCAACAATATATAGATCCAACAGAGCAAATTAATCCATATGATTCAAATCGCCAATTTCAACTTCCAATCTCTTTCCCTGGTACTGGAAACCGTCAATTAGAAAGACGAGTAAATGAGCTTGAGCAAAGAGTACGTCAACTAGAAAACACAGTTGAGCGTCATACGCGTAGATTAAACCGCTTAAATCAGCGTTTACGTACAGTAGAAAATAGACTAAACATACCATTTTCAGCATTAGAAGACGGATTTTAATTTCGAAAATAACAAATATATAAGGAAGGGACTCCCCCTTCCTTATATAAATTGACGAAAGTTTTTTCCATCTCTATACTGATAAGAGTTAATGAAATGAAACAAGGTGATAAATATGGATTTTGAAATAAATTTTCTTTCCTTTTATGTAGTACAAGTAGAAGGAAAAGGTGAAGCAATTGATAAACGCTATAAACATTTTCAAACATTAGATGCTGAAGAGTATGAAGATAGCTCTTTAAAAGAATTTTTGAATGGTGAATTATTAAAAATTTCAAAGCGAAAAGTAGAACGTCACGCAAAAACAGAACAAGCCCCAACAAAGATTGGTCGCTTTATTGTAGAAGAAGGGCACGAACTTGATTCAAACCCTCATTACAACTTATTTAATCGTATTCGTTTTGCAGAAACAAAAGAAAACTTCAAAGATATGAGCGAACCTCTCGTTTATACATACCTTGACACAAGCGCTGTACGTGGTGGTGTATTTTTAATCGCTCAAGCAAAACTACGCAAATACTTTGATGATCCATTCGTATTCGTAATGAAATGTGACTTCGAACCAAAGGTTGCTTCCATTTCTGATGAATCAACGCTTATTCGTAACGTTGAAATGGCCATCACAACAAAGAATATGAAATCTATCCAATATCCATACATGCCTGAAGAAGGTATGGTGGAGCCTGGCGAACTAAAAATACACCAAGCATCACACGCCCGTTACTTTGAAGACTTCTTAAAATTCGTCGAGTACGAACGCTCTATGCCTGAAATTATGAAAACACAAGTAATGGACATGGTATACGACCAAATTGAAGATGTATTTGAAGAAGGTACAGAAGAACGCGAACAGTTCGACCAAGCAATGGAAGTATGGGCTGCCAGTCCGAAACGTGAAATTATGGAACAATTTTCAACAGAAGAAGTAATGGAAGCTACTGCTCAAATCGTCGAGCACGCCCCTGAGGTGGAATTAAAGCTAAAAGCAGATCATATCTCTGTGAAGGCTTTGCTGGCTGATTTCGGAGACCTAATACATATTGCAAAGGTAAACGACCGCTATGTATTAATGATTGAGGCTGATACACTTACGTTTGAGAAAGGCTTCTCTCCAATTGAGTTTCTGAAGCCAGATGAATTGCAAGACGTGATTGAGCGGATTGAGAAGAAGCAACAGTATGAGTATGATCCGAGCGGGATTGAATAGAACTCTTTTATAAACAGTGACTAATAAAGTGTTTATAATATCAATTATGTGTTCACAAGCGTGACCACGTTTGTAAACATCCAGTACTAAAATTCTTGGTTCCAATATTAAATAAATGCTTCCATATAACTATTTTTTACTGAGCGCTATTAACAAGCGCTCTTTTATTTTGGTCACATTTATGCATCTATTTGGTGGTCACTAAAAGTATATGGGTACTAAAACTTTCTACTATTCGAGTTTTTGAAGCCGGATGAGTTGCAAGACGTGATTGAAGAACTTCAACAAATTTCCTAGTGGGACTGGGATATATCTACTATCACGGCGTCTTTACATTTTCTTCTTTCAGATAATGTCAGTGAGTTTATTCGAGAATATAAAGAGTGATCAACTCACTTAAAAAGTAAATACTAAAAAACTCCTATATCTATAAATGGAATAGGAGTTTTTACATTGCTCACTAATAAATTCTCCTTATAAAAAGAGGACTAGCCGTAGATACCGTAATACGTTTACTTTACCTTTCCCTCTTCCTCCAGCTTCTTCATCTCAGCCAAATACTTCAACTGCCGCTCCGCTTTTCTCACCGCCGTAGGAAAGTGTTTTTTCAGAAGTTCTACTGCAGATTCACTTATATAATATCTTTCCGTTATACTTTCCCACGTGTCACTACTTTCGAATGCACTCCATACAAAAGGACGCTCTGTATTTTTTCTCATTTCTTTAAATACCCATTTCCGCATCTTTTTTTTCGCTTTTTCTGTTAGTTTCCCGTTCTTTACAAGTTCAAGCTCACCATGTCTTTTATATCGTTTGTTAATATCTCTCTCGCCATATACTTTAAGAAATATATTTGCAGTATTCTCAGCATCTGCTAAAGCTCGGTGTTGCTTTCCTTGCCATGTTAAACCGATCTGTTCTACTGCGAACTGTAAACTTGGCGTATGTTCAAACAATTCTTCATACGCTTGGAAAACGAACTTTTGCAAATCAAACCTGCTCTCTTTTTCCATACATGGGCATTCTACACCGTGTAATGTACAATCTTGAGATAGAAAACGATAATCTTCTTTTCCCCATGAAATAAATATAGAATCTTCTCCGATGAACTGAATAAATTCCTCTATAATTTGAGGGAATTTCTCGACACCAATTAAATCTTTCTTTGTAATTCCAGTTAATTTTGTTGTATGACGAGTTAATGGGGCACTTGGTTTTACTAACTCTGAAAATTCTCCAATAACCTTCATTGTACTCACATCTATTTTTATAGCTCCAATATCAACTATTTCTGACGGATCTTCTGATTTATACGGCCTAAAATTCCTTTCAATATCAAACACAATGAAATGTGTAGCCTTTTTCAATTTGTATACCTCTTTCTAATTCCTATTAATATGAAAAGCCTAATTAACAGCTTCACTTTATTTTCAGTATCTATTTATACATGCAGTTTATACATTTAATAAACTTAAATATAAATCAAAAATTCAGTCTTATTCACAAATATACATAGGAGGACATTCACTTATCAAAAAAAACGCAAAAAAAAAGAAGGGCAAGCCCTTCTTTTTTTCATAATTACTTCTTGTTTACGTTTGTTGCTTGAGGTCCACGGTTACCTTGTTCTACTTCGAAAGTAACTTCTTGACCTTCTTCTAAAGATTTGAAGCCGTCGCCTTGGATAGCTGAGAAATGAACGAATACGTCTTCTCCGCCTTCAACCTCGATGAAACCGAAACCTTTTTCTGCGTTAAACCATTTTACTTTACCGTTTTGCATTTAAAAAATCCTCCTACAATGTACCTATATGTACATATTCATTTTCAACCACTTTACAATAATACTCTATAAATTAAAAAACTGCAACCCCCCGAAGGAGATTTAACATTGCTATCCTCCTCGGAAGTTACAGCTCATTTAAATCTCTATATTATTAAAAGTAAAATGGTTTAAAGTAACTATATCATATCAATATAATAAAAGTAAAGTTTTTTTAAAGCTATACAGCTTTTTTCTTCCACTGCATCGCTTTTAATTCACCTGATCCAGCTACAACATAGCCTTCTTTTTCATTAACAATGCGCCAACCATGCCCTTTAACCGAATCACATACTGTAACAATTCCTTCTTCAAGAAGCACACGGCAAACATTGCTAATCCCCGCCTTATTTTGCGTTGACGTTGTATATAACACATGTTGATCTACGCTTAAGTCTAAATAGCTACTAGCTTTTTGTTCACTTTGACATGTATGCCAACATATTTTATCACTTTCGATACTCTCATCTATTCTACAAAAAGCAATATTCCCGCTAATTCCCCTGCAAGATCCACTTGCCGCTACTAAATAGGAATTATGTATAGTCAACGCAGAAATCATCTGATTCATCGCTATTTTAATTCTTTTTAATTTACGTGTCTCTAAATCAAAAAGCCAAACACCACCATATTTAGTATGTATTTTCGTACCGATAAATAAGTAATGTTTATATAAAAATAATGATCGAATAGATGGTGCCTCACTACCGTAATTAAGAAATGGCTGAATAGTCTCCCATGTGGCACCAAAATTATTAGAATGATACAGTGTTTTATCCCCATGAGCAATTACTGTTCCATTCTCATTACTACATACATTCCAGCTCGTTGCTTTCGTTGGAAAGCGCTGGATCGTCCACGTTTCTCCACCATTCATACTACGAATAAAAACTCCTTCGTCTCCTACTCCGTAAACTACGTTACCTTCACTATGTAAATCTCGAATTCGTTTTTGGAAATCAGTTAAAACCTGTTTCCATTCTCCATCTTTTTCGATGAATAAACCATTATATGTAGTAGCTAACAAAAGCTTTCCATCTCTTAACTTTGTAATAGCAGTTGCACTTAACATTGTTTCCACGTTGACACTCCCATTCCTAGAACTTCTCGGCAAAAGCAATTGCAAAATCACTGCATTTTTCAACGTCTTCTTTATCTTCTGGAGCTAATTCAATTTTCAATCCTTCTTGTACAAGTTCTGCCCCGCATTTTACAAGACGTTCTTCAAATATCGTTACCGCTTCACAAAACAGTTCATACGCCGTATCACCTGATCCAAAAACAGCCACTTTTTTACCCGTTAAATCTATATTTTCTAACTCATCATGGAAATCTTCCGCTTCAAATGGTAATTCACCATCACCCCACGTATAAGATCCTAAAATGATTCCATCATAAGCTAATAATTCTTCAGCATCCATACCTTCCATCTCTTGCAATACTACTTCATGATCAAAGGCATCTAAACTTACTTTAATTAAATCAGCAATACTCTCTGTATTTCCTGACATACTTGCATACGCTATTAAAATTTTCGCCACTTTGACATCCCCCTCTTACAATAAATGATTCTCATTCTCATTATATTAATAATGAGAATCAATTTCAATTATATTTTTTGTTATTTTATTTAATTCCATAAAAAAAAGAACAGATGACTATACAATCATCCGTTCTTTTTTATTACTTTTTAAAAATACCAAATGGTTTTCCAACTGGTAATACAACTTTTTCGAAGTGTGTATTTAACACAGCTGCTGCTGAACCATAGAAAGATAATAATGAAATACATAGTTCAGAATACGCTGCTAAATTATGCATTGCATGCGGCATAACACCTAAAGTACTTAATGAAAGACCGATAAATAAGAAATCAATAAGGACGAAAATCATAAATAATACTTTGTGTGTTTCCATTGCACCAATTGTCATAAAGATCGTAAAAATCAAGTATCCGATAAAGGCTACACCAAGCTGTTTTGAATCTGCAGTTTGGGCTAATTTTTCGCCAAATACTCCAAGTTGAATTAACCAAGTCGTTCCAACACCTAACCAAAATAGGCCGTAAGCACCAAATGCTGTTGTACCGAACGTATTATTATGCTTTGCATCGTGAATACATGCAAAGATTTGTGCAAATCCTCCTAAAAAGATTGCCCATGGTAATACAAGTGAAACGCCATCTGTTAAGCCTAACTTTTGAGATGATGCTACAAGTGTTACCATCGCTAATCCAAATAGACCAATTCCAGATGGATCTGCTGTTGTCATTTTCACATGATGTGTAGTAGTTTGATTGCTCATATAAACCTCCTGATTATAAACATACTCGAATACAATACTTAAATCAGAAGGCTATGTCAATGGTTTTTTTTGTATGTTGTCAGACCTTATCTTATATAATAATCGAAGATACTTCCAACCACTTCATAAGGTTTTATATTTACATTTTCCAATTCATTTACCGGCATCCATAAAGGAATATAGCTGCCTCTATCTTTCCGCTTGAATTCCTCACCTTTACCGCTTCCAAAAATTCCATCTATAATATGGGCATCATAATAATACTCGGTACCGTTATACTCCACCGTTGCGATAAGGTGCCCCATTTGTATATGTATCCCTAATTCTTCGTAAACCTCTCGCTTCGTTGCTTCTTCAGGTGTTTCTCCTTCTTCAATTCCCCCGCCTGGAAAAACAAAATACATCTCACCTTCTCGAACACGTTTTATAAGAGCGATTTTACCATCCTGTATAATTATGGCTGCACCGCGATTTCTTCTCATAGTATTACCTTAATACCAATTGCAATTGTTCCCCACTCTTGCTCTTGTTCTTTCGTATATATTTTGTATGTACTTTCTAACCTTTCCTCTAAACTAACATTTTCACGATCAAATAATTTTTCATCAATTTGTTCATACATTTCTTTAAAGCTCTCGTATCGCCTAACTTCTGTTACTATTACAGCAATTTTCTCTGCCGTCACAAGGTTAGTAAATACAATTTCATCACCTTGTTTTATTTGTTGACGCTTTTTATCATACAATCTAACTTCATATACTTTTTTGCCAGAATAAATAGATTGAAAAGGTTCATTATATAGTCCCATTTGATGTCTCATATTTTCCACTCCTCTTCATTAGTCTAACATATAGCTATTATGAGAACTTGTACATTTCATACAGGAATATTCATCTTCCCTCTCCTCAGAAATACTAAACTTAACAATCTTACCGGTTGTTAGAAGTGAAGAATTAATAATAATGATGCTATACTGTATACGTTGTCCAACAAAATTCCACACATATGAGAGGAGTTCGCTACATTATGCGCTACGTTATCGTAACAGGAACTTCACAAGGTTTAGGTGAGGCAATCGCCGTGCAATTGTTAGAAGAAAATACAACCGTTATCTCTATTTCTAGGAGAGAAAATAAAAAGCTTGCAAAACTCGCAGAGCAAAACAACAGCAATTGTATTTTCCATTCCATAGATCTTCAAGATGTACATAATTTAGAAAATCGCTTTAACGAAATCTTTTCATCTATTGAAGAAGACACTGTCTCATCTATTCATTTAATTAATAATGCAGGCACACTTGCACCAATGAAACCTATTGAAAAGTCAGAAAGTGAACAATTCATTACGAACGTTCATATTAATTTAATCGCACCAATGATCCTTACTTCCACTTTCATGAAACATACGAAAGACTGGAAAGTAGATAAACGTGTTATAAACATTTCATCTGGTGCAGGAAAAAATCCTTACTTTGGATGGGGAGCTTACTGTACAACGAAAGCCGGTGTAAATATGTTTACACAATGCGTAGCTACTGAAGAAGCAGAAAAAGAATGTCCTGTAAAAATTGTCGCTTTTGCACCTGGCGTTGTTGATACAAATATGCAAGCACAAATTCGTGAAACAAATAAGGAAGACTTTATTAACTTAGAACGCTTCATCGCATTAAAAGAAGAAGGAAAACTACTGTCACCTGAATATGTGGCGAAAGCTATTCGTAACTTACTAGAAACTGAAGACTTCCCGCAAGGCGAGGTTATTCGAATTGATGAATAACGAGAGCTGTATTTTATAAAATACACATACTCTTGACCGAGCATTGGATTTGAAATCCCGTATCGACAACTACTAAATAATTATCGATACGGGATTCTTTATTTAAATGTGCTCAACTATGTTATAAATATTTCATTAAAAGAAAAAAGACAATTTCCCCATTTCATTTATTCCTTCTTCAACTACTGCCCTTATCTTTTCATTTTCAAATGATATGCTTCCTCAAGTATTGACTTTAAATTTTCTGCTCTTTTTGAGATAAAAGCGGTCCAAAATCTTTCTCCAATTTCAGCAAGTTGCTTAGGTGTATACACATTATTTTCGAATTCACCCCAGCACCCATCTTTTGTTAGTTTATCCCAGTAAATATAGTCTGCGAATTTTCTATTTTCTTTCGGAACAGCTGACCCATAGACTCAAGATTTACTAAATCTGGACATAACCACATTGCTGTACATACAGATAATAATCCTCCATGTACCTCATTCAAGTTTTCCAGGCCAGCTTCCGCCAATGATTCTTCCCACGCCCTATGGCGATGCGTAGTTATTAGCAATATATCTTGATATTTATAATTCATATGTTTAACGAATGCAGCTTCCCAATATGCACCACCATGTCCATTACATAGCACAAATTTCTTAAACCCTTGTCTTTTTAGGTTAAATACTATTTCCTCTAACATTGTAGTTAAAACATTTGGACTTACAGTTATTGTTCCTTTACAGTTTGCATGTTCTTCCGATGTATTAAAAGGTATAGTTGGCAAAACGTAAGCATTTAAAACTTCTCCAAATGATTCTGCATACTTCTCTGCTATCAATGTATCCAAGTGCATCGGTAAATATGGACCAAATTGTTCTGTTGCACCAACCGAAATTATTGCCGTATCTGTTCCATTCTCTACTATTTCTCTTGTACTATTTTTATAACTTAGCATTGTAAATACTTGCCTCCATAAATCTTTATTTGCATATGTATTTTTCAAAAATCACCACACTCTCCTCATTCAACTAATCTGCCTAATTTAGTTAAATAAGAAAAACAAAAACACTATTTAATAGCACTTTTTGCGATAACCTCCATCCTGAGATAGAAAACAATCAATATTCTGATAATAACACAGATTATCTATTTATTACTCGGTTAAAAAAAAAGATAGTAGGGATAATCAATCCCTACTATCTTTTTTATCATTCATATATATTCAATTAAAATAAATCATTTCATTCTATTTCTCTAAAAATATAAGTACAGACTCCATGATTTGTTCATAACCAATTTTCTGGTAAATTTTATTCGATGTTGGATTTGCTAGATCAGTATATAATGTAGTTGTTTTATACCCTTCATTTAACATTCGTTGGCTGAGGGCGGCTACACAATTTGAAGCATACCCTTTTTTCCGTTCTTCTTTCGGTGTATATACAAAATTGACTGTTATATTATTTGTAGTCGGTCTCGTTTTTGCAGCTACAGAAACTAATTTCCCGTCCACTTCCAGACCAAATAGACGATTTGTAGTTATTAATGTATGTGCAGTTTGTTTTGCTTTTTCTTTTGTAGTAGGGAGCTTCACGTCTTCACAAAATTGATATACCCACTTTTCTATTAACGGTAGCTCATCACGATTTATTTCCCGAAGAATACCCTCCCTATCCCATTTTTTCTTTACTTGTTTTAATGCATATATACCTTGCTCCATCACAACAGTAGTTTTTTTATGTTCTAATATCGCAATCTCTTCCGCTAATTTCTGTACGATTTTCTTATTACCAATCAGTCCAGGAATATCCGGGTATATGCGCGTTAATTGCTTTGCAAGTTCCACTATAGCATCTTCGGAAATTTCAGATGTAGCAACAATAATTTGTTTCTCCTCTGTTTTAAGAAACACAGTCACAACTTCTTCTCCTTGTTTCATTACCCCCATAAACTTTGGCTCTTGAACAACTTGTAATACACCTAATAGTAAATTATTTTCCTGCTCGTTCTTTTCTAAAAATGATATAACATCCTTTTTGAAATGAAGAACATCTTCATATACATGCAATTGAATCATCGACAATCTCTTCCCTCGATTTATATTTTAATTAAGTATTGGCGATTAATTCATTAAATCCTTCTTTTACGATTCAATAATATTTGAAACTAATGTGTTCAAATCATTTTCAGCATGCAACACTCTCTTCTTTTCCTTCTCAAATAGCTCTTCTTCTTTTCGAAACGATTCTTTACGTTTATTAATCATACGCTCCATCTCTTTTTTACTCGGTCCACCATATACATTTCTTTTTTGAATAAAAGCTTCTGGTGATATAATTTCTTTCCACTCTTCTTCTAATAAATTTACTTTCAAATTTTCTTGTAAGTATACATTTATGTCTTTGAAATTTAATTCATGTAACTCCTTTTTCTGCTCCAATGACATATTCGCAATAGCACTTGCTGCATGATGTGCATGCCGAAATGGTATTTCATAGTTTTTTGTTAAAACATCTGCGAAATCTGTAATCGTAATCGCGTGTTTATATGAACGATTTTTTAACGTTTCCTCTTCTACTTTCATGGTTCGAATAACTGCGTTCATAATACAAAAAACACGAATCGCCTTTTCGATTCCTTTATATAAATATGGCTGCAAGTCATCCTCCGTATCGACAATATCGCCAAATGGTGTATTATGAATCATTTGAAATACAGTAAATGCTTCCCCTAAAGCACTACTCGTAATAGCACGGGCATGTTCTATTGAAACAGGATTTCGTTTTTGCGGCATAATACTACTTATTTGCACATATGGCTTCGCTACAGTAATCCCATCATATTCTTTCGTCGCTAATAGTAAAAAATCATGAATCCATCTACTCGTATTCGTCATAATAACCATTAGTAACGAGCTAACTTCTAATAAATAATCCGCTCCAGCAACAGCATCATATGAGTTCTCAATTACATTTGTAAACCCAAGTAACTGTGCCACTCGTTCTCGCTTAATTGGGAAGCTTGTTGTAGAAAGGGCAGCTGCCCCCATTGGAGAATGATTTAAAAGATGATACGCTTTTTTCATTCTTTCTAAATCTCGTTGCATCGTATCGTAAATTGCCAAAACATAATGACCAAATGTTGTCGGCTGCGCCGGTTGTGTATGTGTATACGCGGGCATAATTGTTTCCATATGTTCACCGGCGAGCTCCAGCATACTTTCTTGCAGCAATAAATGATGTTCCATTAACCGCAATACAAATTGCCGTAAACTCATGCGATACATCGTTACACCCATATCATTTCTACTTCTACCGATATGCATATTACTTACAAATTCACACTTTGCTTCTTGAGAAAGCAAATGTTCAACTAAGAAAAAAAGATCTTCATGTTGCTCTGTATATAGCAACTTCTCCTTTGGAATCCCCTCTACTTTTTTAAGTGCGGTTAATATAACTTTCGCTTCTTCTCTTTTCATTAACTTTTCTTCAGTTAACATAGTAATATGTGCCCTATGCACTTGAAACATATCTTTTAATAAATAATTACGCTGAAAATTAAATACGTGCTGTAATACACAATCTACATATGTTTTCCCAGGGAAATCAGCGCCTTCATTCTTAATAAACTCTTCTTTACTCTGTTTCATCACCTTTTCCCCTTTCGCCTAAGTGTTATTACCCATCATACCCAGGGATGGTGAAAAAGTGCTTGTACATAAAAATAAACTCGGCGCTGATAGCACCGAGTTTATTTAATAACAGTCGCATCATACTTATCACTTTGCAACACTTGGAAGTGTAGATTTGCTAAATGTTTACGTATTTCAGCACTGTCATCTTCATTTAAATTATTTGCCAAGAAAACAATTTCTGTACAGTTTCCGCGTTTATCCATTGCATAAACTGCTTTTGTTACCGTCCATGGTGTATAACCATTCTTTTGCCCGGCATGTCTGAATGTTTTACGATATTTTTTTGCACTCATATCTGTTTCAACGATATTCGCCCACACTTTTTCTTCTGCTTCTGTAAGACCACCTTGATGATTTGCCTTTTGAAGCAGTACCATATAATCGTTAGCGGAAGCAGCCGGCAATCTATCCGACCAAATTTTATCGTAACGTTCCTCTAAATATAGAGGAATTTCCTTTTGTAATAATGGTCCCTTCTTTTTTAAGCGTTCATGAATAATCATAGCATATTCACGATATTGCTCTTGAGACATTTCTTTTAACTTTTTCTCTATTTTATATTTTGGAACATGTAATTCTTTATGCAAATATCCCGGAATGTATAAAGATGAAACGATCGGAAATAGCGGTTGATGTGCAGGAAGCGCTAAACTTTGTAAATTCCGATTAATATTGTCTAATCCTAATACCTCCATTAAATATTCAGTATTTGCATTAGAACTAAACTTAACCATTCCTTTTGCAACTTCTTCTAAAGAAACCGCTCCTTCAGTTATCTTTTCCTTTTTTTGCAAATAATTTTGCCATCTATCTTGTGCACCACCATCTGTACTCGGCACATAATAACGATTCACATCATTAATTGAAACGAAACTAGACGGATCGATTTTCCCCTCTGTAACTTGTTTCGTATATTCAAGCGCCACAATTAACTTCATCGTACTAGCAACTGGCAATACAACATCTGGATTTACAGAATACACGACTTTATCATTTCTTTTTATTAAAAGTGCACTATTCTTTTCATCTTTATGTTCTTCAATAAAGGATGCTATGTACTGCGCATCATCATTATTTGAACTCCACACTTTTTCCACTAAAAAGTTACCTGATATCAGCAAAACAAAAATACCCACAATCACTGCGCATACTATAGTTTTTTTCAAGTGAAATTCCTCTCCTATTGTGTAACTCTTCTCTCTTTATATAAAAAACAAAATAATGGAGATGATTATTTAAATAATCATCTCCATTATTTTACTTGTATGTTCCTATTATGTCTACGTCATAATTTTCACAAAATCCTCAAGAAACTTTTTATAATGTAAAGACCAACCAATTCTCACCCAATTTTTCAATGCTTTCGCTTCAGGCTGCGGACGAAAATCAGCGATACTCTCTCCTTTTGCAGCTCCAATCGTATCGACATCAACACGGCGATACACGTAATCTAAAAGAGATGGATTTACCGCTACCATCATCGTAACTACATCGTGCACTGGGCTTCCTGTTATTTTAGGATTCAGATTTTTATAAGCTTTATAATAATAATTGAAAATCGGTTCTATTAATTTCTTGAAATTCGTTTTAGAATGTTTCGTAATGTATTTCACCATTTCTGGTGTAATAATCGCTTCTGAAGTAACGTTAAGCGGTATTAATGTCACATTTTTCGCATTTTGCATAACTAATTGTGATGCAATTGGGTCACCATGAAAATTGGCTTCCGCGACTGGTGTAACATTTCCGGGCATTAAAAAAGCACCGCCCATTATATAATATTCCTTCACATACTTCATCATCGGTTTCTCCAAAATAAACGCTGTCGCTAATGTTGTTGATCTGCCGGCATCAACAATGATTAGTTCCCCTTTATATTTTTCAATGATATCGAAAAATGCGCAAAAAGGTTTAATATTGGGTGAAAAAGTTTTAGGAGGCTTAATAGGTCCCAAACCGTCTGCCCCGTGAATTTCCGGATAATACGTTACAAAATCCCCAGATAAAGGAATTTTCGCTCCATTAATAACAGGTATATCTTCCCGCCCTGCTAACTGTAATAAATATGCCGCATTACTCGTCGCCTTTTCTTGTGTTATATTCCCATATCCCGTTACTACTCCAACAATATCAATATCAGGATGCAACAATCCATACATAATTGCTAAAGAGTCATCAATTCCTGGGTCTCCTAAAAATAATATTTTTTTCATAGACCTCAACTCCATCCCATCAATTGTTATTACTTTATGAATACATGACGGAATACAGAATGAAAAAGATAAATTTTGTATAAACAAAAAACGTAGGAACTTCATATTAGAAGTCCCTACGTTTTTCTATATTTTTATGCTACTTTTTTCATCGTAACCATACTACCAATTATATAAGAAATAAATGCAAAGCAAATCGGGAAAACAACTGTATGTATACCGAATGGATTAGGGTAGCAAAGGTGAATAAACATATAGGAACCTACTCCAACTAAAATAGATGCGAGAGCTCCAGTTGCATTTCCTTTTTTCCAATATAAACCTAACACAATCGGCCAAATGAACGCTGCTTCTAAACCACCGAAAGAAAATAAATTTAACCAAATTAAAAAGTCTGGTGGCTTAATAGCGGCGGCATATACGAGTAATCCTACGATACCAGTAATCCATAGGCTACCTTTCTTTATCGTACTATCCGCGGCATCTTTATTTATGTAGTTCACATATATATCTTTAATAATTGACGAACTTACAAGTAATAATAATGAGTTCACAGTAGACATGATCGCTGCCATTGGTGCAGCTAAGAAAACTCCAGCTAACCAAGGTGGCAACACTTCCATCGCGAGTAGTGGCATTACTTTATCTGGTACCGTTATGCCTGGAAGGACTACTCTTGCAAACACACCTGTTAAATGCATACCAATCATAATTGTACCGACGACAACCGTTCCAATGATTAATGCTTGGTGCATAGCTTTTGAATTTTTATAAGACATAGCACGCACACTAATTTGCGGTAATCCAACGACACCAATTCCAATTAAAATCCAAAATGATGTGACATATGATTTCGTTAAACTTCCATCCGCTCCGAACGGTGTTATTAAATTCGGATTAATTTGAATAAGTTCCTGCATAATCTTTTCAACTCCGCCACCAGCAATGACAGTAGCAATTAAAATGATCGTTGTTCCGACTAGCATAATGATTCCTAATAACGTATCTGATAAAGCGACTGCACGAAATCCACCAATTAACACATACACAAGTACAGAAAATGTAAATAAAAATAGTGCCGTTGTGTAGGAAAGTCCTGTTAGCGACTCAATTAATCGTCCGCCGCCAACCCACTGGGCTACTGTTGCTGAGAACAAAAAGATTATAATACATAACGCAGAAAGAACAACTACCGCTTTATTATTGTATCTGTCCTTTAAATAATCAATAAGCGTAATTGCTTCCATCTTCCTAGCGATAATAGCAAACTTTTTACCAATAACCGTTAAAACGATATATCCTGTTACAACTTGAATCGCTGATAACAGCACCCATCCAAGACCCATATTGTAAGCAATACCAGGCCCGCCAATAAAGCTACTTGCACTACCGTACGTAGCAATCATCGTCATAGCTAATAATAAGCCACCTAGTTCACGCCCACCAAGAAAATATTCTTGTAAAAATTTATTATTAGCGGTTGCTTGTACACGTCTTGATGCATATACGCCAATTAAAAACACAACGATAAAAGAAATTATCATTGGGATTATTACATACCAATTCATCTATCATTCCTCACTTTTTTCTTCCTCATCGAGTGAAATATCTTGAAATAAAAAACGAACAACTAAAATAAGCAAAATAACCATTACGATAAATCCAACGATACAGCTATAAAAAAACCATGCTGGAAAACCTAATACATATGTATATTCACTCGGATCCTTACTTCCAAGCCCATAAGCAAATCCATACCATATTATAAAATTAATAATAGCTAATCCAAGACCAATTAACGCTTCTCTATGGGCAACTCGAAAGCGCGGATCATCATGATAATTCTTCATTTTCTCCCTCCTCTCACGATGTATAATTGTACCACTGTTTTTCTAGTTTTTCCTACTAGAAAACAAAAACGCGCAGGATTTTTTGTAATTATATAGAATACAATGTTTCATTACATATTTTTTACAATTGTAATGAAAATGAAATTTGAATTTTCAGCATTTGTTATTTATGATTTTAAGTAGAGGCTTTTCATCTAGTTCCCACATCCTTGATTTCGGAATAAACGCCGTCTCGTACTGCGTTTAAATTATATTTTCAAGGGGGTTATACAATGAGTCAACTAGCTGTAAATCTTCATGAAAAGGTAGAGAAATTTCTTCAAGGCACAAAGAAACTATATGTGAACGGAGCGTTCCTCGAAAGCGCTTCCGGAAAAACGTTTAAAACTCCTAACCCAGCAACTGGTAAAACACTCGCTATCGTTGCTGAAGCTGGTCGCGAAGACATTCATAAAGCTGTTGTAGCTGCTCGAATGGCTTTCGATGAAGGTCCTTGGTCACGCATGAGCACCGCTGAACGCAGCCGCCTTATGTACAAGCTTGCTGATTTAATGGAAGAACATAAAGAAGAGCTGGCACAGCTCGAAACTTTAGATAATGGAAAACCAATCCGCGAAACTTTAGCAGCAGACATTCCTCTTGCAATTGAACATATGCGCTATTATGCTGGATGGGCTACAAAAATCGTTGGACAAACAATCCCTGTTTCTGGTGAATATTTTAACTATACACGCCATGAAGCTGTTGGTGTTGTCGGTCAAATTATCCCATGGAACTTCCCACTTCTTATGGCAATGTGGAAAATGGGTGCAGCCCTTGCAACAGGATGTACAATCGTTTTAAAACCTGCAGAACAAACTCCACTATCCGCTCTATACTTAGCTGAATTAATTGAAGAAGCTGGATTCCCGAAAGGTGTTGTTAACATCGTTCCTGGATTCGGTGAAACAGCTGGACAAGCTCTCGTTAATCACCCACTCGTAGATAAAATTGCATTTACAGGTTCTACTCCAGTCGGCAAACAAATTATGAGACAAGCATCTGAATCGTTAAAACGCGTTACATTAGAGCTTGGTGGTAAGTCGCCAAACATTATTTTACCAGACGCTGACTTATCTCGAGCGATTCCAGCTGCGCTTTCTGGTGTTATGTTTAACCAAGGACAAGTGTGCTGTGCTGGGTCACGCTTATTTATTCCGAAGAAAATGTACGATAATGTCATGGCTGATCTCGTTCTATATTCAAAAAAATTAAATCAAGGCGCTGGTCTAAATCCAGAAACTACAATCGGACCTCTTGTTTCTGAAGAACAACAAAAACGTGTAATGGGTTATATTGAAAAAGGAATTGCAGAAGGTGCTGAAGTACTTTGCGGAGGAAACAAACCATTCGATCAAGGTTACTTCGTTTCTCCTACAGTATTCGCTGATGTAAATGATGAGATGACAATCGCTAAAGAAGAAATTTTCGGTCCAGTTATTTCCGCATTACCGTTTAACGATATTGATGAAGTAATTGATCGTGCGAATAAATCACAATTCGGCTTAGCGGCTGGTGTATGGACAGAGAACGTAAAAACGGCACATTATATTGCAAGCAAAGTACGTGCAGGTACAGTATGGGTAAACTGTTATAACGTCTTTGATGCAGCATCTCCATTTGGAGGATTTAAACAATCTGGCCTTGGCCGCGAAATGGGATCTTACGCGCTGAACAACTATACAGAAGTGAAGAGCGTTTGGATTAACTTAAATTAACGAGAAAGAACCTGACCTACTCGGTCAGGTTCTTTTCATTATGTATTCATTTACACTTGCAACCCACCGCTCACATTTAATACCTCTCCTGTAATGTAAGACGCATACTCTGATGCTAAAAAGGCAGCTGCGTTTGCAATATCTTCCGGTGTTCCGATTCTTCCAACTGGAATCGCTCCAACCATTTTCTCTTTTACTTTATCCGGTATTGTTTTTGTCATATCAGTATCCATAAATCCTGGACAAATCGCATTACACGTAATACCAAAACTTCCAACCTCTTTCGCTGCTGTTTTTGTTAAACCTACAACCCCTGCTTTTGTAGCCGCATAATTTGCTTGTCCAATATTTCCTTCCCTACTAATAGAAGAAATATTAATAATCCGTCCATACTGTTGTTGTCTCATATAAAGAAGTGCTGGCTGCATACAATAAAAAACGCCAGTTAAGTTCACTTGTAATACTTGTTCCCAAGCAGACTTCTCCATCTTATGTAACATTGCATCTTTTGTAATCCCAGCGTTATTGACTAAAATATGTAATGTACCAAATTTTTGCACCGCATATTCAATTAACGACTTCGCTTCATTTTGATTACTCACATCACATCGATATAAGCTCACATCATACCCTTCATCTGATAATTCACGTGTCGTTTCTTGTAGCTTCTCTTCATTTACATCACTAATTAATACTTTAGCCCCTAGTTTTGCAAAAACTCGTGCGATTTCTTTTCCTATCCCCTGCGCAGCACCCGTTACAACAGCTGTTTTCCCATTCAATAAGTCCATCCCTATCCCCCATTTCTATTAGTTATATTGTATATTTCGGCTCTATGCTTTCCAAATCCTCTTTGTATAAAAAAGTCTATTTGTGTCAAACTAACTTTGCAACGCCGCATAAAACACAAGGAGATTGTGTCGAATGAAAAAAAAGAATGTAAATCGAAACAAAGCTGCCGATGGCATTGATGTTGAGTTCGCTCGCGAACTCGCTGATCACAATGACTTAGAAGCAAACGCACGTGCAAATGCCGCTGATGCACGTCAAAAACGCCAATCAACAGAAAAATAAGGCACTACAACGTTCCTTATTCTTTTCAACAGGGACCTACTACCCATCAAAATAAACCGAGAGTATCTCTCGGTTTATTTTCTATATTTCTTTACGTAATGCGCTAAAGCAAGTAACGGATATATATGCCCATAACTATGGTAGCGAATATAAAAACCACCCGGTAACCCTGTACCAGTAGGATATTTTTCATTCATAGTAGACTGCGCGAGCAAATATGAAATTCCTTTTCGAATAATCGGTGTTTCTTGATCGTAGTAAGAAATGAGTGCATCAAGTGCCCACGCTGTTTGTGACGGCGTGCTAAAGGGTAAAGAAATAAATTTTTTCTCTACACTACTTTGACAGGATTCTCCCCACCCTCCGTCTTCATGCTGCAAATGCTCGAGCCATGAAGCTGCTTTTTTCAACGATGGATGAGTAGAAGGCACTCCTAATGCACGTAAGCCTGTCATCGTTGCCCATGTCCCGTATATATAACATATCCCCCATTTTCCATACCATGATCCATTCTGTTCCTGTACATCCATTAACCATTTGATGGCTTTCTTTTTTTGCTCTTCAGGCAATTCATTCGGTGCATACGTTCCGAATAATTCTAACAGCCTACCTGTAATATCTGGTGTGGACGGATCGGTTATCATATCACTCGCATTTTCAATCGGCAAATTCGCTAGTAACTTGCTCGTTACCCCTCGTTCAAAAGCTCCCCAGCCTCCATCATTGTTTTGCAATCCTTTTACCCATTCCACGCCTCTTCCCCACGCATCATCTACTCTATCATTCCCTCTACTTCGCGCTAACGCTCTAAGAGCAGCTGTAGTATCGTCTATATCAGGGATCGTCGTATTAACATCTGAAAATCCCCAACCGCCAGCTACAAGTGATGATGCATGTACGCTCCAATCTACCTTTTTAGT
Organism: Bacillus sp. MYb209; assembly: GCF_002975175.1. Classification (GTDB taxonomy): domain Bacteria; phylum Bacillota; class Bacilli; order Bacillales; family Bacillaceae_G; genus Bacillus_A. The sequence continues at coordinate 112,251 of NZ_PCNZ01000004.1, forward strand.
TTGTTGTTTTTGCAATAAATACTCTGTCGCCCTTTGAATCATCTTATTTTCATTTGTAACTTTAGCTTCTTGCAATGAATAGCTAAGTAAAGCGGTATCCCATACGGTAGAAGGAGAATTTTGCAAATGACTTCCTCTGTCCATCTTCCATATATAAGATTTTAATCCTGTCACAGCTTTCTCAATAATTGGAGACTGAATAGAGTGCCCTAATGCAAGCAAAGCATAAATCATATAAAACGTAGCACTCGCGTAACTATATAATGTTCCATTTTCATCTATACGCTCCTTCATAAAGCGCTCTACTTCTTCGTATCCTTTATGATGTAACGATAATGGATAAGATATTACCTTTTTCACATCACCTAAAAACGATTGAAACAGCGGAGACCGCTCCTCTCGAAACCATTGTCCACCCCCGCCTGCAATATGATTTAAATTTGGCAATAACTTTTTCTCTACACGGAATCTCTTATTCATACAAATCATCATCGGAATTAAATGTATACGCGCTGAGCTGCTTAGCCCAAATATACTGAGGGGGGAGTCATCTTGTAAAAATAAGATTGGCGTTGGAAAGTGAAAAAGCGCGGGAAATTCATATTCTCCATGAATCGCTAATAAAAATTTCGTCATAAAATGAGCACGAGAAACTCCCCCATGTTCCTTAATAAACATTTCAGCTCGCCTCATATTCATATCTTCTTTCGAATATTTTTCCGAAGCAAGTAAAGCAGCATATGCTTGAATCGTCGCGGATAAATTCCCTTCCTTTTCATCTTCATATAATTTCCAAATTCCTTCATTTGTTTGAAGAGATGCTAACCTTTTTACAAACGGTTCTATTTCGTCATTTCGCCCTAATAATTTGAGTAAAAAAATCATATGACAATCCGTTAGCAAAGCTCCTTCAAAACAAAATGACCACGTTCCGTCTTGCCTTTGCATCGTTTGAAGTGCAGTCGTTCTCCGCTCTATCTCCTCACGCACTTTGTCATATAGTAGCACACCGCTCACCCACCCTTTCTAAGTCCGTATACGATATTCGAAAACTTAGCTAAATATGTATGAAAACAAAGAAAAGCAGAACGTGTATTACACACATTCTGCTTACAAACAATACCCAACCCCGACAACAATTCCTAATAGTGCACCAACAACAACTTGATAGGGTGTATGTCCAACGAGCTCATTTAACTTTTTATATTCTGTTTGTCTACCATGAAAAAAATCATTCAATATTTTCGCTTGCTTACTAACCGCAAGCCTTACTCCTGAAGCATCGTACATAACAATAATGGCAAAAATAGCGGCAACCGCAAATATTGGACTCTCCACACCTTCCACCACTCCGACACCTGTAGCAAGTGCAGTAACAGTCGAAGCATGCGAACTTGGCATTCCACCTGAAGCAAAGAACTTAGCAAAATCAAACTCGCCTGTTTTTATTAATTTAAAAACGACTTTCGTTAACTGTGCTAAAAACCAAGAAATTACAGCTGCTATAAGTGGGTCATTATGTAAAATTGTTTCCATGTTTTTCAGCTCCTCACTGACTATAATGGAATTTCTATATAATATAAGTATAAAGAAAAATGCGTAGAAAATACTACGCATTATGATACTTTTGCTGATTTATTTTTAATAAATTTTGGTTGTTTCTGTAGTAGAAACTTTGTTTTCGCCATTGAAAAGACAAATAAAGCAATCCATATACAGAAAAACGCAATCATATGAGTAGATGTGAAATGTTCACCAAAAACGAACACACCTAAAATTAAACTAATAGTCGGCGCGATGTATTGTAAAAATCCTATCATATAGAGCGGAATAAGTTGTGCTCCTTTAGCAAAATAAAAGAGTGGTAATGCTGTAACAATACCCGCCCCTATTAAAAGAAACGTTGATATTGCCGAAATAGAACCGAACGAACCGAAACCATGCACTCCTGTCATAAACAAATATATAAGTGCAAATGGCGTCACTAACATCGTTTCCATCGTAAGCCCAATTGTTGCGTCGTAATTTAATAATTTTTTCGTTAATCCATATAATCCAAATGAAAAAGCAAGTGAAAGAGAAACCCATGGAATTGATCCGAAACGTATCGTTAAAATAACAACGCCTAATCCAGCTAAACCAACCGCAACATATTGCCAAAAATTAAGCTTCTCTTTTAAAACAACTGTACCAAGTAAAATACTTATAAGTGGATTAATATAATACCCAAGACTTGCTTCGATTACATGGTTATGATTTACGGCCCATATGTATACAAACCAGTTTCCACTAATAAGTACCGAAGCAATTGTTAATGAGATTAATAATTTAGGTCGTTTAAAAAGGGTCACTAACTCCCCACCAAACTGACGAAACCTCTTCGTTACTCCTAAAACTAACAACATAAAAACAAATGCCCAAACGATGCGATGTGCTAATATTTCATCTGCCGGAACTTCCTCCACCCATTTCCAATAAATCGGAAGAACTCCCCACATCGTATACGCACCTGCTGCATATATAATCCCCTGCTTTTGCTGTGCTGTTTGACTCCCCATCTTTCTTTTTCTCCTCTTCTCTTTTTTTCTTCATTATAAAGTCTCACATGCTTACTTTACCAATATTCAATCTGCATTTCTTTCGACATCCCTCTTGCAAATCCGTTATATGTATAAAAACACTCCTACTGTTATAATAACGAGCACTGGAATACCGAAGACAAATCTACTTTTATGTGTCTTATGATGAAACATATACATACCAATCCAAGCTCCAACCGCTCCTCCAGCTGCAGCTGATAAAAACAACGTACTTTCTGGCGTTCTCCACTGCTTTTTCTTTGCTTTTCGCTTATCAAGCCCCATCATACTAAATGCTATAACGTTGATAATAATAAAATAAATCCATTTCATCTCTTTCTCTCCCTTAAAAAATTCGCTTTATGTTAACACGAAAACAAGGTGCGCACAAATAAAAATGGCTATAGGTAAAAAATAAATCTTTTTAGCCTACAACCATCATTGTAATACCTTATACTCTATTTCTAATATTACTATGTTTTTTCGCGTATATAAAATAGATAAAAATACCTACAATAACCCAAATTGCAAAACTGATTAAAGTAGTTTTAGAAAGATTTGATGCTAAATATAAACAACTTACTATCGCAAGTATAGGTAAGAATGGAACTAACGGAGCACGGAACGGTCTTTTCAAATTAGGATGTGTCTTCCTTAATACTATTACAGCTATAGATACAAATATAAAAGCTGTTATCGTTCCCACATTCACTAAGTTTGCCAACAAATTCAAGTCCAATAAACCTGCTAATACAGCCGCAAGAATACCCGTAATCCATGTATTAAAAAATGGTGTTTGATAACGTTTATGAACGCTCGAAAATCTTTTTGGTAATAATCCATCTCGGCTCATCGAGTATGATACTCGAACAAATGCGAACATAGCAACTAACAGAACTGTTGTTAAACCAGCTATCGCTCCAACTGATAATAGACCAGCAATTCTATCCTCTCCTACAATACGCAGTGCATATGCAACTGGATCAGCTACATTCAGATCCGTAAATGGAACCATTCCAGTTAACACGAATGAAACACCAACATAAAGAATTGTACAAATGCATAAAGAGACAAGTAATCCAATTGGAACGTTACGTTGTGGGCGTTTCACTTCCTCTGCTGCTGTTGCAACTGCATCGAAACCTAAAAAGGCAAAAAATACAGTAGCAGCTCCTCCAATAACACCATGGTATCCAAAAGGAAGAAACGGCTGCCAATTCTCTGGCTTTACATATTTTGCTCCTACAATAATAAATACTAAAATAACAGCCAGTTTAATAATAACCATTATATTATTTATACGTGCACTTTCTTTCACACCACGACTTAGTAAAAATGTAACAACTAAAATAATAATAACCGCTGGCAAGTCAATAATTCCACCATTCCCCATCCCTGGTGCAGAAGCAACGATTGCCGGAATATGAATATTAAACCCTAGTAGCAATGACTGAAAATAGGCTGACCATCCCGCCGCCACTGCAGAAGTAGCTAATAAGTACTCTAACATAACACACCAGCCAACTATAAAAGCAAAAATCTCACCTAATGTCATATACGTATACGAATACACACTTCCTGAGACCGGGACTGTAGATGCAAATTCAGCATAACAAAAGGCTACACAAGCACATACAATTGCAGCTAACATGAAAGATAATACAATTGCTGGACCAGCATGTTTCGCTGCTACAATACCTGTTAATACGAAAATGCCTGTACCAATAATTGCTCCAATTCCTAAAAGCGTTAAATCAATTGCTCCTAAAGTTTGCTGTAACACTTTTTTCTTTTCTTCATTCATTGCTTTCTTTATAAATAAACTCATTCGTAGAAACCTCTTTTTCAAAATTATCCCTTACTCATTACAACCTTTATTACTTTTGCTATTACACATTAATAATATTCATGCTTTACTTCCACTCCCTATATAAACTCCACAAATTACACACCTAAAAATCGGAAAAATCAATCTTCTAAAAATACGCTTATTAACAGGCATATTTTTAGAAGATTGATTGAATTTATCACACGATTAATTATATTGTCAACAATATAATTAATTCACCCGAATTGAATAATTATAAACAAAATAGCATTCCAAAATATACGATACTACTTGAAAACACTGTTAATTCCCATTTCAATACATTTTATATTATTTCGGAATTCATTTTTATACATCGGACTCAATGAAATCCCCATATGCAAACACGATAAAACCAGTCGATTCGTTATATAGAAATAATTATTCATCTTGTTAGACCGATTAACTTCCCTACAAATTGCAAACAGTATTTTCACTTAAGACAATAAAAAAAGCGCAGATGTTCATCTGCGCTTTATTCTTCCGCTTCAATTTCTGTACTATTATTATCGATATGTTCCTTTTGAGCTTCTTCTTGCAGCTCTGCTGAAATCATTCCATAATAAATTTCTGGATATAATCCAAATATTTGATATACACTTCCTAAAAACGGCATCGGAATCCCTCATTTCTAAAGTTGTATTGCCATTCTTAAGGATTCCCTTTTCACTCATTATACATTCGTTTTTGGAACTTCTTCTTCATCGGGAACATGTAATACATTTTGCCATTTTTTATAAGGCGCACTATTTGGATCCACATACCCTTTCGCATACGAACGATCCCACAATTGTTTCATAAACATCTCTTTCTCTTTCTTTGCAACCATATCTGCACCTGTTCCGTAATAGTTTTGGAAATACAGCTCAATTTCATCAAGGAATAGCCTTAACAAATCATCAGATGTTTCTTCTAACGTCGGGTCATATTTTGCCTCACGATCATACATTAAAATCATATCTAAAATATTATGGACATGCTCTTTACGAAGCCATCTAATATCTTGAGCACCTAATACAAATGCATGTGTATATAAATGCCCACCTTGTATCATTGCCTTTTCTTGCTCTTCTTCAAACCTGGACAAGATATTTTCATAAATAAACGGATTATGAAGCAATGCTCTGTGCAACTTATAACTTTCGCTTGAAATATTTTTCCCCATCGACTGGATTAAAAAGCTACGGCCGACACCGTTATATTGATACACGAACTGTCCATCTACAGCCACTAAGCTAATCCAGCGATACATATACGCGTACAGAAGAGCACGATTACATTTATCGTAATCTAACTTCGTTTGCGTTGCATTCAAGTCTGGCATAAAGGCTGGTAAGTGCCAATATTTATCTAAATGCGGCGTCAAACTAGATTTTTTACTATTTAATTTGTTCACGCGGCGATAATACGATTGAAAGTAGTCACCTTTATCGTTCATAAAACCATTCGCAATATGTCCAGATGAAAGCTTAGGGAAATCTTGTAGCGATAATCCGTAATGAGCACGATAACAAATCACTTCAAATGGTGAAAACGCCTCGTTTACCGTATCTTTTTCTTTAAACATTTCTTGCAATAACTCTTCTTGCAATTCTTGTTTTAAAGATGGATGTACGCCCCAATATTGTAACTCTCTATGATGAGAAACTTTCGGAACGAACGGACTTGCTAAATGGAAAAGATCTTCAATTTTTTCACGAACGTATTCATCACGATCACGTTTCTTGAAATCTGCTTCTTTTCGCAATGCTTCAACGATATTAAGCTCTAGTTTGTCACGATAGCGCACTTGAAGTTCGTCATAACAATAACTCAATATATGTTCACGATAGAAGTCTTCCACCTTTTTCGACTGAATTTCTTCGGCTTTCGCATCACGACAATATTCCCCGTACAAGCTCATATAAATTTCGGACGATATATCTTTCGGTAATACACCTAAATTTAAATGTTGCTGCATATCTTGCCAAATCTTTTCTTGCAATTTCTCTTCTGCTAATACATATACATTCGTCGGGTTCGTTTTCCCCTCAAATTCCTTGCTTCGCTTTTGGATTTCAAACAATAAATTTTCACGTGTTTCGTGTAAATTATCAAAGAATCTTTCCCAATATTGGATCATTTTATCAACTGCTTGGTATAGCGATTGATACACGAGTTCTAATAACATTTCTTTACGATACTCACTTAATTTGTGGACATATTGCGTTACGATATCTTCAAATTCTTTTTTGAACAAACGTTGCTGATTATAAAACATTTTCCCGACCCAGCCTTGTTGCTGAGCAATTTCAACGCGGCGAACAGCCGTTACCGTTCCATCAATATTACTCACATTAAATTTCTTATCGTAGTTTTGAATTAAATTACGCTTTTGTTCATTATTTTCATGCAGTCGATTCATCTTCTCTACTAACTGCTTACGAATTTCATACAGCATAAAACGTGCTGCGACAGGATGAACCGGATCCGTTTTCTTTAAAAACCATGTATTTAATTGATAAGACTGTCCTTCTGATCCACTCGGTATAAAGCGGTCTGATTCGACCATGTCATATAAAAGTGTAGTTACATGCTCATGTACACGGCTCGGAATCGCATAAGCATATAAACGAACCGCATGATCAACTCTCGCTACTTCACCTTTCATTTGTTCCATCAATTTCAGTTTCGCAGCCGATATTTTACACTCATGCTGCAGGCGGTTTAATTCTTCATCTTTTTGCACTGTACGGTGTACGTAACTCTCTACAGCATCTAAAAACAATTTTGATTTTGCAACACCGACCTTACCGCCCTCGGCCCCTTCGCGCGTCTCATTGAACATTTGTCTATAAAAAATATGGGCCTGTTCTGGACGAGTAGCAAGATGCTCTAAATCTTCTAAATAACTTTTCCCGCGCTCTGGCTTTTCACGCTGCATACCGCGCTTTACATCTTGATCATATCTTTGCTTCTTCTCTTGAAACAGTTGATCTAAATGAAGCCAAGATTCATCTAAACCTTGCACCGCCCATTTTAAAGCACAGTATTTCAAAACGTGCTCATACGGATAAATGAGCTTCGCCGTTCCTGCTCCGCAATATCTCCCTTTCCCACTCGATTCTGCCAATTGCTGAATTTGATTATCTTCTTGCGCAAAATGATTTGCAGACATTGGACTGAATAACTGTAAATAAATCGTATTTGCCATTTGCTCCATATAATCCGATAAATTGTGCAAATGGTGCCCATGTAAATTTTCATAATCATATAAGAAACAATAATTGTACGGTAAATGATGCTGCTTTATCGTATGATTTGTTCTTCCATCTTCATCCACTTGATCAGGACGATATTCTAATTCAATCGTTACGCCGCCTCGTTTTGATAATTCACCAGTCGACCCGAGCGTAATAGCGTGCAACTCTTTTAACGATGCATAACCATTCGCTTGCACAGTTTCAAACTCTTTCGCACTAACCGTTCTCGTCTTAACTAAAACATCTGGCATTAAAAACGCACCGCGAATTAAAATGTTGTGATGCTGCAATTTTTTCCGGAGCATTTCACGCAAATATAATGCGATTTGTAAAAACATCCCTGAGCCTGTTCCGCCAGCTAGTGATGTTACAATAATGACACGTACACCATATTCCGTCTGATCACTTGTAACTGGAAAAATCTTCTCGATTTCTTGCCAAAACGATGTGAGTTTATCTTCTTTCATCGCAGCACGTAACGCTAAACGTGAAATGACACGTAACTGTCCCGCTCCTTCCGTTAACGGTTTATCAAGTATAGTCGGGTCCATCGGGAACCACTCTGGAATCGTTGGATCTCCCGCAATATACTCTCTCGGTGTTTTACTCGAGCTCGTTTGCGTCTTAAACTTCCGAATATGATCAAATTTACTCAATGTATTCACATCTGTATCAAATACATGCATCGCTACCTTTTTACGACGCTCCTCAGATAATCTTTCATATATTTGATGTGTGACAGTACTACCGATTCCACCTAAGCCAATTAAAATTGTTGGAACTTGTAATGTCATGTGAACCACCTTCCTATTCTTGCTTGTTTGAAAAGAAGAATAAAGAGAGCCGGGCCTCCTCCGCCCCTCTTACACCCTATCTACTATTCACATTCGTACCGGTAAATCTCCTTACCATATCCTCTATCAATTACTAAAAGTTCATTTGGATACAACGTCTTATGCTCCATTCCCACTTCTTCCTCTGTAATAAACATTCCATCAATAATCATCCCAACTACTTGCGATTCTTTCGCTACAAATATAGATTTCGATCCTTTTTTCGCTATTAATGTTACAGATTGCACAGTCTTTCTTTCTGCTCGGAATGGAATGCCAAAATAGTGCTTCCACCATTTATTTTTAAGTAACTCTGGTTCAGATTGATAAAGCCAATCTTTCGCTACTTCTTGATCCCATTCGTAATATAGTAATGCTTTCCGATGAAATCTCGGACGAACAATCCATCCTAAAATAATAATTCCTACAATTAAAAGTAATAAAGTAATAGGAATTACAAATTTAAAAACGAGCGCATACTTCTCAAAAAACGGCGCATTTTCAATGTGCAGTACAATCTTTTCCTTTACTTCTTGTAATTTTGAATCATTGATCGTGATGGTAGCCTCTACGGTGCCGGTATCTGTAAAATTGAATGTGTCGGAGTAATAAGGTCGAGGATAAACATAAACTTGACTACCATGCTGTTTTAATTCATAGTTGATCGATTGATTCGATGTGACACCAGTAGATTTTAATAGTTTCTTTACAGCCTCTTCTGTCATCGGTTTACCATTTAACTGTGGCTGTAAAATAAATGGTTTACTATTTTCTAAATTTGTTACCTTTTCTTCATAATCTTTCGTAACAGCTTGAAGTGTTAATTTTGGTTTTTCAGCTGGTTCAATCTTGAATTCTTTCGTCTGTCTATAAAATCCCTTTATATTCATATGGACTTTCCCGCGTACTAACTCTTTACCAACTTTTGTCTCGTAATAAAACACATGTCTTTTATCATCCCACTTCATCGGATACTGCTTTCCGTCTATTTCTACTTCTGCTTCGAAATAAGAAGTTTGAATTGGTAATTCAGTAGGTTTCGCTTCAATAACAGCTGTCACACCTTCATACATTTTCTCAACATTTTTTCTATCTTTATCATCTTTGTCATACGTAGAAACAGTATAGTTAAGCGCTGGTTCAACAAGTACTTGTAATCCCTCATTCTCAATGTCCTGATCCACTTCTATCGTATATGTCCCTGGCTTAATCACTTCCTGATTCGCTGTACTTACATGCACTATATTTCCGAATAATTTAGCTTCTCCTGGTGCATGTATGGAAAAAGAAGACTGCAATTGTAACGGTTTGGAAAGTTGCATAACTTTATAATTAGACAAAGAAGGTGATTGTCGTACAAGCGTCATACGCTTTAATGGAAACGGTGTTGTAATCTCTACTTTTTTCCCTACTATTTTCGTTTTGACAATCGATTCAACAGAAGAAAATGGATCACGATTTGCAACTAATGCCGCCACTTGATTCACACTTTGTACAATACCATCCTCACCGCTAGACGGCATGACAACTCCATTCATTTCTTTTTTCCAAATCTCTTTAAACGTATTTAACTGCTCTTTTTCTTGCTGCCCTAAATCCTCTTCCATCGTGATTAAGACTGGGTGCAAAGAGATCTTTTTAGAATCCATCTCTTTCTTAAACTGTGCTAACTTCTGTGTAATTTGTTCTTTTCCGCCAACCTTATCTTTCTCCAAATCATTAAATGCCCCGTCAGTTAATACAATAAGCCAAAATTCACGTTTCCCATCTATATCTGCTTCCTTCTTTATAGATTGCATCGCCGTTTCTACTGCGCTAAATGGAGTATTTAAATATGTTTTCCACGCGCCGATTCCATTAATTTCTGTTTGCCTTTGATCCTTTGTTAACGAAATGTTTAACGGATTATTTGGCTTACTCATTGGAACGTAAGAAAATTTATCTTTCTCATCTAATAGCGCAACTAAACTTTGCAAGGCGTAATTGGCGTACTTCCAGCGATCGTTATTTCTCATGCTGCCCGAATCATCATATACAAGTGAAACGACCCTTTCCTTTGCCTCCTCTCCTTTTGCAAAAGCTGAAAAAGGTAAACATATAAATAGAAACAACATGAACGTGGCACAAATTCGAATTTTCACGATGAGGCTTCGCCACCTTTGTAGACAAATTCCTATGTTTAAATTTATGAGGGGAAACAAGATATATGACTTGTATTTTAGGACAACAGTTCACAACAATTACATTATGTAAACAAAAATGAACTACTCCCATATTTTATTTCGAGTTTTTTCCTTATTATATATCTGAAATAACACATAGCTTTCATACTTTTCCCGCTATAAATTCCACCATTAAAGTTTGATTTTCTTTTCAATACAAGAAATAAAGAGCACGCTATAATTAGCGCACTCTTTACTTCTTCACATATACTTCAACAATCGGATTTTCCTTTTGATCTGCATGTAAACGTATATTCTCTTCACTTGTATTGTAAATACTAGCTAACAGCATAACCGTTAGTAAGTTAGGTATCTTCGCATCGCTTCCGTATTTTCTTTCAAGCGCCTCCTTATATTCAAAATCCAAATCTCCTTGCACATATGTATACACTTCAAAACCATCTTTCAAATTACATACGACCGTATCAATAATATCCGCCCCTACTTGTTTCTTCATTTCCCCCCGCAATGCTTCAATAAATTCTTCCCAAGGAACTTCGTACGTCTGAAATTGATCTGTAGATTTCATTTCTCTTCCTCCTCGTTATGTATCCTGTTCGTATATTTCCCCTTTCGCGTAAGATATACAACAGTAAAAGAAACTTTAATTAGTGTTTTTTTTCCCTATGAACCTTAATACAGATTCTCTTGAACGTTCAATTTCCTTAATGTTTTCATCATAATATTTTGATGCGTATGCATAGAAGATTATGTCAATAGTCAGAAATTGGGCAAATAATGAACTTGTTGCTGCACTACGAAATTGAGCCTCTGGTGCACGAACATGATGTAAGGACATATCAACTTTATTGGTTAATCTGTTATTCCCAAATCGAGACAATCCAATTGTTTGAATACCAGATGCTTTTGCAATATCAACAAGTCGCAGTACTTCTCCAGTTTCTCCACTATTGGATATACTAAAAAACACACAATTTTTTGTTGATGCAGCAAGTCCAGTAGCCATGATATGTGCATCCTGATATGCACTTACAATCTTTCCTAAACGTAACCATTTATGAGTAATATCTTCCGCAACAAGCCATGAAGCTCCTAATCCATAAACATAAATAACATCTGCATTTCTCATAGCTTCAATTATTTGATTGAGAACAACTTCATCTAAATAAAGTGCTGTTTCTTGTATCGCTTGTACAGAGTTGGAAACTATTTTTTCTTTAATAGCCGTTATTGTTTCATTTGGTTCAATGTCATAAAAACCTTTCTTCTCTGGGTATGAGAGATGCGATGATAAAGATACCTTTAACTCTGAAAAACTAGAAATTTCAATAGAACGACAAAGCCTAGTGACCGCAGAGCTACTCGCATTAGCATGAGTAGCTAATTCATGTATAGTCATTCTAATAACTTCTTGTGGATTGTTTAAAATATATTGCGCTATTTTTCTTTCAGATTTTGGTAATTGATATAATAAACTTTCAATTTTTAATAATACATTCACTACATGCATATTGAATTGCCCCTTTAACTTTTAATTAGCTCATATATTTCAGAGCTAAGTAATAACAGCCTAATGTAGATGATACATCTTCTAAAATAAATTGCACTTCCGGTTTTTCTTGTTTAATTTTTTCAATAAAGGAAGTTTGTACAATCTGTATATTAGTTAACACACTTCCTTTAATAGCAATTGTAACATTGTTGTCAAAATTTAATTTTCCACAAACATCAAGCGTAATCTTGGCAAGGTGACAGCCTGCTTGTTTGAGAATATTCTTTGCAAAATCATCACCTGCTTTTGCTTGTTGAACGATTATCGGAACAAAAGAAGCAATCTCTGCCTTAGTTGAGGAATAAATAAATTTTTTTAACTCAAGCACACTCTGATAACCAAGTTTTGTTAGTATCAACTTAGTTAGGTCACTATAATTTAATCCTTCATCTTCTTCTTGCGTCATTTTCATGAAAACCTGCATAGCAATCCAATAGCCACTTCCTTCATCACCAAGAATATGTCCCCAGCCACCTGCCAATTTTTCAGTATCATTTTGAACTCCAATACTAACAGATCCTGTCCCTGAAATTGTTAAGATACCATTTTTCCCCTTTAGTAAAGCAGCATGTGCAATAATTCCATCATTTACAATCATAAATGGAATATTAAACGCATCAGAAAGAGCATCTTTTATACCTTTTGTATTTTTAACCCCTCCATACCCCGCTAACCCTAAGCATATATACTGGCATTCTTCATTTTTCAAAGGAACTAAGCATTTTGCAATAGCATCAATAATGTTAATAAGAGCTTGCTTTTCATTTAAAAGTAAGTTTCCGTATCCTGCTTTACCTTCACTTATTTTTTCACCAGTTAAATCATAAGCCACTGCTTCAGTTTTAGTGCCACCACCGTCTACTCCGATAATATAATTCATATAGATTCCTCCTCATTCATAAAGTAAAACTTCAATCAGTGGGTGTTTTCTTCATCCCCTATTGATTATTCCACCTAACCAAACGAGCTTTTATAGGTAGTTTACCGCCTAACTAACATCTTCGCTTCCACCAAATTTTGAGGTGAAAGTATTCCTATCCTCGAATAGTGGGATAAACAAAAAAGGAAGGAGCGTTCTGTTCCTTCCTTTCCCCTTGGTTTGAGATTTTTTTTGATAAAATCACTTAATTGAAAATTGGAATTTCTCCCAAGGATTTAGATAATCAAGGAGAAAAATTTCTTCCTCAACTATCCTACCAACTACATTTGTTTTACCTGAATTCTGCATTTCTTTCAATGCAATTTGCAGTTCACCTTTATATTGTCCGTATAGCTTATTTTCAATTAAAATATCTCCCCTTCTAATATCAGGGGTATATGTTGGTTCAAATTCTTCTCGTTTATATTTTACACGTGATTGAGTCGAGCGAATAAGATATTCTGAAACGTCTCCACGATAGAAATGAGGTTCTTCTAGCACAATCTTTTTTTCTAACTCTGTAATCGTATCATATAGTTCTATATTAAACGTACATAGCTCACGGTTTAATTTACCGAGCGCTTCTAATTCAACCTCTGATGCATATGCGTTAGCAATAATCACATCATCAATTACTTCTGTTGCAAATAAGTGTTTCGCTTGCGTTACTATTGGTAATTCACGATGCATTTCAAGTGTACATAAACCTTCCGTTACTGGCCAAGGCCCATAAGTTGCTGCGTGCGAACTGATGAATGCGGAAGTTCGAATATTGTGAAATTTGAATTTTTCACAACACTTTAGAAAATGATCATAACTTAATCCTGCATAACGATGAGGATAGAAGTTATGTGAACCTACTAAGTTCTCTTTATTAGGCTTATAAGCAATAATATTATCTAAATAATTCGTTGCATTACTCATATTAATTTCGATTTTTAAATTATAGGGATTATATGTCATGATAGACTCTTCATTCCCTGTAAACCCCATATCTAGACGAATTCCATACGCTCCTAAATCAGAAAAGAATGATAAATCAGCATAGGATATATCTAAATCCCCAAATACTCGAGGAGAAATATCGACCATTACTTCCATGCCTAATTGATTTGCAAATTCAATTATTTCTTTAAATTCCTTAATAATTTTTTCTTTATCACCTTCTACCGAAAGTAGGCAAGTAAAGATTTTTTTGAACCCATATTTTTGCGCCAGTACAATATACTCTTTATCCTTTTCTATAGTTGAATGTTCCGGATAAATAGAAACACCTAATTTTCTCATCTTTAAACCACCTTTACCTTTCTACATCCTCCATTATTGTTGTGGCGCTAGTTTTTTTATGATACGAATCATATGTTCAATCAGCTTTTGTTCACTTATCGCTGTCATTAAGTGATCTTGAGCATGGATCATTAACAATGTTTTTTCACTTGGAACTCCATTCAATTCAGCTTGAATTAACTTTGTTTGTGTTTTATGAGCCAAGCTAAGTTCTTCCCCAGCTTGGTTAATAAGTTCTGTCGCTCTTTCAAAGTTAAATTCTTCTGCGGCTGTTAATGCTTCATAAGCTAATCCTCTCGCATTTCCACCATGAGAAATAATTTCAAAAATTTCCATTTCATTATTATTGATTTCTGTTGACATATCTTAACACTCCTCATCTTAATAAATTTTAAATACGGCATTCCCTAAAAGAATCAATGTTTCAGAGAATATCAGATTTCAATTGGTCTTTACTATTAAATTTCTTATTATTCTAATCAGCTAAAAAATAGTGGTAAATACTCTTTATGTGCTTTTAATAGTTCCTGTAATACAGCTTCTGCTAAATCATCACTTGGAATAAGCGGGTTAATTGATAAGGCTAATAAAGCCTTATCATAAGAACCTGTTACAGCTGCCTCAGCACCTACTCTTTCAAATGATTTGATTTGTTGAATTAACCCTTGAACTTGAACTGGTAATTTCCCCATTGTTATAGGGGCTGGTCCATTTTTTGTTACAATACAACTTACTTCAACAGCTGAATCATAATCGATTTCGGTAATGGATCCTTTGTTTTGGACATTTAATACTTGAATGTCTTTTTTATCATTATAAATAGAAGAAATAACATTACACGCCGCGTCACTATAGTACGCACCACCCCGCTGTTCTAATTGTGGAGGTTTAATGTCAAGTTTTTCATCTTTGTACAAATCAAACAGATCTCCCTCTAGTTTTTTGACAATTTCAGCACGGGTTTTTCCTGATTTAAATGCTTCTAATTCTTCATCTAAAATATTTTTTGTTTTGTAATAATAACGATGGTATGGGCATGGTACTACACCTAATGATTTCAAAAATCTTGGATTCCAAGGAAGAGGTGCAATATTCTTCATTGTCATTTGAATTTCTGGATTTCCTAGCATTTCAAGCACTTTCTCTGTCACTTCTTGATCATCAACGTACACGTGTGTCCCAAATACCATGTGGTTTAATCCCGCAAAATCAATGTGTACTCTCCCCATCTCCATACCTAACATTTTTGAAATAGACATATGCATATTAAATGGCACATTACATACACCAATAACTTTTTTATGCTTACTGTAACGAAGAAGAGCTTCCGTTACCATTCCAGCAGGGTTTGTAAAGTTAATTAACCATGCATTTGGGCAAAGTTCTTGCATTTCTTCTGCGACTTCTAGAAGCACAGGGATTGTTCGTAATGCTTTAAATAGCCCACCTGCACCATTTGTTTCTTGGCCAATTAATCCCAGTTGTAAAGGAATACGTTCGTCTTTAACTCGAGCATCTAGTAAACCGACTCTCATTTGCGTTGTCACAAAATCAGCATTCTGTAAAGCTTGACGACGGTCTAATGTTAAATGAATTTCCATTGGAACTCCTGCTTTTTCAACCATTCTTTGTGCTAAGGACCCTACAATTTCAAGTTTTTCTCTTCCTTCTTCAATATCCACTAACCAAATTTCTCTAACTGGTAGCTCATCGTAACGTTTAATGAAACCTTCAATTAATTCTGGCGTGTAACTGGATCCGCCACCAATTGTAGCAATTTTTATTCCCTTTTGCTTTTCCATTTCACTAACACCTCATTTTAGATAACGAACTTTTTCTTTTCATTTACGCATAGACAATAGGGTAACAAATTAGTGCACTCACTACTATTAAAGACAAGAACAAAATTAACGCTTGTTTCTTGTTTTTAAACTTACCTTCAACCAAAGTAATAACAACAGTTAATCCTGCACTGAAGGCAAAGGTATTACCTAGGTACAATGACAATTGTTTATCTATCCCACCCACATTCATTAAAGGATTAAAGATAAGATTAAAAACAAGAATAAAACTAAAAAGTAAAAATGCACTTTTGTAACTAAAAAAGTGAATTTTGGATGTTGAATTCATTTTTATCCCCCTTCTCTTTTCATATTAAAAGGAGCTTGAAGCAATTAGTCCCAAACTCCTTTCAAATATTTTTATAAGGCCACGTTCGTGTCTTCTGTTGTTTCTGTTGTATTTTCTTGTTCTAAAAGCTTTTTATCATACATTTTAAAGAATGGTAGATAAATAGTAACTGAGATTGCAAGATTGACTAATACAAGAATGATTGCTCTCCAATCACCGCCTGTTGAAAGATAGGCACCTATTGGGGCTGGCAATGTCCATGGAACCATTACATACGTTGGATTAACTAATCCTATTGACGTCGCGATGTACGCAAGTGTCGCACCAATTAATGGTGTTATAACAAACGGAATAATTAAGATTGGATTTAATACAATTGGCATCCCAAAAATAACAGGTTCATTGATGTTAAATATGCTCGGAACAATTGTCGCTCTCGCCATCGTCTTACTATAACTAGATTTTGCTGTTAATAACATAGCAATTACTAACCCTAATGTTGCGCCAGAACCACCAATCCAAATAAACCATTGGAAAAATGTTTCAGGAGCTATGTGAGGGATTGCCTTTCCAGCTGCAACTGCTGCTGAATTATTAGCTAAATAAACTTCCCAAACTGGACGAGCAACAGCACCTACAACTGATACCCCATGAATACCGAATGCCCAGAAGAATGTTATTAAAAAGACAGGGATTAATACGCCCGGTAGTGTATCTCCTGCTTTAATAAGTGGTGCAACAGCTTTATCAACAAGTGAATGTAGATCAATACCCAAGACTACTGTAATTAATGTCATGATAACCAGTACAATTGTAACTGGTATTAACGCTTCAAATGAACGGGCTACAGAAGTTGGAACGGAATCTGGCATTTTGATTGTAATATTTTTGGTCTTACATAGACGTAAAATTTCAACCGCAAATATGGAAACAATCATCCCTACAAAGAGTCCATGCCCACCAAGATTTGACATCGGCAACACAAAACCTACACCCTCTATCATTTTCACGCCTATTGTGAACAAGAAAGCAGCTACCGATAGTAATCCTCCTGATAGAGGATCTAACTTATAACTTTGAGACAAACTATAGCCTATTCCAAAAGTAATATATAGAGTCATAATAAACATCGTTAATCGATAGGGTATTAAAATATCTGCGACGTGTTTTGCTGCCCATTCACCTATTGTGGAATCTGCTGCTACGGGTGGGAAGGCAATAATAAGAAATAAGCTCCCGAAGATGATGAATGGTAAAGCAGAAACTACCCCATCACGTATTGCACGTAAATGTTTTTGCTCAGACAATTTAGCCATGGGTGTTGAAAGATTATTTTCTAAAAAAGCGATAAACTTATCCATTTGCAAATTCCCCTTTAG
The DNA here is from genome assembly GCF_002975175.1 of Bacillus sp. MYb209. GTDB lineage: Bacteria > Bacillota > Bacilli > Bacillales > Bacillaceae_G > Bacillus_A. The sequence continues at coordinate 130,222 of NZ_PCNZ01000004.1, forward strand.
CTATTTAATAGTTAAACCTATTTGTTGGATTATTACTTTATAAGTTCATTTACTAACTTTAATAGAATAGGTCCACCAAGAGGGCTGTATGCTTGGGCTGGGATTACTTGACATGGTACTCCGGCTTCATCTGCAGAGCTTTTAAAACTATCAAAACGATGTTTTACTTGTGGGGCTACCATAGCAACATCCCAACCGTTACGTACTTCTGAATCAAATTCTTGAGTACCAACTGCCAATACCTCTAAATCCACCCCTTGTTTTCCACCCTCTTTTTTTAAAGCGCTTACAATAATTGCGCTTGACATTCCACCAGAACATACGAATAATACCTTCATCTTTATTCCCCCTACTACTTCTTTTTTATTTAATAAATTTCAAAGCGCTTTTCTTATAAATCCTTCTGCAACTTTTAAGCGTTCTACCGCTTCTTCATAAGAAATATTTGTCAAAATCATAACAATGGCAATTTTAGGTTGATTATTTGCCTTTACTAAGTATTCTTCTGCCACTTTGTAACTACATTCAGTGGCATCCATAATAATACGTTTTGCACGTTCAACTAGCTTTTCGTTTGTTAGCTGTAAATCTACCATTAAGTTCCCATAAACTTTTCCAATCCCAACCATTGAAGCTGTCGAGAGCATGTTACATACTAATTTTTGAGCCGTTCCGGCTTTTAAGCGAGTAGATCCCGTCAGTACCTCAGGTCCGTTTACAACTTCAATAGCAACTGTAGCAATTTTTCCAATCTCTGACTCTTTATTACAACTTATTGAAACTGTACCTGCCCCAAGTTGATTTGCATAATTTAAGCCTGCAATAACATAAGGAGTACGCCCACTTGCAGCAATACCTACTACAACATCCTTACTAGTTAATTGAATTTCCTTTAAATCTTTAAGGCTTAATGTGAAACTATCTTCTGCCCCTTCAACCGCCTTAATAAATGCACTTTCCCCACCTGCGATTAGACCTATTACTTTATTAGGATCAGTGTTAAACGTTGGTGGACATTCTACAGCATCCAACAATCCAATCCGTCCACTTGTTCCAGCACCTATATAGATTAATCTGCCGCCTTGTTTCATTGCTACAACAATCATCTCTACAGCCTTTGCAATTTGAGGAAGTTCCTTTTGAACACAGTGAGCAACTTTTATGTCTTCTTCATTCATCACCTCCAGTAAATTAAGCGTTTTCATTTCATCTAAAAACATAGTTTTTTCATTACGACATTCCGTTGTTAAATGTTCTATCATATACACCATCCCTCTACCATTCGTAATCTAATCACTTTCTTTGATACGACTATAACACCACTAAAAATAAATTTCAATTATTTTCCGTAAAATTAAAATGAAATTTCAAAACTGTATATACAACTAGAATATTAGCGAGTATAATACATAATTGTTAACGCTTACACAATTATAAACTATACGGATAAGAAAGAGGTTCATGCTATTGAGTAAAAAATTCGTGGTAGATTAAAATACCTTTAGAGAATCAACTGAACTTTCGAATCTTAATGAACTACCTGAGAGCATCAAGATTGGGTACTGCCTCATGAACAATTGTGCTTTTATCCAAGCCTTCCAAAAGAACAAAAATTTATGATTGACGCTATCATGTCAGGTGTTAAGAATTATGATATCAATGTAGTACACATGAATGATTATTCTATCCTTACAAGATTGTTAAAGTCCCTTTTTCTGATGAAGCTACATATAGAATGCGGAAAAAGTATATTTATAACTATAGAAAACTGGCGCTGTGACAATGTATATAATCTTGTTATATATATTAATCAAGCCATTAAGTTTCACTTTATCATGGTTTTATAAGAACTCGTTTTGTTGATTAGTAAGGAACTTAAAAATCTATGAAAAGTAGGTGTAATAATAATGTACATTGTTGGGTTAATGTCTGGAACATCATTAGATGGTATTGATGCTGCGCTTGTACGTGTGAATAATAGCGGCGTAAGGACGGAAATAGAAATGATTGAGTTTCTAACATATCCTTTCCCAAAAGATGTTGAAGGAGAAATTATACAGTCTTTGTCTGTAGATACATCTAACGTGCAACTAATTTGTAGTTTAAATTTTAAGCTCGGAAAATTATTTGCAGATGCTACAAAGGAAGTTTGCAAGAAAGCTAAACTACCTTTAGAACAGTTGGACCTTATAGGATCCCATGGACAAACTATTTACCATCAACCTTTACAAGAACAAAACTGGGTACCCTCAACGCTACAGATTGGTGAACCCTCGGTAATTGCTTATGAAACCAATACAACCGTAATATCTAACTTTCGTACTATGGACATGGCAGCAGGTGGACAGGGCGCTCCTCTGGTACCTTATACCGAATATGTTCTTTATCGAAGTGAAACAAAGGGCAGATTGTTACAAAACATAGGCGGTATTGGAAATGTAACTGTTTTTCCTAAGCAAGCCTCACTTAATGAACTGTATGCCTTTGATACAGGGCCCGGGAATATGATTATCGATGAAGTATGTCGCCAATTGTTTAGCGTAGAGTACGATGAAGGTGGTAATTTAGCTAAAAAAGGAAAAATAAACGAACAGCTCTTATCATACTGTATAAATCATCCTTATATTATGAGCCCTCCTCCCAAAACAACAGGTAGAGAATTGTTTGGTAAGCAGTATGTTGACATACTATTAAATAAGTTTAATTCGCTTTCCAGCCACGATATATTAGCAACTATAACAATGTTCACAGCAAAATCCATTGTAGAGAACTATTGTAAATTCATCTTTCCACAAGTTAAAATCGACGAAGTCATTGTTGGAGGTGGTGGCAGCTATAATAAAACTTTACTCAACATGATTCAATCACTACTTGGGGAATCAATTCAAGTTTATACCCAAGAAGAGTTAGGATACTCTTCGGAGGCTAAAGAAGCTGTAGCATTCGCTCTTCTTGCAAATGAAACCTACCATGGTAACGCAAGTAACGTTCCAAATGCTACGGGTGCAAAAAGCGCTGTCGTCCTTGGAAATGTATCCTTTCCTATCTCGATCTCGGATCAGTGGATTAAGAAAAAAACTCTTTAGAATAAAGTGAAGTTTCCATCTGCAACTGATTATTAGCTCTAACCAATCGGACTTTTTTATGGTGTTTTTTATACATAGGCTCTTTAAACAAATTATTGATAGTGTTTTGAAAGCAAACTAATATAGAAAATTTTCACATTCGAATGAACAATAGCGAGTTTTAGATTTTTCAAGGTCACTGAAAAACTTACGTTTTTCAGTTCACAAAATGGACATAAAATAAGAAAGACGACTTTTTGATCAACTGTGAACGAAAAGTCGCCTTTCTTTATATCATTTTTCAACTTGTTTCTCTCATTAAACTCACGATTCTTTTTGAACTGACGGCGAATATCGTCAGCTCTCCTTGTATTTGCATACCCCATGAAGATGCCACATCATACCCGTGTCTGTGGTTACGCTCACTATTTTCCACTTCAATAGATACTCTTTTTATACATAAGTTTTACAACGTAATGCACTATTACATTTTGTCTACAGTCTATTATAGATTTTTTTAGTTTCACAAGCTGTATTGATTCCAAACAATACAGTTACTATAATTAACAAAAATTGTTTTTAAAGTGCCACTACTCCTTTTTCATAAGAAATATTTCCCTTTCTATTGTTCACCCATACTCCCCTAAAAAGAGTAACAATTATGATAGATAGGTCATTCGTACAAGCCGCACTTGTCCCCCTTACATATCGTATTACTGTAATGGGGGAAGGAGGAAAGAACATGCATAGACAAAAATGTTATAATACATGCCAACGTTATTTCGGAAAAGTTGTTCGAATTGAAGATCGTGATGGTCATATCCATTTAGGAAAAATAATAGACGTGACAAATGATTCTGTTTGGATTGAGCCAATGCAGCAGCGTTCATCTTTTGATACAGGATTTGGATACCATGGCGCATATTCAAACGGCGGATGTGATATTTGCGGTGGTATTAGCAGATGTGATAACTGTGGATTTGGGTGTGGTGGTGGATTCGATGGTGAATTCAGTGGTGGATTCGGTGGCTGCGGATGTGGTCGTCGTGGTTGCGGCGGTTGTGGCTTTGGTGGCGGCTGGGGCTTAGAACTCGGATTTGGTTTTATTTTCGGAATTACTTTGGCTGCATTATTTTTCATCTAACATAGTAAAGAGTTGACTATCTTTAGCCAACTCTTTTTTCTATTTTTCACATATAAAAACACGATGCCCTAAAATATGTTGATACATAAACAGTACTTGTTCGTGTTGTACCCACGCCTCATACAATTCTTCTGGAATAAATGGTGATACATTCCACTCCGGCTCTTCCATATGTCCTGCAACTGTTTCTGCAATAGTGCCGCCACCTGCAATTATAATTCTTTTAAAGTTTGCTTTCTGAAATAAATGAATCCACTCATCTTCAGTTAATAATTCTTTCATACCGTATAATTGTACAATTTTTTCTTCCTCATTCTTCTCAATATGTCTATCAATAATCATCTCAATCACAACAAGCTTTCCATCCTTCTGCAATACACGATAACACTCCGAGATAACCTTTTCTTTATTTGTAAAAGCTAGTATAGATTCCCCAAGCACTAGTTCAAATGAATCATGTAAACAAGGTAATTGTTCTACATTCCCTTGAATCAATTGAATATTTAACCCTTCATACGACCATCTATCTTTCGCTTTTTGAATCATAATTTCATTCTTTTCAACCGCCGTTACTTGATAGCTAAATTCTTTTGCCATATAAGCCGCCGTTTTCCCCGTGCCGCAACCTATCTCAAGGACATTCGCTCTATGTCTAAGTGGCAATTGTGCTAATAATTGTTTTGTTAATGTAAAACCACCAGGATGAGCACTCCCTATTCCGTAATAAGCTAGAAAATCAATGTATGTGTTTCGTTTCATGAGATTCTCCTTTGAGTTTTCTATAATACATATATTCATCCATAAAAAAATAGTGCACAGAAAAAAAAGCATTTTCAAGTGCTATAATACCGCAACTTGAAAATGCTTTTTTCTTTTATTATTTCTCTTCTACATACGCCCATTTGAAACTATATTCCGGACTAATATTATGTTTCACAATTCCCTTTACATTTGGTTGCATAACATATGCTTTAGCACTTTGATATAAAGGTACAAGCGCTACATCTTCTTCAAGTAACAATTTCTCTGCCTTCCCTAACTCTGCCCAACGTTTTTTTGCATCAGCCATCCATTCCGTCTTACTTTTATCAATAATTTCATCATATTTTGAATTTGAGTAGCTCATTTGGTTCTGAGAATTTTTTGTTTCAAACATATCAAGGTACGTCATCGGATCCGCATAATCTGGATTCCAGCCACCATATGAGAAATCATAATCTTGATCTGATTCTAATTTTAGTTTTTGCTTAAATGGTTGAAGTTTAATATTTACTGTTACACCTTTTAAATTCTTTTCAATTTGATCTTTTACGTACTCCCCAACTTTTTTCGCATTACCAGTATCATAATTTAATAATTCAATTGTCACTTGATCTTTTCCAAGTTCTTTTTTCGCTTCTTCCCAAGCTGCTGCTGCCTTTTTGGAATCTTGTTTTAAACCATTCTTGAATGTTTCTGCGAAATCTTTACCGTCTGGTCCACTTGCTAAACCTTTTGCTACTAAGTAATCAACTGGTTTTGAACCATCATTTAAAATTACATTAGTTAAACCCTTCTTATCAACCGATAATGCAATTGCTTCACGTAATTTTTTGCTCTTTAACGGTGTATCTTGCCCACCACGTTTTTGATTTAGACGTAAGTAAAACGTACTTGTTTCCGAATATGCTCCAAACTCATCTTTTTTATTTCTATACTTATCAACGAATTCTCCAGATAAAAGTGCAAAATCAATTGCGCCTGTATCATATAAATTCACCCTAGTAGCTGCTTCTTTTACCACACTATAATTAATTTCATCTAATTTCACTGTCTTTTTATCCCAATACTGATCATTTTTCTTCAACTTCCAACCTTGCTCATGTTTCCAATCAGTAAGCACAAATGGACCGTTATAAACTGTTGTATCGGACTCTAAACCGTATTTCTTCCCTTGTTCTTTTACAAACTTTTCATTTAACGGATAGTATGATGCAAATGCCATTAAGTTCAAGAAATATGGTACCGGTCTGTCTAATTCAACTTCAAGCGTATAATCATCAACTGCTTTTACACCTAACGTAGAAACTTCTGCTTTCCCTTGATTAATTGCTTCTGCATTTTTAAGATAGTAAGCAATAAATGCATACTCAGCAGCTGTTTGTGGATCTACTAGACGTTGCCATGCAAATACGAAATCTTTCGCAGTTACAGGATCACCGTTTGACCATTTTGCATCTTTACGTAATTTGAATGTATATTTTTTACCATCCTCGCTTTTTGTACTAGATTCTGCTACAGCTGGGATTGGCTTATTATCCTTATCAAGACGATATAATCCTTCCATCGTGTTCCCTAAAATTTGAGATCCTAATGTATCTGTATTTTTTGAAGTATCCATCGTCGGAATTTCATTCGTTTCTGTACGATTTAATACTTGCTTTGCTGCGTATTTAATATCAGAGTTTTTCCCTTCCCCACTATTAGACGTTGTAGTAGTCGTCTTCTTCTCCCCACCAGATCCAGAACATGCTGTTAACGCCATGCTCATTGCTAATACTGGCGCTACAACCGCCGTGAACTTTTTCATCTTTTTCTTCATTCTTGTACCCTCCCCAATTATATGTACGCTACTAACTTTTAGAGATTTCTACCAACTTTATTTATCAGAAAATTCTTATTAATTAATATTCTACTATTTTTTTCAGTTTTGTAAAGTATTTTTAAGAATATTCTAAAATTTTATTTTTTTATGATAGTAACTTGTTATTTTACTATTACTACTATATGAATTATCCCCCATCTACTATATGTAAACATACCTCCTCTTATTCTTCTCTATTACTAAGTTCTATATTTTTCTCATCAATATGAAATCTCTGCTATCATTTATCTATCCAATTGTTGAACTCTTTTCTAATTTCCTACAGTAGAATTTTAAAAGCAACCTCAACATTTCTCAAAATTTCCATGTGCCTTATTCTCCTATTCATACAAAAAAGCATTTCAAAAGCAGCTTAGCCACTTTTAAAATGCCTCTATATTATTTTTTCCCGCCATCCTCAGTTACATACGCCCACTTAAAGCTATATTCTGGACTGATGTTATGTTTAACGATGCCTTTTACATTCGGTTTCATTACATATGATCTTCCTGTTTGATATAAAGGAACTAATCCTGCATCTTCTTCAAGGAATAATTTTTCTGCTTTCCCTAACGCTTCCCAACGTTTCTTCGGATCAGACAGTAATTCATTACCTGCTTTTTGTACCATTTCATCGTATTTCGGGTTTGAATAACTCATTTGGTTATATGGGCTCTTCGATTCAAACATATCAATAAATGTCATCGGATCCGCATAGTCTGGACTCCAACCTGCATAAGAGATTTCATAATCTTGCGCTGACTCTAATTTTAATTTTTGTTTGAACGGCTGAATTTTCGTATTAATCGTTACACCTTTTAAATTTTTCTCAATTTGATCTTTAACATAATCAGCAATCTTTTTCGCAGTTCCATCATCATAGCTTAGTAATTCAATTGTAACTTGATCTTTTCCAAGTTCCTTTTTCGCTTCTTCCCATGCAGCTGCTGCTTTTTTCGTATCTTGTTTCAGACCATTTTTAAACGTATCTTGGTAATCTTTACCGTCAGGTCCTGTCGCAAGCCCTTTTGGAACCAATTGATCTGTTGCTTTTGATCCATTATTTAAAATAACATTTGCTAAACCTTTTTTATCAACTGATAATGCAATTGCTTCACGAAGTTTTTTACTCTTTAACGGTGTATCTTGTCCGTTACGCTTTTGATTTAAACGTAAGAAGAATGTACTTGATTCTGCATACTCACCGTATTCATCTTTATTCGATTTATATTTATCTACAAACTCTCCTGATAGTAGTGTGAAATCAATTGATCCTGTATCATATAAATTTACTTTCGTAGCAACTTCTTTTACTACACTATAATTAATTTCTTCTAATTTCACAGTCTTATTATCCCAATATTTATCATTTTTCTTCAACTGCCATCCTTGTTCATGTTTCCATGAAGACATAACGAATGGCCCATTATACACCGTTGTATCTGCTTCTAAACCAAACTTATCTCCTTTTTCTTTTACAAACTTTTCATTTAATGGATAGTATGACGGGAATGCTAATAAATTTAAGAAGTACGGTACCGGTTTTTCTAATTCTACTTCTAGCGTGTAATCATCTACCGCCTTCGCTCCTAATTCAGTTCCAGGTTTTTCACCTTTATTAATCGCTTCTGCATTTTTAATATAGTAGGCAATAAACGCATATTCCGCCGCTGTGTTTTTATCAAGTAAGCGCTGCCATCCGTATACGAAATCTTTCGCTGTTACAGGATCTCCATTTGACCATTTCGCATCTTTACGCAGTTTAAACGTATATTTTTTACCATCTTCGCTTTTCGTACTTGATTCTGCAGCAGCCGGAATAGGCTTATTATCTTTATCAAGACGATATAATCCTTCCATTGTGTTCCCTAAAATTTGTGCCCCTAACGTATCAGTAGATTTAGAAGTGTCCATCGTCGGAATTTCTTGGTTTTCCGTACGATTTAATACTTGCTTCGCTGCATATTTAATATCAGATTTTTTTTCTTCCCCACTATTAGATGTAGTAGTCGTTTTCTTCTCTCCACCTGACCCAGAGCACGCTGTCAATGCAACGCTCATCGCTAAAACTGGTACTACAACTGCTGTTAACTTTTTCATCTTTTTTCTCTTCATTTTTATACCCTCCCCAATTATATGTACAATACCAACCCTTGAGAGACCCCTTGTTAACGATTTACTTTTCAGAAAATTATAACTAATATTATTCTACTCTATTTTCCGCGTTTGTAAATAGTTTTATTTTAAATATTCAGATTTTTTCTTCGTAATTTAGTATGATTTATCCCCCATCTACTGTATGTACGTACTATACGCCTTATTCTTCTCTATTTAACTGAACTAAAAAAAGCATTTCAAAGTAGCTAAGCTACTTTAAAATGCTTTTTTAACTCTATTATTTTTCAGTCACGTATGCCCACTTAAAGCTAAATTCTGGACTGATATTATGTTTTACTACACCTTTTACATTTGGTTGTAAAACATAAGAATCTCCACGTTGATATAAAGGTACAATCGCTACATCTTCTTCAAGTAATGTTTTTTCAGCTTTTCCTAACTCTTCCCAACGTTTCTTTGCATCGCTCATTAATTCCGTTCCAGCTTTTTTCACCATGCCGTCATATTTAGGGTCAGAGAAGCTCATTTGGTTATGAGAATGTCCAGTCTCAAACATATCTAAGAACGTCATTGGATCTGCATAATCTGGATTCCAACCACCGTATGAAATATCATATTGTTGCTCAGATTCTAATTTTAGTTTTTGCTTAAATGGTTGAAGTTTAATGTTAACTGTTACACCTTTTAAGTTCTTCTCAATTTGGTCCTTAATATATTCTCCAACTTTTTTCGCATTACCAGTATCATAGTTTAAGAATTCAATTGTAACTTGGTCTTTACCTAGCTCTTTTTTCGCTTCTTCCCAAGCTGCAGCAGCTTTTTTAGCATTTGGTTTTAAACCATTTTTAAACGTTTCTTGGAAGTCTTTACCGTCTGGTCCAGTTGCTAAACCTTTTGGTACTAAGAAGTCAGCTTCTTTTGATCCATCATTTAAAATTACGTTTGCTAAATTCTTTTTATCAACTGATAGTGCAATTGCTTCACGTAACTTTTTACTCTTTAATGGTGTATCTTGTCCATCACGTTTTTGGTTCATACGAATGAAATACGTACTCACTTGTGAATATGTTCCGAATTCATCTTTCTTATTTCTGTATTTATCTACGAACTCTCCAGTTAATAAAGCAAAGTCAACTTGACCGCTATCATATAAATTGATAAGAGTTGCTGGTTCTTTAACAACACTGAAGTTAACTTCTTCAAGTTTTACAGTCTTTTTATCCCAATATTGATCATTTTTCTTTAATTGCCATCCTTGTTCATGCTTCCAATCTTTAAGAACGAACGGTCCATTATAAACTGTTGTATCAGACTCTATACCGAACTTCTCCCCTTTTTCTTTTACGAATTTTTCATTTAATGGGTAGTACGATGGGAATGCTACTAAGTTTAAGAAGTACGGTACCGCTTGCTCTAATTCAACTTCAAGCGTAAGATCATCTACCGCTTTCACTCCTAATTCAGCTACAGGTTTTTCACCTTTATTAACCACTTCTGCATTTTTAATTGGGAATGCGATAAATGCATACTCAGCAGCTGTTTTTGGATCTAATAGACGTTGCCAAGCATATACGAAATCTTTCGCCGTTACTGGATCTCCATTTGACCATTTTGCATCTTTACGTAGTTTAAATGTATATTTTTTACCATCTTCACTTTTCGTGCTAGATTCTGCTGCAGCTGGAATAGGCTTATTATCTTTATCCAGACGATATAATCCTTCCATCGTATTCCCTAGCATTTGTGAAGATACTGTATCTGTTGATTTAGAAGAATCCATCGTTGGAATCTCTTGGTTTACTGTTCGATTCAACACTTGTTTTGCCGCTAATTTTCCCTCTGACTTGCTATCTCCACTTGAGTTTGTGCTTGTCTTTTTATCTCCACCTGATGTAGAACATGCTGTTAGTGCCATGCTCATTGCTAAAACCGGTACTACAACTGCTGTTAGTTTTTTCATTTTTTTCTTTTTCATTTTCTGTACCCTCCCTAATTCTAAACGATACCTATTTAAGAATTTTCTGATAATTCTGTTTTTCTTTATATACTTATCAGACGATTCTTACTACTTCTTATTCTACTAATTTTTTAAAATTTGTAAAGTATTATTATTGAAAATTTTTAAAAAATTATTTTCTTACAGTAATATTCATAAAAATTCCATATAGTTTTTTAACATCGTTTTTTATCGTTACATATACACTAATTTAATAGTGTTAATTATGTTTTCTAATAAATAGACTGTAGATTATCGTTAATAAATAATGTATATTTTAGAAATCTTTTTCTTACAAAAACAAAAAAAGCAGATATAAAATCTGCTTTAATTTTCCTCAATTTGTTTCGCACTTAATCCAAGATGTGTTCTGAGTGTATTACTCAAATTTTGCAAGTCTTTTTTATTAGGATTATAATAATATACACGCTGTCCATTTGGGCCATTTGGTAAATATAAATCATCACCATTTAGCTGAATCTTCTCAACTGAACAATCTAAACCATATTTATAAAAAGATAAAATATCATCCACTGCTAAATTTGTTTTAAAATCACCATCGACGGCCTCAACCATTTTCTCCAGTTTTGTAATAGACCCTACACTTTTTAATTTACTTAAAATCGCCTCAATAACAAGTTGTTGGCGCTGTCCCCTCATTGCATCACTATCAATATGACGAGTTCTCGCCAAAGCAAGTGCTTCTTCTCCCGTTAATTTTTGAACCCCTTTTTTCAAGTGAATCGTATCAGGTTCATCTTTACTATTTTGTTCAGTAAATTCAACCGGGACATCTACCTCAACACCATCGAGCCCATCAACAATTTTAATAAATGAACCAAAATTAAATTTCACAAAATAATCTACCGGCACTTGCAGTAACTTTTCTACTGCCTCAACAGAAGCTTGTGGCCCTCCATCTTTTCCGTTTTTAACGAAACCACTTCCATATGCATGTGTTATTTTATCTTTTTTCTTTTCGATTGGAACATATGTATATGTATCTCGTGGTATACTGGTTAACTTCACTGTCTTATCTTCTTTATTAAACGTAGCTAATAATAATGCATCCGTATGAAATGCACCATTATACCCCTTTTGCCGTTCTTGATTTTCATCAATTCCCATAATTAACATTGAAACGTTGTTTGTAATTGGCTTTACAGCTCTCTCACGTAAATTTGATTTTTCACCACGCGATAAGTTCAAATTAGATTTTTGTACGAGATTAGAAGTTTTCATATATACATAAGCACCATAACCAACTCCGCCAAATAGTAATACTCCTAACAATACACTTATTATCGTTGTCTTTTTATATTTTCGTTTATTTTTATTTTCTCTTGAAGGAGAGGTATTCTCCATATAGTTCCCTCCGTTTTCTATTCATCTAATATGTTTTTCAATTTTTCATAATTAGTGCTATCCTTTTGAAATACATTCTCTTTCAATCCTTTGTTTATTTGTATCCATTCAGTCGTAATCGAATATTGAATCATACCTTCATGGAAACTAAGGAACTTCAACATAATCCCCGTATTTTTATCTACAACCATTTCAAATTTCCCTCTCAAATCTTCAGATGTACTTACAGGCATTTCTATGTTTATTACCCCTTCTATTTTGTAGCAATCGAGTCCAAGATACTTCGTTTCTTTATAACTCCAATCTTTATATCGAATTAATAGATCAGCAAATTCTGATTGAATACTGTACTTAGCGAATCCCACATATTCGTCATCATACCGTTTCTTCTCACCTGATTTTCTCAACAACCTTTCCGTAGGGCTTAATTTTAATAGTTCATTATTTCTTGCTTTTGGGCTCCATCTCGTCTCTTTATACGTATTATTCTTATCATTAAACTCTTTTTTTCCGTCCTCGCTATAAATAATCGTGCTTTTTTTCGATAGTTTGTCTTCTTTAGATGAAATACCACTTTGTTTCTCCGTATCAATCGCATATTTATATGTTGTAGCAATTCTTGTAGAGCTAGAATATTCTTCGAATTGCCCTGAAACATTTTGGAAATGATCAATTGAATCAAGCATCTTTTGATGAATCTTTTCCTTATCTGGATAATTGACGTTCGACTTTATTTCTTCTTCATTCTCATAATCAGAAAACGCATTCTTCTTTACGTAATTAAACATCCCTCCATTTTGTGCAAAGCTCTGTATAGAAAACTCAGACATAGATACAATTGACAGTGTTAGAACAGCGGCACTAATAAACATCATATGTACTCTATAACTCTTTCTTTTTACAGGAAGATTACGAAGTGTATCATTAATTTTTTCGTTTAGTGCCTGTGGCAATACGGTATTATCTTTTTCTATTCTCTTTTTTAATTTTTCATCAAATGATTTTTCTTTATCCATTTTAACCACCTCCTACTCCATCTTTAATCGCTCTTCTAATTGTTCCCTTGCACGTGACAATCTTGATTTAACCGTTCCTTTTGGAATTTCTAAAAGCGTTGCAATACTTTCTTGATTCATATCTTCATAATAATAAAGTACAGTTACAGCTCTTAGTTCTTCCGTTAAAGACTGAATAGCATTACAAAGGTCAATATCTTCATATCGATCGAACGCCACCATATTACTATCATGATCCTCAATTACAATTACTTTTTTATAAGAGCGAATTATATTGTTACACTCATTTATTAAAATTCTAATGAGCCAAGTTTGAAAAAACTCTTCCTTTTTCAGTTTTTTTATATTTTCATAAGCTTTTAAGATTGTTGCCTGCATCGCATCCTCTATATTCGTCTCATCACGTAACATCGCCTTCGCAATGCGATACATTTTTACTTTTTCTGTATGTATAAGTGTCATAAAAGCCTCATGATTACCCTTTTTTGCTAAAGAAACATCCGTTTCTTCTTTTACAATCATCTTATATAAAGGAATTACTTTCACAATTGGTCCTCCTGTTTCAGCCTCACTTCAAATTTAACTTTACACGTATTAGACGGGGGAGCCTATAAAAAGGTTCATTTTTTTGAATATTTTTGTAAATTAAAAGATAAATATCCTTTTTAGGGTGCTACACAATAAACATATCGGTTCAAATTCACAAACAAAAAAGTCCACTTTCACAGTGGACTTTTTACTTTATAACGGTAAATCTCTCTTTCTAAACACAACTATTGCTAACAAGAAGATGCAAACTGCTCCAACGGTTAACCCTAAACTTACCGGCCATATATTATATGATCCCTCGGCAATTTCTTTCGGACGAAACAGCGTGAATAATGATAGACTTCTCATCCATTCTAACTTATCACTTAATTTCCCTACCATATCTAATACGAAAAATAAGATTGTTAAACTTGCTGAATAACTAAGTGCCTTCCTTTCATCATTACATATACAAGAAAAGAAAAATGAATAGGCACTAACTACTAAAAATATGAGTCCTCCGACTATATTTATCTTCAAAAATAATTCTTTATTTAAGTTATTGTCTTTTAAAAACCATTCTGCACCTACTATACCCGCTACATACGTAACAAATACAATGATTAGTAGCCCCAATATGAGAACGGCAGCTTGTGTAATTGCAATTTGCACCCTTGATACAGGTGTTGCTAATAAATATGCCATCGCCCCTTTATCTACATGACGAGCAATTAAATGCGTTGCAACCGTGACACAAAAAATTGTTAAAATGATAATAAACAATAGACTATAATATTCACCAGCTAAAAAATCCATTACATTTTGAATCGGACTTTCCATTCCAACGATTTTTTTTACACTATCAGGCATGGCACTTATTAATTCATTTAACCCTTTCGCTGAAACCATCGATGGGAATATCCAAATTAATAACCATAAATAAAGAGCTGCACCAGTAGCATAACTCAAAATATTTTTTTGAGTTTCTTTCAAACTAGCTAAAAATAGTTGTTTATTCATGCTTTACCCCTTCTTTCTTCTCGTAATAATGCATAAATAAATGTTCTAAATCCGTCGCTCTCGTTTGAAGTGCCGTTACATTATAGTTTGAAAGTATTTGTAAAACAGTTTGATAGTTTCCTTGCACAATAATTGACGCCTCTCTACCTTTCACTCCTTCAAATTGCAAATCACATTGTTTAAGAGACTCGATTTCTTCTTGAGATGATACAGTTACATCTATCACCTGTCTTCTCATGCCTTGTAAATCATGAATGTTTTCAACTGTTACAAGGCGACCATCTTTAATAATAGCCACTCTGTCACAAGTTCTCTCAATTTCAGTGAAAATATGCGACGACATAAGAATCGTTTTTCCTCTTTGCTTTTCCTCTAATATTAAATCTATAAACACTTGTTGCATAAGTGGATCGAGTCCTGATGTTGGTTCATCTAAAATTAGTACTTCTGGATCATGCATAAATGCAGCAACAATCCCTACTTTTTGTTTCATTCCTTTAGACATTTTTCGAATTGGTGTTTTCACATCGAATTGCAGACGCTCTATCAAGTCATCACGTCTCTTCGTTTCCTTTAGCCCACGCATTCCTTGCATCAAATTTAAAAACTCTAATCCATTCATTCCTTCAATAAAAGAAATTTCTCCTGGTAAATAGCCAACTTCTCTTTGAATTTTCGCAGCATCTTCCCAACAATCTAATCCGAAAATTGTCGCTTTACCAGCCGTCGGTTTTATAAATCCCATTAAATTACGAATTGTTGTTGATTTCCCAGCACCATTTGGTCCTAAGTAGCCAAAAACTTCCCCTTCTTTCACTTCAAATGTAATATCAAACAAGCCTTTCCCATTTGAAAACTGTTTTGTGACATTTTGAACTGAAATCATAAGCCCACCTCATTTTTTGAAATATTTAATGTATGATATTTCAAAATTATTGTACTCCTCATCTTTCATATTCGCAACAACTTTTTGAAATATTTATATGTCCATATTTCAAAAATATTGTTTTCAATTATTTTTTCTTGTATATTTTAAATGAGGTGATTGTATTGAACGGCTTTGAAAAAGTGAAAGAAAAGAAAAAACGTGCCATTAAAGAGGCAGCCTTCGTATTATTTTCAGAACGTGGATTTAATGAAGTGAAAATAGAACATATTGCAAAAAAAGCAAACGTTTCTCAAGTTACAATTTATAATCATTTCGGAAGTAAAGATGCGTTATTTAGGGAACTTATACAAGAATTTATAATATCTGAATTTCAATATTATAAAGATCTTGCAGAAGAAAAATTACCTTTTCATGATATGATGCAAAAAATGATTGTAAAAAAAATGAATACGGGCGGATTATTTCAGCCTGATATGCTACTACAAATGATGCAAAGAGACGAAGAGCTCCGAGAATTTATTTATAGTTATCAAAACGAAAAAATCCTGCCTTGGTATTTAGAAATATTAGAACAAGCACAGCGCAAAAATGAAATTAATCCTCATCTTTCAAAAGAAATGATGTTACTGTACATTCAAATGTTCACTAAATTAGGTGATGATTTCGGGGCACAGCTTCTTGAAGGAGATCGAGAAAAACATATACAAGATATAGTTACAATGTTCTTTTACGGACTTTCTGTTCCGCAAAAATAAAAAAAGACACAGAATCGTGTCTTTTTTATTTTACCGAAATAACTCTACCAGTTTCACTACTTTCAATTGCCAATTGAATAAGTCTAATAACTTCCAAGCCTTCTTCTGCTGTTACAGGTGGTTTCTCACCATTTACAATACTATCTCTTACACCTTTATAATACATGTCATAACAGCCGACTTCTGTCGGAATACGCTCTAACTTTTCTTCCGTTTCTAAAATAGCAAAATTCTCTTCAGAGTCTGCTCCATAACCATTATCCCCTGGCTTCATTCCAGTTTTTAATTGTTCTTCCTGTGAATCCATACCATACTTCACGATAGAACCCTTATCGCCATGCAGTGTAAAATGTGGTCCAGCTTGTTTCACATAACTGCTACTATGTAAAATGACACGTTTTACATAGTAGTGAAGTACGACATGGAAATAATCATCAATTTCTGCACCTGGTCGTTGTTTTATTACATCTGCATTTATCGCATCTGGTTTCCCGAATAATGATAACGCTTGATCCATTAAATGCGATCCTAAATCATATAAAATTCCTGAACCTGGTAAATTCTTTTCTCTCCAGCGATCACGTACATGTGGACGGAAACGATCGAAATGCGCTTCATATGCGTATACATTCCCTATTCTATTTTCTTGTAATAGTTTCTTTATCGTTAAGAAATCATTATCAAAACGACGGTTGTGATACACACTTAAAACGACATTATGTTGCTTCGCTAATGAAATAAGTTCTTCTCCCTCTTCAATTGAAACAACGAATGGTTTCTCCACAACAACATGCTTACCGTGTACAATCGCTTCTTTTACATATGGAAAATGAGTTGTATTCGGTGAAGTAATGACCACTAAGTCAATATCAGCTCGGTTTACTAATTCATCAATTGTACCAACAACTTCAGCATTTGGTAATGCTTGTTTCACTACTTCTTCTTTTGATGATAAAATAGCACGGATATCGTATTCTTCTATCGTTTGTAATAACGGGATGTGAAATGTTGTACTAGAAAATCCAAATCCTACAATCCCTACACCTATTTTTTTCATGTTGCCCCTCCATTTGTGAGAACGATTTCATTTCATTATTATAACAAGATTATTTTTATATACATAACGTTTTGCTCATACATACCTTTTCATAACTAAAAACCTTGCTAGTTATACACTAGCAAGGTTTTTTTCACATTTACTCTGTTCGTTTTTTTGTCCACGTTTCAATTACTTCACCAGTATCATTAACATCTAGTACTAAACTACCATTACTATACCGGTCTTTATTTCGAAACGCTTTCGGATCAATTTCTTCTACAATGTGTTTCCCTGTCTTCATGTAAACTAATTCATCATCTCGAACAATTTCAATACCGACAATACGGTACGGATTACGTTTTAACTCTTTAAAAATTACAAGGCCGCGCTTCGCCCTCGTTGATTTCTCAATTTCTGATGCCTTTATACGTTTCACAGCACCGCGCTGCGTAACGAGAATAAGTTGATCTTTTTCACCATTTAACGGTTTACCAGAAGCAACATAGTCATCTTCTTTTAAATTAATTGCTTTCACACCAGCTGCTCTTACACCAACTGGACTTACTTCTTCTTCATTGAATACAAGTGCATATGCACCATGTGTTGCAAGAACAATATCACTTGTCCCATCTGTCGCAAATATATCAACAACTTCATCATCTTTTTTCAAGTTTACAGCAACGAACGCCCGTGAATAACGCTGTACTTTATATTGGTTTAATTCTGTTTTCTTAATCATACCGTTTCGTGTAACAAATACGATAAATCGTTTTTCTTCTTCAAAATCCGGTACGACTGTTGCCCAAATTAACGATTCATCTCGCTCGAGTGAAACAAGATTCGCAACGTGTTGACCTAAATCTTTCCAACGAATTTCTGGCATTTCATACACAGGAAGATAAATATAATTTCCTTTGTTCGTAAATAAAAGAACGGTTTCTGTCGTGTTTGTATCGAAACGCTCAAGTAAGATGTCACCCTCTTTCATACCGAAGTATTTCCCGTTCGATGCATTATGCGAACGCCAACCTGTTCGTTTCACATAGCCTTCTTTCGTTACAGTAACGATGACATCTTCTTGCGGAATCATAACTTCCACATCGATTTTAATTTCTTCAATTTCCTCTTCAATTATCGCACGGCGATTATCACTATATGTTTTCTTTACTCTCTTCAAATCAGTTTTTATAACTTGAAAAAGTCTTTTTTCACTTTGTAGAATCGTCTGTAACTCTATAATTTTCTTACTAAGTTCCGCTGCTTCTTGCTCTAGCGCTGTAATATCTGTATTCGTTAAACGATATAATTGCAGTGAAACAATTGCTTCTGACTGCGCCTCTGTAAATCCAAATTTCGCACTTAAATTATCTTTCGCATTACGCTTATCTTTAGACCCACGAATCGTTTCAATCACTTCATCTAAAATTGATAATGCTTTCTTTAAACCTTCTACAATATGCTGACGATTTTCTGCTTTTCTTAATTCATATTGCGAGCGTCTTGTAACAACTTCTTTCTGATGCCCAATATATGCATCCAAAATCTTAGGTAATGTCATAAGTGTCGGACGACGATTATTTATCGCTACCATATTAAAGTTGTATGGAATTTGCAAATCTGTATTTTTATATAAATAATTTAAAATACCTTCAGCATTCGCTTCTTTTTTTAATTCTACAACGATACGAAGACCTGTACGATCTGTCTCATCACGTACTTCAGCAATTCCATCTAGCTTTTTATCTATACGTAATTCATCCATTTTCTTAACAAGATTCGCTTTATTTACTTCATACGGAATTTCTGTAATAACGATTTGTTGCTTCCCGCCACGAATCGTTTCAACCTCTGCTTTTCCGCGAATAATAATTTTACCTTTACCTGTTTCATACGCTTTTTTAATGCCATCTATCCCTTGTATAATACCACCTGTAGGGAAATCTGGTCCTTTAATAACTGTTAATAAATCATCAACAGTACTATTCGGATTATCAATTCGCATCATCGTCGCATCAATTACTTCTCCAAGATGATGCGGTGGAATTTCTGTTGCATAACCAGCGGAAATCCCTGTAGATCCGTTCACTAATAAGTTCGGGAACATTGCTGGTAATACAACAGGTTCTTCACTCGTATCATCAAAGTTTGACACGAATTCTACTGTTTCTTTATCAAGATCACGTAATAACTCAGATGCGATTGGTGATAACCGTGCTTCCGTATAACGCATTGCTGCTGCTGGATCCCCATCAACACTACCGTTATTTCCGTGCATTTCAACTAGAACATTACGTACTTTCCAAGTTTGACTTAAGCGTACCATCGCCTCATATACAGAGGAATCACCATGTGGATGATAATTACCGATAACATTACCTACTGTTTTAGCTGATTTACGAAACGCTTTATCATGTACATTTCCTTCTACATACATGGAATATAAAATACGTCTTTGTACTGGTTTTAAACCGTCACGCGCATCTGGAAGCGCGCGGTCTTGAATAATATATTTACTATAACGCGCAAAGCGGTCACCTAACACGTCTTCAAGCGGGAGGTCATGAAACTTCTCTGCCTGCATGTTATTCCACCTCCGTCTCCATAATCATTTCATTTTCTAAAATATTTCCTTCTTCTTGCATACCAAATTGTACATTACGCTCAATCCATTTACGGCGAGGTTCTACTTTATCACCCATCAATGTCGTAACTCGGCGCTCCGCTCTTGATGCATCGTCAATTTTCACACGAATTAACGTACGTGTTTCAGGGTTCATCGTTGTTTCCCATAATTGATCGGCATTCATTTCGCCAAGTCCTTTATAGCGCTGCAACATATAGCCTTTACCGACCTTTTTCGTTACACCACCTAATTCTTCATCAGACCATGCATATTCAATTACTTCACTTTTCCCTTTTCCTTTACTTACTTTATATAAAGGTGGAAGTGCGATAAATACTTTACCAGCTTCAATAAGTGGTTTCATATAACGGTAGAAGAACGTCAGTAGTAACACTTGAATATGTGCTCCATCCGTATCTGCATCGGTCATAATAACAACTTTATCGTAGTTAATATCTTCAACAGCGAACTCATTCCCTACGCCGCCGCCAATTGCGTAAATAATCGTATTGATCTCTTCGTTCTTAAAAATATCAGCAAGCTTTGCTTTTTCCGTGTTAATTACTTTACCACGTAATGGTAGCACCGCTTGGAAACGACGATCTCGCCCTTGCTTTGCTGAACCACCAGCCGAGTCACCCTCTACTAAATACAATTCGTTTTTCTGAGGATTACGTGATTGTGCAGGTGTTAACTTCCCGCTTAAAGTACCTTCTGATTTTTTCTTCTTCTTACCAGTACGCGCTTCTTCTCTCGCTTTACGAGCAGCCTCACGTGCTTGTGCTGCTTTAATTGCCTTTCTCACAAGAAGTGTAGCTACATCCGGGTTTTCTTCCAAAAAGTAAGCTAAATGCTCAGATACAATTGCATCAATTGAAGAACGAGCTTCACTTGTACCTAGTTTCCCTTTCGTTTGCCCTTCAAACTGGAGTACGTCTTCTGGTACACGTACAGAAACAATCGAAGCTAATCCTTCACGAATATCTGTACCCTCTAAATTTTTGTCTTTTTCTTTTAATAAAGAAACTTTACGAGCATACTCATTGAACACACGTGTCATTGCTGTTTTAAATCCAGCTTCGTGTGTTCCACCGTCTTTTGTACGTACGTTGTTTACAAACGAAAGAATGTTTTCTGAGTAGCCATCATTAAACTGAAATGCTAACTCTGCTTCAATTCCATTTTGCTCACCAGAGAAATATACAACTGGATGAATCGAATCTTTCTCTTCGTTTAAGTATGAAACGAAAGCCTCAATTCCTGTTTCATAATGAAATACATCTTCTAAATCATTACGCTCGTCTTTTATCGAGATTTTCATTCCTTTTAATAAGAATGCAGATTCACGTAATCTCTCACATAATGTTTCATAGTTGTAATTCGTTGTGCTGAAAATAGTTGTATCTGGTTTAAAGTGCATCGTTGTACCAGACTCTTTCGTTTTCCCGATTTTCTCTAACGTCGTTGCAGGAATACCACCATTTTCAAAGCGTTGTTCATAAATGCTACCATCACGCTTAATCGTTACTACTAGCCATTCTGACAAGGCGTTTACAACTGATGCCCCAACACCGTGTAAACCACCACTCGTTTTATAGCCTCCTTGGCCAAACTTACCACCAGCATGAAGTACAGTTAAAATAACTTCAGGTGTCGGTTTTCCAAGCTTGTGCATTCCCGTAGGCATTCCTCGCCCTTTATCAATAACGCTAATACTATTATCTTTATGTATTACGACAGAAATTTCGTCGCCAAATCCCGCTAATGCTTCATCAACGGAGTTATCTACTATTTCATATACTAAATGATGCAATCCACGGCTATCCGTACTCCCGATATACATACCCGGGCGTTTTCGAACGGCTTCAAGTCCTTCTAACACTTGAATTGCATCTTCATTGTATTGGAACTGATGCTTCGCCAAACTCCTTGCCCCTTTCCTAATTAAATCAGAACATATGTTTCTATTATAGAATAACGCCTCGACTATAGTTTTGGCAAGTTATCTTATCTCTTTTATATACCATTTTCAATAGAAAAATCCTTGTTTTTTTTCACAAGGATTCCTCTAGGCTACTATTTCAGAAAAATAATCGTTTGTCAACGAGAAATGGATATGTATTCCAACATTATACATTCCAAACCTTTATCATGATCCAAATGATCAATATCCAAAACGGGATAACAAGTAACAATCCCCAAAAACAGCCTTTAAAAAATCTCATGATGAACACCTCGTTCATCCGCCCTACTTATGTAAAAAGCGAGGGCTGACTCAATCTTTCTATCTTTAAAGTCTATACTATTTTGTCATTACATGCTCTACTTTAATACAACGATCCATTATTACTGTATAGCCTTTTTCTTGTAAAAGTTTATATGTATCTTCATCTTGTACTCCTAATTGTGCCCAGAAAACATCTGCATCAATCTCTACAAACTCTTTCGCAACATCCTTTAAAAATTCTGAGCGACGAAATACATTTACAATATCAACATGTTCTTTAATATCCGTCAGTGAAGAAACCGCCTTTTCTCCGAGTACTTCATCTACTGTTGGATTTACTGGAATAATGCGGTACCCAGCATCTTGCATTGCTTTTGAAACCATATACGATGTGCGTTCTGGCTTATCTGATAATCCAACAACTGCAATCGTTTTACTTTTCTTCAATACTTCACCAATTTCCGTACGAGTTGGGTTTTCAATTGTCATAATTAATCCCTCCTATACCTTTATTATATCCGATAAAGAAAGTCTCTTTCAACATGAAAGAGACTTTCTTTATTCCGATTGATGTACGCTAATAAGCAGAAGGAAGAGAACTCTCCACTGATTAAAGTTTACATTTATTGATTTTTTGTAGCTGAATTATCTGCTAATGTAGCTGTTTTCGTCATTTTTTGACCGTTGCGGTAGAATGTAACTTCTACGTTCTCGCCTACTTTTTTCTTTTCATATAAGTATTTACGGAATTGAAGTGAATTTTCTACTTTTTGATCATCTAATGCTACTACAAGATCATATTGCTCTAAGCCAGCTTTTTCTGCCGGTGACACAGGATAAATTTTAGCTAATACAACGCCATTTGTTACTTCTTTTGGTACTTTTAATTGGTTTAATGCATAAGCTTGCACATCTTCTAATGAAACTACACCTACACCAAGAGCTGGGCGTTTCACTACTCCGTCTTTTTCAAGCGATTCAATAACTGGTTTTGCAACATTAACTGGAATTGCAAAACCAATCCCCTCAACTTCTTGCTGCGCAATTTTACTTGAGTTAATTCCAATTAATTCACCGTTTTGGTTAAATAATGCACCGCCACTATTACCAGGGTTAATCGCTGCATCTGTTTGAATAACTTGTGCTTGCCAGTCTGGACGTTTGTCCCCATCAATATCTACTGGAATTTCACGTTCTTTACTACTGATAATGCCTTCTGTTACGCTGCCATCAAATCCAAGTGGGTTACCGATTGCAATTGCTTTTTCACCAGCACGAAGTTTACTGGAATCACCTAAAGTTGCAACTTTATTAACAGTAGATCCATCAATCTCTACAACTGCTAAGTCTAACCAAGGGTCCTTACCAACTAATTTTGCATCAACTTGCTTTCCATCGCTCAGTTTAACAGCAAGTTTATTTGCACCGTCTACTACGTGGTTATTTGTTACAATATATGCTTTATTTCCTGACTTTTTATAAATAACACCTGATCCTGTACCAGCTGTTTGCTCTTGTTCTGCCTGTTGCATCGCAAACGGATCAATAGTCTTCTGCATATTAATTACACCAACTACAACATCCTTTGCGCCTTCAATCATACCTGGCAAATCTGTTTCGCCCTTCACTTTATTAACAACAGGAGCTACAGTACCTTCCACTTGTTGATTAGAGTTGAATGACGAAACTGCTGCCCCATTATTTTGCATCCATGGCATGTATGGTGCTGCAAAACTAATCGAAACCGCCCCGACTACAGCTCCAACTAAACCTGTGAAAAAATATCCTTTTTTACTACCTGATTTTTTCATTTCTCTCGTTTCACTATGCTCTTCATTTAAATTCGGTCCGTCGTAATATCCCATGTTTTATTTCCCCTCTCTGGTGAATTCGTACTTTCAGTATAGTCACAGTTTGTGTCCTTCTTGTGAACTCATCGTGAAATCCAATTAAAAAAATACTCCTATCTATCATTGTAGACAAGAAAAGTATTTTTTGTACATTCCACCTACAAAGGAGAGTGTAAATTTGCTATATCCCAAAGCCGAGATGCATAGTAACTTAAAGGTTATTCTTCAAATTTGTAACCTACTCGAATAACAGTGCCGATATGCTTCGCCTTATCTCCTAGCTTATTTCGCAGTTTTTTAATATGTGTATCAACCGTTCGGTCATCGCCGTAGTAATCATATCCCCATAACTGATCTAATAAATGTTGGCGTGACAACACAATTCCTTTGTTCTCCATTAAATAAACGAGAAGCTCAAACTCCTTATGTGTCAATATAATTTCTTCTCCATCTACTAAAACTGTTCTAGATAGTCGATTCACTTCTATTCCAGCTAAAGACATAGTATTCTCTTCTGATACTCCTACCGCTCCATCCGCACGTTTCAATAACGTCTTTGCACGAGCTACTAATACTTTCGGACTAAAAGGTTTTGTGACATACTCATCTGCACCTAGTTCAAAGCCTAGTAATGTATCATCCTCATCAGAACGTGCTGTCAGCATAATAATTGGTACCGCTGACTCTTTTCTAATTCGTCTACAAACAGACCAACCATCTATTTCTGGTAACATAATATCTAACATAATTAAATCAATTGTATGTTCAGCAAATAATTCTAGCGCTTTTTTTCCATCTTCCGCTTCGATTACTTCAAAGCCTTCATTACGAAAATAATCACTAACAATCTCACGTAATCTTCTTTCATCTTCAACAAGTAATACTGTTTTATTCATATAACCTATCCCGCCTTTTTACTCTTTCAATCGAATAATACGTTGATTGGAGCTTCCGCGAAATGGAAGTGTTAAATCTTTTTTATCAAGTTCAAATCTTCCATCGACCAAAACATCCCCATAATGTAACAATTCTATCATATCATTATTTTGAGCACTCTGTATCTCTTCTAACGTGTAACCTGTATAAATCCATAGATTTTTTTTCAAATCCTTCACTGCTTTTGCTACTTTTTTCACTTCAGCAGCTTGAAAAAATGGATCTCCACCTGAAAATGTTACATCGGTTAATGAATTTTTTTCAATCTCTTTCACAATTTCTTCTACCGTCATTTCAGTTCCATTGCAAACATTCCATGATTTCGAATTATGGCAACCGATACAACGATGCGGACAGCCCGCAAAAAACACGACTGTCCGCAACCCCTCTCCATCTACTACACTATCATGAATGATATTCATAACTTTCATTTATGCTTCACCCGATCCATCTCTTCACTACGTTTCGCGCTATTCCACTTTGACATATCTCCTACAAGATATCCTGTTATGCGGCGAATTCTTTCTATTTCATTCTCATCTTCATTTCCGCAGCTCGGACATTCATTCCCGATAATGCCATGATAACTACAGCACTTACAACGATCGACAGGATGGTTAATTGAACCGTAGCCTACGCCGTACTGCGCCATCGCTTGTACAATTTGCTTTAACGCCTTTTGATTATGCACAGCTGCACCATCTAGTTCAATATACGTAATATGTCCGCCATTACAAAGAGCGTGGAACGGTCCTTCTAATCGAATTTTATCTATCGCTTGAATATTGTAATACACCGGTACATGGAACGAATTTGTATAATAATTATGATTTGTCACACCGCTAATTTCACCAAATTCTTCTCTATCTTTCTTCACAAACTTTCCTGATAACCCTTCTGCTGGCGTTGCAATTACAGAGAAATTGAGTTGATGTTCTTCCGTCGCCTTATCCATTCTCTCTCTCATAAAGGAAATAATTTCATATCCAAGCTTCCACGATTCTTCATTTTCTCCATGGTGCTTTCCAGTTAACGCTACTAAACATTCTGCAAGACCGATAAAACCAAGACTTAACGTCCCTTGTTTTAAAATGGGTGCCACAGCATCTTCAGGTTGTAACGTTTCTCCACCGCGCCATACACCTTGTGAATATAAGAACTGAAAATCTCTTGCTCTCTTTGTACATTGATAAGCAAATCTCTCTAATAATTGCTTAACGCCCAAATCTAAGTAATAACTTAGCGCTTCAAAAAACGCTTCTGTTGAACCACTAATTAGCGCTAATTTCACTAAATTAATAGAAGTAAACGATAAATTCCCTCTTCCAATTGCTGTTTCTTCCCCATGTATATTAGACATAACACGAGTACGACACCCCATATAACATACTTCACTTTCAGGTCGCCCATCATAGTACACTGCATTAAACGGAGCATCTAAAAACGAAAAGTTAGGGAATAATCGCTCAGCTGTCGTTTCTAACGCTAATTCAAATAAATCATAGTTCGGATCACACTCTTCAAAGTTCAAGCCTTTTTTCATTTTGAAAATTTGAATAGGAAAAATCGGTGTTTCCCCTTTACCCAGTCCAGCTTGCGTCGCTTTTAAAAGTTGCTTAATTAAAAGTCTTCCCTCTTGCGATGTGTCTGTTCCGTAGTTAATAGAAATAAATGGTACTTGTCCCCCGCCCCTACTATGCATACTATTTGAATTATGAACGAAAGCCTCACACGCCTGATACGTATCATTTTCTGTTTCTTTCCATGCAAATTCCTCTATTTGTTCTTTCGTAAGCGGATATGACTGTAATCGTTTTTTATGTCTCTCTACTGTTTTTCTCACATATGGAGCTAAATCAATATCAAAGAGCGCAAACGATTGACCACCGTGCTGCATATTTTGATTCGCCTGAAAAACAATTGAAGAAAGCGCCAACGCACTTTTAATGTCTTGCGGTTGTCTCATATGTCCATGTCCAGTATGAAAACCGTGAGCAAGCATTTGCGCTAACGGAATTTGTGAACAAGTCGTCGTTCCTGTTGCATAAAAATCTAAATCATGTGGATATAATATATTTTGATCTATCGCTTTTTTCACTTGATCTGATAATAATTTTTCTACTGCATAATACTTTGCGCTCTCAGATGCGAACGTTCCCATTACTCCCATTGGAGATCGGCCATCTACATTTGCATTTTCCTGCATTAAATCTTGTTCATTACCGTGGATAATTGTCTCAAATACTTTCATTAATTCTTCTCCACGTACATTTTGTTTCAACATTCATAACCCTCCATCAACATGTTGTTGTCTTTTGATTAAAATCATACAACATATAGTTCTAGTGTTTTTGTGAAAAATGTAACATTCCTGTGAAAGTTTTTTTAAAAATTAATGACTTTTTCATTTATAAAAAAGAAATGTGCTCTTTACAAATGTATGGTACAATAAACGGGAAAAACTCTTTTTACCCTTTATCAACACATTTGTATAAAGGAGACTGAACTCATGGTTATTACATATCTTTTATTTATCGTTGCCTATCTACTCGGTTCGATTCCATTTGCATTAGTCGTTGGAAAAATCGGTTATGGAATCGACATTCGTGAGCATGGAAGCGGTAATCTAGGCGGAACTAATACATTCCGTACATTAGGGAAAAAAGCAGGTTTTATCGTAACAATTGCTGACATTTTAAAAGGTACATTAGCAACAGTTCTACCGATTATTTTCGGGTCAGATATTCACCCACTATGGTTTGGATTAGCCGCTGTTCTTGGACATGTCTATCCGATCTTCGCAAAATTCCGCGGGGGGAAAGCAGTTGCAACTTCTGCCGGGGTATTATTATGCTATTCACCAGTTGTTTTTGCAATATTAGCTGTTGTCTTTTTCAGCCTTTTATTTACAACAAGATACGTATCACTTTCTTCTATGGTAACAGCTGTCGTTGCTGTTATTGCATCCATTGTTAGCGGGGATAAAATCTTCATTATTGCGATGTGTTTATTAGCAGGTATGGTTATTTATAAACACCGTGCAAATATCGGACGAATTATAAATAAAACTGAACCAAAAGCAAACTTTTCAAAAAAGCAAAAATAAGATCGTAACCCACATAACGCAAAAAGAAAACGTGAAGCATATTAATAGCGTCTTTTTGCGTTATTTTTTATACTAAAGAAAAAGCAACATAATTTGGAGGAACTATACATGAATCTTTCCGTAACAAAAGAAGCAGCACAATGGTATAAAAACGAATTACACTTACAATCAGGTGAAACACTACGCTTTTTCGTACAATACGGTGGTTGCAGTACTGTGCAAAAAGGACTTTCTTTAGGTATTCGTAAAGATGACCCTGCGCACCCTGCTGTTCAAATTCAAGAAGAAGGTATTAACTTCTTTATTGAAGGCGATGATGAGTGGTTCTTCGATGGACATAATTTATTAGTTACACTTAACGACGGTGATGATTTCCCTCAATTTAATTATGAAAAATAAAAAAACGTGGCTTCTGCCACGCTTTTTTTATTTCTTTTTAATTTCCTCATATTTCGCATACCACTCAGGATATAATTTTTTAAATGATACAGGGCGGAACCCTTCTTTTTTCGCACAAATATTCGTTGTACTTGCAGTAATACAAAGCTCGCCATCACCGTTATAAATTTCATAACCATATACAACACGAAGCGGGCTCACAGTATCAATCCACGTTTTCACAATTGCTTTTTCTCCGTAACGCATCGCTTTACGATATGAAATTTGCAAGTCTAATACAGGAGAGATAATTCCCTCTTTCTCCATTTCAACATACGAAAATCCTAATTCTTGTATAAGTTTCGTGCGCCCAAGTTCTAGCCACACTAAATAGTTTGAATGGTAAACAACACCCATCTGGTCTGTTTCCGCATAGCGGATTTCAACTTCATGTTCTGCTACAAACATTTCTATTCGCCTTCTTTCACTTCTGCTGCCTTGCATACATTTAATCATAATACAGCGGAATCAAAAATAAAATAAAAACAGTGAATCTTTTATCGAAAGGGGCAAGCACATGATTCAAATTGTAACTGTTCGTAGCGGTGATAGTGTATATAGTTTAGCTTCAAAATATGGATCTACACCTGAAGAGATCGTAAAAGATAATGGACTAAATCCAGCCGAAACACTCGTTGTTGGTCAGGCACTTATCGTTAATACAAAAGGCAATAACTATTATGTACAGCCTGGTGACAGCCTTTATCGAATTTCTCAAACATATAATGTTCCTCTCGCCAGTTTAGCTAAAGTCAATAACCTATCATTAAAATCTATTCTCCATGTCGGACAACAATTATATGTACCAAAAGGAACAAAACGAGCAGCAGAATCGATTGCTTATTTACAACCTTCAACAATACCGATAAAAGAAAGTTTAGTAAATGCTACACGTGCTATTAATCCATTTTTAACATATTTAGCCTACTTCAGCTTTGAAGCAAAACGAGACGGCACTTTAAAAGAACCCACCGAAACAGCTAAAATCGCTAATATTGCAACGCAAGGTAAAACCATCCCTATGCTCGTTATTACAAATATCGAAAATGGAAATTTCAGTGCCGATTTGGCATCTGTTTTTTTACGTGACGCAACGATTCAAAACAAATTTATTACGAACATTTTGCAAACAGCTGAAAAATACGGTATGCGAGACATTCACTTTGATTTCGAGAATGTAGCACCTGAAGATCGCGAAGCATATAATCGTTTTTTACGAAATGTAAAAACACGCTTACCTAGCGGGTACACATTAAGTACAACGCTTGTACCGAAAACAAGTTCCAATCAAAAAGGGAAATTTTTTGAAGCTCATGATTATAAAGCACAAGGACAAATTGTTGATTTCGTCGTCATTATGACATACGACTGGGGTTGGCAAGGCGGGCCACCGATGGCGATTTCTCCTATTGGTCCTGTGAAAGAAGTACTTCAATATGCAAAATCTCAAATGCCACCACAAAAAATTATGATGGGGCAAAATTTATACGGTTTCGATTGGAAACTGCCATTCAAACAAGGAAATCCACCTGCAAAAGCAATTAGCTCTGTTGCAGCTGTTGCACTAGCTCGTAAATACAATGTTCCTATCCGCTATGATTTCACGGCTCAAGCTCCACATTTTAATTACTTTGACGAAAACGGCGTCCAACATGAAGTTTGGTTTGAAGATTCACGGTCCGTGCAAAGTAAATTTAATTTAATGAAAGAGCAAGGAATAGGCGGTATTAGTTATTGGAAAATCGGTTTACCGTTCCCGCAAAATTGGCGTTTACTCGTTGAAAACTTTACAATCACGAAAAAGGGCTGACTTTTGTCAGCCCTTTTTGTACATTCTGTTAAGACTCATCTTTGATTTCACTTTTTAATGAATCAATACTTTCTAAACGTCTTTCATTTTTCGCTTCAATGGCAGCACGATCTTTTCCATTAGAAAGTTCCGCTGTTTCTTTTGCTTCATTAAAATTATCAATTGTATTTTGCACCATCTCTTGTAATTTTTCAGCATTGTCACTTCGATTGTCTGGATTCGGCATTTACTTCCCTCCTAATTATAAATACATACCATCTTAAATTACCTATATCCCTTCAAATCTATACATAAAAAAGGAGAATGCAACATTCTCCTTTTCTTTAACCGTTATCTACAATCGGTTGTTTACCAGTTTGATCTTGCATTTGCTTCCCTTTATTTCCACCAGCTTTTTTCGATTGTGTTCCAATTTGATTTGGTGCAAAGTCTTTTGAATTCTTTTTTGGATTACCCATTACTATCGCCTCCTTAACACTAGTATCGTACTAGTGTTAAGAATTATTCAGCCTGTTTAAAAAGTTGCATTTCATAACGTTTTTCAATACGTTTTTCAATTCGATCGATTGCATCACGATCGCTTAATAATTGTTGTTTATTTTCATTTACAAGCTCTTCAAACGATCTACGGCGACTTCTTCTCATGCTGCTCACCCTTTCTTCTACGTTTTCTTATTACATAGTATGAGCAAATGAAAAACTCTTTAATCAGATTTGCAAGAAAATTTCATGTTTTGATAAAAAATCCCATGCGCATATGTTGCACATGGGATTTTTTACACCATCATATTTAAATATTTTGTAATTTCTTCATCCGCATTTACTTTATTTGCTCTATATTCATCCAGCGCTCGGAATACAGAATCGTATTGTTCTACAATGTAGCTCTCTAACTTCAAAATATCCTCTACACTGTCAATCATAATTCTCGTGTTGCCAATCTCACTTTTCAATGCTGCCTCGTATGTTAAGCTCGTACAAATTTCTCTTACATCGTCTTCCATTTTTTCTGTTAACACATATTTCTTTCGCCCTTTGACCTTTAACCTTATAATTGGGTAAAAAGCTTTTATATCTAAATAACTCCCCACATTCATACAGCGAATCCATTCAATATTACGTTTATTTCGTACAAGCATTTCTTTTACCGCTTCAAATACCGCTGTTTCATCAAGTACTTCCTTATTCGCTTTTCTTTTTCCTTCTTCTTCAACCGCTGCACATTTTTGATAAACAGCTGCACATGTAATACAATCGTCAAATGCATTATGAGAACTTAAACGAATTCCAAGCATTCGTTTTAACGTTTCAAGTTTATGATTAGGCGCATGCTTCATATATTTTTTCGCTAAAAACACAGTATCGATAACTTTATTTTTCGGCTCAGGTAGTCCAAGCATATTTACATTACTCTTTAAAAAACGCATGTCAAAAGAAGCATTGTGTGCCACTATAACATTTGCGTCTAAAAACGCTAAAAATAACGGTAATACTTCTTCAATTGTCGGTGCGTCTGAAACACGATAATTTGTAATACCTGTTAAACTCGTTATCCGGCTCGGAATTGGACGCTCTGGATTCACATACGAAACAAACTGATCTACTAGTTCATGATTGTGATATTTCACTGCTGCTACTTGAATAATTTTATCATTATAAGGGTTAAATCCTGTTGTTTCAAAATCAATTACAACATAATCTAACGGTAAGGATACATTCCCCACTCCATACACTCCTTCATCTATTAACGATTATATTTCTTTTACCCCGATTGGTGCAGGCTAATAATCAGCGGGGGATGAACACCTCCCCCACTGATTAAAGTTTCACTTTATCATATCACGAAGTTATCACTACTTGAAAAAGAAAAGGCAGAAATGGCCACTTCCCATCTCTGCCTTCTCACTTATTATTTTAATTTCTCAATCCGTTTTTCCATCTCTTTTTGTGTCATTGGTCCAATAAACTTATCTTGAATGACCCCTTTTGTGTCTATAAAATAAGAGGTTGGGATCGTAATTACTTTATACGCTGTTGTCACATCAATGTTCTTGTCCAATAAAATAGGAAAAGTAATTCCTTTTTCCGCAGCAAAGTTCCTTACCTTATCTTCTCCCCCTCCTTTTTCTGAAGGAGTATAGTTTATAGCTAAAATTTCTACGTTTTCTTTATGTTCTTTATAAAAGGCCTCCATATCAGGCATTTCTTGCTGACAAGGCCCACACCACGTTGCCCAAAAGTTTAAAATAACTTTCTTCCCTTTTAAATCAGATAACTTTATATTCGTTCCATCTATCTTTGGTAATTCAAAATCTGGTGCGCTCTTTCCAATTTCAATACCGTTCCTTGCGAAAATCTCTTTCATAGCAGCTTCACTTTTGGCAGGCTTTTCTTGTACTACTTGATCCTCTTTACCAAACTGTTCATAAGCTGCATATCCCGCTAAACAAAGTAACACTACAATAATGGTAAGCTTCCGCCACATATTATATCACCCTTACGTGTTTATCTTCTTATTACATAATTAACTACATACTATATACCTTATTTTAGCTTATACGGACAAGCTTGGAAATATTCACATTCGAAATAGTTAGAATATTTTAAGTTAGTATGAAATTTTTACCTTTTTATCATATAATTAGAAATACATACAAAATCTTCGAGGTGATATGTATTTTACAATTACTTATCAACCCTTTTACTTTTGTTTTTTTCACTTTACCATTACTATGTATTTTTTTTAGCACCTTACTATACAAATTCAAATGGGCTGCTATTATTATTTCTTTTGCTATTCCACTTATATTTTTCATTATCGTCTCTGAATTTGATATACACATAGCTTTACAAAACTTAGACGCTTGGATTGTTTATAGTGCTGTTTATTCTGTACTTTCCTACATAATAGCAGCGCTAATACGAAGAAAACTACACATGTAAAACCTTCAAAAAGGGGGGCTATTTTTATGAATTTATTTGAAAAAATACTATTATATATTCTTAGTTTTATATTTTCCCCAATCGGGATTATCGCTTGGATCATCTCGCTCTTCAGTAAAGATCCTGAGAAAAAGCAAGTTGGACGCATTTGTCTCTATATCGCTTTAATCTCATTTATCCTTTTAGCCGGCCTCGGTATTGTTAGTTTTTTCACGATGACTATCACCACCACTACTATACAATAGTTACAGAAAGGATGATTATTTTGGGAGAACACCCTATTAGTAAAGAACTTCGCTATATACGAATATGTTTAGTTGTTTTAGTAATCGTTCTTTTATTTTTCAACGGTGAGAGAGTCGTTGAAATTTCTACAAATCACGATTCCATAGAAAATGTTTCCACCAGTAATATGACACAGATTGCTGAAAATACATGTGCTATTCAAGAATATAATCCATCACTAAGTAGCGAACATACGGTCAAAATTTCCAAATATAACCCAGATACAAATCAACTTACTTTAGTCAAAGAATTTAGTACTAGCGATCCTGAATCTTATACGTATCAACTTAATAAGACTGAATAAAGATAAGAGCGCTACATAGCTCCTATCTTTTTGTTTGCATCTCTTTGCACAATGAGTTGCAATTTAATAATTCTTTAGGATTCCCACATTCCACAATAATTCCATTCTTCATGACAATAACCCGATCAGCTATCATCGCCCTCTCCACATCATGTGTCGTCACAATTCTCGTTACGTTTTCTCCTAACCCTTCAATCATATTCCAAACAGCTTGTTGATTACTCGGATCCAATCCAGCAGTCGGTTCATCTAAAATAACGATGTTCGGCTCTGTTACAATCGCTCGCAGTAATGCAAAACGCTTTCTTTCTCCTCCCGAAAACTCTTCTCCACTTTTGTGCAGTACAGTATGGATTCCTTCCGATAAGTTTTTTAAGATTGGCTTCATATTTACAAGTCCAATACTTTTTTTAAACTGTTTTTCTATGATATCTTCTTGAAAATGTATATTCTCTTTTACTGTCGTCCGAAAAAAACGCGGTTCCTGCCATACAGTAGTCATACGAGCTTTCTTACCGTAATAAGCAACCTTACCACTTGACGGTTTATATAATCCTGTTAATAACTTTAATAGGGTTGTTTTCCCAGCACCACTTTCTCCCACAATGATAACAAGTTCACCTGGATAAATTTGCAAATCAATATTTTTAATTCTATACTTCTCTTCACCGTTCTCTTGAAATGAAACATTTTTCAACTTCATTCCCATCGCTCTTTCTACATTCCTATCTTCAGCTCGTATATATAAAAAGCAAAAAATTCGATTTGCCGAAGCAATAGCAACTTGTGTCATCATCAATAAATCACTCGCATAACGAACAGGGAAAAATAACATCTCAATTGTAGCTAATATCGCAACGAGTGATCCAACTTCCATATCCCCTTTCATTATTTTTTGTGCTCCTATAATAAGAACAACTATATATGCTCCTGTTTCTATTACCGTTCCTACTATCCCAATACCATGTTGCATCATCGTCTTCTTTACTTCTGTTTTATAAGATTGTGCCGTCACTCCTTTAAATAAGCCAATGGCCCATTCTTCTTTTTGTAAACTACGTAAATCTTGTGTACCTTTTACAAACTGTGACACTATCTCTACAACACTTGATTGATTTTTTTGAGCAATACCCGCAATATCCCTTACTTTCCCCCCCATAAGCATTGGAACAATTGCACTTAAAAATAAAAATGGAGTTACCCACAATATAAACTGTGTATCTATATGTTGCAGTGCTATGATCGCACCAATAAATTGTGCAATAGCGTGTATATATTCTATTAATATAGATCCATATAATCTGACCCAGTTCGGAATATCAGACACGACCAAAGTTTCTAACTCCCCTTGCTTGATCTTCTCGCTCTCTTCAAACGGTAGTGAAAAAAAATGACGTAATACATCTATACGCTTCTTTCGTAATATTCGTTGACTCGCTTTTGAGCTTATATAATCAAATAACAAGTTATTTACCCACATCATAAAGCGGCTACCCGCAAACAAAGCGATATATACATACGCACCTTTTAACTCCCGCTGAATAAGGTTATCTACAATTAATCCCATTAAAAGCGGTCTAGATAAATTTAAAATGGCAGCTACTATCCCGCTACAAATCGCACTAATTAGCAATAGCTTTTCTTGTAATAGCGGCAACATTATTCTTCTATACTCATTCATTGTCATTCCTCCAATTTTGCATAATAAAAGGAAAGGGATGAAACCATTTGGTTTCATCCCTTTCCTCTTTGTTTACTCATATTATTTTAAAAACCTAAGTTCCAAAACATAAAATAAAAATCACTACTTTATCTGGGGATATTCTTCTGCCAACGACCTATTAAATGCCGATATGTATTACTATATAAGTTTTATTAAAATAGCAAGTGTATTTATTGTCATATGAACAACAATAGGAACAATTAATCTATTAGTTTTTACATATAAAAAAGCATACACCAATCCTGCTAAAGTATAAGGAATAACACTTGCTAACTCCATATGAAGTAAGGCAAATACAAGAGACGTAATTAAACAAGCAATGTAGACATTTGTTCGTTTGCGTAACGTATCAAGAATGATTTTTTTTGTTAGAATCTCTTCCATTATAGGCCCCAAAATTGCAATATTCACTATTCTAAATGGGAAAGATATAAAATTGGTTTTTATCATTTCTGAGTGTTCTGAGTTAGGATCCATATTAAATACAACAATAGCTATTAATCCATAAATAGCTTGAACTAAAAAATAAATAAGAACACCATAGATACACCATAATATAGTTTTTTTGGGCGGATAAGCATTTGAAGAACCTTTTTTAATATCAGGTTTCATCAATATTAAAATTACTATGAAAGCTAAAAAATAACCGAAGATTCTACCGTAGGCATTGGCTGCTTCCTTTGTAAAATTAAATAAATTTATAAAAAGCGGCTCGAATAAATAAATGGAAAAGTAAAGTAATATGTAAGTTATTATGACTCCCCAATACCTTTTTGTCATATTCCACCTCCTTTTAATTTTGTATTATGTGAATCCTCCCTCTCTACATACGAGTTTCTTTGTTCATTTCAAAAAACACCACCTTATCATCTGAATATTCCTTACATTTAATTTTACCATTAACATGGGCTATGCAACTTTAAATCTCCCTTAATTTTACAAAAAACTTTAATCCATCCCACATTAACTGACAATAAGTTTTCCACTTAGAGACCTTTAAATATGCCGATGTTTTTTCATACTAAAGAGGGATGAGAAAATCTCATCCCTCTTTAAAATATACATTCAACAAATATTGTTGAATCTTTTTAGTTTGACACTTTAGACTCTTCGATTTTCTCACGAAGAACCATTTGTAAAATACCACCGTGACGGTAGTAATCAATTTCAACTTCACTATCGAAACGAGCCACTACTTCGAATTGTTTTTCTTTGCCTTCTGCATCGATTGCAACCACTTTTACAAGATCGCGTGGTCTAACCGTTTTGTCAATTTGAATTTCAAATGACTCGTCACCAACAAGACCTAATGTTTCAGCGCTGTCGCCATCTTTAAATTGTAATGGTAATACGCCCATTAATACTAAGTTACTGCGGTGAATACGCTCGAAGCTTTCTGCGATTACTGCTTTAATACCTAATAAGTTTGTACCTTTCGCAGCCCAGTCACGAGAACTTCCCATACCGTAGTCTTTACCGGCAACAACTAGAAGGCCTGTGCCATCTTCTTTATATTTCATAGCAGCATCATAGATAGATGTTACTTCACCAGTTGGCCAATATGTTGTATATCCGCCTTCTGTTCCTGGTGCGATTTGGTTTTTAATACGGATATTTGCGAATGTACCACGCATCATAACTTCATGGTTACCACGACGAGAACCGTAAGAGTTAAAGTCAACTGGTTGTACGCCGTTTTCTAGTAAATAACGTCCAGCTGGCGTGTGCTTACCAATTGAACCTGCTGGTGAAATATGGTCTGTTGTTACAGAATCACCAAATTTACCAACAATGCGTAAACCTGATAATGTTTCAACTTCACCTGGCTCTTTAGATAGTCCTTCGAAGAACGGTGGGTTTTGAATGTATGTTGAATCATTATCCCAAGTATATAAAGCTTCATTTGAAGTTTGGATTTCATTCCAGCGCTCATTGCTGTTAAATACTTGTGCATATTCTTTTTTGAACAATTCAGATGTAACAACACTTTGAACTACATCTTCAATTTCTTTAGCTGATGGCCAAATATCGTTAAAGTAAATAGGGTTACCATTTGCATCTTTACCGATTGCATCATTTTTCAGGTCGATATCAACAGTACCTGCAAGCGCATATGCCACAACAAGTGGTGGTGATGCTAAGTAGTTAGCTTTTACAAGTGGGTGAATACGACCTTCAAAGTTACGGTTACCAGATAAAACAGATGTTACTAATAAATCGTTTGCTGCGATTGCTTCTTCTAATTCCTCTGCTAATGGACCAGAGTTACCGATACAAGTCGTACAGCCGTAACCAACTGTTTGGAAACCTAATTGATCTAAATACGTTGTTAAACCAGACTTATCTAAGTACTCTGTAACAACTTTAGATCCTGGTGCTAATGATGTTTTTACGAAACCAGGTACTTTAAGTCCTTTTTCAATTGCTTTCTTCGCAACTAAACCTGCTCCAATTAATACGTATGGATTTGACGTATTTGTACAGCTTGTAATCGCAGCGATTGCAATTCCGCCTGTTTTCATCGTTACTTCTTGATCTTTCAATGTAACTTTCACTTCTTTATCAAACTCTTGCTCATTGAATCCAAGTCCTTGTGTTCCAACTGGTGCTACAACAGCTTTATGGAACTCCTCTTTCATATTTGAAAGTGGGATTAAATCTTGCGGACGTTTCGGTCCAGAAAGATTAGATTCAATTGTATTTAAATCGATTTCAACAAGATCAGTATAGATTGGATCTTTACTGTCTGCTGTATAGAATAAGCCATTTGCTTTACAATATTCTTCAACAACGCGAATTTGCTCTTCATCTCTACCTGTTAAACGTAAGTATTCTAATGAAATGTCGTCGATTGGGAAGAATCCACAAGTTGCACCGTATTCTGGTGCCATATTTGAAATTGTTGCACGGTCAGCTAAAGGCATGCTCTTTAGTCCATTACCGAAGAACTCAACAAATTTACCAACTACACCTTTTTGACGTAACACTTGTGTTACTTTTAATGCAACGTCAGTTGCTGTTGTACCACTTGGAAGTGTACCAGTTAATTTCACACCGATTACTTCAGGTACTGGGAAATATGAAGGCTGTCCAAGCATTCCTGCTTCTGCTTCAATACCACCAACGCCCCATCCAAGAACACCGATACCATTAATCATTGTTGTATGTGAGTCTGTTCCAACTAATGAATCTGGGTATGCAACTAAGTCACCTTCAGCATTTTTCACCGCATGAACAACCGGTGCTAAATATTCAAGATTTACTTGGTGTACAATACCTGTTGCTGGTGGAACTGCACGGTAGTTATCAAATGATTTCTGTGCCCAGCTTAAAAATTTATAACGTTCTTCATTACGTTTAAACTCTAAGTCCATGTTGAATGCAAGCGAGTCTGCCGTACCCGCTCTATCAACCTGTACAGAGTGGTCAATTACAAGGTCTACAGTAATTTCAGGATTAATTTTATCAGGATCCCCACCCATGTCTGCCATTGCTTTACGAAGCGAAGCCAAATCTACAACAGCTGGAACACCTGTGAAGTCTTGTAAGATTACGCGAGATGGTTTAAACGGAACATCGATATCTTGAACATCTTTCGTTCCCCATTTCGCTAAATTTGTAACGTGTTCTTCTGTAATTACGCGTCCGTCTACTTGACGAAGTACAGATTCAAGTAAAACTTTAACGGAATATGGTAATTGAGATACATTGCCAACCCCTGCGTTTTCAAGCGCTTTCAATTGATAATAATGATACGTCTTTCCATCTAGTTCAAAAGTTGCACGTGATTGAAATGGATTATGTTTGACCATTATGTTTCCCCCCTGTTAAACGTGACTAATTTGTCTGAATATAAAATGTAGACAAACTTTTCAATACCTTACGATAATATCTTATTACAACTTTCTAAATAAGTAAATAATAAGAAACTTATGGATTATAATAAGTTTTCTTTATATTTCTAAATTTGAATAGTGTCCATGCTCCTTATAAATACTATTATTGTAAAGTAAAGCACTCTACTTTACGTTCATATATGTTATGAACAACTCATGATTCATCTATAAAAAACATTGTAGAGGTGAGAAAAAATGGGTAAACGAAAAGCAAATCATACTATTTCAGGAATGAATGCTGCATCCGCCCAAGGGCAAGAAACTGGTTATAACGAAGAGTTCGCAAATGAACCTTTAACACCTGCGCAGCGACAAAATAATAAGAAACGAAAAAAGAATCAGTAACGAAAAATCCCAAAAGGTACGCCTTTTGGGATTTTTTTTAATGCTTATAACGTAGCAACTCCGAAACCGTCACAAATCGATACCCCTGCTTTTTAAGCTCAGGTAAAATTTTTGCTAATGCCGCCACTGTTTGACTACGATCACTTCCCCCATCGTGTAACAGTACAATATCTCCACTTCTAGCATTTTTCACAACATGATTAACAATGGATTCAGTACCTGGATTTGCCCAATCACGTGGGTCTTGGTGCCATGACCATAAAACAATTTGATATCCAGCTTCTTTCGCTGTTGTAAATACAGCATCATTAATATATCCACCTGGTGGACGGAACAATAAAGGCTCTTTCACCCATTTTTTAAAATATTTCTTTCCATTTAAAATATCATTTTTCAACTTTTCGTCTGATGAATTATTCGCATACAAATGATTCATCGTATGATTTCCAATTTCATGTCCCTCTTTTAACACTTGCTTTACTAAATACGGATTACGCTGAACTCGAAAGCCAATCATAAAAAAAGTCGCTTCCGCTTTATATTGACGTAATAATTCTAATACTTGCGGTGTATAAGTTGGGTCCGGTCCATCATCAAATGTAATTGCGATAATTTTTTCATTATTTGGCACTTCCCATGTTACATAGCCAGTTGGCTCTAACTCTTTTCTTAACAACATTTTAGCTTCCACTTTGTCCACTTGAAATATATGTACTGCACAAATTAAAGAAAGAATTGATAGAATAATTTTTTGTTTCAGCATAGTAGCACTAAAAGTAATGAGGTTGTTGAATTCACAACAACCTTTTCACTTTTCTATTTGATCTACATTTCGCATAATATTTTGGAGATTACTTTCATATTGCTCAAGTTGTGGACGCTGTGTTTCTGATGCTACTTCAAGTGCATTTTGAATCTGTTCGTACGCCTCCTGAACTTCTTGGCGCAACTCTTTTAAGTCATGACCGTAATTCGGATCATTTTTCACAATATTATTGAATGTATTTTCCGCTTGAACAAATCCTTGCTCTGCGGCCTGAAAAGCTTGTTGCTTATCTTTATGATACGGCATAGCACTTTCCCCTTTCTATATTATATTAATTAGTCCTACTTATCTTTACCCTTTTCCCGAAAAACATTCTCGTATAAATTCGCAAACTTCTCTCATTCTAAAGAGGAAGAGGAGGTGTAAAATACAATGGGTAAAAACAATAATCAATCAAATCGTCAAAACGAGAAAAAAGGGCAATCTTCTGGACAGCCCGAACCTTTAAGTGGATCTCATAAAGTTAAAAATCGTAATCATTCACGTCAAAAAAACCATGCACATCATGATATGTAAAACAAAAATATTCACACACACTGCATCTTACACATAAAATATTTATATTTTTCTATTTGTTCTTCACCTCTATTTCATTCATGCATAACATAGTATGAATTGAGATTTTACGGAGGGTGTCTTTCATGGGCAAGAAAAAGAAGGATTGTCTTTTTCATGTTGATGGTTTCGAAGAATGGATGGATCAATTTTGTTCTGATTCTTGTAGTAATTTTAGTTTTCCAAATCAAATTCATATTGACCTTTGTGAAACAGAACAAGAATACATTTTGGAAACAGATGTACCAAATGCAACTGCACAAAATGTACTCATTAAAAAGATGGAGACAGGCCTAAACATTTGCATACTTCATAAAAACACTTCTTTACAGCGGATCATCCCTTTACCTGCTAATATCATTTATAACAAGATGCTAGCCTGTTTAGAGAATGGATATTTAGCTATTCATATTTCCAAAAATGAAGTTGCCAATACGCATGAAAAGAAAGTCTTTTTTCGAATTAAGGATTGATATCAATACAAACATAAGCCCCAGCAACCTTTTAGTTTGCTGGGGCTTATGTTATTTCGCACGTATTTCTATTTTAGAATTTCTAATATATCTTTTTTTCATTAAGCTTTTTGTAACTAATAGGACTGGAAATGCAATGGTTGAAAAAACAGCTAACATAAAAAATACTATAAAGCCATTTTGATATCCATAATGATCGAGAAGTATCCCGCCAAACCAAGGACCAATTACTCCTCCAATTCCTGAAAAGCCCATAGCTCCAAAATATGTCCCTTTCAAATGTGAAACAGCTATCTCATCAATAAATACATCTGTCATTGAAAACATTAATACTTCTCCGAATGTAAAAATAATTGTACATATAGCAGCCCCTAACATAGATTCTACTAGTCCAAATCCAAACAATCCCCCGCTCACAAATAACGTTCCTACCATAATAGACGCTAATGGCGTATACTTTTTACACATTTGAATAACAGGGTATTGAATAACTACTACTGTAATTGCATTTAAAGTTAGCATATATGAGAACAACTTTATCCCATCTTGAAATATATGTGCGTTTGCAAAATATTGAGATACTGTCGTTGTTAAATGTGAAAAACCACTATTACTCAAAATAATACCAACTAAAGCAACTAAAAATACTATATCTTTTCGCAACATATGAATCGCATTTAACATTGTGACCGGGTTTTCTGTATTTACTTTCTTTTTTTCAAGTGGATACTTCTTAAATTGAAGCGCTAATATAGCTGTATATAGAATATATACTCCTGCTGCTACTAAAAAAGGAATTGTTGATTTTGCACTTCCAATCTGCAATCCAACAAGTGGACCAATCGCTACCCCTACATTTATTGCACCGTACCGTAAATTATACGCAAGTAAACGATACTCTGGTTTTGTTAAATCTGATAATAACGCTCTTGATGTCGGTTCAAAAAAAGAACGACATAATCCATTCAAAGCGTTTAATAGAAAGAAACTTAAAACATGATCTGCAACTGAAAATCCTATAAATACAAAAATCCAAACGATCATGGACCACATTATAATTATATGCCGGCCAAATCGGTCCGATAAATTACCCCCAATAAAACTAGCAAACACTCCAACAAGCGCACTCGTTCCAATAATAGCACCAGTCATTCCAGCTGATACCTCTTTAACAGTCGTTAAATATATTGCTAAAAAAGGAATGCTCATTGAAGTTGCAAACCTAGCAAATAATGTCCCT
This sequence comes from Bacillus sp. MYb209, assembly GCF_002975175.1. Lineage (GTDB taxonomy): Bacteria > Bacillota > Bacilli > Bacillales > Bacillaceae_G > Bacillus_A. The sequence goes on from NZ_PCNZ01000004.1 coordinate 173,360, forward strand.
ATAATGATACTCATTCCAAGTGGATGAATATGCTGTAACTTCCCCTTCATCTTTAAACCTACTCTCCCTTTTCTTACATAAAAAAAGAAAGCAAAGGACCTGCTTTCTTTTTCCTTTTTCTATACTTGAGATGTTTATACCCGAACTGTTCTCGTTATTTCCATATCAATTCCATATGTAAACTGTAGTTCTTTACAAACATCTTTAATCAAAATAGCTACATTATATTTTTCATTAAATTCTAAAACAATGTTTTCCACTTCTTCATATGTATATTTATATTCGCCAGTAATTACACTTTTTAAATCAAAGCACTCATTAATACAAAGCTGGACGAGTAATTGATCATACTTAGCTATCACATCTTCTTTTTTCCAAAGTAACTCTTTCACATATAACCGATCAAATTTCACACTTTCTCGATTACATTCCGCTAAAATCCGAGTCATTTCATTTAACTCTCGATATAATTCAGAAATATTTGTGTTGAGACGAAGCAGTTTATCTACGCCGTTTTCATATAACATTTTCATCCACCCCCGTATTTCTCTTTTTCTCATTATAGCAAGAAAATTCTAAAAAGAGTTTTTTTCTTCTGAAATATTAGGAAACTTATTTAGATTGCTTTACAATGAAACTAGCGAATGAGAAAGGGGCAAGAGAAGTGGAGCAAAAATTATATTACATCGACGCTTATCAGCAAATTTTTACAACTAAAGTTATAAAGCAAGATTATAGTGCAGCAGGAAACTTATATGTCGTTTTAAATGAAACTGCATTTTATCCGACAGGTGGTGGACAACCACATGACACTGGAACATTAAATGACATTCCTGTAATCAATGTTGAAGAAGTAGACGGGGAAATTCGTCATTTCATAGTAGAACAATTACATACAGAAGAAGTAGACGGGAAAATCGATTGGCAACGCCGTTTTGATCATATGCAGCAACATACGGCTCAGCACATTTTATCCGCTGCTTTTTGGGATCATTTTAACATACCCACTATCGGATTCCATCTTGGAAAAGAAACGGTAACAATTGATTTAGAAACGGCAAACCTGCCTACAGAAACGATTGAGAAGGCCGCACAAATTGCTAATCAAATTGTTTTTGAAAACCACCCTATTCGTATTGAATGGATGAACTTAGAAGAAGCGAAAAAATTACCTCTTCGCAAAGAACCAACTATGACAGAAAATATACGCGTTGTTATTATTGAAAACTATGACTACAACGGCTGCGGTGGAACACATCCGAAACGCACAGGTGAGGTAGGTCCTATTCAAGTACTAGGATGGGAGCGAAATAAAGGTGGGATACGCTTAACGTTTATCGCTGGCTGGCGCACACTTAAATTAATGGGACAGCAGCAACAAATTATGAAAGATGTTTCTAAACAATTAAACAGTAGCGAAACTGATATTCCAGCAAAAGTAGCACAACTTCTTACTTCTCAAAAAGAAAACGAAAAAGCAATACAAGCAATGAATGAAAAATTATTATTTGCAGAAGCAAATGAACTACTGCAACAACGTACAGAAATACATGCTGGAATACTTATTTCTAAAGTATTTACAAATCGTTCTATGCAAGAAATCGCAAAACTTTCTGCTATCATTACAGAGCAACAAGAACAGGCAATTACATACTTCGTCATTGAAAATGACGAAAAACTACAATGTATCCTTACTTGCGGTAAGGCAGTGACACTTGATATGAATACACTTTTAAAAGATGCCCTCCCTTCTATTGAAGGAAAAGGCGGAGGAAATAAAAAGAGTGCTCGTGGCGGTGGGAAAGCGATTATGACTGGGGATGAGTTTTTAAATCAACTTGTTTCTTCTTTACAATCAGCGGTGTAGATTATTTTATGAATGGGATGCCATTGAACTAGGTGATATCCCATTCTCTTTTCTGCTTCGTACGTAATAATGCAGTAAATGAAATTATATGAACAATTCCATAAGAAATACCGATTTACCTATAAAATGCGACAACAATCGTAACTTATATAGTAAGAGGAGGCTGTTTCAAAATCACAGCCTCCTCTTATGTTTACAAACCAATATTTTGTTTTAATCCTTGATAACTCCCTGCGTTCAAGAACTTTTCAGATGCAAGTTTAATGAACTTCTCAGAAAAACCATAACTACTTAATTCTTCTATCGCTACCATTTGTACATCATGAATTGGATTGAGATCAAATTCATTAGACGGAAGCGTAAGTTCCCCTGTAACCCTTTCAAGTAGAAATGTAATATGTAATAAAGATGGTATAGCATCTGGTTTATCACAAACATAGAGTAATTTCTTAATCTTAGTTTCTAATCCTGTTTCTTCTCGCATTTCCCGAATCATCGCTTCTTCTAGCATTTCACCATTTTCTACTCTTCCTCCAGGTAAAGACCAATTCCGATTAGCGACTCTTTGTTTTACTAACAATACTTTTTCACCTTCAATTAAAATTCCCGTAACACGAACTTGCATTACATTTTCCATATGCAATCTCCTCTTCCTATTAAATTTACAAATTAATCCTTCCACAAAAAGAACATACGTTTTATAATTAAAGAAAATTATGGAAGAAAGAAGTTGTTACATTCATGCGTCCACCTTTAACAAACTCTATATCACTCGAAGATTTCCAAAACTATTATTGGTTAAAAACAGAACTACAAACATTTTGTCGTGAGTATGATTTGCCAGCTAGTGGCTCTAAAATCGAAATAACCGAGCGTATCTCACATTATTTAACTACGGGTAAAATATTTAAAAATAGTCCTCAGCAAAAAGGAAGTAAAACTTCCCTCTCTTATAAAGATCTTTCTCTTCAAACGATTATTACTAAAAATCACCGCTGTAGCGAAGATGTCCGTACTTTTTTCAAAGAAAAAATTGGAGAAAACTTCCGCTTTACAGTAGCCCTTCAAAAGTTTTTTAAAGAGAATGCAGGAAAAACATATAAGGATGCTATCACTTTTTGGTATGAAGAAAACGATCGCAAAAAAGATCCCTCATATAAAACAACTATCGGTGCACAGTTTGAATACAATCGTTTTACTCGTGCTTTTTTCGAAGATCCATGCAACAAAGGAAAATCAAAAGCTGATGCTATTGCTGCTTGGAACGAAATAAAATCAAAACCTGGAAGTAATGTATATGTCCCTCAAAAAGTAGAAAACTAGTTCCTTGCTAGTCTTCTACTTTCTCAAATAATAGAGCAAGCCCAATTCCCCCACCAATTCCTAATGTCGCAATTCCATATTTCATATACTCTCTTTTAGCCTGATAAAACAAGCGCGTTACAAGCATAGCTCCAGACGCACCGTACGGATGACCAAGTGCTATTGCACCACCATTTACATTTAACTTGTCATACGGAATTTGTAACGTTTGCGCACATGCAACAACTTTAGCGGCAAATGCTTCATTCATCTCAATACAATCAATATCTTCTATTACTAAATTCATTTCTCTGAGCAATTTTTGCACGGCAAATATCGGACCAGTTCCCGGAAGGTTTGGGTCTACTCCAACTACAGCGCTATGAACAAAACGAAGAACAGGCTTATATCCTAATTTTCGAGCTTGCTCTTCTTCCATTACAAGAACAGCACATGCCCCATCATTTATACCACACGAATTGCCTGCTGTTACTGTTCCATTTTGTAAAAATACAGGCTTCGTTCTCTTGATCATTCTTTCATAATTCATTTCTCGCTTTACTGCTTCATCTAATAATCCATTAAAATAGCCAGGTAATATCTCTTCTTGTATATATCCTTTTTCTAATGCTTGCAGCGTTCGTTTATAACTAAGACAAGCATATTCATCTTGCATTTCTTTCGTTATGTTATACTGCTCTGCAACATACTCAGCCGCTAATCCCATATCAGGATCTCCAATTGTTTCAGGTGAAAATCGCGCTCTATTTTGAAAAGGTGACGTACTTGCACTCTCCACTCCCCCAGCAATATAACAATTACCGGCCCCACCTTGAATAAAATGACATGCAGTACGAATTGCTTCTAATCCAGCGCCGCATTGCCGATCAATCGTTACACCAGGAATATGATAACCGAGCCCCGCTTCTAAAGCAGATAATCTTGCAACGTTACCTCCTGGTCCAACGACATTTCCTAATATGACATCATCTATTTCTCTCTCAATTCCTTTACTTAAAAACGTAAGAAGCGGCGTTGCTAATTGCTGAACTTCATAATCTTTCAACATCCCATTTCTCTTACCAATGGGCGTCCTTTTCGCTTCTACAATAACCGCTTTATTCATATATTTTCTCCTGATTTTCAATTATACTTTTCACTACAATACGAGCTATCTTCCCGCTACTCGTATAAGGTATTTCATCTACAAAACACCATTCTTTAGGGATTTTAAAAGATGATAATCGTTGTAAGCAAAAGCTCTTTAATTGCTGTTTTGTAGCACTCCCTTTTACGATAGCGACAGGCTTTTCACCCCAATAACTATCTTTTACACCGACAACAACAATTTCTTCAACAGCTGGATGAGTATATAACACACTTTCTATCTCTTCTGGGTAAATATTAATCCCTCCGAATAGAATCATATTCTTCTCTCTACCAACTATATATATAAAGCCTTCCTCATCTTGATAGCCTACATCATGCACTGTCATCCAACCATCTTTGGTCAATTGCGGGATTATAGATCCATCCGATACATAGCCCATAAAAAACTGATCACTTTTTACATAAACAGTTCCTATCTCGCCTATCTGTAATTCTTCTCCTGCTTCATTACATATTCCAACTTGTACATTATGACAAGGTTTCCCTACTGAATTCGGCTTTCTCTCGCTCTCTTCATCGATCAATGCAGTTACAAAACTCAGCTCAGACGCACCATAAAATTCATATCTTTTTGCACAAGGAAACATATTCTTTATCTTTTCTTTCGCTTCCGCTTCCCATTTTGCTCCTGACGAAATAATTTTCATTTCACTTTCAATTACTTTATTTTCTTTATACAAAGATTCAAGCATTGTAGGGACTGTATACATGACAGAAATATTCTCCATCTCTATACTAGATAGCACTTGAACTGGTACAAACTTTCTCATTATGTGCACCGTTTGTCCTAAATATAATGCACTTATTGCCCCATATAAGAAAAGAGAATGAACGAATGTTCCAGCTATTAAAATAGAATCTGTATTTTTCATATGAAAGTCATGTACATTACAATCAAAACTATGGACCCACGACTGCTGTGCACGTAAAAATGCTTTTGCTTTTCCAGTAGATCCTGATGTAAATCCCATATAAAAAGGATTATTTTCTACATTTTCTAACGTGTGATATGTAGAATTATAAATTCCTATCATTTGTTTCCAATCATCAATTGAAAGTATATGTTCTCCTTCCCTAGATATATCATTTAGTCTGTACCGCTCTGCAACAATAATATGTGGGTTACTAAGCTCTATTCTTTCCTCAAGTTCATTTCGTTTCCACTTTATATCTAATGGCACACAAATCCAACCTGCCATCGCTGCTCCAGCAAATATTTGTAAAAATTCAGCGCAATTTTCTAAAACAATTGCTACTGTTTTGTTTTTTGTATCTTTTTCATTCAACCAGTTTGCTACTTTACAAACTGACTCGAACCAATCTTTATACGTTAACACTCTATCATTTTCTTTAATCGCTATTTTATTCGGTTGTAAAGAGGCATACTTTTTGTATTCTTTTGTAATCCCCATATGAGACGTCCTTTCTTTACAAAATAATAAAAAGAAACACGCACGTAACGTGTTTCTCCTTTTTCTTATCCTGCATTTGTAATTTTTTTATTCTTCAAAGCAGGCGTAATAATATGTTTCAATGAGCGATGTAATCTTGTCACAAGAATCGCTGCTATAATCGCCTTTATGCAATCACCTGGTAAAAATACGACACTTACTTTCATCGTTTCCCATACGGAAATATCCATTACGAAAGCTTGGACAATGATACCAAATACATAAACTACGAAAATACCACCAATTATATTAATGCATAATACTTTTATAATAGAAACTTCACGTAAACGCTCAATTAAATATCCAATGACAAACGCTCCAACGATATAACCAAGTAAATATCCTGCACTTGGCCCAACAAATACACCTGGACCCCCGCGTCCACCAGCAAGTAATGGTGCTCCAACTCCAACTATAAGTAAGAAAATAAGCTGACTTAATGCACCGAGACGTGATCCTAACAGTCCACCAGCAAGCATAACACCAAGTGATTGTAATGTAATCGGAACTGGTGTAATAGCAAGAGCAATTGGAGGTATTAACCCTAACACTCCCATAATAGAACTAAATAAAGCGACGAAAACTAAGTTTTTTGTATTCATATTTGCTTCTCCTATTTGTAAACTTAAATTCTATTTTAGATAACATATTATAGGAGTTATATTATCTTTCCACTTAATTTTTGTCAACTAATTTTTAAGATAAGTTTACAATTAAACTTATCTTATTTCTCTTTATGCAAATGCTCAAGTTCTTTGCGAAGCGCTTGCTTTAAAAACTTCCCAACAGATGTTTTCGGTATTTCCTCCATAAATACAATATCGTCCGGCAACCACCATTTTGCAAACTGCGGTTTTAAAAACTCATATAACTCTTCTTTTGTCACAGTACTATTTTTCTTTTGTACAACGCAGGCAACTGGACGCTCTTGCCACTGCGGGTGAGGAATTGCAACGACAGCTGCTTCAAATATTGCATCATGTGCCATTAAAGCATTTTCAAGGTCAACTGAGGAAATCCATTCTCCACCGCTTTTAATAACATCCTTCGTACGATCAACAATCTTTACGCACCCTTCCTCGTCAACCGTAACGACATCTCCTGTATATAACCAACCATCACGAAAACCTTCGACAGTACGCTCATCGTTATAATAGCTTGCAGCGATCCATGGCGCTCGTAAACATAGTTCTCCCATCTCCGTACCATCCCACTTCACTTCACCCTCTGCACCAACTACTTTCATCTCTACACCAGGAACAAGATATCCTTGCTTCGAGCGAATCTCAAGTTGTTCTTCATACGACAAATCTGTTTCATAGCTTTTTAGACGTGCAAGCGTTACGAGTGGACTCGTTTCAGTCATGCCATATGCATGTACGAAAGGAACATTATATTTTTTCTCAAATGCTTTAATAACACTTTTCGGTGCAGCCGCACCACCGCATAATATTCTCGTAATACTAGATAAATCGTAACTATTATTTTCTAACTCTTGTAAAACACCAAGCCAAATTGTCGGCACACCCGCAGCTATCGTTACTTTTTCAGTTTGAATCATTTCTAATAAAATTTTCGGAGTAAACATCGGTCCCGGCAGAACTTGTTTTGACCCAAACCAAGTAGCTGCAAAAGGAAGTCCCCAAGCGTTCACATGAAACATTGGTACAATAGCCATTGCCGCATCACTTTCCGATAACGCTGCTGTATCAGCTAAACCAAGTGCCATACAGTGCAGAACTGTACTACGATGTGTATAAACAACACCTTTTGGATTTCCTGTAGTCGCTGACGTATAACACATACCAGCAGGTGTATTTTCATCAATATCTTTTACAAATTGGAAATTGGGATCGCCTTCTTCTAATAGTTTTTCATAGTGATATACAGGCTCCAGTGTAGTTTTTGGAAGTTCGTCTTTATCAGTCATAATAATGTAGGCTTGTACAGTTGATAATTGTGATTGAATATTTTCAACAAGTGGTACGAGATCTTCATCAATAAGTAGCATTCGATCTTCTGCATGTTGAATAATGTATGAAATATGTTGAGGAGATAAACGAATATTAATTGTGTGTAAAACGGAAGCAATACCCGGAATAGCAAAATATGCTTCTACATGTCGATGATGATTCCACGCTAACGTTCCTACACGTTCGCCTTCTTGAATCCCAAGCTTTTTTAACGCACTAGAAAGTCTTCTCGTTCTTTCTCCTAACTGCTTATACGTTAATGTCGTAACTGTATCATGTGTGCGTGAAACGATTTCTTTCTTTGGGAATAGTTTTTCTGCCCTTTCCATCATAGAACTAATTGTTAGCGGTACATTCATCATCATATTGTTTACAGCCTCCTTTTAAAGCGTTTTCATTTCTGTATATTATAACAGACTTCTACAAATAATTACGATATTTTTCTGTATTTTCTGAATTATTTCTTTGGAAATAATTCAGAAACAAAAAAACATGTTTTGAATACAAATTATTCAAAACACGCTTCTCTCCTATTTAAAAACTATCTACTTTTTTTCTTACTTTCTTTTTTAGCTTGAAAATAAAACGATTACTATACTCTTCATTTTCCACTAAAATTCTATACGTTTCTAACACTCCTAACACACGAACAAACAGATAGAATCCGATAGCAATAAGTACAACACAGTAAGGATAATACTGTACTAACTCTCCTGAAGTGATACGCTTTTTCTCAAACAAAAATGGTATTGCACCCGCTGCTATGAAGCATAATCCAACGATCACTACTGCAGCATACTTCTTCTTAATAGTCGCATATCTTTTTGTCAATTCTTTTAAAAAGTTTTGATCAAATAGTAGTTCTTCCTTTTTTAATACATTGTATCGACTCTCTTCTATAGTTACAGGTACCATCATTGCTCCAATTCCAAAAACTGCAATAATAATGATAAGGAATGTAGACATTGTTGCATCTTCCTTAAATAATAAATACGGTATTGTAGATAAAATGAGCAAACTAAATCCTAACGCGATATATTTAGATATTTTTTGCCCATACACTACATACCCTTCTGCCATTTCTTTACTTACGTAATAACCATGTTCCTTTTCATTACTTTGCTCAGCAGTTTCTTTTAATAAATAATCAAGAGATACTTCAAATACATTTCCAATCATTATTAGTTTTTCAGTTTCAGGAAACCCTTGACCATTTTCCCATTTACTAACCGCTTGCCTTGTCGTGTTTAATTTCTCAGCTAATGCTTCTTGAGAAAGACCCTTTTCCTTTCTTAATTTAAATAGTTTCTCACCAAATCCCATATGTGTGTCCCCCTTTGTTTTCTTAACTAAATTATACGTAAAACATTGCTCCTATCTCTATCTTCCTACGGTTGCACTTTGTCAACTTATGGTTGCGATTATGTTATATAGCGGTTTTATATACGATTTAGCTGTTTTTCTTATATGATTATAAAGTTAATAAAAACAACACCTCTCAATAACCAATTATAACAATTAAAGGTAATTATTGTTATAAAATAAAAACTCCCTTATTCATTTAAAGGAGTTTTCAATATGAAATATTTCATTTATTCATATATCTTTCTCGCGATATACTATATCTTTTCGTATCACGATACTTACCTTTGACAAATAAATCATCTTGAATCGTACGCTCATACTCCATACTTAACCGCCTCATTAGCCTTTCAGATACTTCATCACCTAAATCGCATCCCGCTTCAATACAGCTAAGACGTAATTCATTAAAACCATAGTTAAAGAAAGCTAACGCAGCCTCCGTAGCTAATCCTCTTCCCCAATATTTTCGTGATAAAGCGTATGCAATTTCCGCTTTATGTATAATTGAATCATAACTTATAAATCCACATGTCCCTATGAGTTTCTGCTTCTCTTTTAATACTATCCCAAGAGGAGCGACTTTTTCTTTCTCATATCGACTCACAATTTTTTCTAAAAATATTTTCGTGTCATCTAGCGATTGGTGAATACCCCATACAGTATAAGTTGTCAACTCGTTATCTGAGGCGTATTCATATATATGTAAAATATCACTCATATCAAGCTTTCTTAATATAAGACGGCTCGTATACAGAGTTGGATACGACCACTTCTCAACAATCATAGCGGATTTTGTTTAAACTTTTCATAATTTCGTACTTTTAATAAAAGGATATGACCACAGTCCGTACAAATGTAAGCATCTACCGGAGATGATGTAAACATCGTCTCTTTTTTCCGTATTTGTGCATAACCGACAAACTCACCTTCTCCTATATTATGAGAACCGCAATTAGAGCATGTCTGCACGCCTTGCTTTTTCATGAGAGCACCACCTTTAATATATTTCTACTCCCTTCGACAGCAAACTTCCAATTCCCTTCCAAAAAATTCTTATTCTCTTACATTACAACAGGAATCCCAAAATAAAACTCGTATATGTAATATAGAATATATTTATTAACGGAGGAATTTTATGAGTACGATTATGACGCTCGATGTAGCACAAGAAATTGAAAACGCAGAAATAGATATGCTATCTTCTAGATTAAAGGCATTACAAGCGATAGCAGAAAATCCAATGCAAGTGCAAATGAAAAAATTTGGAAGTTCCACTGCCTTTTCATCAAAAGTAATTGCTGGTCCTGCTTTTAATACGGTAAAAGGCATTACATTTACAAATACAGATGAGTTAGATGCAATCATCTCTTATTATCAATCACTACAAATTCCTTGCCGTTTTGAAATCACACCAGCGCAAGGTACAACTGAACTATTTCAACACTTATCTCAAAAAGGTTTTTACCAATCTAGCTTCCATACCGCTTTATATAGTATACCGAGAGAAGATTCGTCCCTTCTTCCTTCTAACATTTCAGTACGTAAACTAAAAGAAAGTGAGTTTCATATTTTTGCAGACATTTATGTACGTGGATTTAATATGCCATCATTTACAAAGGATGGTGTCCGTCAAAATAACGAAGTTCTTTACAATAAACCAGGCTGGCAATTTTTCACAGCTGAAATTCAAAATATCCCTGCAAGTATTGGTGTCCTGTATGTTAATAAAGATATCGCCTCACTAGCTGCTTCTGCTACTTTGCCAGAATTTCAACGTAAAGGTTGTCATACAGCATTAATTCAAAAACGAATTGAGACCGCTATTGAATCCAATTGCAATTTAATAGTTGGACAAGCGCGATTTGGTAGCAGTAGTCAAAATAATATGGAACGTGCTCATTTGAAAATTGCTTATACGAAATCAATATGGACTTCAAAATACTTATAATTAACTTTCTTTTTTACCATTACGAATGTATACATTCTATGACAATTACCTTTCTATATCGTTAATCGTTTGAATATTTAAATAAATCCCTTTACACTAATAGTAGATACATCATTCAACTTGCAATATGAAAAGAGAATTCTGATCAAACTACAAGAAGGAGAAATGTATGACAAAGCATGACTATGGTTTAAAAGAAAAAGTAGAAGGCGCAAAGGAATTTGGATGATTTTGTTGAATATATTTTTCTATGAAAACAACACTTTCTTACTCAAATCAACCTACAATTGAATCACTTCAAGCTTCTTTATTAGACGGTCGTTTAGAAATCGATAACAACAGAAGTGAACGTTCTATTAAACCATTTGTGATTGGGAGAAAAAATTGGATGTTCTCAAATACACCGAGAGGTGCTAGAAGAAGTGCCATCATGTATAGTTTGGTTGAAACCGCAAAAGAGAACAATTTAAGTCCCTATCATTATCTTCTATATTTGTTTGAAACGCTCCCAAATATCGATTTAAACAATAAAGAGGAAATTGATAAAGTCTTACCGTGGTCAATGGATTTACCATCTAGTTGCAAAGTACCGAAAAAAAGTGAAGAAAACAAAAAGCAACTCTAAAATCAACCTTTGTTGTATATTTTGGAGTTACTTGCCGTTTACTAAAGGTGTATGTATGAAAGGAGAGGATGAAATGTTAGGCCGATTTATTCGCAGACCTAGTATGATTCTTTTAGGAATCATTATGATAGTTGGTTTTGCACTTCGTTTTATAACTATACAAACACATGGTGCAGATTTGACCATAGCTAGTGATGATATAGGTTATCAAAAAACAGCTACTATTTTATTAAAAACGGGAACGTTAACATATCATGAGCCTGATAAACCAACTATTCATATTATGCCAGGTTTTCCAGCTTTATTAGCTGCTGTATTTTATTTTTTTGGTAATGGCGTTGACGGTCTCTTTGTGGCTAAATTAATCATTATAATATTAGGAGTACTAAGTATTTTTCTAACGTATAAGATTGGTACTTATTTGTTGAATCCCGCAGCAGGATTAATAGGTGCTTTCTTATTAGCAATTTATCCTCCGGAAATCGTTATAGAAAATTTAACATTAACAGAAGGTCCATTTTTATTCTTTTCGTTAGGACTATTATATTGGAGTTTAAAATTAGCTGATACTCATTCAACGAAAGACCTTCTGATTGTATTAACATTCTACTTTTTAGCATTGTACTTCCGCGTGCAAATAGCTTTATATCCAATATTGCTGTTTATGTATCTTGTGATGAAGCGTTATCCGTTCCGTATTATGACGAAACAGGCATTTATAAGTATAGGAATAGCACTTATAGTACTTGGACCATGGTGGGCTCGTAATTATATTCAATTCAATAAATTTATTCCGTTAACTGCTGGAGCAGGGAATCCATTATTACTAGGGACATATCAAGGCGAAGGCTATCCAGGAGGAAAGGATATGGGAGAACTTGAAGTAGAATTACATGCAAAATACCCTGACATTGAAGCACATGAATTTATGGAATTAGAACAAAAAATAGCTATAGATAAAATGAAAGCATGGTGGAAGACAGACAAAGAGTCTATGATCCGGAGTTATTTAATTTTAAAACCAGAAATTCTTTGGAAGAAACCGTATTATTCTATAGAGCATAATATTGAAGTTTTTGATGTCTCTGCAAAAGATATGAATGAGATTTTTAACTTCATAAAACAGATGTTTTTAATATGTACAGTACTTTCATTTGTTTTTCTTTTGAAAAGGTGGAGAGAGACTACGTTTTTATGGTTAATCCTTTTATTACAAACGTACCTAACATGTCTGTATGTGGCATATGAACGATATGCACTCCCATTAATGCCACTGTTATTTATTGTAATAGGAGTAGGAATTGTAGCAACTGTAATGAAAGCAAATAAACTCATGTTTAAAAAAGAGATAGTTTTAAAAGGTTAATAGAATAGAAAAAAAGCGCATTGTTCCGTTATCCATTAAGCTTTTAAAATTTTACGTTTCTTGTTATTCATCTTCTCTTTCGCTGTTTCAATATTATTCGCTACTCTCTTATGATCCAAATCAATTTATCATGCCATCTAACATCGCTCCCATCTCCCCTGCTTTCTTCAGGTAATCTAATTGATGCTGTGCAATGTTCTTTAAATCAAATCTTCCAGCATTCTCTGTAGAATTCGCTTCAAATGCAATAGCTCGTCCCTTATACACGCCGTCATAGTCTACTGTACTTTTAGCTTCATAGAATCCATTTAGTACACGGCCACCTTTACTTTTTAACACCTTCACAGGAGTGGGACGCTTGTTTATAAGCGCCACTCCCCCTCTTTGATCCATTTCATTCGCTAGATTGATAAGCATTTCAAATGCCATTCCACGGTTTCCTAGTCCCATTGTTATTCCTCGCTTTCTATTCAAAGGATTATTTTATTAAGTTTCTACAAAATGGTAATTAATATATAATTAAATTATTCAAATCTTAGGTGGTGATACAAACGACTGATACAATCCGAATTATTCTGTTCATTCTTGTAGGAATAAGTGCCGTGTTTTCTGTAATTAAAGAGTTTCAAAAAACAGAAAAAAGTAAATTTTGGATTACATTCGAATCTTTAATTCTTATAGGAGCAGCATGGATGTTAATAGGTCTTTTCATGTAACATACATAATAAATAAATTCTCCCCAAATGAACAAGACTCAATATTCCGTCAATACTGTAGACAACATTATATTTTCTACGATTCCTCCTTGGAGATGGGCAGTTAGCTTTTGCTAGCTGCTCTTTTTACGAATACGATAAGATAAAGGGTAATGCCAAAATTACTGTCGGTAATATAAAAGAAAAAGTACATGAATATAAAGAACATAAAGAAAACAAATAAAAAAAGAGCCATCTGGCTCTTTTTATTTACCTTCACTCTTCTCTAACACATACAAATCTTCTTCAATATTCGTTAATTTCTCACTTACAAGTTTTCTTGCATCTCCAATTGCTTGATTGTATGCAAATGGTCCTACTAATTTAATCATTTCTTCTATTAAACGTTCTGCTTGGAAACGTCCAATTTCATCTAAATCTTCTTCAACGAAAAATTGCTGAATTTGTGCTACAAGCTCTTCTTTTTTATCAGTTGGTATTTTTATGTTCATCATCGTTAGTTACTCCTCTATATTTAAGATAATACTTTTCTTAACTCTACCATAGAAAAGCGATTTCCTGGACAAGTTTTTGTAACCCCTTCTAACTCCCTATGGCCGAGTATATTTCCTTTCTCTATGGCAAACTGCTTCATAAACATTTTACATAAAGAATATAATGAATTCATTTGTGCGGTAGTAGGATCATATTTATCAAAATTTCCCGTCATACATATTCCAATTGTATCACTATTATTATCTTTCGCATGTGCTCCAATATGTAAACCTCGCCCTTCGACTACAGTTCCATCTTCTTCAATAAAATAATTGTAACCAATCCCGCTCCATCCTCTTACCTTTTGATGAAATTCGTGAGTTTTATACACATCCCATCCATCTTCTGACGTATGGTGGATAATTAGTTTATTTACTTTTTCTAAAAGAACTAACTCATCTTGAAATGTTAAATTTGCAAATTTAATTTCCATATGAACATCCTCCTCTTAAAAATCGATCATAATTACTGTTTTATCATCGGGTCTTATTCTATTTTCTCCTTCTAGTCTTTCAATGATTGCTACATACTCTTTTATACTATTCTTTCTTATATATACTACAGTTTGTTCTAACGACCACTCTGGATGGAACAATCCGTCCGAACAAATAAAGATTCCACTTACGTCAGCTACATGTAATTCCCCATGTTGTAAATAAGTCATTGCTTCTTTCATCCCATTTGCAACTGAGTAGCCGTTTGGCATATTTGCAAGATAGCGATTGTATTTTAACTGCTCCCGAACATCTTGAAAAACGTGTTCTTCCGGGACTAGTAAACCTTTTTTACGATTCTCTTCTCTCTTCTTTTTTGCACGTTTACTAATTCCCTTAACTGTATCTTTCGTTAATACTCTCATCGCTCCATCCTGAAGTATTGCAACGATCATACAATCACCTAACTGTGCATATTCAAGTTTCTCGCCTTCTATTTGAACTGCTGCAATACATGTACACCACAGATGGTCTTTTTTTCTCGTATCAACCTTGTACTCTAGCATCTTGTTTTGCAATAATTCATTCACCTTTGCAACTTCACCTTGTAAACTATTAATCTCCCGTAACGAAGTAAAATGACTTGCAAATAAATGCGAAGCGATGTATGCTCCATTATGTCCTTCTTCATCACAAAACGGAACGAGCGGTGTTGCTCCATCACATACACCGTAAATCATTTTATCTTCATTACAAAAAAATGAATCCTCACACTCTTGTTTTAAAGGACTCTTCTGTTGGTACGTTGTTATCTTCATATCTATATCCCCCCTAAATTTTCAAACACTCGAATTATTTAGATTAATCTAATTTTCCGAAATAAACTGTTTTTCCCTAAAACTTTCAATTTCATATATAATCTTGAAATAATATGATTATTTAGTGAAGGACGGGAAAGAGATGGTCAGATTTCTTGGTGTTATTTTTGGTTCTATTATTATTGCAATTGCCTTTAATCTTTTCCTTATCCCCCATAAAATTTTAAGTAGTGGAATTGGCGGAATTGCCATTATTTTAGGAATTGCAACCCCTGTGAACACAGGCATTATTAACTTTGTATTGAACTTACCTATCCTTATTTTAGGATACATAGGTCTTGGAAAAAAAGTAATTTTTAACACAGTTGTCTCTGTAATTGTATTATCTGTTGCACTATACTATGTTCCTGTCAAAGTCGTAGCAACAGACCCACTTTTATCTTCTGTATTTGGCGGTGTCATCGCCGGCGCTGGTATTGGCCTTGTCTTTAACTGCCATGGTTCAACTGGTGGATTTGATATTATCGGTATGTTATTATCTCGTAAGCGAGATATTAAACTTGGTGGATTCCTTATTGGATTAAATACAGTTGTTGTTGTCATTGCAGGATTTTTCTTCACTTGGGATGTTGCCCTTACAAGCTTACTTTCAATTTATGTAACTGGTAAAGTAATTGATGCCGTTCATACAAAACATCGTAAAGTTACACTTATGATTGTAACAAATCAAGCGGAAGAAATGAAAAAAAAACTTCTTTCAACTGTAGTACGCGGAATTACGTTACTTGATGGTGAAGGTGCTTATTCAAACGAGAAAAAACGTGTACTTATGACAGTCGTTTCTCGTGAAGAGTTAGCAAGTATGAAACTAACGATTTCCAAAATTGATCCTCATGCATTCGTTAATATTACAGAAACTGTTGAAGTATTAGGATTGTTTAGAAAAGCATAAAAAACTAGGTGGACCTTCACCTAGTTTTTATTTTGCATAAATTCAATTCGATTTCCAAACGGATCTGATACGTAAAATCTAATCACATCTGGTCGTGCATTATCATCTATTACTTCAACACCTTGCTTTATTAGCTCTTGTTTAAATTCATCAATTTTTAAAACATAAAAAGCTGGATGCGCTTTTTTAGCTGGATTAAAGTTTTGCTCGACCCCAATATGAATCTCTTGATTTCCACACTTAAACCAACATCCGCCACGCTTCTTTAACTCTTCTGGTTTCGGAATTTCCTTCATACCAATTTTATTACCATAAAATTCTCGTGCTTCTTCTTCACATCCTACAGGTGCCGCCACTTGTACATGATCAATTCCTTGAATATAGCTTTTCATTTTTCTCCCCCTCTCTAGTCTAATGTTATAACGAAAATACATTCATGTAACTTACAAAAAATTAATAAAGCAATATAAGATTCTCTTATTACTACCTTTTATACCTTCCACTAAAAATAAAAAAAGAAAATTCACTATGTAATTTCCATTTTTTATAGAAATACACATCACACCTATATTATAGTTATTAATAGATCCATCTTTTTTAGATGCCAGTTGTACGGAGGAAATATTATGAGTCGTAAAAAATATTCATCTACTCAAAAAAAGCGTCACCCAAACATATCTGGGCGATTGCGAAACCATATACAAAACCGTTCTTTAGCAGAAATGTATGCATCTCTTTTTGAACATAACCCTGATAGTATTATTTCATTGAATTTAGAAGGAGTTATTTTACATATTAACCCCTCTGCTGAAAGAATATTAGGTTATACTTCTAACGAATTAGAGCGAAAAACAATCACTTCTATTTTAGAAGCACATATTTCTGATCAAGTACTACAATACATAAAAAATACTGCAGCTGATAATCAAAAAGAGTATATCGTCTCTATTTATCATAAAGACGGATATTTACTAGATGTCGTAACAAAACTAGTTCCTATTTTTGTTAAAAATCGTTTAACAGGTGTATACGCCATTATGAAACCCCTTGAAAAATCAGAAAGAATTGAGAAAGTATTACAAGAGAGTGAGAAACGATTACGCACATTAATGAATTCAATGCCTGCATTTGTTATTTTTAAGGATCATGAAGGACGCTGGCTTGAAGCGAATGACTATGCGCTTTCTTGTTTCAATTTCCATAACGTACCTTATCATGGAAAAAGAGATAATGAACTCATTCAATATAACGAAGCGTACCGCGAATCTTTTTTGCATTGTGAAGAAGTCGATGAACTAACATGGCAAAAAGGACAAATTCTTCACGGAGAGGAATTTATTATACATAGAGATGATTTCGACCTAGTTTTAAGTATTTCAAAGGTCCCACTCTTCCATCCTGATGGCTCACGCAAAGGTCTTATAGTGATGGGAAGGGACGTTACCGAACTAAAAGAAACTGAAAAGTTATTACGAAAATCCGAAAAGCTTGCAGTAGTAGGACAACTGACAGCTGGAATTGCCCATGAAATTAGAAACCCGCTCACTTCATTAAAAGGATTTTTAACATTATTACATCCAGAAATAAATGAGGAAAATAAATGGTATGTGGACGTTATGCTGAGTGAGATTTCACAAATGGAATCTATAACAAGCCAATTTATGGCGATGTCTAAACCACAAGTGTTATCTATTCATACATGCAACGTACAAACATTAATTGAAGAAGTTGTAACTTTTATTTTACCAACAGCGATTATGCATAGCGTTCATATCATTATGGACCATTTCGATTATATTTCTGACATTCAATGTGACAGTAATCAATTAAAACAAGTTTTTATTAACATATTAAAAAATGCGATTGAGGCGATGCCTGATGGTGGTAACATATTCATTCAAACAACTTCGTTAGAAAATGATTTTGTTTCAATACGCATTATCGATGAAGGTTGTGGGATTCCCGAAGAGCGCATGGCTCGTCTTGGCGAACCTTTTTATAGCTTGAAAGAAAAAGGAACTGGTCTCGGCTTAATGATGTGCTATAAAATCATTCAAGAGCATCACGGAAAATTATTCATTTCAAGTGAATTAAACATAGGAACAACTGTCGATATCCAATTACCAATTGCTACATCTCAGCCTGTAACAAACTCGTAACTATAAAAGGCATCTACAAGATGTTATAAGTAGTTCAGTTATTGTGGAAAACATCTACACTAATACGCTAAAAAGCTCAAAGTCCCTATATGACTCTGAGCTTTTTAGCGTATAAAACGTATTTCATTACAACCATTCTCTTCCATGTTCACGAATGAATTTAATATCATTTTCATAATGTTCAAGGTGTCCTTCATCTATCATTTTTTTGAAGTTCATATCGCCTTCTTTAGCTTTTCTTTTCATATATTTACATAACCCTTCTAATCGTAGCAATACCATCTCCAGATAATCTTCTTCCATACCCCCACCGTAAGATTCAAAAAATAATTTAACCCTTTGCTTTATACACTCCGCATGCTGTAATGAATTATAATAAACTGCCTCACCTGTTTCCGTATAATAAACTCTACTTAATGGGACACAAGTGTAAAGAGTATAGGCTATGTCCCAAAGTCTTGGTCCAGGACCAGCAACATCAAAATCAATAATACCTACTGGTTTTTCGTTATTAAAAATAATGTTATATATTGCAAAATCATTGTGGCATACAACCTCTATTTTATTTGGAGTATTATCCATTGGTTTCCAATCATCTGATAAAGGAAAATCACTCACAGCATCATGATAAAGACGGAGTATCTTCGCTATTTCTTTTAAAACACCATTAGACCACATGTACTCTTTTAAAGGATAATTACCAGC
This sequence comes from Bacillus sp. MYb209, assembly GCF_002975175.1. Classification (GTDB taxonomy): domain Bacteria; phylum Bacillota; class Bacilli; order Bacillales; family Bacillaceae_G; genus Bacillus_A. The sequence goes on from NZ_PCNZ01000004.1 coordinate 192,745, forward strand.
TTTCCCTTCAATAAATGATAATATCTCTCTATCTTTATCATCAATACCTAAAAACTTTGGTGCATAACTAAAACCTTTGTTTTCCAAATGATTTAATAGCTTATGAATTTTGGTACTGCCTTGCTTTAATTCTCGTCGAACAGTATCTTCCGAACGATATACGTTTGAGACATTCCCTCCCGTTAGCATTTCTTCATTTTCGTAGTTTGATATCTAATAGTTCCCCCTCATTATTAGAAAAATCGACACACTTAAAACAAATTGCCAATTATTCTACACTCCTGCTCATTAATAAAACAGGAACCCCTTTGCTTTTCTTTATATTTTAACATAACTTTCCTATTCTCTTTTAATTCCTTAAATTACAACAAAAAAATCGAGTATAAAATCTTTGTGATTTTATACTCGATTTAGTCTACTATTTATGCATGTGAAAACATTTTTTCATACCATTCTGTTGCCTTCTCTACTTCATTCATCGTTAATTGATGTCCTCTATTTTCCCAATGCATTGTTACATTAGCGTTTGCATTTTCTAATAGCATCTTCAATTCCTCTGACTCTGTCGATGAACAAATTGGATCATTTGTTCCAGCAGCAATAAACACTGCTTTCTCTACTAAATTAGGAAGTTCTATCCCTCTTCTTGGGACCATTGGATGATGAAGAATGGCACCTTTTAATGCATTCTCATAATGGAATAATAAACTCGCTGCAATATTTGCTCCATTTGAATACCCAACAGCTACGATATTATCTCTATCAAATTCATATGTTTTTGCTGCTTCATTTAAAAATTCATTTAATTCCTTCGTACGGAAAACAAGATCCTCTTCATCAAAAATACCTTCTGCTAATCGACGGAAGAAACGAGGCATCCCATTTTCTAATACATTTCCACGAACACTTAATACAGAAGCTTTTGGATCAATTCTTTCTGCAAGCGGTAATAAATCTAATTCATTTCCTCCCGTACCATGAAGCAATAATAGCGTTGGTTTTGACTCATCTTTTCCTTTTTGAAAAACATGTTTCATCATTTTTTCTCCCCTTTCAATTACTTATATAATTAGTCTAATTCTCTTACTTCAATTGGTAATAACCCTTGTTCGATCTGTTTTCTATGCTGATCATATCGCTCTGGTAATTTTAATTCCTCACCCATCGTCTTCTCCACGCCCTTTTTTATTTCATTATAAAAAACGTTTATTCGCTAAAATTCATTATTCATTTTGTCCATATGATAAAGTTCAATCCACAATACTACTTTATCTCAATTTCGAGATGTCTCTCTAAAAAACTAACACATTTCATCTCTTTCAGTAATTATCTCGAATTCGAGATAATTTACAAAAAAAACTACAGTTCTTATGATTATATTTTAAATATTGATTTTATGATTTTGACTATCCTTCAAAAATATCTTGAATTCGAGATTTATTATAGTCTAATTAGTTTTTATTGTCAATGCGTATATCGTTTCATTTTTTCATCAAAAACAATATTCTGATAACTCATCTCCATCAAATAATTTGTTTGAAAAAGAGCAACAGACAAGCGGGAACATTCATATAATAAACTTCTACTTTTCCCATAATCAAAAAAGCCATACAAATGTATGACTTTTTACTCATTTTTTTGTTAAGCTACATATTTACTTTCCAATTACGGAAGGAAACAATTCCGAAAGTGGAACTACCCGCCCCATCTCATCTTTAAACACAATATGCTCTCTCGTTAAATGGCGCGGGCTCTTTACCCCCGCCGCTGCCGCTAATGAAAACAAACTATATCTCATACTAATAATGTAGTTCATTACCCTCCATTTCTTCTCATACGGATCTAACGCTTTTTGGTAGTGCGGATTCGTAGTTGCAACACCCGATGGGCATTGCCCTGAATTACATTGAAGCGCCATAATACAGCCACTTGCCATCATGAAGCCGCGTGCTGAATTTACGGCATCTGCACCTATAGCTAAAGCAATCGCTACTTTATCTGGTGTGATTAATTTCCCTGAGGCAAACACCTTTAATTTATCCCGAACACCGTAATGATTCGCCGTATCAATAAATGTAAGTAATGCCGGTATAAGTGGAAGCCCCATACTATCTGCCATCGATTTATACGTTGCACCTGATCCACCTTCTGAACCGTCGATTGTAATAAAATCTGGATAGATGTTTAATTCTTTCATTGTTTTTAATAAATCTTCCAAAGGCTTCTGTTGACCAATTACAATTTTCATGCCCACTGGTTTACCACCGTTTCCTTGCAAATCTTGAATAAAATATAAAGCCTCTGCCGCACTATTAATAAATGAAAATCGATTTGGCGAATTAATCGTTTCACCTTCTCGTACTTTCCGAACGGAAGCGATTTTCTCATTTACCTTCTGTCCTTCTAAATGACCACCACGTATTTTTGCTCCTTGCCCAAATTTCAATTCAAACGCTTTAATATTACTTTCTTTCGCCTTCTCCATAAATTCCTTCATCGAAAAATTCCCGTCCTCGTCACGGTACCCGAATAATCCCGGACCAATTTGCGCAACGATATTCGCACCCGTATGTAAATGTTCTGGAATTACGCCCCCTTCCCCAGTATTAATCCACGAACCACCTGCCATTTTTGCACCAAACCCAGCTGATAAAATATAATTTTCTCCAATCGCACCGTAAGATGTCGCTGACGCTCCAAACATCCCATACAGTTTCCATGGATATTTACGATTTTCGCCGACTATAATTGCATCATCTTCTTCATACAACCAAAGGTTTGTTGTATCCGCTGTCAATTTTTCTCTTCTTGAAAATAACCCTTCTTTATGAATTACATACTTTTTCCCCTCACGTTCTTGCGTAAGATTCACACTTAATTCATCTGTTAATATCGGAAATAATGTATTAGCAATATAATAGCCAGAAGCATCAAAATCTCGTTTTGATCCAAAACCAAGTATTTCAGAACGATATTTTGCTAGAAACATAACACTTTGAAAATCGTAGCGCGAAAAAGGCTTTCCGTCAGTATCATGATCAAACCAATATTGCCGAAATTCCGGGCCTATTTTTTCGAGTAAATAGCGCATTCTACCTAAGTATGGATGCAGTTTTAATATAGAATGATGCGTCCGTTTTTTAATAAAAAATGTAATGATAAAAAAGACAATTAAAAGTAGCATCAAAAAGAGCAATATACTAATAATAACGAGTAGCGCTTCACTCATTCCGCTTCCCCCTATATATGAAATTCCATAATAAAAAGAGAACACTCGATGTGTTCTCTTTTTATCCTTATTCACAATAACGTAGCAAGATGCTCTTTCGCGTCATATTCAACCAAACTTTCAGCATTTTTAATTCGATGAACAAAGTCTGGGTTAGCGATTAATGGTCTTCCGAACGCCGCTACATCAATTGTTCCTTCTTGCAATGCTTCTTCTGCCTCTTTCGGATTCAAATTACCCACTCCAACGATAGTACCCTCCCAATATTTTCTTACTAATTGATGAAAATTCTTTCCATCAGTAATAACTTGCGTATAATTCATCGTTGACGGATGGATCATCGTTAATCCAACTTCTTTGAACATATTTACGAACGTTTCAATCGCAAGCTCTGGATTTTCCCACATATAAGCAGGATTATCACCTTTAAATGCAGAGAAACGAAGAAGTGTTTTATCAGCTCCAACTGCTTCTATTACAGCCGCGGTTACTTCTTTCATAAATGTTAACCTTTGCTTTAAGTCACCACCATATTTATCTGTACGCTTATTTGCAAATTCATAAGTAAATTGATCAATTAAATATCCGTGTGCACCGTGAATTTCTACTCCATCAAATCCAGCTTCGATTGCGTTCTTTGCAGCTTGTGCATATTGACCGATAACTTCTTTTATTTCTTCTATTGTCATTGCTTCTGGTGTATCAAACGGTTTACGAAAACGCGGAACATTACCCTCCGCAGCAATAGCAGACGGCGCTTGTGGCATTTGATCACCAATTATTTCGTGATGACTCATACGTCCAACATGCCATATTTGAGCAATAATCGTTCCGCCTTCTTTATGTACTGCCTCTGTAACAGGTTTCCAAGAATCAACTTGCTCTTTCGTATAAATACCTGGTACTCCCGGATTCCCTTTTGCTCTTGGGCTAATGACGATTCCTTCTGTAATAATTAATCCAACCCCATCAGCAGCACGCTTTCGGTAATATCGGGCTACGTCAGCACCAACTTCGCCAGTCTCATTATTTGCAAAACATCTCGTCATCGGTGCCATCGCTATGCGATTGTGAAGAGACCAAGATCCAATTTGAATCGGATCAAACAGCTTTGTTTCATCGATATTTTCAAAAGATCCCCAATTATTTATATTTGTTCCTGCATAAATATTTGCTGCTTTATTGTTTGAACTTGTCATTTTTCTTCCTCCTTATAAAAAACTTACTATAATCGCATCATACTTACTTTTAAATAGTAACGTCAATTTATATGTCTTTACTATTAAACATTCGTATATTAAACAAACAGAATGATAAAAACAAAAATTAAAAAGGTTTCCTAATTAGGAAACCTTTTTTAGTTGACCATATAAGGCTAACAATTCGTTTATCTCTTTTACATAAAGAAAATAAACAATTATTATCTCCTCACATATGGAAAATCTCTTAACAATAGAAATGAGAGTGGCTCAGTATTCTTCTAAAAATAAAAACTTATATATACCTAAAACAATGAAAGCCCTACCTCTCTTTCATCCTTACGGCTCCTTGTCCGTGCCAGTGTGAATCAGGATTGCAAAAATTAAGTAACTATTTTATCAAAGTAGCTAATTAAACTTCGAACATTCGTAAAAGAAATTAAAAAATAAAAATGGATTAAATTGTAGTAATAATAAAAGAGGTTAATGCTTTAAAAGTGGTTTGAAAGAGTTGAATGTCTTTGAAATGATTGATTTTCTATAATTATATTCCCAAAAAATTCAAGATCTTTTTTGGGATGTAATATATTATTTGTAATGAACCTTAACAAAAGCTTTTTATTTGATTTTCTGTGATACCTTCAATTAATCCCAGTTCACTAATCAAAAATTCATGTGCGTTATCTAACATTTTCTTTTCGCTTGCATTAAGTGCTTTTTCTTTCTGCATACGTAATAAATCACGTACAACTTCAGCACCTTCTTGTATTTTACCCGTTTTTATTTTATCTGTATTCAATTTATACCTTTGTTTCCACGTCAGTAATCTGTCTGATTCTCCATGTTGAAAAATATCTATTATGTTTGTTAATGCCTTTATATCCGTAACTGGTCGTATATTTGAACTCAATATTTTTCCCATAGGAATCATTACTTCCATATTACTAGCCGACATTTTTATGACATAATACTGTTTTTTTTCTCCTGAGATTTCCTTTTCTTCTATGGCTTTAATTATACCTGCTCCGTGCATTGGATAAACGATGTTATCGCCAATTTGAAACAAATAATCCACCTCCATATATGGTAACCTTCTCAATCTTAACACACATTTATTTTTTTAGCAAAATTTTTATAATATCACAAAATTATTTTCTATGTCAATTTATTTACACATAAAAATTCAAGCTGTACAGAAACACTAAAAAACCCGCGATTTTGTTACATTTCCACACCCATTTTCTCCAATTTTATATACCTTGTAAAACAAAAAAATACATCACTACATATAAGTAGCGATGTATTTTTATATAATGTGCAACATGAAAGACAGAAACAGTTACTTCAAAACTTCACACACACGATTCTTCGCTTATATACTAACCTGTTTACTAATCGTTTCTCGTGCTAAAAGAAAACTCATAATCACTTGCGCAGCTACTCTACTCGTCATATCCCTAAAATCAAGAGTTGGATCAATTTCTACTATATCCACCCCTTGAACTAGTGGCTCTTTACCAAGGAATTCAATTGCATCAAGTAAAGTTGTACTATCCATTCCACCAGGGCCAATTGCTGGACAGCCTGGCGCAAACGCTTGGTCTAGTACGTCCATATCAAGAGAAATATAAATAGAAGTCACACCTTGTTTTCTTAATACTTCAATACTTTCTGAAATAAGATCTTTTATTTCTCGCTCTCTTACATCTTTCATTGTATACACTGTCACGCCATGCTCTTTTGCATATTCATGGTACGCTCGTGCATTTGAAAAATTACGAATCCCAATTTGAACGAGTTGTTTTCCTATAATCACACCATTTTCTAGCAAACTACGGAACGGTGTACCATTTGATGGACCACCATCATCTAGATTACGTAAATCATGATGGGCATCAAATTGAATAATACCGACCTTCCCTTTACTATTTGCAAAACCAGTTATACTCGGAAAACTAATCGAGTGGTCACCACCAAGAACGATTGGTATCATTTTCGGATTTACTTTCGTCAAATGACCAACTGTTTTCGCAATTCGGTTATGACTCTCTTTTATATCTGTAACATGCATCGTAATATCACCGCAATCATGAAGAACACTTTCTTTCATGTCGTGTTCTTCTGTAATTGCGTACGTGCTATATGCATCTAACATTGAACGAATCGTTTTCGGTGCAAAACATGCTCCTGAATGACTAATAGACGGTTTAGAAAGAGGCGCTCCAATTAAAGCAGCACCGAATATTTCTACGCCTTCCTCCCAATCTTTAATCATCTCACTCCATTTCGTCACTTCACGATCGATAAACTTTGCATTTTTCTTTAAATAGTGGCCGTGCTCCACGATTGTTCACCTCTTGTATATGCGATATTACCGTTCTTCCATACTGTGTTCACATGGCTTACTCCGTAATGATATGGTACGTAAGCATAATTATAAGCATCCCATAAAACTAAATCTGCCTTACGACCAACTCTAATTTTCCCAGCTACATCACCACGATTAATTGCGTAAGATGAGTTAACCGTTACAGCATTCCACACTTCTTCTGGTGTCATTTTCAGTTTCAGCATCGCAATGCTCATAATAAGCTGAATGTTTTCAGTTGGACAGCTACCTGGATTAAAGTCTGTAGCTAAAGCAACTGCAACACCTTCATCGATCATTTTTCGGCCGCGTGCGAAACTTTCTTTATTTAAATAGAAAGTTGTTCCTGGTAATAAAGTTGCTACTGTATTAGAGTTTGCAAGCATTTCAATTCCTTTATCAGAAGCGCCAACTAAATGGTCCGCTGATGCTGCACCGATTTCAGCCGCTGCTTCCGCACCACCAAGAGGGTCGATTTCATCTGCATGAATTTTCACATCAAAGCCAAGCTCTTTCGCTTTTAATAAAAATTCTTTCGATTCTTCTACAGAGAACACACCTGTTTCACAGAAAATATCAACAAACTCAGCTAATTGCTTCTCTTTCATTTCTGGTAATAAATCTAGCATCCATTGTAAAAATTCTTTCGATCTTCCTTTGTACTCTTTCGGAACTGCATGCGCCCCTAAAAATGTTGAAACTAAATCGATTGGGTGCTCTTTTTGTAATTGTGCAGTTGCCTCTAATTGTTTCCATTCCGTCTCATCATCTAGTCCGTAACCACTCTTCGCTTCTACAGTTGTAACCCCGAAAGATAGCATACGGTCTAAATGGAATTTAGCTTTTTGAACTAGTTCTTCTTTCGATGCCTGTTTCGTTGCATTTACAGTCGAAAGAATCCCTCCGCCTTTTTCTAAAATTTCTAAGTACGGAACTCCTTGTAATTTCAGCGCGATTTCATTTTCACGAGATCCACCAAATACAAGATGAGTATGCGGATCTACAAGACCAGGAGAAACCATTTTCCCGCCGCAATCAATAACTTCTTTCGCTTGTAATCCTTTAGCTTCTTCGGCTGTTCCAACGAAAGTAATTACGCCATTTTCAATTCCAACAGCACCATTTTCAATTACAGGAAGCGTGTTCATCGCTTCCCGTCTTAACAAACCATCTTCTTGATCCATTGTTAGTAATTGACCGATATTTATTAGTAAAGTGTCCAGCATGTTTCTTCCTCCTTATTTCATCATTGGAATGTTAACGCCTTTTTCTTTCGCAGTTTGAACCGCTAAGTCATAACCTGCATCAACGTGACGAACAACACCCATACCAGGGTCAGAAGTTAATACACGTTCAATACGTTTTGCCGCTGCTTCTGTTCCATCTGCAACGATAACCATTCCAGCGTGAAGTGAATAACCCATACCAACGCCACCACCGTGGTGAACTGATACCCAGCTTGCACCGTTTACACTGTTAATTAATGCATTTAAAATTGGCCAGTCTGCTACTGCATCACTACCGTCTTTCATAGATTCTGTTTCACGGTTTGGAGATGCTACTGATCCGCAATCTAAATGGTCACGGCCGATAACGATCGGTGCTGATAATTCACCATTAGCCACCATTTCATTAATAATGCGGCCAAATTTTGCACGCTCGCCATAACCAAGCCAACAAATGCGTGATGGAAGACCTTGGAACTCAACTTGCTGACGTGCCATACGAATCCAATTACATAAATGCTCATTATCCGCGAACTCGCGTAAAATAACTTCGTCTGTTTTATAAATATCTTCTGGATCACCAGAAAGTGCTACCCAGCGGAATGGTCCTTTTCCTTCACAGAATAATGGACGGATAAATGCTGGAACGAATCCTGGGAAATCGAAAGCTTTTTTTAATCCTTCATCGAAAGCAACTTGGCGAATGTTATTTCCGTAATCAAATGTAATCGCACCTTTTTCTTGCATTGCAAGCATTGCTTCTACATGTTTTTTCATACTTTCTTTTGATAATTGTACATAACGTTCTGGATCTTCTTCACGAAGCTTCGATGCTTCTTCTAACGTGTAACCTACTGGAATATAACCGTTTAATGGATCATGAGCAGATGTTTGATCCGTAACTAAATCTGGCGTAATATTACGCTTCACTAGCTCTGGTAAAATCTCTGCCGCATTTCCTAGCAATCCAATTGAAATCGGTTCTTTCTTCTCTTTATACTCGTTCGCAATAGTTAACGCTTCTTCTAAAGATTCTGTATACAGATCACAATATCTCTTTTCAATACGACGATCGATACTACGCTTATCTACATCAATAGCAATTACAACACCGCCGTTCATCGTTACAGCAAGCGGTTGTGCACCACCCATACCACCTAAACCAGCAGTAAGTGTTACTGTACCTTTTAATGAACCATCGAAATGTTGACGTGCCGCTTCACCAAATGTTTCATATGTTCCTTGTAAAATCCCTTGTGTTCCAATATAAATCCAGCTACCCGCTGTCATTTGTCCGTACATCATAAGACCTTTTTTCTCTAGTTCACGGAAGTGATCCCAGTTCGCCCATTTTGGTACTAAGTTTGAGTTCGCTAAAAGAACGCGAGGCGCATCTTCATGTGATTTAAAAATTGCAACTGGTTTTCCTGATTGAACAAGTAACGTTTCGTCGCTTTCTAACGTTTTTAATGAATCAACAATTGCATGGTAGCTTTCCCAGTTACGAGCTGCACGGCCAATTCCGCCGTATACAACTAATTCTTCTGGTTTTTCAGCAACTTCAGGATCTAAATTGTTCATTAACATACGAAGTGCAGCTTCTTGAACCCACCCTTTCGTTTGTAATTCAGTACCTCTTGGCGCACGAATTGTTTGTTTTACATTTTCCATTTCAATCTCTCCCTTTTCTCATTTTATAGTGCTGCGTTTACATCTAATCTTTCTTTTATCGAATAATTCGTTTTTAACCAATGCGTAATATTTTCAATATCCGTTGAGAATATGCGATCATTTGTAATAGAAGGTACTTGCTGACGACCTTGATGGTAGAAGCTCTTCGTCACTGTACTCATGTTTTCAATTCCTCGATATTCTGCTGCTTGCATCGCACAGATCATCTCAATTGCAAGAACGCGTCTTGCATTTTGAATAATTTGATGTGCATGACGTGAAGCAATTGTTCCCATACTTACGTGATCTTCTTGATTAGCTGACGATGGAATGGAATCTACACTCGCCGGATGTGCTAACGTTTTATTTTCTGAAACAAGTGATGCCGCTGCATATTGCATAATCATTGCACCAGACTGAAGTCCTGGCTCTGGACTTAAAAATGGTGGTAAGTCATTTAATTGCGGATTTACTAGGCGCTCAATACGACGCTCTGAAATATTAGCAAGTTCCGCCATTCCTACTTTTAAGAAGTCCATCGCAAATGCAATCGGTTGTCCGTGGAAATTACCACCAGAAATTACTTTTTCCCCGCCATCAAAAATAAGCGGATTATCTGTTGCTGCATTCATTTCAATTTCTAATTTTTCTTTCACATAATTTAAAACTTGCCAAGAAGCACCGTGCACTTGCGGGATACAACGAAGTGAATATGCATCTTGTACCCGAAGTTCTCCTTGCTTTGTAATAAGTTTACTATCATGAAGAATGTCACGAATTCTGCTTGCTACTTCTACTTGTTCTTTATAACCACGTGCTTTATGAACATTTTCATCAAATGCATCAATAATGCCGCGCAATCCCTCAATTGTCATAGAAGCAATTAATTCAGATTGATAAGCCGTTGCTTCAGCTTCTATATAAGAAAGAACTCCTTGCGCTGTCATCGCCTGCGTACCATTGATTAACGCAAGACCTTCTTTTGCTTCAAGTTCAATAGGTTCAAGTCCTTCTTCTGTAAGAGCAACCATCGCATGAACTCGTTTTCCTTTGTAGAACACTTCACCTTCACCTAATAAAACGAGAGCAAGATGAGATAAAGGTGCTAAATCACCGCTCGCTCCTAGTGAACCTTGTTGCGGAACGACTGGATGAATTTTACGATTTACAAACTCAAGAAGCATATTTACAACAAGCGGTCTAACACCAGATACTCCTTTTAACATCGTGTTCGCTCGTAAAATTAACATACCGCGTGATACCTCTTCCGGGAATGGATCGCCTATTCCGCACGCATGTGATTGAATTAAATTGTGCTGAAGTGCCTTTACATCATCTTTTTGAATAAGCACATCACTAAACTTTCCAAATCCAGTTGTAATACCGTAAACGACTTTTCCGTCCTCCACGATTTTCTCAACTACTTCGCGGCACTCCGCTACCTTTTGCATACTATTTGGACAAGCTGTTACACCTTCACCTTCAAGTAACAACCTCTTCATTTCTTCAACTGTCAATGTGTGTCCTGTTAACGTAATCATTCTTTTTCCTCCTTATAAAGGCAAAAGGGGACCTTATCTTTTTAAGACAGACTTCTGTCCTAAAAAATAAGGCCCCCTTCTAACTAATAGACTATGGGCAAATCATATGTGATTAATTCCTAAACCAATCGCCTCATGCTCAGATCCTTTTACAGGTGCACCAATCGTTCCATAAAGTGCAACAGCAACCCATTCGCCTTCTTTTTTTCCGTCGTATGGTGTACCGCGCACAATCGCAAAGCGAAGTCCTACTGTACGAAGAACGTCTGCTAACTGAATTTGACCTCTCGTCACTCCGTACAAAGCTTCCATAATTGCATGATAAAGTGCATGTGTTTCTCTGTAAACATCTGTTTCAATAACTCGGTTGCTCTTAGCCGCTGTTTCCATTGCTGCTACTACTTTTTGCGAATTCATAGAACCAACTTTCCCAGTACAATATTTCCAACCTTTTGGAATAGATAATACAGGGCTTTCATTCTCATCCGCAAGCGCCAACAGCATGGCCATACGACCAATTCGATGTGTTCCTTGAAGAAGCATGTGACTCTCTCATTTCTTTTGAATTATTTGAATATTACTTAATTTAAGAATATATGAAAACGGTTAAACCGTCAATAGTTTAAAATATTATTCAAGCATTTTTTTTATCTCTCTCATACTTGTGTACACAATTTATTTACAGATTTTTTTCAGACGTGCTATAGTCTCACTAACAGATGCAAAGGGGCGAGATTTCAGTGGCGAAGCGAAAAGATATTCATTTTCGAATTGAAGAAAAATTACTTGCAAGGTTTGAAGACGCACTCCATTACGAAGCTTTAAGGAAAACAGACGTATTAACACATGCGATCCAGCAATTTTGCATAAAGGTGGAATGTGAAAAAATGAATGATGTAAAACGCCAATACAACGTGAGTAACCATTTACAAACACGTATCGATACGCATAAACATTTCGAAGAGAAACAAGTGAATGTAGATGAAGTCGTCATTGAACATTTACAACTTCAAGGGGAAGAAAAAATATTAGAGGTCGGTTGTGCTAACGGAAAATTCCTTTCCCTTTTGCAAAACAATGGTCATAAAGGCCCGTTAACTGGCTTTGACCAATCAGAAACCATGCTTTCTGAAGCGGCTATACAGAATAATATGATCGAATGGAAACTCGGCGATGCTAGTAAACTTCCTTTCGAAGCTAATTGTTATGATTGGATAATCGCAAGACATATGTTATACCACATGAAAGATGTCGAAAAAACTATTCAAGGATTCCATAAAGTAATTCGTCCTGGCGGCGCCCTTTTAGCTACAACAAACTCTAAAGTTTCATTGCCTCGTATAGATGAAATGTGTAACAAAATGCTAGTCGCATTTGATTTACCAAAAACATCACCGTCAGCAGCTCCATTTTGTTTAGAGAATGGTAAAGAGCTATTACACTCTGTTTTTCCAACTGTTGAAGAAACAATTATTCATAATGCACTTGTTTTTCATCGCGCCACTCCAATCGTAAACTATATTTCTAGCATGTTTCCGTCGCTGAATATACCTGATAATATGTCTCTTCACACCGAAATGAAGGACTGGCTGAAAAAAGAAATAGAAAATGAATTAACAATTCATGACGGTATTTGGAGCGATCCGAAAACGTTAGTGATTTATCGATGTAAAAAGGAAAAAAGCTAGCATTTGCTAGCTTTTACACGTTTTCCGGTAAAAGCTTCTCCATCATTATATTGCCCTTTCCACGATAAAAATTTGTATCATGTTCATTCACTACTCCAAAATAAGAGGCAATCGCTAGTCCAAATGGCACAAATGCATGTCCTTGTGCTGTAATAATATTTGCGTGCTGTACAACTTCTGTATACACAAAATTTTCTACTGGAAAACAATCTAATTTTTGATAATCTATGGTCACTGTATAAGAAATTTTTTTTAGTAAACCTGCTCTTGCTAACGCATACGGTCCAGCACAAATCGCTGCCACTAATTTTTCTTGCTCAGAAAATTGACGAATAACTGAAAAAAGCAGTTCTGCCTCTTTCATATGTATTTCATCTCCGCCCGGAATAATAATACCCTCATACTCTTCCACACGCACTTCATTTAATTCTATGTGCGGCTGTACTTGCAAGCCCGTTTCACTTATAATTATTTCTTTTGTTAAACCTGCTGTAATGATCTCATATTTATTTTTCAGCAATGCCGTTGCTACCGTAATTTCAAACTCCGCAAATGTTGGGTATACGAATAATAATATTTTTTTCATAGCCTTTTCTCCCTTAGCCACCCTATAAGATATGCCTCTAATTCGTCCACTAATAATATATTAGTGTCCACATAAGTTACGGGAAATTGTTTATACCATTCTTTTTCAACTTCTACTAATTTAAATTGTTCCTCAAATGTACTTCGATTTCTTGCCCTATCATTATTTTTTCTATCATACAAACTCTCTTTCGAAACATCTAAATAAAAAATTGCATCCGAACGGCATTCTCTTAATTTATACAATTCATCTTTTAATTCTGTTTCTATATCCCACTCTTTCCCTATCATCTTCGGATAAAAGAGTGTATAAAATTCAATATCTTCTGGTCCGCGATCAAAAATCATGACTGAACTTTTCACATTTTGAAACTCTTTTATTTTTGCTTCAATAAACATTTTTTGATTTTTAATAAATCCCTCTTTTGAGTTCATATCTAAATGCAATTCTTTTCTTTTTTCTACAATTGGATATGGATTTTCATATATAACCGAAAGCCCATGTTGCTCTAACCTTTTTGCCAATGTTGTTTTTCCACTTGCCATCGGTCCTTGGAGTGAAATTACGTATGTCATCCCTCTCATTCCCTTGTACTGTAATACATAAATAATAAACAGAATTTTGAAAACTATCAACAAAATATATATCATCTTGTTTCTTATACTTATCTAACTTATAATAAAAAATAGAGATTATGATGGACTCAAAAATAATGTAAGCTTGGAAATCCAAGCTTACATTATTTTTTGCTTTCCCTTTTCTTATAAAAAGAGTATACTGGCTTAGAACGTATGTTCTTAATAATTACATACAGTAAGGAGATAGAACAATGGTATACGACACAAAAGCAATTTCTTGGAATGAATCTTTAAAACAACTTCAACGCCGCTATACAAACAAACAAGTTGACCGAAAAGAATTTGAAGATATTGAACTGATGGAATTCTTCCGCGATAACGACTACATTTCTTTACCTACACATATAAGCGGCCTATCAACAACACGTTTTACTTCTTACTCTATTTTCACAACTGAAGATAAAGATCGTAAAGTTGGCACACTCATCATTGAATATGTAGAAAATGACAATGATATTTTATGTGTTGAACAACTATACTTCGTTTAAATCACAGCGCTTGGTCAAAATGATCAAGCGTTCTTGCTTTCTATGAATCTCACTGTTTATAATATAAATAAAAGAAAACTGCTTTCGTTAAGGGGGAATACGATTGCTAGAAGGATGGTTTAGTTGGTTTATTGTCGTTTGGACTGTTGTATTATTAGGACTTATGTCTATTGGTGGATATTTTATGTTCAGAAAATTCCTAAAACGATTACCAAAAGAAGATGGTATGTCCATTTTAGATTGGGAGCAACACTACATTGATCAAACACGACACTTATGGGATAACGAGCAGAAACAATTATTAGAAGAACTCGTAAGCCCTGTTCCTGAACTATTTCGCGATGTTGCTAAATCAAAAATTGCTGGTAAAATTGGGGAACTTGCAATAAAGGAAAACGCTCCAAAAATTACACAAGATTTAATCATACAAGGATATATCGTTGCTACACCGAAGCGCGATCATAAATTTTTAATTAAGAAACTACAAGAAAAAGAGATTGATTATTCTAACTATAAAACTTTACTTGCAAAATAATCTTCATTTTTTCCCCTATTTTCAACAAGTTAACATCAATGGTAAACGTTTTATACGTCGTGGTTGGGACAGAAGATGTTAACAATACCAATAAAAAGACAGCGTCTTTGACGCTGTCTTTTTATTTTATACATATACAGTTTTTACGTTAGCTTCATATCTTTTTCATTATAAAAACCGTCTTCTTTTTCCATTTCCTTCTGTAATTTTGTAAAGGAACGGTACATCGCAATTCTCCATGAAACAATCATTGCGAATGCAAGTAAGAAGAACATGCCGCTAAGTTGTCCTAAATCAAGAGATTGGCTTAAGTATGTTTTAAACACAATACGCACTACAAGTAATCCAATTAAAATAAATACAAATGCTTTTGAACGCTTCAAATAAATCTCTTGTCCGCGTATTTCAAACTTAGATGTTTTAATAAGAAAAATAGAGAAAAATAGACCAACGACAATCGCTTCTAACATTTCTGCTGGAGTTAATCGAAATTCTGGAAAAACATACATCAGTGCTCCTGTGCTCATAAAAAACGGTGGGAGTATAATTTTTTTCAATGTTGCAGGTTTCTTAGCTGCTTTTAAACGAATAAACATCGCACCAACAGCCATACAAACAGCAACGATACTTGATAAAAGAACTATGTTCATATTTTCTCATCCTTTTTTTGTGGCTATACGCAAAATATAATTTCATTATATGCTTTTCCGTTAGTATTTCCAACATTTTCACAGAATAATACTAAAAACCGGTAAATCCACCAAATAAACTTGAGAAATATACGATAATTTTCGTCATCCAGTTAAAGTATAGAAAGACCCCCATGACAATCATAATGTATCCTCCTATTTTCATGAACGCCATACTATTTCTTTTAATCCAAGACATTTTCGTAATAAAGAATGAAAGTACGAAAAACGGGATAGCAAATCCAAGTATGTAAGCAATCATATAAATCATTGCCGATTCTGGATTTGTTGCAGCTAATCCAATTACAGACACTAAAATAGGCCCTGTACAAGGTGTCCATCCTGCAGCAAATGCCAATCCAATTAGAACTGAACCAAAATAACCACTCGGACGATTTTTAAAAGTAAATTTACGATCTTGCATTAAAAACTTCGGCTTAAACACACCGACAATAATAAGACCGAACACAATGATAAATATACCACCTAACTGCCTAATTAAATCTTTATAATTCGTAAAGATTCCTCCGATAAAACTTGTACCAAATCCAATTGCGATAAATATAATAGAAAACCCAAGTAAGAAAAATGCTGTATGTATCATACTTCTTTTGCGAAGCATTGCATTTTCTTCTTTCAATTCAGAAACCGACATACCTGTTATGTATGATAAAAATGCCGGATAAAGCGGTAAGCAACATGGGGATATAAATGATAAGAACCCAGCTCCAAACGCTAAAAAAATACTAATATCTTGCATGATTCCACTCCTCTCCTTACATATTGTAGCAAAAACACATAAAAATACTATGAACAATTCGTGAACTCACGTTTCCAACGTGATAATAAGAAAAACTACCCTTTCACACAGTTTCTAATAAAGTGAAACTTTAATCAGTGGGGTTTTGTTCATCCCACTGATTATTAGTTGAACCAATCGGGCGTTTACGGGCAGTTGATCTCCCATCTAACTTCTTTGCTCCAGCCGAATTTTGAGGTGGGAGTCTTACTGCCCGTTAACGCGGGATAAAACGTTTTTATTTCCTTCTATTATATAGAAAAATCTCAATTGAATTATGAAACTCTTTCTAATTGTTACTAACATAACAAAGGTTCCACAGTTTCTCAAATCATTAGCACATTACAATTAACTTCACACATATCGACCCTAAAAAAATTTTTTTCAAATGCTATCTTTATACAACATAAAGCTGATTTTACAATACTTTAATTATTATAAATTTCAAGATTATGCATAAATATCATACTTTTATTATTATTCTATAAAATTTTTCATTTTTCTTTCATTTGACCCTTCATTTTTAATTTTGTATACTTCCCTCTAGTTATATATGTCCGTTACGGAACAATTTCATATAGATGGGAGGAATTTTTCATGCTTCGTTATTCTCTTTTAGTTTTATTAGGAGCGTGTAGTTATGGGGTTTTAGCTATTTTTGTTAAACTTGCATATGCAGAAGGATTTTCACTTGGAGAGGTAATTGGTAGCCAGTATTTGTTCGGTTGGATTATTTTACTTGCTATTACACTTCTATTTTCTAGACATCGTGTTCCACTGAAACAAATGTTAATTTTATTCGTCGCAGGAACGTCTGCAAGTTTTACTGGGATTTTTTATTACGCTTCCTTAAAAACTGTACCAGCTGAAATTGCAATTATACTTTTATTCCAGTTCGTTTGGGTTGGGATTATCATTGAGGCGGTCGCAACGAAAACATTGCCTTCAAAAGAAAAAGTTATCTCGGTTATCTTCTTACTTGCAGGTACATTTTTATCAAGCGGGTTATTAGAAAAATCAGCAGGTGATTTCGATATGACTGGAATCATTTTAGGCTTATTATCTGCTATTACATTTGCAACATACATTTTTGTAAGTGGTAAAGTTGCCGTTGAAGTACCTTCATTACCACGCGGTGTCCTTTTAATGGCTGGTGCTTTAACTTTAGTCATGATCGTATTCCCGCCAACATTTATTTTTAACGGAACGATTTCTCAAGGCCTTTGGAAATACGGCTTAGGATTAGGAATATTTAGTATCGTTATTCCGTCCATTGCCTTTACAATCGGTATTCCAAAAATCGGATCTGGCTTAGCAACTATTCTTGGCGCAGCGGAACTACCAGTTACAACAATTATGTCGGTATTCGTTTTAAAAGAAGCTGTACTATCTTCACAATGGTACGGTGTATCACTTATTTTAATCGGTATCGCAATCCCGCAAATTGCCTATGCAATGCGTGGACGGTATAGAAAACAGCATACTCATAAAAAAGTTACGGCATAAACGAGAGAGGATTTTCATTTGAGAATCCTCTCTTTTATTATTGTGTTATATAATGAATACAAATATTTCACTTAAGAAAGAGGGTATAATAAGTGGCATCTATCCCAGATCAATTAACAGAAAAACTTATTTCCATTCGTCGGCATTTACATGAAAATCCAGAACTATCATACGAAGAATTTGAAACGACAAAAGCGATAAAAAATTGGTTAGAAGAGGCCAATATCACTATTATTGATTCCAACTTAGAAACAGGAATTATCGCTGAAATTGCTGGTAATAAAAACGGACCAGTTGTAGCGCTTCGTGCTGATATCGATGCCCTTCCTATCCAGGAAGAAACAGACCTTCCATACACTTCAAAAATACAAGGTAAAATGCATGCTTGTGGGCATGATTTTCATACAGCTGCTATGTTGGGAGCGGCTTACTTATTAAAAGAAAAAGAAGCTTCTCTTAACGGAACTGTTCGCTTTATATTCCAAGCTGCTGAAGAAAGTGGAAACGGAGCATGTAAAGTTGTTGAAGCTGGACATTTAAAGAATGTGCAAGCCGTGTTTGGTATGCATAATAAGCCCGATTTACCAGTAGGTACAATCGGTATTAAAGACGGTCCACTAATGGCTGGAGTAGATCGATTTGAAATTGAAATTCATGGTGTTGGAACACATGCAGCTGTGCCTGATGCCGGCGTCGATCCTATCGTTGCATCATCTCAAATCGTTATGGCACTTCAAACAATTGTAAGCCGAAATATTAGTTCCTCTCATAACGCTGTCGTAAGTGTAACAAACATTCATTCAGGGAATACGTGGAACGTTATTCCTGAAAAAGCTACATTAGAAGGAACTGTTCGTACATTCCAAGCTGAAACACGTGAAAAGATTCCAGCACTAATGGAACGTATCATTAAAGGTATTTCTGATGCACTAGGTGTAAAAACAGAGTTTCGATTTTACCCAGGTCCTCCTGCTGTTCATAACGATAAAGTACTCACTAATCTTTCTGTTCAAATTGCAGAGCAAATGGACCTAAACGTTATCTCTCCTACACCATCAATGGCAGGAGAAGATTTTTCTTTTTACCAACAAGAAACACCAGGTTCATTCGTCTTTATGGGAACAAGTGGTACACATGAATGGCATCATCCAGCTTTTACAGTAGATGAAAAAGCATTGCCTATTAGCGCGGAGTATTTCGCCTTATTAGCCGAAGGAGCTATTCATCAATTATTGCAAACAAAAAGCCGTTAAGTTACCCTTAACGGCTTTTGCTTATGCTGTTAAATCTCGTTTTATAAATACAGTATAGGAAACCCCTAAAAATACAGCTAAGTATAGAAGAAGCATACAAGAAGCAAATGGGAATGTTACTCCATCAATAAAGCTTCCACCCTTTAAAAGCCCATATAAATCTGTATTCGCTGGTAATAAATATTTCGCCCATTCATATCTTGCTGCTGGAATTAGCGCTATTCCTCCTGATAAAGCAAGAAATAAAGAAATACCAATTGCACCTCCACTTGATCTCGTTAAAACAGAAATCATAAAAGCAAATGCAGCATATACAAGAGTTGGTAACCAAGATAAAATATAATATTTACTTGCTTCCACGAAAATGTTTTGTTTTATAATATTTCCGTCTTGAACGATAAATTCAGTCCAGGATGGTTGTTGGAATTTATAAACAATTAGCCCACATAATGTTGAAAAAATCATATTAAAGATAAATAATAATGCCGCAAATATAACGATGGCCAAAAATTTCGATGTTAAAATTTTAAATCTGCTCGCTGGACGAATCGTTAAAAATTTATATGTTCCCCAGCTATATTCATTCGCAAAAATTGTACTCGCATATACGAGAATAAACGGAAGTAAAATAGGAAAAACAATAAAGCCAGTATCTCTCATGAAAGAAAGTGGAGAACTACTTGCTGGCGCTGTATTCGTATCTAAATGCTTCATTTTAAGCTGGTATTCCTTTACAAGCTCGTCTCCTGACTTTTCCGTTAAAATATCCTCTTTTTTCATGCCGAGCTTTTTCTCAATTTCTACAGTGCGTTCTGTATAATCCGCTTTCCATCCTTTTGTTTCTGGCTCTAAATACTTTACCGTAACCCATCCTAACCCAATAATTAATACCGCAATAACTGCAAAAGGAATAATCGTTCGCTTTCGCTTAAATATTTTATACAGCTCGTTATAAACTAAATTAAACAATATCTTTTCCCCCTGTTAATTCTAAAAACTGCTCTTCTAGCGTTTTTCTTTCTTCATATACACGATAAACTTGAATGTTTTTCTCGATCAATGTACGAAGAACATTTGGGATTTCTTCATCTTTCACATTTATAATTAATTCATTACCTTTTACTAAAACATCGTACTCTAAAACTTCAGCTGCTTTATTCGCATCATCTACACGTATATGTATCTTTTCAGTTTCTTCCTTTTTATCACTTTGAATATTTTGAGTTGCGACATATTCTCCGTGCTGAATAATAATAACCCTGTCACACATTAGTTCAACTTCTGAAAGTAAGTGACTAGAGACAAGAACAGCTTTTCCTTGTTCATGTGCAATTTTCTTTATGTACATCCGCATTTCATGTATACCACTCGGATCTAATCCGTTCGTTGGTTCATCTAGTATTAATACGTCTGGATTATGTATAAGTGCCTGAGCAATTCCTAAACGTTGTCTCATACCGAGTGAATATGCTTTTACTTTACGGTCAATTACTTGTCCCATTCCTAACAATTGCACTACTTCATCGATACGCTCTTCAGTCACATTGCCATTCATTCGTCCAAAATATGTTAAATTTTCATAGCCACTTAAGAAAGGATAGAATTCCGGTGTCTCAATTACAGCACCAATTTTCGCAGCAGTTTTTTCAAATTGCTGTTTTACAGATTGACCATCAATCCATACTTCTCCTTCTGTCATACGAATCATTCCGACCATCATTCGCATTAATGTCGTTTTTCCAGCACCATTTGGTCCTAATAAGCCAACTACTTCACCTTTTTTCACTTCAAAACTAATATTTTCTACTAACGTCTTTGAACCAATTCGTTTTGTTAATCGATCAACTTTTACGATCGCTTGCTCATTTATCATTCCATACAACCTTTCTTCTTAACTCTTTTTTTTCAGTTCTTCCCACTGTATCATGATTAATAACATGTGTAAAATGAAGAAAAAGCCATGATTTCTCATGCCTTTCTCCTTGTTTCATATGACTTTTCACCCTTTAACCTTTGTGTAAACCTACAACATTGCCACATTGATATTATAATGACGGTTATCATAACAACTGCTGTTACCATTATCGCATACGTCGTAATCGGTGCATTTGTTACTCCTTGGATTCCTACTGCTTTCATAAAAATAATAATAAATAATTTCAAAAATAACATACCATGAATTAATCCGAAAACAAAAGCTCCTCCGTAAATTAATAATTGCTCCTGACATAATAAACATAACATTTCTTTTCTTGTCATCTTCACTACTTCATACGATTTAAACTCCTCTCTTCTTACCTGTAAAAGAGAGGTTGTCATTTTATATGTAATGAAAATACATACAAAAACTACAAATAGAAACATAGCATAAAACCACTTTACAAATATAGGTGTATATCCCACTTTACTTATTACAGCTTCATTGAATCGGAATGATATCATAAAAAAACAAATCATTGTATTCATAGCAATCCACATAAATTGTTTTAACCTTTTGGCAGCAAATGTTTGTATATTTTTTCTCGCTAACCGACATAAAGACATAGATCCCTTCCCCTACCTTACTTCATAACATACGCATTCTATACTACTAGTGTATGAAAATATGACATTTTAAACATCGCACTTCAATCGGAATCTTTTCTAAGACTTTAGTCCTAGAAACCAAGCATATTTACCTCTTTAGCATTGAACAAAAAAACAAAAAACGGAAATGCACTTTAGTTACATTTCCGTTTTTTGTTTAACGAAGTGAATCTTTATATAACTTAATTATCATGACTGCCTTGTAACTTCATCAACTATTCAGCCTTCGCATCTTCCACTTCAATCCTTTTTTTCTCTCTTGCAATTTTCAAAAACTCTAACAACTCTGGATTGTTATTCATTTTTTTATAAGCCACTGACATTTCTGCAACAAAATTAGAATCACATAACTCTTTATATACAACTTCTGTTTTATACAATTTATTTGCGGATACAGGTATTACTGTAATTCCAATACCTGCTGCTACAAGCCCCATGACAGTTTGATACTCCGTTGCTTCTTGTACAATGTGCGGACTAAAACCGACATCGCGGCAAAGTGATAAAATTGTATCGTATAACGCTGGCCATACTGGTCTCGTAATAAATACGAACGGTTCATCCCTTAAATCTTCGATATGTATTTCGTCCTTTTCAGCAAGTGGATGCGCCTTCGGTAAGCATAACGTACACGAAAGTTTTTGAATTGGTTCTAACTCAAGTAATTGCGTTGGAATTGGCGGACGTAAAAATCCAATATCGATTCGATTATCATGAAGTGCATGCACCTGATCCGGTGTTGACAATTCATGTAATGCAACAGACACTCTTGGAAATTTCTTTCTATACTCCCTGACAATTGACGGTAAAATATCATATATCGCCGCACCTACAAAACCAATTGAAAGTGATCCAACTTCTCCCCTTTGAGCACTTTGTGCAACTTCTACTGCTTTTTCAATTTGTTCAAACGCTTTTTTTACTTCTTTTAAAAACATTCCTCCTGCTTCTGTTAATTCAACCTTTCTCTTCGTTCTTGAAAATAACATAACTCCCATTTCTTTTTCTAATTGCTGAATTTGTTGACTAAGTGGTGGTTGTGTCATTTGTAGACGAGCAGCCGCTCGTCCAAAGTGCAATTCCTCTGCCACTACAACAAAATATTGCAAATGCCGTAATTCCATTTTGGACACCCTTTTCACTTTCGATTAATACATCTAATATATTAATAACATATAATTTATATATTAGACAAATTTTTCGAATGAACGTATAGTAGAAATTGTTAATTATTTTTTACAATTTTTATGTAAAAAACAAAGAGGTGGTTACTGTATGAAATGGTGGAAGTTAAGCGGACAAATTTTATTATTATTTTGTTTCGCTTGGACAGGTGAATGGATTGCAAAACAGGCACACCTCCCAGTTCCAGGAAGTATAATCGGTATTTTTTTATTGTTAATATCATTAAAATTTAACATAGTGAAAAAAGAATGGATACAAGACGGCGCAGACTTTTTATTAAAAGAACTTATTTTATTTTTCATCCCTTCTGCAGTCGCTGTCATTCGTTACAAAGATACATTATCACAATATGGAATCGATCTCATTTTAATTATCGTGATTAGTACACTTTGTGTCACTCTCGTAACAGGACTTTTAACAGAATTGCTATTAAAGCGGAAAGGATCAACACAATGATCGGCTTTCTTTGTTTACTATTAACACTATTCACATATTGGGTATCTAAAAAAATGTATCAACGCTGGAATTGGAGCTTACTTTCTCCCCTTCTTGTATGCCCAATCATTTTAATTGCTTTATTACTCGGATTAGATACACCATACGAAACCTACGAATCTGGTAGTCATTGGCTAACAGAATTATTAAAACCTGCAACGGTTGCTTTCGCATGGCCAATCTATAAATATTTTGATCTATTAAAAAAACATGGAACTGCTATTTTAATTAATGTCATTGTCGGTTCTTTTCTATCAGTTATTACTTCAGCACTATTAGCTAATTTTTTTCAAATTGATTCATCAATAGAACAGAGTTTAGCACCACATATTGTAACGACACCTATTGCAATGGCTATTTCAGAAATGATTGGTGGCATGTCACAATTAACAGCAGTTTTCGTCGTATTAACTGCCTTAACTGGAGCATTACTCGGTCCTACGCTCATACGAATATGCCGCATTAAAACAGCACTCGCAAAAGGTATAATGCTAGGTACTAGCGCGAATGGAACTGGAACATCAAAAGCATTTGAAATCGGTCCTGTAGAAGGCACAATTGCAAGTTTATCAATGCTTTTAACAGCCGGAGCTAGTTTAGTCATTGTTCCACTTTTCTTATCTTGGATACATTAAAAAAGAAAGTGTTTAAACACTTTCTTTTTTATTTATATATTTATATAATAGATCATAATCTTCTGGAAACGATAAAGATAATTCTTTCACTTCATCTATTCCTTTCCAATCTATTTCATGTATTAACTCATCGGGGTCTTGTATTTTCATGTTACCGCCTATTAACTTTACAATATAGTAATGCACATGAACTGGTACCCCATATGTTATCCCTTTCTTTTCACATAGTTTTTCTATAATTTCCACTTCATAACCCGTTTCTTCCCATACTTCACGAACACAACACTCTTCAAGTATTTCTCCCTCTTCTTGTCCCCCGCTTGGCACAGACCATCTTTTCTCTTCATCTACTTTTCCTTGTAGTACCATTAAAAATTCATTCTTTTCATTCATACATATAGCTGCCGTCCCAATCCATCTTTTCATCCTATCTCCCCCCATATTAAATTTCGATCTTTCTTTATATTTATCCTTGAAAAAAGAGGAAAAAAGTAAAACGATGACGAAAGATTACATCAACTTCATGAGCAGTCCCTTCTTAGAAATTCAATATGGAAGGATGAAAATATGATTTCTAAATATGTTGTGGAGTGTGTCTTTTGTGAAGAAAATCGAAAACCTCGGCAAGCCATTGTCACAGTGCCCGCCACTTCTCAGCTACTGGCAATTCAAAAGGTAAGAGCTGAGTGCAAACGCCGCTTCGGAAAAACTTTATTATTGCAAACAGAAATTAAAGAAGAATTACTTATTGAACAAAAAGAAAGCTGACCATAAATTGGCCAGCTTTCTTATCCGATCATATTTTCACATGAAGATTAGGGGCATCCTCTTTAAGGATCGGGATTTTCCCATTATGTGCGTTCCATAATGGTCATCGAACAATATATTTCTATACAATAAACTATTGAATAGAATAGGGCAAAACTTGTTCGCATTTTTAGAAAAGGGATAGGGATATAATTCAAGTAATACTTCGAATACTCGAACTTTACACTCATTATATTAAAGCAAATCCTTTTATATGGGAAATATGAATTACTTACATAATTCATTCGTAAAATATATTAATACGTTTCTATATATTCTCTTTAATCTACTAACAACATACATCCAGCTAATATTGGTGTCATAATCATCGAAAACCTTAGAAGCATGCGAGGTGCATAATTTGTAAACTTAGCTCCTATATATGCGCCTAACATTGTCCCGATTAAAACTTGTACTAATAATACATAATCTAAATACCCTTCCGAACTATATCCAAGCCCACCTCCAATTGCGATTGGTAATATAACGAGCATTGTCGTCCCTACAGATTGACGGATCGTTAAACCTAATAGAACCATTAACCCGAGTTGGATAAAGGGTGCTGAACCAATCCCAAACGAACCAGCTAAAATTCCAGTAACCAGTCCGAGACATATACATTTAATCAAGTTATCTTTCGTAAGTTCTTTTCCCTCTTTTAAAGACGACTGCTCCCTGTTTTGGAACATAATCAATCGAATAAACATAAAAATTGCAGATAAAAATAACATACCCGCTGTAAACCAGTGCAGAAGATGCGCTGGTATTAGCGAACCAAACTTTGAACCAATAAAGGAACCAATTGCTCCAAATCCCCCAACAATCCCACCTATTACAAACACAACATTCCCTTCTCGGTAATGACTTACTACTCCAGATAATGTTGTAAATGCCATAGCAGTTAAAGATGTTGCAAGCGCAACATGAATAGGGATATGGAATACTAGAGTGAGTATGGCGATGATAAATCCTGCTCCTCCGGCTCCGACAAAACCTAATAAAACTCCCATTAATAACATTGTTATAATAATTGCCACATACTCCCCCTCCAATACCCCAATTATCTATCATATGCACACTTCTATACAAACAAAAAGCACCCTAAACGGATGCTTTTACTACTTTTCTATATTGATAATATGTACTTAATCTTGATTAATCAAAATTACAGCTGGTCCAGAGACAACAACTCCGGCCACCTCTATCTTTTCAAATTCCTTCACTGTAATAGATATAACCCCTTCTCTTTCCATCAATTCCTTACTCAGGACATCAGTCGGTATCGCTTTCACCGTCTTACCTCCTTTTCATTTTATACAAAATTATAAAAAACTACCCAATGCATCTAAATATATGCATCACCTCCGCTTTCATTCCTTATTCCAGTCAAAATTCACAGCCCCTTTCTATAACATATTGAAAAATAAAAAAGCACTCGCTAAAGCGAATGCCTTTCTATTATTTACTTCTCTATTACTTTTAACATTCTATTAATAAATGCTGCCGATTCTCCACGTGTTGCAGAACCTTTCGGCATAAACTCATTGTTCTCATTTCCTTTTACAATTCCAAGTCCATAAACACGTTGGACAGCTTGTTTATCATACGCTAAATTTTGATCCGTAAATGGTAATTGAACTAAATTACCCTTAATATTTTTGTATTGTAACGCTCGATCAATCATAATGACAGCTTCATCACGTTTAATCGTATCATTCGGTGCAAATAGGTCATTCCCTCGTCCACTTATAATTCCAGCACTAGCTGCACGATTAATACCATCTACTAGCGATGGATGTGCTGTGTTTAAATCTTTGAAATTCGATTTCCCCTCAGGTAATTGTAATGATCTTGAAACTAAATTCGCAAATTCTCCGCGTGTTACAAGACGCTCAGGCCAATAAGAACCTTTTCCATCTCCAACCATAATACCTCTTTTATCTAATTCACGAATATCCGCTTCGTACCAACCACCTGTAATATCATCTTTATGATTTGCATCATAATAAGCTTTTGTTCCCTGTAAGAATGGCTCCCATTCATTATTCTTTATCATAATAGCCGGACAATTCTTCCCGCTCCAAAATTGATGTTTTTTCACATTTTCTAAAGGTATATTTAATTCTCCCATTAAATAAGCCGCTAATTTGCGAGCATTTTCCACAGCTTTTTTATAATCACCATCTTGGTTGACAGCTATTTCAATAGCAATTGATTCTCTATTACCAGTTCCTTCTGCTCCATCTCCAGCATGCCAACCACTTTCATTTAATGGTAGATGTTGATAAATTTCTTTATCATCTACTGTAAAATGCCAAGATGCTGAACGATCAGTCGTTCCTGTTGCTTGGCTGTATAAATATTGCGCATGGTTTCTAGCATTTGCTCCAACACTATAATTATCCGTCTCATGAATTGTAATGTATTTTGGTTTCATCGCATAACCTGGACGAATATTTTCATTTCCTGTTGGTACAATCATTTCCTTTAATGGTACACCGTAAATATCCGTTGTTTTCTCTGCTGATGGTGCTGCATACATAACCGCTTCACGTTTCGTACGCGTTGGGGTTGTACTTTGAATAAGAGATGCTTTTGTACCCTCAAATTTTGCTGAAGGTGAATAGATCCATTTCACCTCATTATCTATTTGGACTTGGAACCACTCTCCAGCTTGTCCAATTGCAATAATTGTTTGCGGCTGTAATACTTTCTCTTCTTTATATGAATTGAATGGTGCGGAATATGTAGCTGTTTCTTCATTAATTACTAACTGTTCATTTGATAAGTGATAAATTTCCTTAACCTCTACGTTTCCTTCACTATTTTGTATCCACCCAGCTCCAGATGATGTTTCAACATAGTAAGCGTTTCCTTTTCGTTTCTCAGCTTTCACTACTTGATTTGAAATCTGAACACCTGTCGCTTTTTGTAAATCAGCAGAATCATATAAAGGTGCTGAACTTATTATATGTACAAGAAAATCTCCTTGCGCTTCATTTGTTATTCCTTTGTCCTCTCCACGCCCATCTTCATCTTTCATATGGGTTTCAATACTTTTTAAAGCTTGCTCGTCAGTTGAAATTGTTACGGTCTTTTCTACTGTGTCAGCATAGGAAGAAGTTGGAATCGTTACCATACTAAATACAATTGATGCAGCTAAAACATTATAAAATCCTTTTTTCATAATAATTATTTAACACGCTTATATCGAAATTCGTGTTAACTTCCCTCCCTAATCTAAAAAATTTAATACTATCTAGTAAACTTCTAAACTAAATAGCCATTTACAATATAACAAACTCTACCCCATTCGTATAGATAGGAATGACTACTATTTGCCTACTTTTTCTATATTGGAATATAGAAAAGAAGCTATAAAAGGTATAGCTTCTTCCTCTCACTATTTCAATCTCGTTGCACCTTATATTCTATAACCCTACCATCTCTATCAAATTGCAAAACAAGACATTCACTATCTATAGGAATGAAACCACGTTCATTCCCAAGATAGTACAAAGTGGTAATTCCCTCTTCCAAACTTCTTGTTTCTGTAGGGGCCCCTAATAATTTTGTAATTTCCTCGTTTGATTTCCCTATTAATTTATGTTCTTGCATTAGGTCATCTACCATATGTACCCGTTTATCTTCAAACTTTAACCATCGCTCTTGATTAAAGTTTGAAGTGTATTCATTTATACCTAATTGTACGGTGCACACTATCAATAGTATAAGACCCACCACCATTACAGTGAACAGTTGTTTCTTATCTTTATTACGTCTTGCCGAAACATGTAATATAGACTTTTGAATAATAACTAATAAAATAAAAGGCATTACTACCACAAAAATACT
The DNA here is from genome assembly GCF_002975175.1 of Bacillus sp. MYb209. Classification (GTDB taxonomy): domain Bacteria; phylum Bacillota; class Bacilli; order Bacillales; family Bacillaceae_G; genus Bacillus_A. Next base: position 221,724 of record NZ_PCNZ01000004.1, read on the forward strand.
CATTACACTCAATGGCACATGAACCATATCAATAATAAAAATAAACACAATGTACATTAATATATACAAACAAAAATAAGCGTACAACATTCCCCACAATATAGCGCTTTTACCTTTCTCCATCCAAATAACACCTACTTTATTTTTCACTTCATAACATAATTCATCTGACCAATCATATCTCTAATCTTTTGTAGTTCTTGTGCTGTATATATTACTTTACCTGTTAAAATTTCATTTCTGAAAAACGCTACAATTTGCTCTCTATCTTTTAATCTCGGCAATTTTTCATTAGAAAGATCGATAACTTCTTTTCCACTCTCATTTTCAAAATATACAACAGGTTTTACTTTTTCCTTTACAATATCTACTTGCACTTCTTCCAAATAATCATATACAGTTTGAGCTAATTTTTTCGCTTTATATGCTGGATTCACTTCATTTCTTACTTGCAAAGTTAATGAAGTTCCATCCGTAATAAATTCAAACGTCTCTTCTTTTTCACTTTCATGTTGATACTTACCAATTTCCTCAATCATAAATGAATATATACCAGCATTTTTTCTCGTTAAACCATGAATTAATGTCCCCGTCCATTCTTTCGTCTCAAGTAAATAAATGCCAGTTTTACATAAGGTGAGGTGCTGGATTCGATTATCATTTATGCCACGTTTATCTCTATATTTATTACTTCTCACAAAAACGTTTGGTATAATATGAAACTCTTCTTCTAGTATTATTCCTTGCTCAACGAAACCTCGCTTCATATAATGTAATGTTTCATGTGCATTCACTTCAGCACCATTTTTGGCATATTCTCGTAAATCCGCAATTAAATTTTGAAACATATGTATTTCATTACTATGCTTATCTTGCATTTCACTACGTTCTTTACTATGTTGAACAGCCAATTGATTTTTCATCATACGCATATTTTCAAGTTCTCTAGCTGTATTCACTTGTAAATCGTTATATTTTTTCTGTTCCATATTCTTTAAAGTACTTTGTTGTTCTTTATGCTCTGTAATCGTAGCTGCAATTTCACTTTCATACGTTTCAATCGCTTGTTTCTTTTCAAATTCCACTTGCTGACTTTCTGATTCTAACTGTTTATTTTTATAAAACAGTACAAACACTGCAGCTAATAATATTAAAATTCCACCTATTAGCACATACTCCATATTTTTTCTCCTTTATTTCACGTCCAATTATTTTTATAAATATATCGATTATATTATACTATGCTTTTAATATCCACTTTGTAAAAATTATATTTTTTTTATAAAAAGGCATCTCAAGTAAGATGCCTTTTTATAGTAAAACTGCTGGTAAAAAACAATTGGTATTGGTCAATTGTCCAATAATCAGTGTGGACAATCCTCATCAATTAAAGTTTTACTTTATTGCACACCATATTGAATATAACTTGAATCATAGTATACCCATTGATTTGTCCCTAAGCAAAGCCATCCATCTTGCTTACTCCATACTCGATATGATTCACCATGATGTAACTGTCTTATAACATTCCCGTTTAATGATGGAGCGTCTCGCAAATTCACATTATCGCCAGTAATAGTTGCCACATAATGTTTATACTGAATATAACTTGAATCATTATATACCCACTGATTTGTCCCTAAACAGAGCCATCCATCTTGTTCTCCCCAAACTTCATATGATTCGCCACGATTCAATTGGCGAATTACACTAGACTGTAAAGATGGTCCACTTCGTAAATTTACATTATCTCCATTAATTACAGCAACTCCGTATACTGGTGTTGCATTATTAGGCGTGGAAATATTACCTCCACCACTTGCTCCATTTCCTTGTAAAGCTTCTAATGAAACAGCTGCTGATATCACAATTCCCTACTCCTGAAATTTGACCAGAATCTGTGTACTGCCACGCTGTCCATCCACATGTACAACTTCAGTTAGAGGACACGACGTTTATGCTATAGTAATAAAGTTCTAATATATTCATTTTGTCGAGATGTTTAAGAAAAAAGTGAAATTGAAACTACACCGTCCACCAGAAACTCCATTAATACACTTTTAACACCTCAAAAAAGGCCTTGTAATTACAAGGCCTTTTGCAAACTCCCTTTATTTTGTAGTAAGTACATATTATAGTAAAGTCCTTGTTTACTAAGCAACTCTTGATGTGTTCCTCTTTCTATGATTTCCCCTTCATGCATAACAAATATTTGATCCGCATCTTGGATTGTAGACAATCTGTGTGCAATCGCTATCGTTGTTCTACCTTTTCGCATTTGCTGCAATGCCGTTTGGATAGCCTCCTCTGTTTCTGTATCAATATTTGCCGTCGCTTCATCTAACACTAATACTTTCGGATTAGTTGCTATCGTTCTAGCAAAAGCAATTAATTGCCTTTGACCACTAGAAAACGCAGCTCCTCTTTCGACTACTTCTGTATCATATTTCTCTGGTAATTTTTCAATAAACGTATTCGCTTGTACAAATCGCGCTGCTTCTTCTATCTCTTCATCCGTTATCTCTTCATTATACATACGAATGTTTTGCTTTACATTTCCAGCAAATAAAAATGCATCTTGCAGCACAAGACCAATTTTCTTTCGAATTTCTTTTTCTTCAAACTTCTCTAAACCCACTCCGTCTATTACAATATTACCTGATTTAATATTGTAAAATCTCATTAATAAATTCATAATTGTACTCTTACCACTACCAGTGTGTCCAACGAAAGCAACCGTTTGCCCTGGCTTTACGTGAAAAGATACATTTTTTAAAACGTCACGCTTTCCATCATATGAAAAAGTAACATCTTTAAACTGAATTTCCCCGTTAACTACTCGTGGATTTTCACTCCCCATTTGAACAGGAGCTAAATCTTTATCATCCATTAAATGAAATACACGCGATGATGAAACGAGCGCTTGTTGGAAGAAAGATAGTTTCATCATCATCTCGTTTACCGGCTGGAAGAAACGATGAATATAGTTAACGAAAGCATATAAAACCCCTACTTCAACAGGACTCTTTAAAGCGTCAATTCCAAATAAACCAAGAACTAACGCAATTGCTACAATATGAACAAGGTCTGTTGCTGGACGTAAAAGTAATGCATCTAATTTCAATGTACGACGTCCAGCACTATAATGCTTGTTGTTCACTTCTTCAAACTCTTTTCTCATCCGCTTTTCTTGCCGGAACACTTGAACAATATTCATCCCTTGAATGGACTCATTTAACTTTGCATTTAATACACTCAGTTGATTACGTACCTCTAAATAAAAAGCTGCACTTTTCCGGCGATACAGTACCATAATCGCAAACATAATTGGAATTAATATGAGAGAAAATAGCGCTAATTTTACATCTAGTAAAAACATCGCTACTAAAATCCCCACTAAAAAGACTACATTTTTCACGAATGTTGATAGTACACTAACATAAAAATCCTTAATCGCTTCCGTATCATTCGTTATACGAGATACGAGCATACCAATCGGCGTACGATCAAAGAAACTTAATGATAACTTTTGAACATGTTCATACACTTCAACACGCATATCTTGAACAATCTTAAAAGCAATATTTTGAAAGTACAATAAATTCAAATACGTAAATAATACTTTTAATAAGTGAGCAATTATGTACACAACAAATAAAGTAACTAGCGCTGATTGTTCGAAATTACGTGGTACCAAGTGTTCATCTAGAAATTGTTTAATTAAGAAGGGCCCCATCATTTCAGTTACAGTTGCGCCAACTAGAAATATAAATGCTAACGATAATAAACCTTTATATGGCTTCATATAGGAAAGCAATCTCCCTAAATCGCTCTGCTTTTTCTCAGCCATCATACGCCTCCTTTCTCAACTAACGCCTCTAACTGCTGGCTTTCGTACATGTCTTTATACCAACCGTGTTCTTTCATTAGTTGCTCATGTGTCCCTCGCTGCACAACCGTTCCTTCATCAACAACAAGAATAAGATTTGCATGCTGAATCGCACTTAAACGGTGCGCAGTAATAATCGTTGTTTTCTCTGCTCTTTCTCGTTTCAGTGCAGTTAAAATTGTTTCTTCTGTTTTTGCATCTACAGCTGACAAACAATCGTCTAAAATTAAAATTTCAGCATTTGTTAATAACGCACGCGCAATGGAAATCCGCTGTTTTTGTCCTCCAGATAGTGAAACTCCTCTTTCACCTACTACCGTGTCATATCCTTCTGGAAATTGAATAATATCATTATGAATACAAGCAATCTCAGCAGCACGGGTAATTTCTTTATATGTAGCATCCGCCTTTCCAAAAGCAATATTCTCCCCAATACTCGCTGAAAATAAAAAATGATCTTGCGGTACGTATGAAATTGCAGAGCGCACACCATGAAGTGTTAAATCTCGAATATCTCGCTCACCAACTTTTAATTCACCATTAAAATGGTCATACTCGCGAATTAAACATTTTAACAACGTCGTCTTCCCTGCACCGGTACGTCCTACAATTCCTAACGTTTCACCTTTTCTTAAATTAAAATAAATATCTTTTAAGTTTAAGAGTTCATTTTTCTTATAAGAAAACGAATCAACAGCGAATGAAACATCACCACTTACTATAGTATCTATAGCATGTTCCCTATTCACTACTTCCGAAGTTTGTGAAAGTATTTTCTCCACACGATCATATGAAGCACGTCCACGCTCCATAATATTAAACAGCCATCCAAAAGCTAACATTGGCCACGCAAGAGTCCCTAAGTATGTTGTAAATGTAACTAATTCACCTATAGTTAATTCTCCCCGTACAACTAATAGTGATCCGTAACAAACTGCGATTAAAAATGAAAACCCGACAATAAGAGCAATCGTTGGATCGAATAACGAGTCAATACGTGCAACTAACATATTTTTATGTACAACATCTTCCGATTTCTTCCGAAATGCTTGTAAATCTTCTTTCTCTTGCCCAAGCGAGCGAATTACCTTCATCCCACTCATACTTTCTTGTACTTTATCATTGATTTCAGAAAACGCTTGCTGCGCTTTATGAAATCTTCTATGCAATAAAGTTCCATAATAATTTGTAGAAATCGCTACAATTGGCATCGGAATTAAACTTAACAACGTTAACTTCCAGCTAATTGTAAATCCCATCGCTACGAGTACACACCCTCCAACAGCTAATGAATCAACGAGTGTTAAAACACCTGACCCAGCAGTTTGCTGAATCGCCTGAATATCATTGGTCGCATGTGCCATCAAATCGCCCGTACGACGTGATTGATAAAAGGATGGGCTCATCTTTGTGAAATGTTCATATAAATTCTTTCGTAATTGACGGGCTAGTTTTAAAGAAGATCCAAAAATCGTAATACGCCATAAGTAACGTAATATGTACATCGTAATCCCTACAGCTACTAACAGAATGACCCATTTCAACAATTTTTCAGACGTTAATGTTCCATTATTAATTTCGTCTACTACAATCCCAATTACTTTTGGCGCTACAAGTTCAAGGAGCGCGACACCAAATAACATAATAATTCCGATTATGTATGCCCGTTTTTCTTGTTTAAAAAACCAAGCTAAATTAAAAAACACTTTCATATTTATCCTCCTCCCTTAAAATGAGCGATATTTTCAGTGTAACAAAAATACAGAATTTTTAAAAGTTTTAAATATCTTTTGTACCCAAAAGAAAAGGGCACTCGGTAAGAGTGCCCTTTGGCGCTTATTTTGTTTGTTGCTTGTTCATCGCGCTCATCATTTGATTGATTTTCTTTTGGGAAGGTTTTTGCCCCATTTGCATCATCATCATTTTTAGCATTTGTTCGTTAATTGGTGGATTTTTTTGTAAGTAATTCATCATGTATTTGCGGGCAATGAAAAATCCTAAAGCCACGCCTGCTACTAGTGCTACTACGCCCACTAGAATACCTAACCACATTGGCATATCTTTTCCTCCTTCATGTTGTCTACCTTACAGTGTACTAAAACCTTTTCAATAAGACAAGATACTATTCGACATTTTTTATACATATGTTCGTACTTGTTTGAGAGGATTTAACCAGCCGTACTTTTTATTTTCATAATCCATCGCGAAAAATGTTAACTCACACTTTCTAAGCACCTCAAAGAAAGTTGTTTCCATGGATACATTTCCAGAAGTATTCATTCGAATATATTGTGGTTTCACCATTATTTCACCATATTCCGCTCCTGTATAAAGCGTATGAGTATGATTTGTTCTTTCATATTTGCCAAGAACACGCAAAGCTTGTTCTAATTTATGATGAATTTTCATTACTTGTATTGGCATCGTAATATATATCATTTGCTTATATAACACTTTCTTTTCCGAAAGGGACCCAGATTCTGAAAATCGAGCAAATAAATCAAAAAACAAATATTCACGACCAAAGTAAGCTTTCGCAATATCTTCTTGAATTAAATACAATTCATACGTTTTCATTTTTCCCCTCCCGATCTGGACAATCTTTTCTCTACATTATATAAAAGAAAATTTGCAATGATTGTCTGACTATGGAGAGAGAAAAAACTTTTTCTGTCGAAAAAACTCAATTACATAGAAAAATCTCCCCATGCTGGAGAGATTTTACTAAAATCATTAAAGCATTTCTTTTACTTTACGAACAACGTTCTCTACAGTAAATCCATACTCTTCCATAATCTTCTCACCAGGAGCAGAAGCACCGAATGTATCGATACCTAGTACATCACCGTCAAGACCTACGTAACGGTGCCATCCGAATGTAGCACCCATTTCAATTGCGAAACGTTTCGTTACTGCTTTTGGTAATACAGATTCTTTGTACTCAGCAGTTTGAGCTTCAAAGCGATCCATAGATGGCATGCTGACAACAGCTGCGTCAACGCCGTCTACTGCTAATGCTTTTTGTGCTTCAACAGCTAGACTCACTTCAGATCCAGTTGCAAGTAGGATTACATCAGCTGTTTCTTTCTTACTTGGAGAAACTACATATGCACCTTTTGCTACTTTTTCATAAGTATCGTCTTTTGCACCTTCTAATGTTGGAAGATCTTGACGAGTTAAAACTAATGCAGTCGGTGTTTTTGTAGATTCTAAAGCTAATCTCCAAGCTGCAACAGATTCGTTACCGTCAGCAGGACGAATAACAGATACATTTGGCATTGCACGAAGCGCTGCTAATTGCTCAACTGGTTCATGTGTTGGGCCATCTTCACCAACAGCGATACTGTCGTGTGTAAATACATACGTTACAGGCAATTGCATTAATGCTGCAAGACGAATTGCTGGACGTAAGTAATCAGAGAATACGAAGAACGTACCACCGTAAGTTTTTAAACCGCCATGAAGTGCGATACCGTTCATTGCTGCACCCATTGCAAACTCACGTACACCGTACCAAATGTTTTTACCGCTGTAATCAGCTCTTGTAAAGTCTTTTTCGTTATTCATGTATGTTTTATTAGAACCAGCAAGGTCCGCAGATCCACCAAAGAATGATGGTACAGACTCTGAAATAGCATTAATTACAGCACCTGAAGAATTACGTGTTGCTGCTTTTGATCCTAATTCATAAGTTGGTAAGCTTTGTTCCCAACCTTCTGGAAGAAGACCGTTCATTGCTACTTGCAGTTCGTTTGCTAATTCTGGATATGCTTGTGCATATTCACCGAGCATCGTGTTCCATGCAGCTTGCGTCGTTTCACCAACATCTTGTACTGTTTTACGGAAGTTTTCATATACTTCTTCTGCTACATGGAAGTCTTGTTCAGCATTCCAAGCATATGCTTCTTTTGTTAATTTTGTTTCGTCTACACCAAGTGGAGAACCATGTGAAGCTGATTTCCCTGATTTGTTTGGAGAACCGAAACCAATTGTCGTTCTTACTTCAATTAGCGTTGGGCGTTTTTCGTCAGCTTTCGCTTCTTCAATTGCTTTTGCAATTGCTTCAATATCGTTTCCATCCTCAACACGGATTACTTGCCAGCCGTATGCTGTATAACGATCTTCTACACTTTCAGAGAATGAACGATTTAAATCGCCATCTAATGAAATGTCATTAGAATCGTATAACACTACAAGACGACCTAATCCTAAGTGTGCAGCTAATGAAGATGCTTCAGCAGAAACGCCTTCCATTAAATCGCCATCACCACAAATAGCGTATGTAAAATGATCCACTACATTGTACGCATCACGATTATACTTTGCTGCTAAATGTCTTTCAGCCATCGCCATACCAACAGCTGTTGCAATACCTTGTCCAAGTGGACCAGTTGTTGAGTCTACACCTGCTGTGTGACCATACTCAGGATGTCCTGGAGTTTTGCTTCCCCATTGACGGAAGTTCTTTAAATCATCCATTGTTAAGTCATAACCAGATAGATGAAGTAGGCTGTATAGTAACATTGAGCCATGACCTGCAGATAATACGAAACGATCGCGGTTAAACCACGTTGGGTTATTTGGATTGTGTTTCATAAATTGAGTCCATAATGTATAAGCCATTGGTGCTGCACCCATTGGCATTCCTGGATGACCAGAGTTTGCTTTTTCAATCGCATCAATGGATAATGTGCGAATCGTGTTGATAGAAAGTTGTTCGATTGAATGTGACATGCTATTCTTCCCTTCGCGTATGTTAGTAAACGTTTTATACATTTATATGATAGCTTCCCACGCAAGATTATACAACATGTATCGACAAATATGTTGATGTTTTTTTGGTTTTTTATAAAAAACCCAATGATTTCGGTAATGTATGGGCATTCAATATGACATACTTTTTCATTGTTTTTATTTTAGAAAGAAAGGGAATAATCTGTATTTTTATACAAAAGAAGCACCTTATGTGGGTGCTTCAAAAAACACTTATACGATTCTCTTTCGAATCGAGCTCGAAATAAAGTCAATAATAATCACCATCAAAATAATTCCTAGTAAAATAATACCTACACGGGACCAATTTCGTGAGCTTAGTGCAAAAATTAAAGGCGTACCAATTCCGCCTGCTCCAATAACTCCTAAAATCGAAGCGGAGCGTACATTAATTTCAAACCTATATAACGTATATGACAAGAAATCCGGTAATACTTGTGGTAATACTGCATGCCAAAGTATTTGAAAACGATTCGCTCCTGTTGCAATCAACGCTTCCGTCGGCCCTTTATCTATATTTTCAATCCCTTCCGAATACAGTTTTCCTAACATCCCAATAGAATGCAGTCCTAAAGCTAATACACCCGCAAAAGACCCTGGACCAACAGCCTTTATAAATAAAAGTGCCATAACTAACTCCGGAAACGTACGAATAAAACTTAGTACAAATTTCCCTGTTCCAGAAGTCACTTTTCCCGTACTCATATTTGTTGCTGCCCAAAATGCAAATGGTACAGATAAAAATGCTGATATAAATGTACCTAATATTGCGATTGCTAACGTATCAATTAAACCATGCAATAAATCTTCGCCATCCGGTAATGACACGTACGACCAATCTGGATGTGACACCCCTGTAATAATCGCTTTTGTAATTTCGCCAGCTGTATCCTTTATTCCTTCTAGCGGTACTCCGGAAAATGCCCATACATATAGAACTACAAGTGCAATAAAAATAATCCAACGATATAAACTCGGTTTCCTTGGTTTCGGTACCACCATCTTCAGTTCACTCATCATAATTTCTCCCGTAACAATGTACTTATATAGTCAATTACCAATACAACAACGAGTGTATAAATAATAATAGAAGCAGTTTGTTGATATTGTAAAAATCCAAGCGTTCGATCATAATATAATCCAATTCCCCCTGCTCCAACTAAACCTAAAACGGCTGCTGCACGTACATTCACCTCAAATGTATACAGAACATAAGAAACGAAGTGTGCCTTCACCTGCGGGATTACTGCATATACAATCCACTGCACCTTATTTGCTCCTACAGCAGTCATTGCTTCTAATGGACCTGGGTCAATCGATTCGATTGATTCATATAATAACTTCGCAACAAGCCCAACAGAGAAAAAAGTAAGCGCCAAAATACCTGGAAGTGGTCCGATTCCAAAAATCGCTACAAAAATAGCTGCTAATAATAGATCTGGTATCGTTCGAATTAAATTTAAAACGAACCGAGCCGGACCATATAAAGCCATATTTGAAAACACATTACTCGCCGCGAATAATGCAAGAGGAATAGCTAAAATCGCACCTAAAGTCGTTCCAATAATAGCCATACGAATTGTGTCTAACATCGCCGTTGTGATCACCTGAAAATAGCCCCAATCTGGTGGTACCATCTCCTTCAGCAAATCCATCATATTTGGAAAGCCTGTTACAAGTTTCGAAAATGATGCATCTACCTGTACACTACTACCCCACAATAATAAAATGATAATAGTAGCAGTTAACATATGCTTCAGTTTACTTGGTGGTTTCGGTATCGTTTTCGAATGTATCGTCACATCATTCATTTGACCGCCACCTCTAACAATTCACTGTTCTGAATTGAGTTCCCATAAATCTCAGCAAATTTTTCATCCGTTGCCTCTACTACAGATCCATTAAATACAATCTCACCTGCATGTAACCCGATAATGCGCGTCGCATACTCTCTAGCCAAATCAATAGAATGTAAGTTTACAATCATCGTAATTCCCAAATCTTGATTAATTTTCTTTAAATCATCCATTACCTGCTTCGTAGTAAGCGGATCTAAAGAAGCGACAGGCTCATCGGCTAAAATAATTTTCGCCTCTTGCGCAAGTGCCCTTGCAATTGATACCCGTTGCTGTTGTCCTCCCGATAACTCATCAGCCCTCGCATATGCTTTCTCTAATATATTCACTCGTCTTAAGGCTTGAAAAGCAAGCTCTACATCGTCTTTAGGAAATAGTCCTAGCGTTGTACGTAATGTAGAATGATATCCAACACGTCCAGCTAATACATTTTTTAAAACAGTAGATCTCTTCACAAGATTGAAACTTTGAAAAATCATACCAATGTCTCGTCGCATGCATCGTAACTCTTTTCCTTTCGCAGCGGTAATAGATTCTCCATCAATAATAATTTCTCCACCTGTAATTTCATGAAGTCGATTAATCGATCTGAGAAGTGTTGATTTTCCGGCCCCAGATAACCCTACCATAACGACAAACTCGCCTTTTTGAATTTCCATATTAATATTATTCAATCCTTTTGTACCGTTCGGATAAACTTTGGAAACATTTCGAAACTCAATCACGCCTTTTACCTACTTTCTACTTAATTATAAAAGCCGAAAAACGGCCCACTAACTGAAAATACACACACTTCCAGTTAGTCGCCATTTTCAATGAACCTGTAAAATATCCATATGTATTATTGCGTTTTCACTTTCTTTCCATAATCGCGAACGATATCAAATTTACTATCATCAGATTTAATATAACCTTCATGGGAATATACTTCTTTAATAATCTTTTGTCCCTCTTCACTCTTTCCAATTTCGATAAATGCGTCTTGTAATTTTTCACTCCATTCAGCATCTAAGTCGGAGCGTACAGAAATAGTATCGTTAGGAATTTTTTCTGTGAATTCCACAATTTTTGTTTGATCAAACACATTAGGATAGTCTTTTTTTACAATATTACGAGCATCTTGGAACACAACCGCAGCATCTACATCCCCGTTTAAAAGAGCGATAATAGATTGGTCATGCCCTTTTAATGTAACAGGTTTCACATCTTTTAATGGATCTATCCCTTCCTTAACCAATACAGCGGCAGGCCACACATATCCTGCTGAAGATGTTACATCTTGATAACCGATTTTTTTACCTTTTAAATCTTTCACACTATTAATGTTAGAATCTTTCTTTACAACAAACTCAGATTTATAATAATCTACTAAGTCTTTTGTTGGAGCTCCTGTTGCATCATCTACTCCAAATCGTTGTGCTTGTAAAATTACATTTGCGGCCTTTTTCTCATGCGCTAATACATATGCCGTTGGAGGCAAGAAACCTACATCTACTTGTTTTGATGCCATCGCTTCTACAATCGTATTGTAATTCGTCGAAATACTAACTTTTACAGGGATATCTAGCTTATCACTTAACAGTTTTTCTAGTGGTTTTGCTTTCGCTTCTAACGTATCAGCATTTTGCGACGGTACAAATTGAACATTTAACGTCTTGGGCACGTACCCTTTTTTCGTATCTTCACTTTTATTTGCACTCGATTCCTTAGTTCCACACCCACTTAATAATCCCGCTGCTAATACAACCGATGTACCCATTGCAAAAACTTTTTTCAACATGTTAAAGCCTCCATTTCCCTTGTTATAAATTTACTTTTTGTAAACATGTAGAAATATATCACATATTTTCCCACACAATTATTCATTTACAGAATCTTTACACATTCTAAACATTCCAACCAAACTTCATTTCACATATCTGATATGATTAATCGTAAGATAACAATAGAAAAGGTGGATTATGTTGGATCAAAATCGATTTGTAACTATTAACATCTTATTAACGAGCGATATACATGGTAATGTTTATCCGATTCACTATCAAAATAACTTACCAGCAGACGTAGGACTATCCAAAATTTCCACACTCATTAAAAAAGAGCGTTCTACAAATGAGCATGTGATTTTAATTGATAACGGTGATTTCATCCAAGGAACCCCTTTCACTTATCACTATGCTACTTATGAAAAAGATAAAAAGAACCCAATGGCCTTATTAGCTGATTATCTAGATTATGATGCTGCAATTATTGGAAATCATGAATTTAATTATGGGATGGACATATTAAACAATGCTATTTCAACTGCCAATACCCCCTATTTATCAGCCAATATTTTAGATAAAAACATAAAGAAACCGTATTTCGGAAAACCTTACATCATAAAGCAAATTGAGCCCGATATCAAGATTGCTATTTTAGGGATAACAACACATTACATCCCAAATTGGGAGCAACCTCATCATATTGAAGGTTTACTATTTGAAGATGCACTAGAAACAACAAAAAGGTGGGTTTCTTATATTCATGAAGAGGAGAAACCTGATTTACTAGTCGTAGCCTACCACGGGGGATTTGAACGTGATTTACAAACTGGAGAACCTACTGAAGCTTTAACAGGTGAAAATCAAGGATATGCAATGTGTCATGAAATTGACGGTATAGATATTTTACTAACAGGTCATCAACACCGAACGATTGCAAACGCTAAAATTAATGGTGTTACAATTTTACAAGTTGGCTGTAATGGACAATCATTAGGAAAAGTGAAAGTTACATTTGAAAGAAATAATAATGAATGGATGCCGACAGAATGTCATTCAGAAATACTATCTGTGCAGAGGATCCAGGAAGATGAAGCTGTCCTTTCACTTGTGTATGATTACGAGGATAAAACACAAAAGTGGCTTGATCAGCCCATTGGGGTTATTAATGGAGACATGCAAATTTTTGATGCTATACAAACGCGTCTACAAGACCATCCCTTTATTGAATTTATTAATAAAATACAGATGGATGTAGCAGAAGTTTCTATTTCTTGCACAAATTTGTTTCATAATGAATCTCCTGGTTTTCCAAAACATGTCACAATGCGTGACATCGTGTCTAATTATATTTATCCAAATACATTAAAAGTTATTCGAGTGACTGGGGCAGATATAAAAGAAGCTCTCGAACTCTCCGCCGCTTATTTCACACTACAAGAAGACGGAAACATCATTGTAAACCGTGCCTACTTAGAACCGAAACCGCAGCACTATAATTACGATATGTGGGAAGGGATTTCATACGTATTAAACATTTCAAAACCAATTGGCGAAAGAGTTACTTTTTTAGAATATGATGGACTGCCTATCAACACGAAGCAAGAATACGATGTCGTTATGAATAATTATCGCGCAAGTGGTGGCGGAAACTTCCTTATGTATCAAAATAAGCCCGTTATAAAAGACATACCAATAGATATGTCTGAACTTATCACTAACTATATATTGAAGCATAAAACGATAGAAGCAACAATAAATCATAACTGGAAAGTTATTAAATAGCGAATCTGTCTATTAATATCAAAAAAAGATGGGCTATGCCCATCTTTTAATTTAATTTTGCATTATCTTGCTTTTTTAAAGCTTTTAATTTCGCCGGTGTAACATCCGTTCCTTCTTCGTTAACGACTTTAATTCCTTTTAATTCGTTTAACATATTTTGACGAAATCCTTTTAAATATTGTTCACGTAGCGATTGGCGCTCACGTTGTTCTTCTTCAGTTAAGCCTTCAGCTTTTGCTTTTTTCGCTAAGAAGTTAATGCGTTCAATGAGTTCGTGACTTGGCATCTCGAATCCCCCTTCTACTCAAAACTGATTATTATCATACAATAGTTAGTCCTCTTTATCAAGCAATTGCTTTGTATATTCTACATACCTTCGATGTACAGTTGCTTTTGAAACATCATGACCAAAACCACGAAGTGTTGCTGCAATTTCTTCAAAAGTTAATTCATTCCGGCGTAAACGTACAATTTCCTCAATTGGCACTTCTTTTTTCTCACGTCCTATACTTAAATGACGATTTTTCAAATTATTCTCTGGACGAAATCCTTTCTCTACCGCCCTTTGCATGCCACGTTTAATTTTTAAATTGTGGATCTTTCTTTGATACTCTTCAACAATCCCAATTATATTTAGCACCATCGAATCAGAATCTGAAAGCTGTAATTCACCACTATGCGTGTGCGTATAAACTTTTATCCCCTCTTTATGTAAACAATGCATTAATGCGATCTTTGCATTTCCTCTACCAAGACGCGTTTCATCTTGTATAAGTAGTACATCAACTTGTTCATCTCGAATTGTATCTAGCACTTCTAATATGCCATCACGTTCAATTGTATAACCGCTAGCCTGCTCCTCAATTACCTTTGTAACATCCATTTGATAGCGCTCAGCTAAATGCAATAATTCATCTTTTTGACGCAATAATGATGTTTCCTGTTCTTCTTTTGTTGTGCTCACACGTGCATAAATAATTGCATTCATTTTGAACCCTTCTTTCTCACTATATTTTCCTTATAGTGTATCATAAATTCGCCTTTCGTTCGAACTTATGTTTGTAGAATGTTTTTTCGCATGTTATACTTAATAATAAGAAAAATGAAAGAAAACGAGGTGTTAGAAAACATGGAAAAGTTAACGAAACGCCAGCAAGACATTCTCGACTTTATTAAGCTAAAAGTACAAGAAAAAGGATATCCACCTTCCGTACGTGAAATCGGTCAAGCAGTCGGCCTCGCTTCTAGTTCTACAGTGCACGGACATTTATCACGACTAGAAGAAAAAGGATATATTCGACGCGATCCAACAAAACCACGCGCAATTGAAATTTTAGGTAGCAACCGAATGGAAACAGAAACACAATCTGTTATTCAAGTTCCAATCGTCGGAAAAGTTACTGCCGGTTTACCGATTACAGCAGTCGAAAGTGTAGAAGATCACTTCCCACTTCCAGCTAGTATCGTTGCTGGAGCAGATCAAGTGTTTATGTTACGCATTTCTGGAGATAGCATGATTGAAGCTGGTATCTTTGATGGTGATTTAGTTGTTGTTCGCCAACAGCAGTCTGCATACAACGGTGAAATTGTAGTTGCTTTAACAGAAGATAACGAAGCAACTGTTAAACGTTTCTATAAAGAAAAAGATCATTTCCGTCTACAACCGGAAAACTCTTCACTAGAACCTATCATTTTAAAACAAGTGTCAGTTATCGGAAAAGTAATTGGTGTATATCGTGATTTACATTAAAAATAATAAAAAGAAGATAATACCCTTATTTATATAGGGTATTATCTTCTTTTTATATTTTGATAGATTTCCTTTCATTCAAAAGACTTCATTTCATTAATTATTAACGCGTTTCAATAGTAACATCTCCAGCAGCAGTTTTACCGCTAATCTTTTTACTACCATTACCAATCGTTATATTTTTATTTTCTTCATTAAAAATTGTCACGTCTCCAGCAGCGGTTTGCCCAGTTATAACTGCATCTTGTGGTTTTTCCAATAAAGTAATATCTACATCTCCAGCAGTTGAACTTGCCTCTAAATCATATTTAGAATCATGATCAATAATATCTATATCCCCACTAGCCGTTTTTGCTGTTACTTTCCCTATTACTTTTTTAAAATTCACCTCACCAGCTTTTGTAGAACCCTCTACACTCTTTGCTGTTACATGTTTCAAATCCACTTCTCCGGCGAGTGTTTCAACACTTACGCGGTCACTTTTCACATTACTTATTTCTATTTGTCCAGCGGATGAATTTACTTTTATCTCTTGATAAGAACGTTCAGGTACTAATATAGTCAATGTAGGCGTTTGAAATCCGAAATTGTAAAATGAAAAATCAAATGAAACACCTTTTTCTATTTCCCCTATGACTTTTAATGTGTCACCATCTTCAGCAATACGAATCTCCTGTTTACTTACGTCTCCTGTTTGCTTTACATAAAAAGAGGAATCAGGAGATTTTTGGACAACAATATCTCCAGCATCTAACTTAACTTCTACATTTTTTAGCGTTTCGTTTTTAATAACTTCTTCCTTATTTCCTTTCTCTACAGTTTCTACTGCTTTTTTATATGTTTGTGAAATCCCTATTACTCCAATAATGATACAAGCGATAGCTACTAATAATATTTTTTTCATCATCTACTCCCCTTTTATCATTTTGAAGTTCCATACTACATAGCGTACACATAATCTTTTAAACCACTTCGTACTATAATAAGCTACAATACATAACAATAAACCTACTCCAACAAACGTTATACTAACGAAAAGATCCAACCATATAAAAGTACCCATAAATACTTTTAAAATAACGAAAAATGGTGTCACTACACTAGCAATACCACCGACCCAAAAGGAAAATATAAAAGCTATAATTGCAATTAATGGGCCTAACACAATAATAAAATTAAACAAACTAAGTCCAACCGCTGCCATGACAGCTCTTGTTATATTTGAAGTCGATGGATCCTTTTTCATCTCATCAAAGTGATACAAAGCAAGCAAATCTTTCGCAATTACCTTCGGAGAGCCAAGCCCCTTTATTATTTCTGATTCAGTTTTCCCCTCTTCTATCCCAAACTGAAAGTGCTCTTCATAATCAAATAAAATATCTTGTCGCTCTTCTTCTGGTAACTTTCTAAGATGACTTGATAATTCTTTAAGAAACTGCGCTTTACTCATCCCATTCCACCCCTTCAATAATTTCTTGAACACCTTTAGCAAAATCACGCCACTCTGTTACTAATAACGTAAGTTGCATCTCCCCTTGCTCTGTTAGTTGATAATATTTACGGGGCGGTCCTTCCGTGGATTCTTTTAAATACGTTTGAAAATATCCATCTTTCGTTAAACGACGTAATAACGGATATACAGAACCTTCCGATATTAAAAATTTATTAGAGATTTGCTGAACAAGTTCATATCCATAACAATCCTTACGTTTTACAAGTGCCAATACACACAGTTCTAACACACCTTTTTTAAACTGAACATTCAAGGACAATCCCCCTTTCTTATTTCAGTACTGTTCAATACATGGTACCTATTATATCCATAATATACCATTAGGTACTGTTTATTGCAAGGTACTAAATTATATTTATTCCCTAAATTTATAAAACACAAATATAAAAGCCCGAATAAGATCTTTTGTAACTGACCATTATCCGGGCTATCATTCAACTCGAATTACAATAATACAAGATTTCATTCAATCTTTCTCCTCTATGAACCCACTTCCATTTGTGACCCTAATAAATTTCGAAATACACCTTTTCTCTCTTTAGCCAATTGATTAAATTCACCTTTTTGAACAATTTCACCTTTTCCTAAAACAATAACTTGATCTGCATTGCGGATCGTAGATAACCGATGCGCAATAACAACAATAGTCATCGTTCCTTTCAATCTTTCTATTGCTGATTGGATCTTTACCTCATTTTCAGTATCTAATGCACTCGTAGCTTCATCTAATACTAAAATGGATGGTTGTCTTAAAATAGCTCGAGCTAGTACAAGTCGTTGACGTTCACCACCTGAAAGCCTCACTCCACGATCTCCAATGAGAGTATCAAGCCCTTTTGGAAGCATTCGTACAAATTCAGCTGCCGCCGCAAAATCTAATGCAGTCCAAATTTGTTCTTCACTGGCATACGGATCAATCATCAATAAATTTTCTCTTATGCTTGCATTAAATAAGAAAGGATCTTGTGACACATAACTAATAGCCCGTCTCAATGACAACAAATTTTCACTTGTAAGAGGAGTTCCATCTATTAATACTTGACCTTTCTCTGGTTGAATCAATCCCATTAAAACATCAATTAATGTACTCTTCCCAGCTCCCGAATGTCCCACAATAGCCGTCATGCTATTGATTGGTATTTGCACATTAATATTTTGAAGTGCATACAAATGCTCCTTCTTATTATACCGAAAATAAATATCCTTACATTCAATACCCTGTTCTATACAAATCGGCTTTATATGTTTTTGCTGATGTATATCCTGCATTTCAATCGCTTCATTACATTCCTCTTGTAATTCCCATAATGACTTAAAAGCAGGAATGCTTGCAGCAAGCTGTTCTAAATTAGACTGAATTGTCATAAATCGTGGCCATAGTCTAGAAAAGATAAGTATGATTAATAGTAATTGGGCAGGTTGAGCTTTAAATATACTTACTGATAATAATATAAAAAATGCAATTAAAATAGCCATTGAAACTTTATAAAACAATTGAGAGTTCGATCTTATTCTCATATACTCCATTTGTTCATTACTCATCTTTTCTGTTATAGATTGTAACCAATCCAAACGTGATGCTTCCAAAGTATTACTCTTTATATCTTTAATTCCATTAAAATGATCTGTTATACCAGAAAGATAGCCTTGTGCCAATTTTGAGGTCTTACCGCCTAGTATTCGTGCTTTTTTTATAAAAACACGAGAAGCTACCAAGAATAATAAGCCAAAGCCCAAAACAAATATAGTTATTTGGGGAGATAATAAAAACGCAATCCCCACCTGTATGAATGTAAACAGAATAGCAGCTAACAATTGTAAAATTAAATTAACCCCATAACTTACGCGAGCTAATTCTGTAGTTAATGTATTTATTAGATTTGTTTTCCTTTTCTCTAAAAAAAAACTCCACTTCGCTTTTAGAATCATACTATATGTTTCTATTCTTAATTCTCGTACAAAAGCTTGTTGCGTTCCCGCATCCCTTAGCGTTATGTTTCTTTGTAGTAGATTTTGACCTAACACTATTAGTATATATATACCTAAAATAGAAATTAGACTTGTTGTTTTAGGGAAATCCTGCAAAAATCTATAGACAGGTGCGATAAAAGCAGTCTCCTCACCTATATTGATTATTCCAGTCATACTTATCATAGGAATTAATAAAATAATACCTATCCCTTCAAGTAAACTTATTAAAACCATACCAAACAAATTCACATACAGAATCTTCCCTGCAGAAGAATATAATTTCTTCATAAAATATATAATATGATTCATCGATGTTCCCCCTATAACAAAGCAAGCTCCTTTGTTTTCCTCCAAAGACATAGAAACGGACGTAAAGGAAAATATAAAAAATGAAGAGATTTAGGTAACGGTAATGTTTTTGCATCAATTGGATAAGGATAAAGTTGGCTCAAAATAAATAAAATTTTTTGCTGATTAGACATCAGTGAAAATAAATGTCTACCATGATAAGCAAGTACTTCTTCAGGAACAGGTTCAGAATGCAAGTTTATCGTTTTCTTGAAATAAAACAGTGCTTCTTGTGCTAACTGCTTCGAATGTTTTTTAGCTACTAATTCCGTCATTCTTTCATTTAATCGTGTACCTAGCAATTGTGATGCCAAAATTAATGCTTGTCCTCCTAAATGAAGTATTTGGTATTTTCTCATTAATTTATGAATCTCATTCCAGTTAAGATCTTGATCGACAATTTTTTTTATGTCTACTAACCAACGTAACCTGGACCAACCATGTCTGGCACCATGAGATACAAGAAATAAAAATAAGTCTTCCTTTCCTAACATATATACCGAATTACTCGTAAGTGTACTTTTTCTCTTCTGCTTCCAAAGCTCTTCAAACCCAGGTTCCTTACCCGGTCCGGGATTTAACCTCCAATGAATTTCAAGTTTGATCCGCCTTGTTAGATGGAAAAATGTTATATGGTGATGCCTCCATTTCCAATCACTTAATATCGTTTGAATATAATCATCTTTCACATATCCTTGCTCTAAAAGTAGTTTTTCTACTTTTTCTAAATTTTGAATAGGGATGAGAACGTCCAAATCACAGGATGTTCGCAAAGAAATATCTCCATATAAGTCCTGAGATAGTACAGGACCTTTTAGAAACATCGTACGAATCTCATTTTCATTAAAAAGTTTATTTATTCGTTCCATTTCAGCACTTAAATAAAGCATTTGAAATGTATTATTTTTATATTTTCTATTTAAAGTTTGTACAACATGTGAAGGAATTAGTTCCTCATCTACCTGTTTAATTTTTTGATAAATCACCGGATAAACACGATGATGCATAGCTTGCTCAAGAAAAACCTCCCAATCAATATCTGCAAACCATTCACTACTGTAAGTTTGCAGTGTTTCGTCATCTTGTAACTTCAAAATTGCAAAAAGAAATTTCAATTCCTTAGACATGAACTCTACATCAAGACCAAAATCATTCCTCATTTTACTCTCCTTTAATAGTGTCCTCACTTAACCTCTTTGCAAATGATCCGACGACAGTAAACTTCTCCATTCCCTCTGATCCAGTAACATAAAAAGAACCGCTACGTAACCATGCATGCGCAATTAATTCCCCATTATTATCCTTAGCAGTTCCTAAATAAAGTGTACTCTCAATATGACGTTTTTCGAGCATTTTCATCCCAGCCATAGCTTTAACAAGGCATTGACTTTCCCAAAAAGTATAACGACTCATAACAGAAATAGCTTCGGACACCTTCTTTAGTGTATCCCAGTGTGGCTGAGTGTGAGTAAATGATGTTTCGTTCATGTAATCTCCTAAAGAAGGTGCAACTTTGGAAAATGTAATACTTTTTAGTACACGTGCCCACCCTAAGAAAATAAAAGCCTCAAAAAGTAAAAACTTTGTTTTCGTGTTCAATGATAAAAATATCCTTAACCTTTTCACAATATTCATTAATCCCTCCCTAATAATTCTCTTAAAGTTATGAATCTATTTATTAGGGTGATCTTTTATTTGAATTAAACCTTCTTGATACAAACACTCTAAAAAGGAAAGAACTTGCTCTTCACAATCTTTTCGTTCAATATCATAGTTAGATACTAACATGGTAACAAGCTGATTAATTATTATTGGCTTTTCAATAAGCTCCCATATTTCTCCGCCTATTTCACCTAAGTTATAGTAATTTCCTTTTTGGACATTTAACATAACTTTTTCTCCATCCATATCGCTTACTATATTACCTTTACTTTGGACAACGTTATGTTCTAATGATATTTTTCTCGAATGTACAACCATCAACCATACTCCCTTTCTGTATTGTATTTAAAATAACTTGCACAAGCTCATGAGCTGTAAATCTCGAATCCGGTCGTCTTAATTGAAACATTTCCATTCCGCTTGCAATATCAGATGACGTTTCAAAATGCCATTCCATCAATCCTAATTTAGAAATTAAAGAACTCCTAAATGTATGGTAGTATAATTTATACAGACGTGTAAGCCCTTCTATCCGGGTCATCTCTATATCTTCTCCCTGCGCTTTTACTAATTCAATAACACCAGCAAGAGGTAAAGGATCAGGAAAAAATTGAGAATTCACAGGAACAGCATACTTCGTTTCCCTTTCAAACAAAGGGCTATATTGCGTTATTTCCATTCCAAACTTATCTAAACTTTCTTGCCATAATTTTTGTTGTGGGTAAGACGGATGAACCATTGGGGTATTCTTACATAAAAGAGACACGGCGACTATATCATCACTTAAAAGCTGATATCCTTTACTCAAAAAGGCCGAGGATAAAGTTGATTTTCCGGCTCCTGAATCACCAATTAAAGCATATGCTTTCCCATCTATGGCAATCACACTTCCATGCAATGGAAGTACTTTGCGTTGCATTAAAAGTGCCCCCATGCAAGTTCCCAAAATATATAGTCGTATTTTATTTTCATCCGCCCCTGGCATAGGTGAAAAAGTAATTTTTTCGCCCGCTTGGATAGAAAATATTGCAGTTTGAGGAACATGAAACATCACTACCTCATCTTCCACTACAATTGTTTTCCGCTGTTCTTCGTTATATTTATCCCATCGTTTAGATAAATCAATTATTTCAATTTGAATATCTGCCATCTCTTTCTTTTCATTTAGCTGAGACAATTCGGGTAATGGGATTTCACTTACTATTTTTAACCCGAATGCTTTGTATAACACATTCTCCATAGAATTGATCATCCTATTCACTCCATATTGTCATTTTTTTGAAAGCTCTTATATAATAAAGCTATATAAGAGCTTTATTTTTCCAATGACTTAACTATACTTCACCGGATCATCTGGATCAGGTTGAATAGCATCTGGATATTTATGCCCAGGTCCCGCCATAGTCATATTAATATTAAGCACTTCTAATACAGGTTGTTTCCATTCCTTTTTCATACGTATCACCTCCTTTCATATTACTTTTTTTATAAATCGATAGAAGATTAAGCTGCGCATCAAAATTCTAAAATCTAAATCAAATGCATATTCTGGTCGAGGTTCTTTACAAATTTTTGAGATAGCTTTCTTAATTACCTCTACATTTAGAAATTCAGAAATTACTGGATCTATACTAAGTTCTTCAACTTCCTCAATAAATTCATTCCAAAAAGGAGCCATACGGTAAACACCATCTGCACCTTGAATACCTCGAACCCGTTGATTCAATCGTACTTTATCAGGAAGGAAA
Organism: Bacillus sp. MYb209; assembly: GCF_002975175.1. Classification (GTDB taxonomy): domain Bacteria; phylum Bacillota; class Bacilli; order Bacillales; family Bacillaceae_G; genus Bacillus_A. Next base: position 244,782 of record NZ_PCNZ01000004.1, read on the forward strand.
TTCTTTGTGGCTCTCCGGATCAGGGCTCGATCTAAACCATTTTGAACATACTGTTCTTCTGGAACTGACAAACAAAATTGAATCAATCGTAAGTCATTTGTGGGATCACGATCCCATAAAGCATAACGTAATGATAATTTCGTTTCATACGTTCCATTTATGCTCCAATAATATGGTTTTTCAAACTGTTCTCTTTTCATGTCATATGCATTAGAGATAGAGGTGCCTGTTATATCAATTTCTTGTTCTCTAAGTCTGTCAAAAACATTCATTTCCCTTGCAAATTCCGGATTAATTATTGCGGAATTTGCATCTTGTTTTCCTGAAAAAAGTAACTGATGCAAAAATGGAAAAGCCTTTCGTCTTACCACTTCAAAAACACGTGATTTTTTCACTCCTATATTTCTACTATATAAATATAGTTCACGATAAAAACGAATCCAATGTAGCTTTTTCAATAACATTGCCTGGTAATCTAAAATAGGTCCCCATGATACTGTCCAATTACCTCTTTGACCACTAAGAAGTACTCCTATTCCATGCTGAGATGCTTTTTCATAAACTCCACTCAACCAAAAAGTATTCTCAAAAAATTTATATGGCATCTCCATTGTTTCCAGCCAATCATCAATTTCCGATAGTGGGCTTCTCTCTGGCAATTCTAAATAATAATCCTGTATATTCCCTACATGCTCTACAGTCGATTGAATAAATGGTCTTTCGTCAGCTATCCTACCTTTGTGTGTCCAATCTTCAAATCCTTCTACTGGAACATAACTATACGTATGTAATTTTTTATTTTCAGCCCGTAAATCCTTTGCAGCAAAACTAACGACAGAACCTGAGTCTAGCCCTCCACTCAAATGGGCTCCTACTTGGTGATGTGTTCGTAAACGGGCCTTCACTGCACTTTTATACACCTCTCGAAACGCCTCTTCATACTCTTCATTTGATTTTAAATTAAGCATTTTCCCAACAGTTGGTGTATAGTATCGCGAAAACTTCACTTCGCCTTCTTTTACCAAAATAGTGTGTGATGGGGGCACTTGTTCTATATATTTGTAAACTGTTAACTGTGGATCTACCGATTCGAAATTTACAGGTATAGCTAAAAATTCAGCAATCCACTGCTTATTTAATTTCTTCTCAACATATGGTAGAGAAAATAACGGATTTATAATAGTACAAAAAGCAAATTTTCCCTCACCACGATAAAAATAAAGTGTCCGACTTCCTGAAAAATCTCTGGCACCAAAAAGAATTTGTTTTTTCTCATCCCAAATCATAAAGGCAAAATCGCCTACCAAATATTTTGGAGCCGCTTCCCCCCATTTCTGATAAGAGAGTAAAATCAACTCACTATCTGTCATGTTTTTTCTATCCGCATAATCCACTTGTAATTTTTCAAATAACTCATTACGATTATCAATAATAGCATCTGCTGTAATTGCCAGTTGCCTTTCATAACTATAGAAGGGTAATTGTTCACCAATTGACTCTGGTGTAATCCATTGTGCATGACATCCTAGAAAAGCATTTTCTTTGTGCCATATTTGAATATCATCGGCAGGATATTTGTATAAACGACTCATTACTTCTCTTCCGTGCTCAATTGATACAGGCTCATTAGTAAAGTGAATAATGCCAGTTATAGCGCTCATTTCTTCCTCCTAATATATGAAAAGTTACTACAAATACTATTTACATATTAAATTCGTTAAACACACCCTTTAATCATTCTTTTTAACGAACGAAATTATTTATTTTATTACTTTCTCAATTACATACTTTAATTTACTTGCAGACTAAGATATAGATATTTAAAACCTATGATCATCCCTTTTTTATATTAGTTGAAACTAAATATTCCTAAATAACTTTCGGAAAAATTCACTATAAAGAACAAATAGTGGTACGTATACAAATTTAATTCCACTTTCACTTACTTTTCTTTTAATTCTTCCATTCTACAGCTTTCAAAATACCTTGAATTACCCTTCGTTGATCTTCTGCTAACATATTAGATCCTGAAGGCAAACAAATTCCACTTTGAAATAGGGACTGCGACACATCTTCATTTTCGCTATGCGGATAATACTTCTTCTCTTTAAAGAGCGACTGCATATGAAGTGGCTTCCACAAAAGACGCGCTTCAATGTTCTCTTCTGCTAAAGTTCTCAACAATTGCCCAATAGAGATCCCGGATTCTTTTTCATCAATTGTCAATGTCGTAAGCCAACGATTTGAGCGTGTATTTTCTAATTCAGGCATAAAATAAAATCCTGGCATGTGAGATAGCGCTGCGTAATACCGTTTATATATAGACCTTCTAGCCTTCACCCTATCTTCTAACACTTCTAATTGTCCTCTACCAATACCAGCTAAAATATTACTCATTCGATAATTATATCCTATCTCACTATGTTCATAATGTGGCGCTGGATCCTTTGCTTGTGTCGCTAAAAACCTCACTCTCTCTAATGCTTCTACATCATTAGAAACTAGCATTCCACCACCTGAAGTTGTAATAATTTTATTTCCATTAAATGAATAAACACCAAATTTTCCGAATGTACCGCTTGCTTTTCCTTTATATGTAGATCCAAGAGATTCTGCTGCATCCTCGACTATAGGAACATTGTATTGATTACAAAGTGAAAGAATTTCATCTAGTTTAGCACTCTGACCATATAAATGAACAAGAATGATAGCCTTTGGTAATTTCCCTGCTTTATCAGCTTCATATAATGCATGTGCCAATGCATCCGGTGACATATTCCATGTTTCTGGTTCTGAATCAATAAATACCGGTTCAGCTCCCAAATAAATAATCGGATTTGCACTCGCTACAAAAGTGAAACTTGAACAAAACACTTTATCTCCTTTTTGAACGTCTAATAATCGTAAAGCTAAATGAATGGCAGCAGTACCTGAACTAACCGCAGCACCATCTTTAACTCCTACAATAGAAGCAAGTTCTCTTTCAAATTCATCTACATTTGGACCAAGAGGTGCAATCCAATTTGAATCAAAGGCATCTTTAATATATTTCTGTTCATTTCCACTCATATGCGGTGAAGAAAGATAGATTCGTTTTTTATGCTGAATTGTTTGCATGTAAACACATCCTTTATACATATTTAAATACTATGTATCTAGAAACATATGCTTTAATACTGGTATATCAGGTAATCTCCTTAAATTATCAATTGTATAATGTGCTTTATAAGCTTGCTCAACTATAAGATTATGGTAAATCCCATCTTCTCTATTAATGTGAACCGTTAACCATTTTAGTTTCTTGGCAGTTATAAAATCCTTGCTTAAATTATCTCCTATATAGACACATTGCTGATGAGACACCTGTAATTCCTTACTTATTTTTTCATAAGGGATTTCGCTCGGCTTCCAACATTCTTTTCCAAGCTTATCAGTGAGAATTATTGAATGAACTCTCTCTTTTAACTTTAATGCATTTATTTTTCTTTCTTGAGCAACTAAATATCCATCTGAAATTAGTCCTATTTTTACGGTATTAATTAAATTATTTAGTACCCAATCCGCTTCCTCCAATAATTGAATATCTGGTTTATGGGCCCTATATTGTTCTATCAAATTACCAATCAATTTTTCATCATAATCAATGTTTAACTTTTCTAGTGTTTTATTAAACACTAACTTTCTTTCCCCCGAATTGAATAATCGCATTGCAATATTATAAAATTCAGTTTTTTTATGATTCACTTTAATCCAATCATCCACTGCTTTAAAACCACTTACGACATAATCTTTTTCTTTATACAAAGTATCATCCATATCAAAAACAATTGCTTTAATCATCATATTAAATACTCTCCATAAAAACTGCTTCATCATATCTAAGCATTGTTAAATTTTCTCTCCAATTAAAGTCCTTATCTATAAAAACTTCCCCCTGACACATTTTAATTGTCCAAAGCGGAAAATTCGCTCCTGCTTCTATTGATAGCGGAATTCCCCCACCAAAACGTGGGTTTATTTCAATAAACGTAATTTGTCCATCCTCCTTTTTAAAACATTGTAAAGTAATACACCCAATAGGATTAGGAAGAGCTTTTATTACAGTTTCTGCTGCTTTGATGATTTCAATATCCTTCTTGGTCATACCTTTACTTACCTCACCTGCTCGTGTTTCTATGCGCAACCTAGGAACAATTGTTTTTATATTTCCATAGAAATCTACCATTATATCTATAGTATATTCTTCTCCTGAAACGTACTCTTGTATCATAGCGTTAGGTATATACTCCTTAAAAAATTCCAATTCCTTTTCATTCATAATTTTTGTTACACCTTTACTAGAACTGCCATCATAAGGTTTAATTAATAGTGGAAATTGATATTCTTTTCTTTCAATCTCTTCATCACTAAATACTCTAGGCGTTGGTATATTATTAGAAACGAAAAAGTTATATGTGTATTTTTTGTCATTAGCTATTTTATTTAATTCCATACTAGAAACTAGTACTTTTACACCGATACCTTCAAAAACCTTTGCCTTATTAGCCAAAAGCATTAATTCCGTATCAATTAACGGGATTATTAGATTTATCATTTCAGATCTACATATTTTTAATAATTCATTTATATAGCCTTCTTCATTTACATGCGGAACAATAAAATGCTTATCGCTAAAGTATATGGTAGGTGCAGTTTCTTTTAAGTCTGCAGTAAAGATTTTCCCTTTAATCCCTTCTTGTTTAAATGCTTCCTTAAATTTTTTAATTAAGGCGACCCTCCTACCTGAGCTAGTAAACAAAATATTCATTTCATTCTCCCCCATGCTCGATTCCCCCCTTAAAAACTGGCATAGTCACATGCTTATTATTTGTTATCCCTTCCGACTTTAAAACCTTACTAAAAGTTCGATATAAAATTTTTAAGTCTAAAAGAAAACTTTGATTCTCAACATACCATACATCTAATTTAAATTTCTCATCCCATGAGATGCTATTTCTTCCATTAATTTGAGCCCACCCAGTGATTCCCGGTCTTACATTATGCCTTTTAGCTTGCTCTTGCGAATATAAAGGCATATATTCTATTAATAATGGGCGGGGTCCCACCAAACTTAATTGACCTTTTAGCACATTTATTAATTGTGGTAATTCATCTAAACTATATTTTCTAAGAAATTTTCCAACTTTAGTTAATCTAGCGTGATCTGGTAAGAGCTCCCCATTACTATCTCGCTCATTGGTCATCGTACGAAATTTATAAAGATAAAAAGGTTTTCCATGTAACCCTGGACGTTGTTGTCTAAATAAAATGGGTGATCCTATCTGGATTTTAACTATAATTGCTACTAAAAGAATAACGAAAAAAAAGCAAATTAATAATAATAAAGAAATAAAGATATCAAACAATCTCTTCATTACCAATCATTCCCCCATCTTAAATTATTACAAATGCTTTTCCAAAGTTAAATAATCTACAAAGTATTCATTACGGATTGAAATCAAGTATATTCAAGTTGTAATTAAAGAATTGTATTCAATTTCTCTTTACTTATCACCTGCAAACATTTTCTATAGTACACAACTTTAAAACTTAATAAGTAGAAGAAAGCAATACACATAGGTGCAAAATATATTTTTCCAAATGCTTATCCAAGAGACTATTACACACTGTAAAAATCTCAAAAAATATATTCACAAACACAATTTTATAAACAACGCTTAGTAGTATATAAAAAAATCCATTTATTATTTAAAAATTCTCCTACACACTATTTTTTAGTATGCAGTTAACGTAATAATAAAAAGCTATTATGTTTATAAAAAACATAATAGCTTTTCTCTATTCTATAGTAGTAACTAAAAGCCAATAAACATATTATCTATTAGGAATTAGGCTATTTCGAATGATTATATTGGACCAAATCCCTTCCATAGTACTACTTGAAACTACTAAAAAAAGCGGATGAAATTGTGTACGGTGTACCATTATATAATACTTTATAGACATATTTATTAAGATTCATTCTACTTCCTTTCTCATAATTTTTTAAAACTATTCAAATTTAATTATCACCATGCATTAATTTGGATTTATTACACCATTAACAATATTTCCTTGCAAAAATTCCCTCCCTGTAATTGTAATTTTCGCATTATTCAACACATTGTTTTGAATTACTACTAGGGGTGTAATACTCGTTGTTCTATTATCTATCCCAACTTGCATCAAATTTGTGGAATTTATAATATTATTTTGAATTACCACTTGCTTACCAGTAAACACTGTATCCAAAATAATAATAGCTCTCTGAAGAGTATCATTTGTAATTTTTATAGTATTTCCCCTTAACACTATATCATCAGATACATTCTGAATATTCAAGACCGTACCATTTGGTTTTTCTATATGACAATCAATCATCTTAAATGCTTTGAGGTTATTCACTGTAAATAACGTGTTATTTCTATCTATACTAAAGAACTTGCAATCTATTAATTCTAAAGTGTTTCCTGTACTTGTTATCCCCAAAAAAGTTATTTCCTTAAAAAAGCAATTCGTATATGTCCCTGCAACTAAGGTTGGGGTTTTAACATTATTAAATATACTATTTTCAAATATCCATCCTGATTTAACTGTTCCTACTGGTACATAATTTAAATACAAAACGTCTTGTCCTTCAAATATACAATTTGCGATAATTTGCGGCTCATTTTTCATCTCTAATGTCCACTGATACAGTGATGACAAGGAGTTTAGCTTATCTGCATCGTTTATAAAACGACAGGAATCAACTTTAACCGCATATGGAAATGGGGTATCAATAACCATTTTACTATTAGAAAAAACATTATCCAATATGTTAATAGTTCGATTTGCATATACACCTTGAACATTTATTTGTGCTCCGTATACATAATTATTAGAAAAAACAACATCTCCTAACAAAGAGACCTTAGTTAATCGGATATTATTCCCTGTTACGATTACCCTATCTGCACCACCATTAATAGATAGCCCAACATAAGCATTTGAAATGGTATTCATAATAGAATTATTTGATATATAAATAAATTTTCCATTTATAACAATAATATTATAATTTTTATTTTCATGAAAATTATTTCTTTCAATATATATATATTGGTTTAAATCATATCCATCTTCAATATCTATTCCACTTTGTGGATTGGTACCTGCGATGTGATGAATTTCATTATCTCGAATATATACATTCTTTGCCCCACATACACTAATCCCTTGTCTACGGCAATCATGTAAATTACATTTTTCTATATAAGTATATTGTGGAAAAGAAGGCACCCGAACATTTATTAAACAATTTGCAGGGGCAGGAACATTCCCTTGATGCAAAACAACTTTAGCATAACTTGCTCCATTAGGGACTTCTACTTCATCAAAGAATTGTACATTGACTTTTGAAGATAAAAATATATTATTTGAAGTGTAAAAAATGACATCATAGTAATCGCATTTTATATCAGAACCCAATGCTCCAAATCCATTTCCATATAAACCGAAGTAGCCATACTTTACAATAGCCACTTGGGTCATATCAATTTGCAAACTGGAACGTATCTTTGTTGTACTACTTACTAATGAACCATCTGTTGTATTAATTGCTCCCTGTTCAAATGAACTTGCTAAAGATGTAGGAAAAGGTAAAATCTGCCCAAAAGTACTGTTTAGTGTAATGGCATCTCCTGTACAATCTAAAATATCTAGATTATCTAAAGATACAAACCTTGTATTGTCCCCCCCATCAGTAGGCGGAGTAAAACTCCCCACTTCAATTCCGTACCCGCCCTCATGTGTTCCCCCACTAGAATAATCATGTGTATATCTATCTCCTTGGATAATACCATTTGTTATCCTAGAATATACTTGATTTCTACGAAAGCTTATAATTGCATATCCAGTCAAATTATTTGTTTCCATTTTTAATGTTGAACCGTTTAGATTCAAAGTTAAATGACTTGGTGGTTCGATGGGTGTTTGTTTATCAATCAAATATATTCCTCTAGGTAACACAACTTCCGTACATCCTTGTTGGGCCGCCCAAACTAAAGCATTATTAATACCTTTAGAAGTATTGATAGCCTCAGTCCCATCATTCTTAACATTCCACCTATCTAATTCTAATGTATATATACTTGTAGAATTTGTAGCTTCTAATGATTTTGGAATCCATTTTAATTGCGTACTATCATAAGTTAAAATGTCATTATGAAAAGGAGGCTTGGACACCAAATCTAAATCATTCAAATTCCCAAGATTATCCCTTCTTCTCCACATCAATTCACACCTCTTTTTGCTTTTCTACATCTTATGTTTCATAAGGTAAATTGATTGGATATAAGAGAAGTATTATCACTTTTTATTGTTCTTCAGAAATTCATTATTTAGAAAGCCTTTTTATAATTCCTTTCTCCTTCCCTAAAAAGCTCTTTTCCTACTAGCTGTTTTTATTTCAATAACCTTTTATTTACACTATTTAAACTTACAATAATCAAGATGTTTAACTTCTAGCTAAATAATTAAAAAGACACTATGCTCTTTATACATAACGCCACTATTATTACCTACTTTTTCAGAATATCCTAAAATCTTTTACGTAAATAAAGCATTTTTTACTGTGATATGGCGAAAATAAAATAATGATTTATGGAAAATTATCATTCGAAACCTTCCGAGTTAATATTTTCGACTTTATTTTTTTTATTAATATTCGGGTTAAATTAAGGAAATATCTATACTCTTCCGTCTCTTTAAATACCATCCAAAAGATAAAATTCGGAATAATTAGGCACGAGATACTACGTATTACCATGTCCATAAATATATTTATATGAAAAATATAACCAATTAAATCCGTTGCTATAACAGAAAATACTACAAGCACTACAAACAAAATATATCTAAAAAAATATATTTTAACAGATTTTTCAAAAATCAATTTAAATATAATATAAGGATCATACCAAAAGTAAGTACATAATCTACTAATAACAGTCCCTAAAAACACTCCTGCTATTCCTATTTGTTTCGCAAGAATTATAGAAACTACAATATTTATAATTGCCGCTATAATAGGTCTATACTTCCCCTTTTTAAATAAACCTGTGGTTTCTCTAAAAATTGTAGTTGTATTTTGCATTCCTGAAGTGAAGAAATTAAGTAATATGGAAAATAATACATACTTATTAAATACATATTCCTCACTTAACCAGAGTGTTATAAATGGATTTATCAAATTCCAAAGGCAAACTGTACAAAATCCATATATCCAAAAATTTAAAAAGTTAATTACACGAAAAATAAAATATTTTTTTCTGCATTTTCTTTCACATTCAAATTTCCAACACTAGCAGTGATAGAATAAAAAAAATACCCTAATAAGGTATTTAATGTATTTAAGATCAACAGATAATTTGAATACACACCAACCCAAATAACTCCAATAAATTTCGATATAATTATATTATCAGTTGCATTAATTACTACACCACTAATTTTATATAGTAACAAGGAATATAAATTTTCGAAAAACTCTCTTCTGTCTACCTTAGATAATTTCGCATTATTTTTTTCTTTTAAAAATGGATATAATTTATTTGCCTTATTTGCAATATATACATTCTCAATTACTTTTAATGTTAATTGAGATAGTAGTACTACAATGTAATCACTAATAATTATTAATAAAACAATTTGTAATGCGTTAGATATAATTATGAACAAAGTGTGTATTTTAGAAATGATATAGTTACTTTGATCAGCAATAATAATAGATTGCTTATATACAAAATAATATGATGACACCGAACTTATTAAAAATAAGAGATAGATAATGTTAATGTCTTTAATCGTAGTATCTGCATTCATTAAATGATCAAGAAATGGCAATAGAGATAACCCTATTAATAAAACTACTACTCCTATTATTCTGTATGCTTTTTGATATAAATTCATTAATGCCTGTATTTTATAAATATCCTTCTCAGCTAATGGCCTATATAAACTATAAATTATAGCTGTATCAAATCCTAAATTAGCTAGTGAAAACATCAATAGTATACTTGTAAAAAGTCCATCCACACCTAAATATTCTATACCGAGTGTATAGATAAAAACAGTTCGAACAATAAATCCCATGCCAATACTAATTATTTGTCCAGACAAACCGAATAAAATATTTTTTAAGGAGTTTTGTATTCTCATCGTAATACCTTCTATATTTTAGTTGTTTTGCGTACCCACTCTACTAAATTTGGCACTAATTTTCCTCTTTAAAATAGGGAAAAACTTTGTTATCCTGTATTTTAATAACGCTTTCCTTCGTTGCGCCTTGAAATCATAATCTAGAAACCAATTTAGTAAATTTTCATCTGCAATACAATCACAATTTTGTTTCATTCGCACTGGGATTAAATCCCAATACATTTCAATGAATGTATTGGTAAAAAACTTCACCTCGCTATTTAAAGAAGTTTTAACGTACTGATAAAGATTACTTGGAATATTAAAACCATATTCACGAGGATCTCTCCCTTCAGCAATTATTCCCATAATTGTTCTTAAACATTTTTCACATTTACAACAATTTTCTTCATTTTTAAAACATACCCTGATATTAACAGGTTCTTTATTAGCTGAATAATGGTCCACAACAACTTTAATCTTTTCTTGCCTAGTAAGTTCGTATCCATCATGAAAGACTGTTCCAGATGCATATTTTATTTCATTATCCACAGTTGGATCAGATGCACAAGTAACTTGATATAATGGAGAATTAGAGCTTGCAATGTATATACATTTTATCTTAAGTTTAAAAGCTATTGGAATAGCTGCAGATATTATTGCTAGACCATGATGCAATCCATGCCACCATGTATCGTTTAACTTTTCTCTAAAATCATGGTCAATGTTCCCTGCAATTATAAAGGTCCCATAGTTAGATTGTATAAAAATATTTTCTAGTCCATTATCCTTTACAAAATTTATGGCATTTTCTTTATCTGCCTCCCATACTTTACTACCCTCTATTTCATTTTCATGCCATCCATATTCAGTAACTAGCAAGGGGTTTTTATCTTTTATTCTTATAAATGTAGTAAGTGCATCTAATCCCCCACTAAATAAAGATGCCGCTTCAAGTTCCGGAATGTAAACATTATCAATAATTTCTCCTACATCCACGGATCCTTTAAATTTCACACCAGGAAACATGTTTTGATATGCATTTTTTATATTATTTAAACAAATATAAAAAGATTTATCTAATTCACTTATTACCATTGTTGAATTAGTAATCCATACAAGAGGTACTACATTTGCAACAAACGGAATAGCTAAAATACTTAAGGGGATATCAGATACATCATAGTTATATTCAAGAAACATATGATTACTTGTCTTAAAATACTTTTGTAAATTCCCCTTAATACTAAAAAAATAATCAACTCTATTATTTCTTACGACAATTTTATCGAGAATTATACTATTCATTTGAGCCTCCTAATAAATCGCCATTTTTACCACAGTACATTTGTTAATTAGAGAACTGTTTTAACCATTGATTTACTACATCAAAATCCACCTGAACATCCGTTATAAATTCTGAGTTTATCATTTTTTCGAGATTATTTAAATCTTCTCTATCAATCAGATTTAAATTATACGTTTCACCCATCCCCTTAGCTCTTTCATCTATGGAGATAATTATTGCACGTTTTTTATGACGCATAGCAAATATACCGCCATGTAAACGCGCTCCAACATAATCAACGGCTTTATTTAGGATTTTTTCATACGCCTCTATAGTAGGAGGTATAATTTTTATGCCCTGTATACCTTCTAAAGATTTTAAATGTTCGAAATCATCGGCGTCTTGTATCCAAAAGTAGACATTTTCATAACTTTTGCTAAGTATATCTATCAATAATTGATCTTTTTCACGATCTTTAGAATGATGGGTTAGTGTAAAAACAACCGATTCCGATTTTCCACTTGGAATTCCCCTACAAAAATCATGCGTAAAAGACCACAAAGTTGCACAACCAGTATTTAGAGCTTTAAACCCCATTTCTTCTAAAAATTTTTTTGTTCTTTCATTTCTAACGCTATGTATATATTCATGTGATAAAACTTTTCTATATAACATTTTTGTATAGGGATTTATTTTATTCCCTTTTCCTGCACCAACTCCAACCAGAATACTCCCCTTTAAAGGTCCATAATTTAATATATTAATATTCCACTGCGGGAAATGAGTAAACATATCCATTGCTAGCAAATTCGAACCACCTACAAACTTATATTTCGCATCACTATAAATCTTTACCCTATTTGATTTTCTCGCTACTTGGTACCAATGAAAAGGTGAAACATGAGTGGGTAATGTTAAAACATATGCATTTTTAGTTATATCAGAAAGATGATGCTTTACACACTTCATTATTATATCGTCACCCTTGTTAAGAGAACCTACTGATGTATCTAATACTAAAACATTATCCATAAAAATAATTCCCCAAAGTATCTTTTATAAGTAGTAAAAGATTTTTAGTTTTATAACTTAATCTATTCTAATTCAATTAACCTATATATCTTTTCCATTTCTATTTCATTACCATAATTTTTTTGACTTACATTATTAACAATTTCATTTCTGAATTCAACATCATCAATCATTTTTTTTATTCCTTCGACAATTCCCTTTATACCCATTGGACAAATATATCCATCTACCCTGTTCTCCAACTGACTTTTGGCTGTTGAAAAATTAGTTATTAATACTGGTTTTTTAAGAATTTGCGCTTCCCGAACTGTTACTGCCTTCCCTTCGTATCTAGAAGGTTGTACATAAATATCACATACTTTTATGTACGGGTACGGATTAATCTTCTTACCTAGTAAAACAAATTTATCTTGAAGTCCTAGTTTATCTATCAACAATTTAAGTTCCGCTTCTTGAGGCCCATATCCAACTATGTACCACTCGATATCATACCCTTGATCTAATAGTTTTCTAAGCGCATATATAGCGTTATCAATTCCCTTAGCATGCGAAAGTCTAGCAACAGTAATTAACTTGATTCGCTCGCTATTTATTGGTATTTCCTGAGTAATATCTCCTTCATTAGATTGTCCGCGAACAAATTCAGAATCTATTATATTTTCTATTACTTGTACCTTTTTATTAATATAAGGCAGACTATTCAGGAATGTATCTCTACAACTTTCAGAAACTGCCACGATATCATCCATTTCCCTCCACATTTTACATTCCATTTCTTTGTTAAGTTGTATGTTCGAATAATCAGTATGAATCCACCCAATTTTTCTTTTCGCTCGAACTTTATCCCCTATAAAATAATGCGGCCATCAAAAACTTATCGCAACATCGTACTCTTCTCTCAACTTTGGAAGAAATGGAAGAGATATTCTCCATCCATATTGAATGACGAAGTATCCAGGTTCTTTACTATTTACATATCTTCCATGCATAACACCCATAACTTTTCCTATCATCCTAGTAATTCCAATTGAGAAATGCCCTTCTTGTAATATCTGCTTAATTGATTTTCTAAAAGTAGTATATTGTTGCAATTCTTCTAATAAATTCGGCTCTTTAGGTAGTAAAGAGAAAAATCCTCCTTCATGTTTAAATAACATTAAATCTATATCATACTTACTGTAATCAATTGTATTTAATAAACCAATCAAACTTCTTTCTACTCCACCAATTTCCATATCAAAAGATGTAATTAATATTCTTTTCTTTTTCATTATAGGATACCTCACAAAATCTATTATTGATTTCTCTTCCTCATTTTATATTAGTATTTTGCTGTTACGCTCAACAAATCTCCTTATACATCAGACATATAAAATGAAAACAAATTAGATTACCCTATTTCTTCCTTGCGCACAATTCCATATAACGATAGCCACTCGTAAATGTTATCGTTAATATCAAAGCCTAATTTCGATATATTGTTAATTATGAATTCCCTGTCAGGTCTTTCTTTTAACAAAGCTTTATAAATTTCTTTACACCATATTTCAATTTCTTCATCTAAGTCAACAAATGACATTATCCCTAACCCCATATCAGTATTATTAGGTAGCGTATCTGCTACAACACATGGTACACCTGCAGATTGCGCTTCTAAAGTTACAATACCAAACCCCTCAAACAAAGAAGGAAAAATAAAAACATCAAAACTCTTCATGAGTCGTGAAATATCCTTCCTAACCCCCAAAAATCTAATGTTTTCAAAAATCCCTAATTGCTTTGCTTTTAATTCAATAGAAATCCTTAACGGGCCATCTCCTACTAAAATAGCAACAAAATTTGAATCTCGTTTTAAAATTTTCTTTAAAACTTTTAGGATAAAAATATGATTCTTTGACTCTGAAAAACTTCCTATATGTCCTATTAATTTTGCTGCATTCGGTATATTAAGTTCCCTTCTTACGCTGACACTACTCCCAGCGTCTATATCAGTAAATTGATTAATATCTATACCGTTTTTAATTAGTTCTATCCTCTCACTATGAAGCATCCTTTCGCCAAATAAAAAACGTGCTGCTTCAACGCTGCACGCACAATAATTAGTTCCAGCATATTTAATAATAGATTGCAAAACCTTTAGGATAACTCTTGCTTTTATTCCAGAGTCTTGTGGCCAATTATTACTATGCGAATGACAAATTCTCTTTTTTATACCAGCTATTTTTGCCGCTACAGCAACGAAACCACCTTGATAATCCGTATGTGCATGTACAACTTCATATTGATTATCCGACATAATTTTTACAAGTTCTTTAACATAGGAAAAAGGTCCTATTTGTCCTAAACTAGGTACCTTATATATTCTCCCACCTAACGCCATTATTTCATCTTCATAATCATTTTTCTCATTTCGATGAGATACAAAATCAAACTGAAGCTGCCTCTTATCTATTTTCCTATATATATTCATTAGTAACGTTTCAGCTCCCCCGCGATTCAGAGCGCTGACAATGTGTAAAACCTTCTTTTTATTTTTAGGTCTAAGCTTAGAATCTATCCCCATTTAACAATCCTCTCCCAGCATTTTGCACTTTATTATCAAAGTAGGTTGCTCTTATAGATAATTCCCAGAGTAATTACATGTTCATATACAAAATAAATAAAATAGCACACTAGAACTGCATAATAAATTAACTTTTGATCTTTATCTGTAAATGACTTCACAACCCAAGAAATTAATATTAACTGATACAATCCAAAATATATGGAGAATCTAGCAAATATCCAATTTTGTGTTGAAATAATCATAAAAACAAGACCTAATATAGACATATTTACAATATAATCACTTTCAGGGAATAACGCCCTCATTCTATCTTTCCCAAGGTAAGCCAGTATAATTGGCACTATATTCACAGCAACCCTAAGTATATTGGCACCACCTTCATGAAATTCCTTATATTGACCATATTGAGTATTTCCAATAGCCGAAAATAAAACTTCTGAAAACTGATTAAAGCCTATAACTACACATACTGCTAAAAAAAGAAGCAAATATGTCGTTCCTGACCAGGCTTTTTTTCTTACAAAAAAGTAGATTGGCATAAGAACTAATGCACTTGCATGAAATGTGGATGCGCATAATACAATTGCCATATATTTTTTCCATTTTCCTTCAAAAATATATTTTGTAGCAGCAAAAATAATTGCAGCAGCTAAATATTGCCTGATCCCATTCATTGATGTTAAATACATACCTGACGTAATATAAACATATAAACTCAATTCAATTAACCTTGAATATTTATATAGTGTTGCTATAATGAGTACATTTGTTATCAATGCTGTAGTAAAAACCATTACTTGAGGATCATCCGTATATTTTTTCAAAACCATTTGAAAAATATTAAAGCCCATGTCTTTGTTAGTTTGAACATACTCCCAATTAAAATCCGTTATTTTATATGCATGCATATAAAAATAAGTATCCCCAATATTATTCCGAAGCCCCGATACTAATATAAGGGATAGAGCGGCCATCAAAATTAGAAACTGATTTAGCTTTATCGGTATAAGACTATTAGTCACTGGTATAGCAAAATACCTTGCAAAAAATGCGAGTATGAATACTATAGCAAGATTCATCCAAAGTATAGTCATTATTATTTCCTCTCATTTACTTACTAATTAAATTTTTAAATGTTTACTTTCATTTTTGTTTTCATTTTAATGTAACTATAAAGGATAGCCCCAAATGGTAGCGCACACAGTGTTAGTCCTTTACATGGTGATTCTTGTATAAACTTTCTATTTCTTGCTATAAAACTACTAGATACATAATGTATAGCTTGCCTATACTTAAATAGTCGATTAGTAAATGGCAATTTCATAAGTTCCTTGCGATAAAAGGCAAAACCTTTTGGATTTTTATGATATTGATTTAGCATATTCATTGATGATCCATCAGCCATGTATTCCACATAACAAAGTGCCTCATTCATTAGTAACATCTCATACTGCTGATCTAACATATAATATTTATATGCTAATCCAACATATTTTTCATTTTTAAAAATTGGGTATCGATATTTCTTAGTCAATTCTGTGCGATAAACCAATTTTTTATCACCTGTGACACCATGTTTGTTGTAAAGATTAAACAACGTGGAGTATTTAAGGTTTTCTGGTAACTTTGAGCCAATTATTTGCCCATTTGTATACAAATCCAATCCAATTATCCCACTAACTTCATCATTCCCATATCTACTCCAAAAAGAAAGGATTTTTGTTACAGCATCATCTGGCATATAATCATCAGAATCAATACAAACATTTAACTCCGTATCAATCATTTCATATGCTGCATTATGAGCACTATGCATACCTTGATTACTTTGCCAATGATACCTAATTGTTATACATTCTTCATCAATCCAGCTATCAACCAATGTTTTTGTGTTATCACTAGATCCATCATCTATTATTAACCATACAAAATTCTTACATGTTTGACGTTTTAAACTCTCATAACAATTTGCAAGACAATACGCTCTATTATAGGTAGGGGTGAAAATCGTTAAATTCTCCAAATTACTCACCTCGAAAGTACGGAATAATAGTCTTGAGTTAATTCTGCCGTATGTTTTATATCGTAGCCTTTCTCTAAAAATACTTGAGCTGGTATTTCCCTCGGAAAATTACTAATTTCTATATTTTTCATTTTTTCTATCCAAGCCATTTTATCTGTTAGACGAACATGTTCAACTAAATTCATCCCTAAATCCACTTCTTTCGTAATATTATCCGATATGATACAAGGTAAACCAACCCCTTGTGCTTCTACAAGTGTGACTGGTAATCCCTCATGAATAGATGGGAAAACAAACACATCAAATGCTTGAAGTATCTTTTCTATATCACTTCGTACCCCCAGAAACCTTATGTGATTCTCCATGTTCAAATCCCTTGCTTTTTTTTTCAATTTCCAAGCGAAGCGGCCCTTCTCCAGCTAATAAAAGTATTGAATTTGGCCGAAATTGAGTTAACTGCGCAAATAAATCTATAAGATAGGTATGATTTTTTTGATAAGCGAATCTTCCGACATGACCTATAACAAGAGCGTCTTGTTCAATTTGTAATTCCTCTCTTACTTGTTTTCTTATTTCTGGACAGAACAAAAATCTATCACAATCAATTCCATTTTTTAAGATTCTAGCTGTATCGGTTTCATCTACAAATAACCATCTGGCAGCAGCATTCGAACATGCTAACAAATGTGTTGCACATGTGGCTATAGATTTTCCTGCATACCATTTATAGATTTTAGCCGCAGTACCACCTTCACTACTAGTATTATGACTATGCGCAATCCTAACTGGCACCCTTGCTTTTTTAGCTGAACGAAGTACAAATCCGCTCATTTTATCCATATGTGAATGAACGATTTTATATTGCGGATGAGAGCTAAAGAAAGTATCTAGCACCTTTATATAGCCTCTATGACCAACATCTGTAACATATGGAATTCTATGAGCTTTTCCGCCTAACTTTATTATTTCTTCATCAAATACACCCTCTTTACAAGTTAAAAAATCAAATTGTACTTTTGAGCGGTCTATATTACGATACAAATTCATAATTAAAGTTTCGGCTCCGCCTCTATTCATATTTACGACTACATGTAATACTCTCAATGGAGTGCCCAATTTAAATCCTCCATTTCATCCATATATGTTGTATAAATTTCTTGTTTCTCTTTCAATACTTCATTAACTGAATATTTACTTGTAATAATAGTACGTCCACACTGTCCAAACTGAGCTTTTAATTTAGTATTTTTAGAAATAGAATTTATTCTTTCAGACATCGTCTTTATATCATCACGATCTATAATCCAACCATTTTTATTACTAATAATTAGCTCCCTATGTCCCCGATTGTCAGTAGCGATAACCGGAAGTCCACAAGCCATAGCTTCCATAATATTAACTGGTAAACCTTCCCGGTAACTCGATGCAACAGCTAAGTCACACATCTGCAACAAAGAGGCTATATCATTTCTATAACCAAGAAAGTGAACCATATTACTCACGCCTAGTTGAGTCGCTATTTTTTTGCACTCTTCCATTAACGGTCCTTCGCCAGCAAGTAGAAGCTTTGCATGCGGAATTTCATTTTTCAACTGCGCCAATGATTGAATTAAGAAGCTTTGGTTTTTGTTCTTATTAAATTCGGCAGCATAAAACATTAAAAAATCTTTTGTCTTATAACCATTTTTAAGCCTTAATTGCTCTTTTTCACTTTCAGTAGCAGGAACATATCGTTCTATATCTACTCCTACACCATGAACGAGTTTAATATTTTTCACCTGAAACCGATGTCTTACCGCTAAATTGTAATCTTCTTGATTAATTGTTATGAGACAATCCGTAGTAGTAGCTAAACTTCTTTCAATTGGATAGTATAAAAGCCAATTTTTGAATGGTGATCCTTTACAAAAGTGAAATCCATGCGCTGTATATATAACCTTTGTCCCTTCCCTCCGTGCTTTACGAGTAGCTAAACGAGCAATTACTCCTCCCATAGGCGTATGACAATGAATGATATGATATTTATTTTGATGAATAATTGATTTTAGTTTTTTATATGCATGAAGGTTTTGTATGCTAAGAGGTGATCTTTGAATAGGAATATTATATTTTTGAGTTACATATGGAAGATGTATATCCCCATTCGCTGCAACATGTACTTCCCATCCTTGTTCTGAAAACCATTGCAAATACGGTAAATGAAAAGCCTTAAAATGATAATCCACAGTTGCACAAAACAGAACTTTTTTAGACACCATCCCACGCACCCGTCTTATATTAATTTTTTTCTATTAACCTGATACCGGTATTAATAGTTTTAAAGTTTTACGCTTATTCACTAAGTTTAACAATCGCTTTCTTAATTCTACTTCGTTTAAATCTGTATAATTTGAAATAAACTCTTCTATTTCTTCTATTCGAACATTCATTTCTTGTCCTACATAAATTCTTGGGTGAACTTGCTTCTCATTCATTTCATCTTCTTTTAGTAATTCTTCAAAAAGTTTCTCCCCTGGGCGTATACCAGTAAATTCTATTCCTATTTCATCCACGGAATTTCCGGATAATCGAATGAGATTTTTAGCGAGATCGACTATTTTTACTGGTTCTCCCATGTTCAGCACAAAAATCTCCCCACCTTCAGCTAACGCACCAGCTTGCACTACAAGTCTAGATGCCTCTGGAATTGTCATAAAATACCTAATCATATCCGGATGAGTAACTGTAACTGGTCCACCGTTTTGAATTTGCTTCTTAAACAAAGGAATAACACTGCCTCTACTTCCTAAGACATTCCCAAATCTTACAGTAACAAACTTTGTATGACTTATTTTATCTTTATGTTGAATTACCATCTCAGCTAATTTCTTTGTTGCTCCCATAACACTCGTCGGGTTCACCGCTTTATCAGATGAAATCATAACAAACGTTCCTACTCCAGTTGCTCTCGCTGCCTCTGCTACATTCATAGTTCCAATCAAATTATTTTTAACAGCCTCTTCAGGATTATTCTCCATTAGTGGTACATGTTTATGTGCAGCTGCATGATATACAACATTCGGAAGATGTTTACTCATAATTAAATGCATCTTCTTAGCATCTTGTATATCTGCGATTTCAGGAATAAATGTGCCTTTCATCTCTCTATATTTTTCGTTTAATTCCATTTCTATAGAATAAATACTGTTCTCCCCATGCCCTAGTAAAATCAACTTTTTCGGCTTAAATTTCGCAACTTGTCTACAAATTTCCGAACCAATGGATCCACCTGCACCAGTAACTAAAATGACTTTGTCAGTTATATAATCTGAAATAATATCCATATTAAGTTCTACAGGATCACGCCCTAATAAATCTTCTACTTGAACATCCCTGAATTCATTCACCGAAACTTTACCTGTTACTAAGTCTTCTAACATCGGAAGAATTTGAGTTTTCACCTGTGTTTTCAAACATTCTTTTAAAATAATATTTCGATTCCCTTTGCTTAGTGAAGGAATTGCTAAAATAACATTTTCAATATTCAGTTTTTTAACAACGTACTCAATTTGATTAATACCGCCAATTACTGGAATCCCCCAAATATCAAGATTATGTTTTTTTACATTATCATCAATAAATGCGACTGGCATTAATTCGGCAGTACTATTCTTTAACAACTGCCTTGCAACCATTGTCCCCGCTGAACCAGCACCAACAATTAAGGTTCTTTTTTTATCACCCTTTTTTACATAATAAGCATCTCTATACATTCTCCAAATAAAACGTGAACCGCCAATTAATAAAATATGAATCATCCAAGTTACAACTAACAACCGAAAATACATTTTTGGCATTATTATTTGTTGCACAACTGCTGTAGTAATGATAGAAAATGTAACAACTTTGCATATAATGAGTAATTCTCCTATACTTGCATATTCCCAAGCTTTGTTATACAACTTATACATTAAAGCAAACAAATGATGACTGACTAATAAAGTGATAGAGCTAATAACTGATGATAAAGTGATAACACTAAAGCTAGCATTTACAAAGAAATAACTAAAAAAAATAGCACTTAACACAATCAGTGAATCCATTAAAAGTAATAACGATACCCTCCGCCGATACGTCATGTAACTTCCTCCTTTAATCAATTCCATACTTAACTCTTTCAAATTTAAAGTTTCTAACTATATTCTCTTTATTAAAAGCACATAGTTAGAAACCTTAATAAAACATGGGCATCTAACCCTCCCTCACATTACACTTTTGATGACCCGCATCTAAGGTTGTTTTCACAACCCACAGCATAATCGAGTGCCTCCGTTGATCGCGGTAAGGAGACATCACCACATCGTAGTCCTTTAAAAAATTCTTTATAAAGAACATCTTCATATACGAATCTTAAATTTATTTTTCTAAAGTACATTTATATTATTCATACTTTATCATTCAAAATCGCACCTAACATCCTACTTTTCGTAAAACTTAAAGCCCTTTTCGTTTCAAGCGCATCTTCGCTCACAGTACGATTATATCGAATTACCAATAGCACCCCTTCACATTTATCAGCCAATACACTTGTATCCGTTACTTCTAGTACAGGAGAAGAATCAAATAATATGATGTCATATCGTTCCATCACCTTTTGAATTAACATATCCATTGCATCTGAGCTAAGTACTTCAGATGGATTGAATGGTATTGGACCGCTAGTTAATACATTAAGACTTTCCATCTCTGTTTTTTTTACAGCGCCTTCTAAATTTGTTTTTCCGTTCAATATGTCAGTTAATCCAATTTCATTTTCTACTCCAAACATTTCATGAATCGTTGGTTTTCGTAAATTTGCATCTATTACCAATACTTTTTCACCTTTTTGCGCTATTGAGACTGCTAAATTAACTGTAATCGTTGATTTTCCTTCACCATACCTCGGAGAAGTAATAACTATAGTTTTGCTTTTATGAATAGACGAAGATAATTGGAGGTTTGTTCGAAGCGAACGGTACTGCTCCGAAATTTTCGATCTTGGAGCTGTATAAGCAATTATACTTTCTCCTTTAACTTTATTTGTTTTTCGTCTATTTTTGTAAGCCACTCCGTTCCCTCCCCCAGTACCACTGTGTTTTTTTCACTAAATTTGTCTTTCACATTTTTCCTATTCGTTTTAGAAATCCCACCCAAAACAGGGACATCTAACAATTGTTCAATTCGTCGTTCTGATTTTATTCTCTCATCAAGTGAATCCAATAAAAAAATAAAACCGATACTGAGCACCATACCTATAGAGAATGCAATTAGTATCGTCTTAAAGTGATTTATATTTATAGGCATCGAATATTTTTGAACTGGGTCTTCCGGTAGTATACTCACATTATTAAAATTCAATATATTCGCTACTTCTCTCTTATAAACAGCAGCTGTAGTATTTGCAATTTTATGCGCAAGTACAGGATCCATGTCCACTACATTTATTCTCATAATCTGGGATCCTTGTACACTTTCTGTACTTATTTGCCCACTTAATGCACCTACAGATTTGTTAATATTCAATTCAGCAGCTACTTTTTCTAATATTACAGGCTCATTTACCATTGCTTTCAGTGTATTCATAGTTTCAGTGTTAGCTTGGACAATAACTCTTGCCGAGGAGGCATATAATGGCGTTTTTACATATATACTATAAATCGCTCCTCCTAACGTTGTGAAAGTTGTAAACAATAAAAGTATCCAAATTCTTTTTCGTATAATAGTAAATAGATTTTTCAAATTTATTTCCTTATCCATAACTTCCCTCCTCATTTAAAACCAATGAGCTTCAACTTGAAATTGGCATCGAAAACTTAAGAAAAAATAATATTTTCATTATTTTTAATATACAAAAATTTCTAGTTAATGCCATTTTAGTTCTTTATATAGAACGAGTCAACATAAATTATTTTCACAAAATTACTTCCTGATGGCGCTAAAAAAATTACGATAACATTCGAGTTTTTTCACTGTAAATAAATGACGAAAAAGCCCTAATACCGTAGTATTAGGGCTTTTTTCTCTCTTAGTATAGAGACATATATTGATCGCGTTCCCATTGGTGAACTTGCGTGCGGAAAATATCCCACTCAATTTCTTTCGCTTCGATGAAGTGCTCAAGTAAATGCTCTCCTAGTGCACCACATACGATTTCATTAGATTGTAACGTAACTAATGCTTGCGCTAATGTTGCTGGTAAATCAACGATACCTGCTTCTTCACGCTCTTCTTTTGTCATTACGTAGATGTTACGGTCTACTGCAGCTGGTGGAGTTAATTTGTTTTTAATTCCATCAAGACCTGCTGCTAATAATGTAGCCATTACTAAATACGGGTTTGCAGCTGGGTCAACACTACGTACTTCTACGCGTGTACTTATACCACGAGATGCCGGGATACGTACTAACGGGCTACGATTTTGTGCAGACCATGCTACGTAACATGGAGCTTCATATCCAGGTACTAAACGTTTGTACGAGTTTACAGTTGGGTTTGCTACCGCTGTAAATGCTGGTGCATGTTTTAAAATACCTGCGATGAAATGACGAGCATCATCACTTAATTGTAAATCACCGTTTTGATCGAAGAACACGTTCTCACCATTTTTAAATAGTGATAAGTTACAGTGCATACCTGAACCGTTCACACCGTATAATGGTTTCGGCATAAATGTTGCGTGTAAACCATGTTTACGAGCAATCGTTCTTACAACAAGCTTGAATGTTTGAATGTCATCACATGAGCGAATTGCATTTGCATATTTAAAGTCAATTTCATGTTGACCTGGTGCAACCTCATGGTGAGATGCTTCAATTTCAAAGCCCATTTCTTCAAGTTCAAGAACGATATCACGACGACAGTTTTCCCCTAGATCCATCGGCGCAAGGTCGAAGTATCCACCGTTATCGTTTAATTCTAATGTTGGATTTCCTTTTTCATCAACTTTAAATAGGAAGAATTCTGGCTCTGGTCCAAGATTGAAATCTGAGAATCCTAATGCTTCCATTTCTTTTAACACACGCTTTAAGTTGTTACGTGGGTCGCCATCAAATGGCGTACCATCAGCATTGTAAATATCACAGATTAAACGAGCTACTTTACCTTTTTCAGCTGTCCAAGGGAAAATTACCCAAGTATCTAAATCCGGATATAAATACATATCAGATTCTTCAATACGTACAAAACCTTCAATAGAAGATCCATCAAACATCATTTTGTTATCAAGAGCTTTTGTTAATTGGCTCACTGGAATTTCTACGTTTTTAATTACTCCTAAAAGGTCTGTGAATTGCAGACGGATATACTTTACATTCTCTTCTTTCGCCAAACGGAAAATATCTTCTTTTGTGTACCTAGCCATTATAAATTCCTCCTTAGTCCCTCTAAACACCTTCAGAATCAGTTATCTTTAGTGAAAAAATCTTGAAATATCACCTTGCCGCAATGAAGTTCGATTAAATCTACCTGTATGCTGTAGTTCATCTCGAAGAATTTTGCGAAGCTCGGATTTTGAAATTTCTTTCGTTTCTTCTTTTACTTTCACTGCTTCTGTTTGATTTTCTTTCATTTGCAATACTTGTTTAATTCCGGCCATATTTAAGCCTTGATCTAACAAATCTTTAATTTCTAACAATTTATCTACATCGTTAAATGAAAATAATCTACGATTCCCTTTTGTACGGGTTGGAAAAATAAGATTATGCTCTTCATAGTAGCGAATTTGACGTGCAGATAATTGTGTTAAATCCATTACAATACCAATAGGAAACAGCGGAGCAGAACGTCTATCTTCTTTCATCATTTCAGTTCCTCCTTCGCCTTAACTGCTTCCCATTTTATATTATGTTATGTTTCATGTCAATAGATGTTAGCTTTTCTTACATGATTTTTTTTAAAAAAATTCCACTCTTTTTTCTAATGGTAAAAATCATTGCTTTCACACGAAAAAAAGCTGTCGAAATCGACAGCTTCCCCTTAAGAAATTGTTAATAGATTTTTTTCAATTAACGCATCAATTGCAGAACAAATTGCAATCTTCACATGAGAATACGTCAATCCACCTTGTACGTATGCAACATAAGGAGGACGAATCGGACCATCCGCAGATAATTCGATACTTGCACCTTGAATAAACGTCCCTGCAGCCATAATTACATCATCTTCATAACCTGGCATATAGTTTGCATATGGAGTGAAATGAGAATTAATTGGAGATGCATATTGAATCGCTTGACAGAATGCAATCATACGATTTTTATCATCAAACTGAACAGATTGAATTAAATCCGTTCTTGACGCATTCCACGCTGGTGATGTGTTCATTCCTAACTTCTCTAAAAATGCCGCTGTAAAAATCGCACCTTTTAGCGCTTGCCCCGCCACATGCGGCGCTAAGAAGAAACCTTGATACATTTCTTGCAGACTGTATAAAGATGCCCCTGCTTCCGCACCAATCCCCGGAGATGTTAGACGATATGCACATGCTTCAACATACTGTTCTTTACCTACAATGTAACCACCAGTTTTAACAATTCCCCCGCCAGGATTCTTAATAAGAGAACCTGCCATTAAGTCCGCACCAACATGACACGGCTCTTGTTCTTCAATAAACTCGCCATAGCAGTTATCTACAAATACAACAACATCAGGCTTAATTTCTTTAACAAACGCGATCATCTCTTTAATTTGTGAAACGGTAAACGACGGACGAGTAGCATATCCTTTCGAACGCTGAATACCAACCATCTTCGTATTACTATGGATCGCAGCTGCAACAGCTTCAAAGTCAACAAGCCCCGCTCCAGTTAGCGGAACCGCGTTATATCCGATATTATATTCTCTAAAAGAACCTACACCTTTCCCGCGCACACCAACGATTTCTTCTAGCGTATCATACGGTTTCCCCGTTATGTATAGTAACTCATCTCCCGGACGTAAAATACCAAATAAAGCTGTTGAAATTGCATGAGTACCCGAAATAATTTGAGGACGAACAAGACCCGCTTCCGCTCCAAATACATCCGCATACACCTTCTCTAACGTGTCACGACCAATATCATCATACCCATAACCTGTCGTCGGAATAAAATGCGAATCACTAATTTTATGTTTACGAAAACTTTCTAGCACACGAAATTGATTACTCTCAATTACTTCATCCACACGTTTATGCACTTCTACAACTTGACTTTCTACTTCTTTTACGATTGGAGCAATTTTTTCTCCATTTTTCAAACGATCAAACATTATTATTTTCTCCTTCTTCCACTAAAAATCTCTTTAATTGCCCATTAAGCGATGAATGAGCAAATATATATCCTGTACAATCATATACAAATTTATCTTCTAGAAACTCCATTTTAGTTAATAACGTTTCCGTCTTTAAAAGCGTTAACAACCTACCTTCACCCGGAGGAATTTCCACTTGATAATCATCCATTTCTTCCTTCATCTTCATTTCTATCGCTTCTTTTATACGCAGTAAATCACTTTCTTCAAAAGCACTAGTCATTAAGAAATCACTTTTCGGAAATGGAATGAAGTTTTGATGCAATTTATCTTTTTTATTATATAACGTAATAATAGGAATATGATTAACTTCAAGGTCTGACAATAATTGTTTTACCGTCTGCTCATGCCCTACATAATTAGGGTCTGCCGAATCAACAACATGTAAAATAACATCCGCTTCACCAGCTTCTTCTAACGTAGATCGAAAAGCAGCGATTAGTGACGTAGGTAAATCTTGTATAAAACCAACCGTATCAGTCAAAAGCACTGTATAACCAGAAGGTAACGGCATCTTTCTTGTCGTCGGATCTAGCGTTGCAAACAATAAATTTTCTTCAAACGTATCAGCTTCCGTTAATCTATTAAACAACGTAGATTTCCCTGCATTTGTATACCCAATTAACGAAACTTGAAACACTTTATTATCTTTCCTTCTCTCACGATATCTTTTTCGATGTTCTACAACAACCGCAAGTTGCTTCTTTATTTCATCAATACGTGATCGAATA
Organism: Bacillus sp. MYb209; assembly: GCF_002975175.1. Classification (GTDB taxonomy): domain Bacteria; phylum Bacillota; class Bacilli; order Bacillales; family Bacillaceae_G; genus Bacillus_A. Next base: position 271,946 of record NZ_PCNZ01000004.1, read on the forward strand.
TGACGACGGTCCGTTTCAAGCTTCGTCTCTCCCGGTCCTCTTGTACCAATTCCACCACCAAGACGTGATAAAGACAAACCTTGCCCCATAAGGCGCGGCATTGTATATTGCAACTGAGCTAGCTCTACTTGAAGCTTACCCTCTCTTGATTTCGCACGTTGCGCAAAGATATCTAGTATTAACTGCGTTCGGTCAATCACTCTCGCATCTAATACTGAAGATAAGTTCCGAATTTGGCTTGGCGTTAACTCGTTGTTAAAAATAATAACAGCTGGTTCTAATTCTTCAGTTAACAGCGTAAGCTCTTCAAGTTTACCTTTTCCTATATAAGTCGCAGGATGAAACTTCGGGCGCTTTTGCGTCGTTGATACTAACACTTCCGCTCGCGCAGTCTTTGCTAGCGATACAAGCTCTTTCATGGAATGCATAAATTTTTCATCATCATCTTGCGACAATTGACAGCCAACTAATATGACTTTTTCTTTTTCTTCCATCAAATATGTTCACTCATCCTTTTCGAAATTTAAACCTTCTAATATAATAGCAGAGGAAGCATATTTCATCTAGTTAGCGGGGGAGAAAATTCATGGCATGGGAGATTTTTAGCATCATAGGCACAATCGCCTTCGCACTAAGCGGAGCCATTGTTGCAATGGAAGAAGATTATGATATTTTCGGGGTATATATTTTAGGAATGGCAACCGCATTTGGGGGAGGTGCCCTTCGTAATTTATTAATCGGTTATCCAATCGTCGCATTTTGGCAACAAGACATGTTATTCCAAATCGCACTATTATCAATGACGATTATTTTTCTTTTTCCAAATAAATTAATTAGACATTGGAAAAAGTGGGAAAACATCACGGACGCCATCGGTTTATCAGCATTCGCTGTACAAGGAGCACTATATGCTCAAAAACTGGATTTACCAATTAGCGCTACAATCGTAGCTGCAGTTTTAACAGGCATCGGCGGCGGTATTATTCGCGACCTTTTAGCTCGCAGAAAGCCTCTTGTCCTCCGATCTGAAGTATATGCGTTTTGGACGATTTTAGCAGGTTTCTTAATTGGCGCTAAAATTATCGTTAGCGATTGGGCTCTATACACCTTATTCATTTTAATTGTTTGCTTCCGCATGATTTCTATTCATTACAAATGGCATTTACCGCATAGACGTATCGATACAAAGGAACGTTCAATGCATAAATAGCACTCTAACCTCTTTACATATCGTAAAGAGGTTTTTCTTTTCTAACGAGTTTTTCTTTACATAATGTTTATACTAATTTTTAAAGCGAGGTGAATACAAATGACAAACCATGTTAATAAAGGCGCTCAAAAAAGCTCAGTAGACCAAATTACACACGATCCTAATTCAGCACACGAAAAAAGCGCTAAAATGGAACGCTTCCATAAATCTTACCAAGAAAAAGCGAAAAAAGAGTAACGTACTTATACATCAAAAAACAGACGCACAGTTTACGTACTGTGCGTCTCCTCTTCAAGCATCAAATCCATACTTGATATCCCAATTAAATCATATTTATCATACGTATCCTCTTGTAACAATCGCATAGCTTGTGTGCGAATTGATTTTTCAACAATATTCCGTACGTATCGCCCATTACTAAACGATGTAATTTGTGACGAATACTTTACCGCGTGTAAATGATCTCTAAATTTCCACTCTGCTTCTTTCGACAACTGATATTCACGCTCTTCATACATTCTCTTTCCAATTTCCAACAACTGATTTACCGAGTAATCCGCAAATTCAATAATAAACGGAAAACGAGATTGTAATCCTGGATTTAATGAAAGAAAATGATTCATCTCTCTTGAATATCCAGCTAAAATTAATACAAAACCGTGCTGCTTATCTTCCATATGCTTCACAAGTGTATCAATAGCTTCCTTCCCAAAATCCTTCTCTCCACCCCGTGCTAATGAATACGCCTCATCAATAAATAAAATCCCTCCCATAGCCTTCTTTATTAAATCTCTTGTCTTTTGTGCTGTATGACCGATATACTCACCTACAAGATCAGCACGTTCAGCTTCAACTAAATGCCCCTTCGATAAAATATTCATCTCAAACAACAATTTCCCTATCATTCTAGCAACGGTTGTCTTCCCAGTACCGGGATTCCCCCTAAATAACATGTGAAGCACTTGCTTCTCAGACTTCAACCCCACCTCTTGCCTTTTTTTATTTACATAAATCCAAGCATAAATTTCTTTTATTATCTTTTTTATATCATCCATCCCAACAAGTTTTCCCATCTCTTCTTCAATTCTCTGCAACATCTCATGTTTAGTAGTGGTTTCACTTGAAATTACCGTTTTATTTTCTGATGCCGGTAACGAAATTTTCTTTCGATGGTTTAATACAATATTAATTTGATTATTATTTTTCTTACGCATCGATTGTTCCATACAATCACCTCATTTTATCCACTCACCAAATATTATTATTCCAGTCCCTCTTGCAAATGCCTATTTTCAGAAAAATTTGCTATAATATAAGAAAGAATTAAGGTGGTGGGACTATGGAAACAACGGAATTCCATGATACAATACAAGCCTTTTCTATTTTTTTATTGAATAAAGGCCGAAAGTCTTCGACTATTAAACGTTATGTTTATGACATTGAAGATTTTGGACATTGGTTAGAAAAAAACAAAAAGCTCCCTTCCAGTAATATATGGGCTACACTTTGTACAAAAGACTATGAAAATTACTTTTCCGACTTAAAAAAGAATCGACACTACTCAGAAAAAACGATGCATCGTGTATTTATTGTACTAAATAGAATGTATCACTTTCTAAACATTCCTAATCCATTGAAAAATATGGAAATTGTCATCCAACCAGACCGTGCATTACGCAATGAAGATTTTATTTCATCCGATGAAGAAAAAAGATTAAAACATATAGTCTCTTCATTGGAAGGGCTCTCAGAAAAACAACTTCCTGTTCGACCATTATTATTGGATCGTAATATTGCTATTTTAAGTCTACTAATCGACTACGGACTATCCTTACAAGAACTTACATCGTTAACTATGCATCATGTTCATTTCGAAACTAATACATTGTCTATTCCAGCAACCGCAGGAGTAGAAAGAACAATCACATTAGCAACCGAAGACAAAAAACAACTGTACACATATTATAAAAGTATTCCAGAACCAGTTCGTCCTAAATACCATAGTAATGACCCTTTGTTTGTTGCATTCGATTTTAACCGTGGAACATACAGATGGGTATACGAAAATAATGCACCAAAGGCATTAACAGAAATTGCTATTCAAAAAATGATCCGACTTGAAGTAGCAAGAGCAAATTTACGTAAAGGCATTTCTGGCCAACATTTTCGGAACACCTTTATTTTACGCCTAATAAAAAAACAAACCCCGGAACCAGAGATCATAAAATTAGTTGGCTTCAAATCAAAAATTTCACTAAAACGATATTATAAATACGAAGAAAATAGAAAAAACGCCTTAAAATAAGGCGTTTTTTCTATTTTTTTTCGAAACAATCAATTTTACTATGACCATTTAACTATTCCCTGCATCTACTATGATGAGTGTTGTTCACATTCTCATTAGAAAGGAGAGATTTAATGTCTCGCTTTAACGACAATCAAGATAACTTCTCCAAACCATGCTTTCCAGGTAGTGCCGGACGAATTCCAACTACCCCAACGATCCCAATTACTAAAGCACAATTTAGAACATTCCGCGCAATTATTACCGATTTAATAAGAATAATCCCAAAAATTTTCGCCGATCCATCCAAAAAAAATATTGAAGATTTAATAGATACATTAAACCTACTAAGCAAATTCATCTGTTCACTAGACGCTACTTCCTCCCTGAAAGCACAAGGATTAGCCATCATTAAAAACTTAATAACTATATTAAGAAATAAGACCTTCGTAGCAAGCGCTGTATTTATTGAACTTCAAAGCTTAATTAATTATTTACTATACATTACAAAACTATTCCGAATTGATCACTGCACACTTCAAGAGCTTCTTAAACTAATTGCCGAATTACAAACCACCCTAGTTAATTCTGCTTCGTTCGGCAGAGGACCTACTGGACCTCAAGGTCATACGGGCGCTACTGGCTCTACCGGACCTCAAGGCAACACTGGTGCCACTGGCTCTACCGGACCTCAAGGTAACACGGGCGCTACTGGTTCTACTGGACCTCAAGGCAACACTGGTGCCACTGGCTCTACCGGACCTCAAGGTAATACGGGCGCTACTGGCTCTACCGGACCTCAAGGCAACACTGGTGCCACTGGCTCTACCGGACCTCAAGGTAACACGGGCGCTACTGGTTCTACTGGACCTCAAGGCAACACTGGTGCCACTGGCTCTACCGGACCTCAAGGTAATACGGGCGCTACTGGCTCTACCGGACCTCAAGGCAACACTGGTGCCACTGGCTCTACCGGACCTCAAGGTAACACGGGCGCTACTGGTTCTACTGGACCTCAAGGTAACACTGGTGCTACTGGTTCTACCGGACCTCAGGGTAATACAGGCGCTCAAGGCAACACGGGCGCTACTGGTTCTACCGGACCTCAAGGCAACACGGGCGCTATTGGTTCTACTGGACCTCAAGGTAACACGGGCGCTACCGGTTCTACTGGACCTCAAGGTAATACAGGCGCTCAAGGCAACACGGGCGCTACTGGTTCTACCGGACCTCAAGGCAACACTGGTGCCACTGGCTCTACCGGACCTCAAGGCAACACGGGGGCGGCGGGCGCTACTGGACCTCAAGGTAATACTGGTGCCCAAGGTAACACGGGGGCTCAAGGACCAACTGGTGCTACGGGCGCTACGGGCATTGGTGTTACAGGACCTACTGGACCAACTGGAACTGGCTTCCCAGTAGCAACAATTGTTGTTACAAACAACATTCAACAAACAGTCCTCCAATTTAATAACTTTATCTTTAGTACTGCAATTAACGTAAACGATATTATCTTTAACGGCACAAATACAGTTACTGTTATCAATGCTGGTATTTATGTAATTAGCGTATCCATTTCTACAACTGCGCCAGGATGTGCTCCACTTGGAGTAGGAATTTCAATTAATGGAGCAGTCGCAACTGACAACTTCTCTTCAAATCTAATAGGCGACTCACTTTCCTTTACAACAATTGAAACTTTAGCAGCTGGCACAAATCTCTCTGTCCAATCTACTCTTAACGAGATTACAATTCCTGCAACCGGAAACACTAACATCAGGCTAACTGTATTTAGAATCGCTTAAATTTCAATCTTATGTAGTTAATGACAAATAAAAAAAGAGCGAGTTCTCTCGCTCTTTTTTGTTATGTACAGTTAATTACTATTCTAATTCAATGGAAACATTTTTTTGTGGTACAAATGTAGAAATTGCATGTTTATAAATAAGCTGTTGCTTACCTTCTGTTTCCAGTAGGACTGTAAAGTTATCAAAACCTTTAATTAATCCACGAAGCTGGAAACCATTTAATAAGTACAGCGTAACGAACGTATTTTCTTTACGGAGTTGATTTAAAAACTGATCTTGAATATTGATTGATTGCTTCATGTCGAATCCTCCTCTTTTTCTCTACTTACTATTATTCGACTTTAGTTGTAACTTTCCTTCTATGTATCGTAAAATTTCTGACGTTTTTTCACCATCAGTAACATCGAACCACGCGACATCCATTTTATTACGGAACCACGTTAATTGACGTTTTGCATAACGGCGTGAATTCGTCTTTAATTGTGATACCGATTCTTCTAAAGAGACACGATTCTCAAAATAATCATATAACTCTTTATAACCAATCGCTTGAATAGATTGACACTCTCGCACTCCTCTTTCATGCAGACCTTTTACTTCCTCTAATAAACCTTGTTCAACCATTAGGTCAACACGCAAGTTAATGCGATCGTATAGCATTTCTCGATCCATTGTCAAGCCAATTAATGAAACATCGTACAGTAACTCGTTTTCTTGCTTTTCGAGCTGGTTACTCATTTTTTCACCCGTCGTGTGAAAAATTTCCAACGCCCGAATAACACGCCTTACATTATTTGCATGAATACGCTCCGCACTTTCCGGATCTACTTCTTGCAACTTTTCATGTACATATTCCACACCGTGTTCTAACGCTAACTTTTCCATCTGCTCTCGGTAAACAGCATCCCCAGCCTTATCGGTAAACTGGTAATCGAATAGAACAGATTGTATATAAAGGCCGGTTCCACCAACAATAATCGGTAATTTCCCGCGCTCTGTAATTTCTCGAATGTACTTACGAACACGTTCTTGAAATTCCGCCACAGAAAATGAATCTTCCGGATTTTTTATATCAATCATATAATGCGGAATTCCGTCCATCTCATCCGTCGTTACCTTTGCAGTCCCAATATCCATCGTACGATAAATTTGCATGGAATCACCACTAATAATCTCACCATTCAACGCTTTTGCAAGATCGATACTTAATTTCGTCTTTCCGACAGCAGTTGGCCCAATGATGACAGCAACTTTTTCACGTTGCACTTCTCCCATATCATTCAACTCTCTTTATCTAATATACTCCATCTATTGATTATACCCAATCTTACCAATTTTAACGGCATGATTGCAAGTTCTTTGAATCCAGTACATGAAATTACACATAAAAAAAGAGCATAGCTTGTCCAATTCTGCATATACATGATAAAAAATAGCTCGGAGAGGGTGCAATGACTATGAAACAAGCCACTATCGATTTTCCATTATTAATAAAAGACCTTATTTTAGCTACTGCTACAAAAGAACAAAATTGTTCACAAGAAGAATTATACTTCGCACTAAATTGTTTACTACGTTCCTTTCATTCTACTCTTCAAGAAACAGCGTTACATCCAGAAAATAAAAATACAGAGTATATGCAAACTCAATTTTGCACCGCGTATAAAATTATTACAGGTAAAACAATTTACCCTTTTCAATAATTCTTATATAAAAAAAGCGGCCGCTTAGACATTTTCAAGCAGCCGTTTTTTATTTTAATAAATTATTTTATAACTTTCACTTTAACGGATTTACGACCCCAACTATCAGCAGTGCTATCTGAACCAACTAAAACATCAATACGGTTTCCTTTAATCGCACCACCAGTATCTCCAGCAATTGCTTCTCCATATCCTTCCACCCACACTTTTGATCCGAGAGGAATTACTTTCGGATCAACAGCAATAACTTTCATATTTGGATTCGCTGTTAAATCATGCCCCATCGCAGTTAACACACGACCACCATATGTGCCATTTTCACTCGGATTAGCTGTGTAAGCTGTCGCTTCTACTGTTATTTCACGACCACCAGCAGGTGCACTTGTTTCAGTAGATTTCGTCACTGGTTTAGCTGCCGGCTTCGCTTGCGCTACTGGTTTACTTGATTCTCCACTTTTAACAGATCCTTTTCCATTAACTGCTGTATCATTTTTAGCCGGAGTTTTCTCCTTAACTGCTGTATCATTTTTAACCGCCGTTTTCACCTTAGTTGGCGCTTCAGCTTGAGCTGGAACTTCATTTCTTTCAATAACAGGTGCTGTACCTGTTAAAAATGGTACGTGAACATACGCCGCTTTCCCATCATATTCGAATTGTAACCATTCTTTTTGTACTTGATTTGTCGTTTCAATCAAGTCATCTTTTTTAAGCGTGCCAAGAATTTCTGAATCAGTATTCGCTCCAGCACGAACGTTTAATACGTTTGCTGTTACATAATAAGAACTTTTCGTAAACTCAGCACTTACAAACGCTTCTTTTCCATCTAATTTAATTTTGGACCATCCGTTTTCTGTATTTATAACATCTAATTTATTTCCACTTAACATTTTACCTACAAGCTTTGATTCTACAGTTGGGTTTTCTCTAACGTTTAATACATCTGTTGTTACAATCGTTTCCGCTTTAGCAGAACCTACAAAAATCCCAAGACCAAAAACTGCTGCTGTTGCTATACCTAATAATTTCTTCATGAATAGCCTCCATTTGCTTTGTTTTCGTGTTCTCATTATAGCAACAGTCTTTTACAGAATTTCGAAAATCACACAATTACAAAGCATTCGTAATAAACGATTAATGATTTGTAACATAAATTCCCATATTAAAGAATTGTATTTCTACCATAATTATCAAGGGTTTTCATATATTTACCATAAGATAGTATAAGAATTTTTTTCCAGAAAAAATTACAGTATTACTTTTTTGTTACAAAAAAATCACTTTTCATTACATCTTTTACCAAAATCCATCATAATCCAATTATTAAATTACTTTTTTGTAACGAAAAAGGAACAGCTCCTATTAGCTGTCCCTTTTTATCTTTTATTTAACTCTCTTCTTCCAAACACCTATCATAATAGCTGAAACAATCGTCCCTATTAATATAGAGAAAATATATAGCAACGGTTTATTTACTAATGCTATAACAAATAACCCACCATGTGGTGCCGGTAATGTAATTTGGAATAACATAGATAACGCACCGGCAATACTTGAACCAACAACACAACTTACAATTACTCGAACCGGATCTGCAGCTGCAAATGGAATCGCACCTTCTGTAATAAACGACGCTCCCATTATATAATTTGTTAAACCAGATTTACGCTCCGCTTCTGTAAACTTCGTTTTAAAGAATGTAGTTGCTAATGCAATTGCTAATGGCGGTACCATACCACCAGCCATAACAGCGGAGTGCACTCCAAAATTCTTTGCTTCTATTGCAGCAATACCAAATGTAAATGCAGCTTTATTAATTGGACCACCCATATCAATTGCCATCATACCACCTAAAATAAGACCTAATAATATAGCATTCGTACCACTCAAACCATTTAACCATCCTGTTAACATTTCATTTAATGCTACTACAGGTGGATTTACTACTTTTTGCATAACAACTCCTGTAATCAACAATCCCAAGACTGGATATAACAAAACAGGTTTAATTCCTTCTAACTGTACTGGTAATCCTGAAAATAATCTTTTCAACCCTAAAACAACATATCCAGCTAAGAAACCAGCGATTAATCCACCTAAAAATCCAGCATTCGCTTGTGCTGCTAAAAACCCACCTACAACACCAGGCATAAAACCAGGACGATCAGCAATAGAACTCGCAATAAATCCAGCTAAAATTGGTACAAGGAATAAAAATGCACCTGTTTTTCCTCCACCAATAGACATTAGCAATTCAGCTAAAGGTCCTTCTGCCTTTATACCACCAACCCAAAACGCTAGCGCAATTAAAATCCCGCCACCAACAACGAATGGAAGCATATTACTTACACCGCTCATTAAATGCTTATAAATTCCTAGCCCTTTTTCTTTCTCTACATTTTCTGGCTTCCCATTCTCTTTTGCACCTTTAAAGATTGGTGCATCTTGTTTTACAGCTCGATTAAGAAGGATTTCAGTTTTTCTAATACCATCAGCGACTGGCACTTGAATGACATGCTTTCCAGCAAAACGGTTCATTTCTACTTGTTTATCTGCCGCAACAATAATCGCTGTTGCGCGTTCAATATCCTCTTTCGTTAAACCGTTCTTTATACCTGTTGATCCGTTCGTTTCAACTTTAATCGCAATCCCTAACTCTGCTGCTTTTGCTTTTAAACTATCAGCAGCCATATATGTGTGAGCGATACCAGTCGGACAAGCTGTAACAGCTAATACGTATGGTTCATTCCCTTCTGGTTTTGCAACTTCAATTTCAGCTTCTTCTTTTTCATTCTCTTTTTCATCAAATAAACGAAGAAGTTCCTCTTCATCCTTTGCTTCTAATAATTGTTTACGAAAACCTTCATCCATTAACAATGTAGATAGACGAGACAACGTTTCTAAATGCGTATTATTTGCCCCTTCACTCGCAGCAATCATAAAGAATAAATGAGCAGGCTGTCCATCAAGCGATTCATAGTTGATACCGCTTACACTTCTACCAAAACAAATCGCTGGTTGCTTAACAGCTTTCGTCTTTGCATGAGGTATAGCAATACCTTCACCAATTCCAGTTGTGCTTTGTGATTCTCTCTTTAAAATAGATTCTTTAAATTCAGCTTTATTATTTAAACGATTCGCACCATTTAATTTCTCAACTAATTCATCTATAACAGCTTCTTTATTTGAAGCTGTCAAATTCATAATGACTATATCCCTTTTTAATAGTTCTGTAATTTTCATATGTTACTTCCCCCTATCGCTTAGCTACAATTACTTGCGACAATAATTCTTCTACTTTTTCCTTTGTACATAAATCCGCCGAAAATGCTGTTGCACTCCCTGTTGCAACACCATATTGAAATGCCTTTTCAATATTTTTTGTCTGCTCATATTTACCTACAAACCCTGCAACAAGGGAATCTCCTGCCCCAACTGAATTTATTACAACACCTTTTGGAACAGTTGCTTCATATATACCTTCTGCCGTAAATAATAAAGCTCCATCTCCTGCCATTGATACTATAACGTGCTCTACACCTTGTTCGATTAATTTTCTTCCATATGGTAAAATGTCTTCTACTGTTGAAAGCTCCACTCCGAATAACTCACCAAGTTCATGATGATTTGGCTTTATTAAAAATGGCTTATTTTTAGTTACATGCTGCAGTGCACTTCCACTTGCATCTACTACTACTCGAATACCTTTTTCGGCTCCAAACGCTGCGATTTTCTCATAAAAGGTATTTGGAATAGAAGCTGGTACACTTCCAGCTAGTACAACACAATCTCCAGATTGCATACTTTCAATTTTTTTCATCAATTGTTCAAATTGCTCATTTGTCACAATAGGACCCTGTCCATTTAACTCTGTTTCTTCTTGCCCTTTTACTTTCACATTAATTCGGGAATCTCCACCTACTTGGACGAAGTTTGTTGTTACACCTTCATCATGTAATACATCTTTAATAAATTGACCGGTAAATCCACCCGTAAATCCAAGCGCTACATTTTCGACACCTAAACGATGAAGAACGCGAGAAACATTAATCCCTTTTCCTCCAGGAAACTTCATATCTTTCTCTGCTCGATTTACTGTTCCTAAATCGAAAGAATTAACTTGTACTACATAATCAATAGATGGGTTTAAAGTAACTGTATAGATCATTGTTTATCAGCCTCAATTACATTGGTTTGTCTTTTATATTTTTCTAAATCAATTTCTAAATGATTGGTAATAATGCTCGCCTCTTCAACATTTGCAATTTTTGCAAATGCAACTTCAGAAAACTTACTTTCATCAATTAAAAAATAACCTTCGTTTGCTAATGTTAATGCCATTTGTTTCAAGAGTGCTTCTTCTGGATCTGGTGTTGTAAAACCAAGCTGTTCATGTACACCATTCGCTCCTAAAAAACATTTATCAAAGCGATATTTCTGCATACTTTCCTGCGCCATAGCACCAATTAAGGCTTTCGTCCTACTCTTCATCATTCCGCCTAGTAAATACGCACGAATATTATTTTCAACTAAAGCTTCAATATGCATAAGTCCATTCGTAACGACAGTAACATCTTTATTTATTAAAAATGGAATCATTTCAAATGTTGTACTTCCTGCATCTACATAAATGCAATCACCTTGTTCAACAAAGGTGGCCGCAAACTTTGCAATTTGTTGCTTTATATGAATGTTTTTGGATGATTTTTCAATCATTGTTGGCTCCTGTCCTTTTCCTGTTAAAACAGCGGCACCACCATGAACTCTTTTTAATAACCTTTGTTTTTCCAATTGCGCTAAATCACGACGAATTGTCGATTCAGAGCTTTCTGTTCTTTCAACTAATTGCTGCAATTTAACAACTTTTTGTTCTTTTACAAGTTGCAATATCATTTGATGACGTTCAGGAGTTAACATTTTCTTCACCTCTACTTTGATTACAGTATAATGAAAACGATCACAAAAATCAATCAAAATCAATCAAAAATAATCACAAACATTCATAAACATTTATAAATAACAAAAAAGAAACCTATTTGATACAACAATCAAATAGGTTTCTTCTCTCGATTCACTTATAAAGAAGCTTTATATATATTTAGAACATCATCTTTATTTAACTTTTTAAAGTTACCGAATTCACCATAAGCCATCGCTTTATCCGCCATTAAGTCAATTTCACTTTCTCTAATAGCGTAATCAGCTAATGTTACTGGCGCTTCAATTGAAGTCCAAAATTGACGTAACGCCTCAATTCCCTCTAATGCAACCTCTTTATCTGTCTTCCCATCTGTTTCTACATCGAATACACGAATAGCGAACTGTTTAAAGCGACTCACATTTTCATCTATAACATGCTTCATCCAATTTGGGAATAGAATTGCAAGGCCACCTCCGTGCGGTATATCATGAACAGCAGAAACTGCATGCTCAATATTATGAGTTGCCCAATCCCCTCTTACTCCCATCGCTAAAATGCCGTTTAGCGCCATCGTTCCACAATATAAAATTGTTTCCCTATGCTCATAATTTTCTAGATCACTTAAAAGCTTAGGTGCTGTTTCAATTACTGTTCTTAAAACAGATTCACAATAACGATCTTGTAGTTCTGTATTTGTTCCATGATGGAAATATTGTTCTAATACGTGCGACATAATATCGACCATACCGTAAATTGTTTGATCTTTCGGTACAGACGCAGTATGAACTGGATCTAAGATCGAAAACTGCGGGAAGGTAACCGGGCTACCCCAGCCGTATTTTTCATTCGTTTCCCAGTTTGTAATTACAGATCCTGCATTCATTTCAGAGCCAGTTGCCGCAAGAGTGAGTACAGTACCAAACGGTAGCGCCTCACTAGCAAATGATTTTTTCGTTACAATATCCCATACATCTCCATCATATTTACTACCAGCAGCAATCGCTTTCGTACAGTCAATTACACTTCCTCCACCAACTGCTAAAATAAAGTCGATTCCATTATCTTTACAAATTTGAACCCCTTTCTTTACAGTTGATACACGAGGATTCGGTTCAACACCTGTCAACTCAAACACTTCCGCATTTATATCCTTTAAAATAGAAATTACATTATCATAAATACCGTTTCTTTTAATACTGCCTCCTCCATATACGAGAAGAACTTTTTTACCGAACTGTAGAATTTCAGTTTTTAACTGCTCCAATTGTCCTTTACCAAAAATAAGTTTTGCTGGATTACGAAATACAAAATTTTGCATATACCTTTACCATCCCTTCCATATGAAAAGCAACTATACTTTTGTATACCACACTTTTTTAATTTCACAAACAAATTTGCTTAACAAAAAAATCCCAGCCTTTAGGCTGAGATTTTTTATTGATAATAAGGTGAGATCATTAAGTAAACAATAACACCAGATAAACTCACATATAACCAAATCGGCATCGTCCAACGTACAATTTTACGGTGACGTGTTAATTGATTCGTAAAACCAAATACAAGTGCGAACAATGCAAGTGGTACAATAATTGCCGCAAGGATAATATGTGTAATTAAAATGATGAAATACACGTATTTAATGAAACCTTCTCCACCGAAATGCGTTGCCGGTGCCAAGTAATGATACGATAAATATGACACACAAAATAATAAAGTCGTTGTAAATGCCGCAAGAATAAAACCGCGATGCATCTTTACATTCTTTTTAATAATAGAAAATAAAGCTGCTAATAAAAATACAAACGTAAAACTATTAAAAATTGCATTTAACATTGGTAAGATAGTTACATCAAAATGTACTTCTCCTTCATAGCCAACAGGTCCAAAGAACAAAAATAAAATAATCGCATTTACAATTACAGAAAGCGTTATCACAATAGGAGCATAGCTTTTCTGATTTGTTGATTGATCCACCAAATTGGTCACTCCTCTTCATTCAAATATGTATAATTAACCTCACTATTTTAACATATTATTCACGTTGTAAATGTGACAATAGTTTGACACAGTAAGACGGTGCAAAGAAAAAATCCTTCTTAACAATACTTCTTAAGAAGGATTTTATCGCTTTATTATTCAAATAGCAATGCGATTAGTTTTTATTAAAAAACGTATTGCTATACGCTTGATATATTTCAGACACTTGATATCCCATTAATGAAATTGCTGTTAATGAAAAGAAACCAATCATAAGAAATCGAAACCACATATAAATCTCCTCCTTGTATTTAGCTTAAAAAGCGTTGGCTACATAACAAGTTGGATGGCATTCTTCTTCATCACTTTCCTTCTTCTTCACAATCGCCGTTATAAAACGAATCATAAAGGATATAACAAAAGGAATTTGTTTATCATTTATATTGGCATAGTTTAGCAACGGCTCTCGTTGCAAATCGAACGGGGATGAGAAGGAATAGAACATACCTTGCTCTTCCATATATACGATTACAATTTTCATACAGAATACTATCCCAAGAAACGAAACAATATCTTGCCAATCCGTCGTATATAGCAAATTATAAAGCTCCAATACGTACTCTTCCATCATCATCCCCCCTTCCTTTTTTACCATTTTGCTCGCCTTCGTATAAAAAGTCAAGAAAAAAGTTTATATTCACTATGACAATAGTAATTACTTGTTTCTATGTTTATATATGATTCTTTTATAGCAATGATTGGGTGTAACTCTCTTCCAAAACAATAAATTAGAATCGAACGGATTCTTCATTTCTACTTTTAGGTTTCAAAACTGTGCTATTTTTATTTCTATTTCACATCCATATCTAAATTATGAAGAGATTCTTCTCCATTTCTTAAATAGCTATTTACGAGACTTAAAAGCAATTTACCACCAACTAACATTGCACGTTCATCAAAATCAAATTGAGGATGATGATGTGGATATGTTGCTCCTATTTCTTCATTACCCGCACCTGTGAAGAAAAATGCTCCTGGAACATGTTCTAAGTAGTATGCAAAATCTTCTCCACCCATAATTGGTGGAACCTCTAATACACGCTCTCTTCCAAAATCACGCTCTGCAATTTTCATAAAACGATTCGTTTCATCCAAATGATTAATTAATATTGGATATCCACGTTTGTATTGAATATCCACTTCCGCATGGAGTGAATGACAGATTCCCTCTACAATTCGTTTGAATTCTTCTTCTATAAAATCTCTTATTTCAGGATCTAACGTTCGAATTGTTCCTGTTAGTGTTGCTGTATCCGCAATAATATTATCCGCCTGACCAGCGTGGAATGTACCGACTGTTAACACGGCAGATTGAAGTGGATCTATTTTTCGACTCACTAAAAGTTGCAATTGATTAATAACTTGTGTCGCTACAATAATTGCATCTACAGTATGATGCGGCATACCTCCGTGACCGCCTCGCCCTTGAATCTTCACTTCAAAAGTATCCGCTGCTGCCATCATCGCTCCAGCCTTCGCACCAACAATTCCTAAGGGCATTTGAGAAGATAAATGTGTACCAAAGACAATATCTACCCCTTCTAAACAACCGTCCTCAATCATAGCAATTGCCCCGCCAGGTTCTTTCTCTTCTGCATGTTGATGTATAAGTACTATTTTTCCAGAAAGCTGGTCTCGGTTATCACTTAATACTTTCGCAACTCCTAAAAGTGTTGCCGTATGCCCATCATGCCCACAAGCATGCATGACGCCAGGAATTTTTGATTTATATGAAACTTGTTTTTCATCTTGAATAGGTAGCGCATCAAAATCAGCACGTAACGCTATCGTCTTCCCAGGTCTTCCACCTTCAATTACGCCGATTACCCCTCTTCCACCTACATCTGTTTTCACATCAATATGAAAACTTTTTAAGATTCCAGCTATTTTTTTTGGTGTTTCTATTTCTTGAAACGATAGCTCTGGGTATTGATGAAAATCTCTTCGCCACGAAACCATTTGGTTATATAAACTTTCCAATTCTTTATGCCATGTTTCTATCATAGAAATTCCCCTTTCTTTTTAACACTTTAAATAAAAAGTACACAATATTCTGGTTTTAATCAATAGAAAAAGAACTTTCTATTAAAAGTTCTCTTCTTTTCAAACATGTTAAACGCCCTATTCTAATTACTATTTTGCTTCAATACAAAAACTGAAAGTTCCGGTACACTCCAAAATCTTACAGGCATTCGAGTCGTCCCAATACCTCGATTTACATATAAATGTAACGGCTTACTCGTTCCTTCTAATTCATACATTCCTTCAACATACTTCTCTGCTAATTTTGTGGTAATTAAAGGGCCCACAAAGGGAATTTGAACTTGTCCTCCATGACTATGTCCTGACATTTGAAAATCAACTGGATAATGAGCTACTTTGTCTACAACATCAGGCTCATGCACTAATAGCATATTGAAATCTTGTTGTCTTAAGTTTTTTAAAGTCGAGTCTATTTGTGGTTTTCCTAATAAGAAATCATCCAAACCTGATATTGTAATATACTTGCCATTTTCCACTTTAATTTTCTGCACTTCATTTACTAAAACAGAAAAACCAGCCTCCTCCATGTACTTTTTGTAAAATAAACTACCACCCCCACCTCTATCATGATTCCCAAACACAGCATATTTCCCTAGGGGAGCATGAATTTTCTGCAAAATCCCTTTCGCTTCTTCTCTTTCCGCATTATAAGATCCAAACTTATCTATTAAATCTCCTGTAAAAACTACTATATCTGGATGTAAATCATTCATCTTCTCCACCAAATTTTCTAGTTGTTTCAATGTAAACTCTGGCCCTAAATGTACATCTGAGAATTGCAATATTTTTTTGTTATTAAACTCTTTAGGAATCGTAGGAGCTTCTATTTCATTCCACGTAACTGTTACTAGTTTTCTTTCTATTTCTGCCGCATAGAAATACAAGCTTACTGGAATCATTAATATACTTATGAAACTAATAATAAGTTTCTTTAAGATTGATTTTTTTTTCTCTTTTTTTACATGATGCGTATTCACGTTTTCACCTCTAGATGTAGTTTAAAACCTTTTTGTTACATTGATGTGACAATATGAAAAAATGTTAAGCTACACTCGATTTTATCCCCATATAAATTTGACAAATTTATACACATTCCATAACATATTTTTATAATACATAGATTTTTAAAAATGTTTCTTCTATTCGTTCCATCACAATATTTATGGAGGGGTTATTCATGTCTGTATGTACACCAGAAGAGATTACTGAACTTGCTGCTAATTCCGGAAGAAAAAAAGCTCATTTATCCTTACTCCCTATGCTAATTCTCGGATTTTTCGGTGGTGCTTTTATAGCATTAGGATATTTACTCGATATTCATGTTATTGGGACAATGCCAAAATCTTGGGGATCATTTACTAGTTTTTTAGGTGCTGCTGTCTTCCCTATCGGTCTTATACTCGTTATTCTTGCGGGCGGCGAATTAGTAACCGGAAACATGATGACAGTTTCAATGGCTTGGCTTCACAAAAAAATCACCTTATTTCACTTAATACGAAATTTAGTTATTGTTACGTTTAGCAATTTCATAGGCGCTGTATTCGTTGCTTATTTTTTCGGTCACATCGTCGGCTTAACAGAGGGAGCTTTTCTAGCGAAAACAGTATCTATTGCACAAGCTAAACTACAAGATACACCACTGCAAGCCTTCATTTCTGCAATTGGATGTAATTGGCTCGTTTCTTTAGCTGTTTGGCTTAGTATGGGAAGTAAAGAATTTATCGGAAAGATTATCGGTATTTGGTTCCCAGTTATGACATTCGTTGCTATTGGCTTTCAGCACGTTGTAGCCAATATGTTTGTCCTTCCAGCTGCCATTTTTGCTGGTCATTTAACTTGGGCTGAATATTTTCCAAATTTCATTTTTGTTTTCTTTGGCAATTTAGTAGGAGGTATGTTATTTGTAGCATTACCTTATTTCATATCTTATAATAAGAAACTATCTTCCACTACAGAGAAGACTGAAATAAAGAACAAATCTGTGTCCGCTTAAATTGAATGTCTATAAAGTGATCCTAAAAAATATTACAAATTTCATTTTTTTCGTGAATATATCTACGTACACTTGTTCTCGAATGTTTTATACGTTATAATAACAACTTAAATAGCATTATTTACATATGAGGTGAAAAACATGAATAAAACAGAATTAATTAAAAGCGTAGCACAAAATGCTGAGATTTCTCAAAAAGAAGCTACTGTAGTTTTACAAACTGTAGTAGAATCAATCACTAACACTTTAGCTGCTGGTGAAAAAGTACAACTTATCGGATTCGGTACATTCGAAGTTCGCGAAAGAGCTGCTCGTACAGGCCGTAACCCACAAACTGGTGAAGAAATGCAAATTGCAGCTTCTAAAGTACCTGCTTTCAAAGCTGGTAAAGAACTAAAAGAAGCTGTAAAATAATGAAAAAATAGCCTTCTCATTTATGAGGAGGCTATTTTTTTCATTACATAATTAATAAAAATCTGACCATTATGCTGCTTATTTTGTTCCTTTATGCAAATATAATCTACCCTTTCAAAGAATGGTTTTGCTGTAATACTGGCCTCTGTATATATATCTCTATGCTGCAAGTTCACTGCTTCTTTTTCTAACTTCTGTAGTATGTAAGAAGCTATTCCTTTTCCTTGATAATCTTTATGCGTAAATAAACGATCTACGTAATGTTCCTCATTATAATCCCCAAATCCTACTATCACACCTTTATAATCAGCAACGTAACAAATATTCTCTTCTAAAGACTGTAGCCATTTCTCTCTATCTAGTCGCTCTGGAGCCCATGCCTGTAACTGTAACAAGTTATAATCTTTTACATTAACCGTATGAACCGTTTCATAGAATAATTGCAATACTTGTTCTAAATCCTCTTTCTGAAATGTTCTAATTATAATATCTTTAAACATATATAAATCTCCTCATCAAGCTATCACTTCTATTTCTGCTATATTATATCTTTTTTCTTTCTATACGAACAAAAAACAATACTTATTCAAAATATTGTTTTTTGTAAAAAAGCATATTTAATTCTCATTATAGTTAAAAGTTTTTAAGTTTTTAAGTTTTTAATTTAAATCTTTGTAATCTTAATGCATTTAATACGACCGATACAGAGCTAAATGCCATTGCTGCACCTGCAACCCAAGGAGCTAAGAAACCGAGCGCCGCAATTGGAATTCCTAGGCCGTTATAAGCTAACGCCCAGAATAGATTTTGCTTAATATTTCTAATCGTCATTTTACTCATAAAAATTGCATCAGCAATACTATTTAAATCACCACGGATTAACGTAATATCCGCTGCTTCCATTGCTACATCTGTTCCTGTTCCGATTGCCATTCCGATGTCTGCTGTAGCAAGAGCAGGAGCATCATTTATTCCATCTCCAACCATAGCCACTTTCTTACCACTAGCTTGAAGTTTTTTCACTTCTTCTGCTTTTCCTTCTGGTAATACTTCTGCAATTACGTGATCAATACCAACTTGCTTAGCAATTGCTTGAGCAGTTTGTGTATTATCCCCTGTAATCATAACAACGTCTAGACCCATTTTCTTAAGCCTTGCAATTGCTGCTTTTGAAGTATCTTTTACAGTATCCGCAACGGCAACTATTCCAGCATGCTCCTTATCTATCGCTATTAACATTGCTGTTTTTCCTTCTCGTTCTAGTTCTTCCATCGATTTAGAAACTTCTTCAATATCAATATTAAACTTCTTCATTAATCGGCGTGTACCAATTAATAAGTGTTTTCCTTCCACAACCGATTCAATACCAAATCCCGGAATTGCTTCAAACGTTTCTGAACTTGGGATATCAATTCCCTTTTCTTTAATTCCTTCTACAATTGCTTCTGCAAGTGGATGTTCAGAATTTCTTTCTGCTGCACCGACTAATTTTAATATTTCCTTCTCTTCAAATCCATCTGCTACAATTATATCAGTTAATACCGGTTTTCCATTTGTCACTGTACCTGTTTTATCTAAAATAATCGTATCTAATCGATGGGTTGCTTCTAAATGCTCTCCACCTTTAAATAAAATGCCATATTCAGCTGATCTTCCTGAGCCCGCCATAATAGATGTAGGTGTTGCAAGACCTAATGCACATGGACAAGCGATAACAAGCACTGCTATCATTTTCTCAAGTGCTCCTCCAAAATCACCAGGTGTAACAAATATCATCCATACCGCAAATGTGATTATAGCAATCACAACTACAACAGGTACGAAAATACCTGAAATTTGATCAGCTACCCTTTGAATAGGAGCTTTCGAACCTTGAGCCTCTTCCACTACTTTAATAATTTGAGCTAATGCAGTGTCTCTTCCTACCTTAGTTGCCTTAACTTTTAAAAATCCATTTTTATTCATTGTAGAACCGATTACTACATCCCCAATTGTTTTATCAACTGGAATACTCTCGCCTGTTAACATCGATTCATCTATCGCTGATTTTCCTTCTACAATTTCTCCATCTACTGGGATTTTTTCACCAGGTTTAACATAGACAACATCACCAGCTACCACTTCTTCGATTAAAATTTTCATTTCTGTTCCATCTCGTACAACTGTAGCAGTTTTCGCCTGTAATCCCATCAATTTTTTAATAGCTTCTGATGAACGTCCTTTTGCTTTTGCCTCAAATAATTTACCTAAAATAATTAATGTAATAAGTACCGCACTCGTTTCAAAATATAAATCTGTCATATGTTCCGAGGAACCTATCGATTGAACACTTAAATACACACTATAGAAATAAGCTGCTGACGTTCCGAGTGCCACGAGAACATCCATGTTTGCACTTTTATTGCGTAATGCTTTATACGCACCAATATAAAACTGAGCTCCAATTATAAACTGCACTGGAGTTGCAAGAGCTAGCTGCACCCACGGATTCATAAGCATATCAGGTAAATAAATAAACGATGTAAATGAGAAGTGACTTACCATTGCCCACAATAACGGAAATGATAAAACAAACGAAATAATAAACTTTTTCTTTTGTCGCTCAATTTCTTGTAATCGATGATCTGTTGATAAATTTTGCTCATCTGATTTCACTTCTAATTTATACCCTAATTTTGTAATCGTACTCTTCATTTCATTAACATTAATTTCATCAGGATTAAATTCTACAGTAGCTGATTCTAAAGCGAAATTTACTGTTGCCTTACTCACACCATCTAGCTTATTTAAACGTTTTTCCACCCTATTCGCACATGCAGCACACGTCATTCCCGATACGGTAAATTCAGCTTTATCACTTACAACCCCATATCCTAACGATTCAACTTTTTCTTTAAATTCTTGCGGATTTGTTTGAGTTGGATCGTACACAATTTTTGTTTTTTCAAGTGCAAAATTCACATTTGCATCTTGAACACCTTCAACTTTTTTAAGACCCTTTTCAATTCTATTTGCACATGCTGCACATGTCATTCCTGATATTTGAAGATTGGCCTCTTTTTGTTCATTCATTCCTCTCACCTCTATATACCCTCACGAGGTATAATTATTAGCAAAATAAATCGTACTCCATATAAAGTACGATTTACTTCTATATTTAAAAATTATTATTGGACATCGTATCCTTGATCTTCGATTGCAACAACAATGTCTTTTAAAGTGACGATTGATGGATTAATAGTAACTTCAACAATTCCTTCTGCTAATTGAACTTTCACTTGTTCCACACCGTTTAATTCTTTTACACTTCCTTCAATAGAATTTACACAATGTCCACAAGACATACCCTCAACCTTTAATGTTAACTGTTCCATTTAAAATCCTCCTCTTGTTCATTCATTGTTTGTTAATCACAACCTCATTTTACCATACCCCCCTAAGGTAATCAATGGTTTTATATAATGATTTTTATATTTTTTTATAAATTCCTTGTTTTCTCTTATCCCACACAGCATTCTTTGAAATAAATCCATTCATTCTACGACAAAACATATATATACCCCTTATAGGTATATGACAGGAGTTTAATCAATCGAACTATTACGTACACTCTGAAATTCCCTAGCCTTCTTGCTGTCGCTAAGCTTTAAGGTAAAGGTCTTAAATAAACAAAAAACAAGCTAGTTAGATACTAGCTTGTTTTTTAAGCCTTTGAAAATCGTTCAAATACGGTCATTAATTCTTCAATTGCTTCATCACCATTACCATCCTTAATAGCACCTGAAACACAATGACTTGTATGATTTTTGAGAACACCCATTCCTACTTTTTTCATCGCTGCATTAATCGCTGAAATCTGCACTAAAATATCTACACAATAGCGATCATTTTCAATCATATTTTGAATACCACGGACTTGTCCTTCAATTCGCTTTAATCTATTTATAATTTGCTCTTTTTCTTTTTCTGATCTATGTGTTACCGCTTCATGTTCTTTATGATCCATATTATCACCTTCTTAAAGTTTCTCTTCATCTGATAAAAATAAATGTCTTTTTGAGTATATCAATTATAGCATTAAATATCTATGTATTGATACCCCATATGAGTATCTAATGTTTATATGATTATTCTTAACAAATTATTAGCTTCTCAATCTCAATTATCATTATACCCTGTCCCTTTTCCAAAAACCATTTAAGTGAAACTTTAATCAACGAGGTTTTTGTTCATCTCCCACTTATTATTAACCCGCAAATAGCTGGATAAATAAAAGCCTCAATCTTCACATATTTGAATTGAGGCTTTTTTCTTCCTATTATATATAAAGTTATTGTTGATCACATACTCTTGTGTCATTCACTACTGAAGTTCCTTCAACAGTTACCGTATGAAAACAGTCATTTACTCGAACAGTAACAACGTTATCTTGTCGATCAATGATATGATATTCATTAAATTGTTTATTAAGAGCACTGCGAATTTGCTCTCCTTCATAAATTGGAATGCCATGTGATAAAACCCAAATAAGCCCAGCGATAGCAAGAATAGTTTTCATACGATCTACCTCCTTGAGAATAAAGTGAACTTTTAATCGGTGTTTATTTCAGCCCTACTAATCATTAGTTGAATCAGTCGAGCTTTTATGGGGTAAGTTCATTTCGTCTATTTTATGTTTATGCTAATTGTGACGGAATTGTGACAACTTTTTGTCTCTTTAGACGAAAAATTGAAACAAAACTTTCAAAAAGGACAATTCTATTTACGTAAAACGAAGAGGCTATGGAGAATTTTCTCCATAGCCTCTTCGTTTCGTTTTATTAAACAACCATTTCACTATGCTTACTCTTTAAGAGTTTTAATTTAAATTGTATTGTGTTCAATATAAAAATCATGCTTTAACATATTAATAATATTTTGAAGCAATTCTTGATCATCCTGATTTTTATCAATCATTACATGGCAGCTTAAAGCATCTAATCCTGATGTAATTGTCCAAATATGAAGATCGTGTATATCACGTACACCCTCTACTCCTTTAATAGCTTGCTTAACTTGTTCTATTTCAATTGAAACAGGTGTACCCTCCATAAGTATATGAATGGAATGTTTTGTTACTCCCCATGCACTAATTAAATTTGCTAATAAATCTTAATCCTTTACTTAAAGAAGTCGGTACAACTGATGCATGATTCTCTCCTTCAGCCTCATAAAACTTAAGCCTAAACTTCTCATGTTTGAATTGAAGAAGACGCTCTGATAATGCATTTGCATCTACAACCATATGTCCTCGTTCCAATGATCCCACTGTAAGGAATACTCCCGTTTCAACCTTCGCTTCATTTAATTCATTTATAAGATTCTCTTCTTTTTCAAGTACGGATTGATTATTCCACCAAATAGACGGGCTACTAATAAAATAATTTTGAAAAGCGTTTACATTTGTAAATAGTATATGTAACGCAAATAATCCACCTAAAGAATGTCCAAATAACGTTTGCTTTTCTTTATCGATTTCAAAAACATTTTCAATTTGTGGTTTCAATTCTTCTTCAATAAATGTAAAGAAGTTATGTGCCCCTCCTGTTTTAGGCCACGGTTTGCCATCCGGTTTTAAAGGAGCATCTTTTGAAATTACGGCAGGTGTAAAATCATAACATCTTTCCTCTCCTGAAAATGCCCCTTCAATCGGATATCCAATACCAACTATAATAGCTGGTGAAACACCTGTTTTTTCTGCTCTAACCGATTGTATTTTAATCGCTTCATGGAACGTTTGAAAAAAGGCATTTCCATCTAATACATATATGACAGGATATCCTGAATCTAGTGCTGGTTGCCTCGGCTTTGAAATATGAATTTGATATTCCTTACCTTCTAATTTTGAATACATTTTCCATCGTTCTGTATTAGATGTAATAATCTGCTGTTTTTCGATAGTGGTATTCATTGTATATCCCCCTTCTTTAACTCGTTACATATATTTCCACTTTTTCATCTTGGGATACAACACTATCATAACCGAAACAAACAGGGGCCCCATTATATGGATCAATCATGACACGTGCATCAATATGAAATACTTCTTTTAATACTTCATTCGTAATAATTTCTTCTGGGCTACCAATTGTAACAATTTCCCCTTCTTTCATTGCAATAATTTCATCTGAAAATCTCGCTGCATGGTTAATATCATGCAGTACCATTACGACCGTACAATTATGTTCTTTATTTAATTTCTCCACGATTTGCAGTACATCTAATTGGTGTGACATATCAAGGTATGTCGTTGGCTCGTCTAATAATAAAACTTCAGTCTCTTGTGCTAAAGCCATCGCTAGCCATACTTTTTGTCTTTGTCCACCTGATAAATTCGCAATTTGTCTCGTCCGAAACGCTGATGTTTTGGTAATATCTAATGCCCAATCAATCATTTCTTTATCTTTTGAAGTTAACTTATTCACGTTATTACGATGTGGGTAGCGCCCATAAGAAACCAACTCTTCTACCTTAATCTCTCCCGGGGCAATTGGATTTTGCGGAAGTAAAGCTAACTGTTTCGCGATTTCTTTCGTTGAAATCGTATTTAAATCTTGGCCTTGTAAATATACTTTACCGCTTTTTTGTTTTAAAATTCGTCCCATCGTTTTTAATAGTGTTGATTTCCCACACCCATTTGGACCGATAATTGTCGTTACTTTTCCTTTTTGTATTTCCACATTTAAATCGCGAAACACTGTAAGTTTTTCATAATTTGCTTCTAAGTTTTTTGCACTTAAAATATTCACTTTTGTTTCCTCCTCTTACGCTTTCGCCTTATAAAGTAAATATAAGAAATACGGTACACCGACAATAGCAATAACAATCCCGACAGGCAATTCTGCAGGCATAAAAATTGTTTTTGCGATAAAATCTGAAGCAATTACAAGTAGCATCCCAATCACTCCGCATGTGGGAATTACATATTTATGTTGAATGCCAACAAGTCTTTTGGCTATATGCGGCGCCATTAGACCAATAAATCCAATACTTCCTGAAACAGCAACACATGCACTTACAAGTCCAATGCTGCTTAATAACAAAATGGACTTCTCTCTTTCTACTGAAACGCCTAAACTTGTAATACTCGTTTCTTCCAATTGAAATAAATCTAGCAAATAAGCTTTCTTTTTTATAATTGGAATTAATATAATAAGCCATGGCAACATTGCAATAATGTATTTCCAGTTTGCATTATATATGCTACCTGAAACCCACACAGCTGCCATTTCAAAGTCAGTTGCTTTCATTTTCAATGATAAACACATAGAAAATGCTCCGAATCCTGATCCTATTGCGATCCCTGTTAGTAAAAGGCGTTGTGAATCTAACTTTCCATTTCGCCAAGAAAATATATAAATTAATACAGCCGCGCCTAACCCTCCAACTAAGCCAAACATCGGCATCATCATTATCGAAATCCAATCCGTACTCTTTACTTGTCCTTGGAAAAAGAACATAAAAATTACGATTGCAGTTCCTGCACCGGCATTTACTCCTAAAATACCCGGATCAGCTAAACCATTTCTCGTAATCCCTTGAATAACAGCGCCAGCTATCCCTAGGCCTAATCCTACTAGGCCAGCGATTATGATTCGCGGCAGTCTAAAATCAAATATAACTAAATCATGTTCTGGGACTGGGTCAATCCGAAAAATTGTTCGAAAGACATCCGTAATTGTAATATCAAATGTACCATTCGTTAAGCTAATATAAATGGTACATAAAATTAAAAGTATAATAGTCCCCATAGTCATTACAAAACGCTGACTTGAACCTTTAAGCATGTCTCTCTCCCCCTCTTGTACGAATTAAATAAAGGAAGAAAGGAATTCCAATTAGAGACGTAACAACGCCTATTGGTGTTTCAAATGGATAATTTACAAATCTACTTAATACATCACATAAAGCAAGAAAAACACCACCAATTACTCCAGCACAAGGCACAATCCATTTATAATCTATACCGATTAGAAAGCGAGTAATATGAGGAATAATTAGTCCTACAAAACCTATTTTCCCTACTAAAGCAACTGCTGTACCAGTCAGAAACACAACAGATAAAATTGCAGTCACTTTTATAATTTTCGTACGCTGTCCTAAGTTAATAGACACTTCTTCTCCCAATGAAAGGATTGTAATAGATTTCGAAATGAGAAGTGCTAAAATAATACCAACTATACCAAACGGAATTGCTAATTTAAGTATATTGGGATCTACTTGATCTAATTTCGCGTTGTACCAAAAACTAATATTTTGAGAGACTTGAAAATAAGAAGCAATTGCGGCAGAAAGACTACTTAAAAATGTCCCTATCACGGTTCCTATAATTGCTAATCTTACAGGTGACAATCCGTTTCTAAGCAGTGAACCAAATCCAAAAACAATTCCTGCGCCTAATGCTGAACCCAGCATAGAACATAAAATCATGTTGACTGAAGACATTCCCGGAAGGAATACCATACACATTGTAATAACAAAAGCAGAACCATCCGTCACACCCATAATAGAAGGGGATGCAAGATAATTCCTTGTCATCCCCTGCATAAGTGCTCCTGATATGGCTAGAAAAGCTCCAACTAAAAGAGCTCCAATTACCCTTGGTAAACGAGACGTAACAATAATATTATGATTTACATTACTCGAATCAAAATGAAACAATGCATTCCACGTCGTTTCAAAATCGATATTTTTTGTCCCATATAAGATAGATAAAATAACAGTAAGTAAAATACATATGGGTGCTAAGCATAAAATTATCATTGGAAGTGAATTTATTTTCCGCATATCATTCAACGCACCTTACTAATTTTATTATTTAGTCAAATTTTTCACTGCTTCTTTTAAAAATACTGTTTTACTCCAAGCAGTACCACCTTGTGCAATAGGATCTACAGTATTTACAAATACTTTCTTCTCTTTTACAGCATTTACACTTTGCCAAATTGGATTACTTTCTATTTCTTCTAGTACTTTTGGTTTATTATTTTCACTTGCTTCATATTGTAAAAATACGTAATCCGGATTTATTTGAGCCAATTGTTCTAAAGAGATTTTCTCTTGCGCTTTTACATTTTTAAGTTGTTCTGGAGCCGTTAACCCAAGGTCTTTATAAATTACAGGGTTGAAGTATACTTCTTCTGGATAAACGAATAATGTATTTGCTCTTAATCTTATTACAAGTACCTTTTTATCTTTTAACTTATCTCCAATTTTTGCTTTCGCTTTTTCAGCATCTGCTTTATAATCCTTAATAATTTTTTCTGCTTTGTCTTTTTTACCAGATAGTTCTCCCATTAATTTTAAGTTTTCTTCCCAATCTGTAGAAACATGTGATATTGGGATTGTTGGAGCTACCTTCGTAAATTTCTCAGCCGCTTCTGCTGGGAATTTCGTACTTGATGTAATAACATCAGGTTTTAATTGAAGTAATGTTTCAAAGTTTGGTTCCATTTTCTCACCGATAGATTTCGCACCTTCTAAATCTTTCGCAACGTTCCCTGGTAATTTCCCACCAATCGTAATTGCCCCCACTGGTTTAATTCCAAGTACTGCCGCATCTTCCATTGACTCTAAACTAGCTGTCGCAATTTTATCTACTTTTGCTGGCACTGTATATTCTTTACCTAAATATGTAATTTTTCGCTTTTCATCTTTGTTCGTTTCCGTAGCTTTCGTCTGTTGCTTTTGCTCCCCTGAAGTTTTATCCGCACTATTACATGCTGCTAAACCTACACTTAAAACTGTAACCATCCCTAATGTAAATAATTTCTTGTTCATTTTTGTATATCTCCTCTCGAATCCTTTAAATATATTATTTCAACTATGAAACCTAATTACATGAAACATATTTCTCATCTATATTTCACATCATTAATAAATCTACTTAAAATGGAGAGCCATTCTCGTTCACTTCCCCTAGTATTAAATTCTTTACAACCCTCATCCGACGATACTCATTATCAGTGATAATGATTATCGTTATTAAGTATATATTTAATATCAGATTATTTCAAGAATGATTTGAAAAATTTTAACAAACTGAATAAAAAAAGAAGTATCCTCCTTTCTCCAGGAAGATACTTCTTTTTTAGAAATCTATATGTAATTCAACTGGGCAATGGTCTGATCCCATCACTTCACTATTAATTTTTGCATCCGTTATCTGCTCTTTCATTCTTTCAGAGACAACAAAATAGTCTAAACGCCATCCAATATTTTTCGCTCTTGCTCCCATGCGATATGACCACCACGAGTATGCTTCCTCCTGATCAGGATAAAGGTAACGATACGTATCAACAAATCCTTCTTCTAAAATGCGTGTAAACTTCTCCCTTTCCTCATCAGAAAAACCAGGGTTTTTCCGATTGCTTTTTGGGTTTTTCAAATCGATTTCTTTATGGGCAACATTTAGATCACCACAGAAAATAACTGGTTTCTTTTCATCTAATCGCTTTATATAGGCCCTGAAATCATCTTCCCATTTCATTCTGTAATCTAAACGCTCTAATCCTCGTTTTGAGTTTGGTGTATACAGCGTTATCATATAAAAATCATCAAATTCTAATGTAATAACTCGTCCTTCTTGATCATGCTCTTCAATTCCTAAACCATACATAACAGAAATCGGTTCTTTTTTCGTAAAAATAGCAGTTCCTGAATACCCCTTTTTCACAGCATAATTCCAGTATGTATAGTATCCCTCTGGATTTAAATCAATTTGTCCATTTTGTAATTTAATTTCTTGTAAACAAAATATATCTACATTAGATTCTTCTAGATATTCTAGAAATCCACCTTTTGCAATAACTGCTCGCAAACCATTTACATTCCATGAAATCAACTTCATTTATGTTCCTCCTCTTGGTGTGCACTTTCAAAATCCATGCTAACACAAAAGTGAGAAACTATCACATTTTCACCTTTGTAATCTTGCTCTTACATTCGTAAATACGTACATACGTACATACGTACTTTATTCAGGTTATACTAATGCCAGAGGTGATGTTCTGTGCATAATGAAAAGTTCACAGTAACAAATGAGTATTGGCAAGCGATTATTCAGAATGATACCGCATATGATGACAAATTCTTTTATGCTGTAAAATCAACTGGTATCTTTTGCCGGCCATCATGCAAATCGAGAATACCGAATAAAAACAATGTACGAATTTTTCTTCATGCCGAGCAAGCAATGCATGAAAATTTTCGTCCTTGTAAACGTTGTAAACCAAATGGGCTTACTTTGCCTATTGAAGAATGGGTAGAGCAAATTAAAAACTATATCAAAAATCATTATAACGAAGCATTAACTCTCAGCCTACTCGCAGAAATGTGCCACGGCAGTCCGTATCATTTACAACGCACATTCAAAAGATTGACGGGAATAAGTCCAATAGAATATATACAGCAATTCAGAGTCGTTAAAGCGAAAGAATTCCTTTTAAATACGAACCAAACCGTTATGGAAATTAGTACTGCTGTCGGGATAGAAAACCCGGAATATTTCGCGACTTTATTTAAAAAGAAGACAGGGTTTACCCCTACTGAATACCGAAAAAAGAACGAGATAAATGAGGAATGAAATAATGGAACCACATGAAAATAAAACTATATATTGGACATTGCTTGTTCATAAACATTGGCGTATGCATATTGCAGCCACTTCAACTGGATTATGCTTCATCGGGTCGCAAAATGAAACTTTTGAAGAACTAAATACGTGGGCTAGAAAAAAACTACCACAACATACACTCATCCAAAATCCAGATTATTTGCAAACATTTACGAAAGAAATCAGCGAGTATTTGGAAAACAAGCGAGAAGCCTTTACATTTCCTATCGATGCTTACGGAACTGAATTTCAATTATCTGTATGGAGTACGGTACGTGAAATTCCTTATGGAAAGACACATTCTTATTCAGAAATTGCGGAAAGAATACAAAGCCCTAATGCAGTACGTGCTGTCGGTGCCGCTGTTGGAGCAAATCCTCTTCTTATTACAATTCCTTGTCACCGTGTTATAGGAAAAGACGGAAAACTTACTGGTTTTAGAGGTGGCTTGGAAATGAAGAAAGCTTTGCTCAAATTAGAAGCAATACGGGAGGAATAAATATGACAGAAGGTTGTAATGAAATATTATCTTTAGTCGTTCCTAAAGAATTTAGTTTTCAAGAAAACTTACGCTATCTTTCACGTTCTAAAAATGAATGTATGTTTCACATTGAAAATAATAAAATCTATAAAGTCATTCCTGTTCAAAACATAAATCCATTAGTTGAAATTAGTTTGAATACTGATGGCAATATTCAAATACTTTTTTTAGGAGAATCATATATCTCTGAAAAATGGGTACACGATGCCGTATCTAACTATGTAAAAGAGTGGTTTGATTTAACTACTGATTTAGCTCCCTTCTATAAATTAGCTAAACACGATCCACTCCTTCAAAAACCCATTAAAGAATTTTACGGTCTTCGTACTTTGGGAATTCCGGATTTATTTGAAGCACTATGCTGGGGGAATTATCGGTCAACAAATTAACCTCACATATGCCTATACTTTAAAAAGAAGATTCGTTGAGCACTTTGGGGATTATGTAGAATGGAATGATAGAAAACATTGGATATTTCCATCACCTGAAATAATAGCAAATCTAGATGTAGAAGATCTCGCTACATTAAAAATGACTACAAGAAAGTGCGAATACTTAATTGATACCGCACAGCGCATTACAAAAGGTAAATTATCAAAAGAATCTCTATTACAAATACAAGATATGAAGCAAGCCGAAAAACAATTAACTGACATTCGGGGTATAGGACCATGGACAGCTCACTATGTTTTAATGCGATGCTTACGATTCCCTTCTGCCTTTCCAATTGACGATGTCGGTCTGCATAATGCGATTAAATTTATAACAGGTTCCGAAAATAAACCGACTAAAAATGAAATAAAAGAATTTGCAGCAAATTGGATAAATTGGGAGTCTTACGCAACATTTTATTTATGGCGAGTGCTTTTTTTCAATATATTTTCAGGTGATATTTCATCATCACTTTTTGTATAATAGTTTTCATCATGATATGGTAACGATAAGTGTTCTAATTTCTCATCGTCTTCTACACACATAATTTTTAAATTATATCCTGCTAAATCAACTGGATAGAAAACCTCTTCACTTTGATTTTCATTTAATGCTATATCAATCATATTTTTTAATTGCTCTAATCCTTCTT
Source organism: Bacillus sp. MYb209 (assembly GCF_002975175.1). GTDB lineage: Bacteria > Bacillota > Bacilli > Bacillales > Bacillaceae_G > Bacillus_A. The sequence continues at coordinate 303,634 of NZ_PCNZ01000004.1, forward strand.
TATTTCCAATAATAATAGCTTGATCATGCCACATTTGTTGTCCGTATATATGACATATTTTATAATCTTTAAAATTCATAAATGTTCTCCTACCTATTTTTCACATGTGAAAACTTCACACATACTGGCTCTGGAACATTGACGTCCGTCTGTACAAGCGTCAGCTCACCTGTCATTTCATCCCTAGCAAATAAAGTCAAAGTATTGGATCTTTCATTCGCAGTAATTAAAAATTTACCATCCGGATCTAAAGAAAAATCACGTGGCCAATCTCCTTCTGCCGATACTGTTTCAATAAAAGCGAGCTCTCCATTGTGCTCGTTCACTCGGAAAACTGCAATACTATTATGTCCCCTATTTGCTGCGTAAACAAATTTACCATCAGAAGAAATCTGAATCGCACTTCCATAACTATCCCGACTATACTCTTCAGGTAATGTAGAAATGTATTGTTTTTCTTTAAAACCACCACTCTTCGCATCATATTGAAGTACAATAATCTCTGAACTTAGTTCCGTCATAATGTATGCAAGCTGTTCATTGGGGTGGAATACAAGGTGCCGCGGACCACTACCAGGTTTAACAGATAAACCATTGATTTCTATTAATTTCCCGTCACTCTCTTTATATGTAATCACTTTGTCCATTCCTAAATCAACTGCTACTACATATTTTTCATCAGGCGTAAAATTCACATAATGAGCATGCGCCTTTTCTTGTCTTTCCTTATTCGGTCCTGAACCTTTATGTTCTACAATTGCCGTAGTAGCATTTATACTTCCGTCGCTCTGTTTTACTACATAAGATTCAACTGTTCCTTTATGATAATTCGCTGCTACTACTGTACTATTCTCTCGATCCACACTTAATTGACACGGAGATGCCCCTTCTAAAAGTTGCGTGTTAATCAAATCCAGATTACCTGTTTTATTACAAATGGAAAAACTAGCAATTCCACCGAGTCTACTATCTTTCGCAACTGAATAAAGATATTGATTGTTATGACTAAGTGTTACATATGTAGGACTTCCTATAGAAGCTGCTAATTTAATCTCTTTAATTTCTCCAAGTTTCGTATCAAGTATAAATTTATAAATCCCCTTACTATTTGCTTTTGTATATGTCCCTATATAACCATGAAACTCATTTTCACTCATAGCATTACCCCCTTCACAAAGCAGGAATTTACAAATATATTGTAAACAAGTATATCACTTTACCTTGTATTTTTTAGTATAGAAAAGAACCAAGTAGCACTCATTACTACTTGGTTCTCTTTTTAGGCTTGCTCTTCAAATCGTCTTGCAATTTCTACGATAACTTGAACAGCTTTTTCCATAGTATCTACCGAAACATATTCAAATTTACCGTGGTAATTTTCACCGCCAGTGAAAATATTTGGCGTCGGTAATCCCATATATGATAATTGCGATCCATCTGTCCCGCCACGAATCGGATGAATATTCGGCTCAATATTTAAACTTTTCATTGCCTCATAAGCAATATCAACAATTTCTCTCACCGGTTCAATTTTTTCAAGCATGTTATAATATTGGTCATTCATTTCTAAAACGACCGCATCTTCGCCATACTTTTCTTGCATGCTCTTCACAATATTTTTAACGTTATTTTTACGTACTTCAAAATTTTCACGATCAAAATCTCGAATAATATAGTAAGCTTTACTTTGCTCGACATCACCATTTAAAGAAAGTAAATGATAAAATCCTTCATATCCTTCCGTATACTCTGGTGCATCTTCTACTGGTAAATGCCCATTAAACTCCATAGCAAGCTTAGTGGCGTTACGCATTTTGTTTTTCGCTGTTCCAGGATGTGTGTTTGTCCCTTTAAAAGTTAACTTAGCACTTGCAGCGTTAAAACTTTCATACTCTAAACCACCTAATGGACCTCCATCCATCGTATAAGCAAATGATGCACCAAACGCTTCTACATCAAAATGTGCTGGTCCACGGCCAATTTCTTCATCTGGTGTGAATGCTACTCTTATTTTTCCATGCTTAATTTGCGAATTATGTATTAAATAATTCATTGCGACCATGATTTCTGTAAGACCAGCTTTATCATCTGCTCCAAGAAGTGTTGTGCCATCAGTTGTAATAATGGTATGTCCTTTATATGATGGTAATTCTGGGAACTGTTCTGGTGTTAACACAACATTTAATTCTTCATTTAACGTAATAGCTTTCCCATCAAAATCCTCATGAATTTGTGGCTTTACATTTTCCCCTGTAAAATCTGTTGCCGTATCTAAATGGGCTAAAAAGCCGATTACAGGAACATCCTTATCCGTATTAGCAGGAAGTGTCGCCATTACATAACCATTGTCATCCATCGTCACTTCTGATAATCCGATCTCTTTTAACTCTTCTACTAATAACTTACCAAATTCAATTTGTCCAGGTGTTGTTGGTACTGTATGGCTTTCTTCATTTGATTGTGTATCAATCTTTACATATCTCGTAAATCTTTCAATAAGTTCTTGTTTCAAATTCGTTCACTCCCTTTTATATTTCTTTCTCTATTATAATCCTTAAAACGAAATATTTTAACTTTTTTGACTGTGAAGATGTATATTTCATGTACATTGTTAACACTTTTAAAAAAATCATAAAAAGACATAATATTTGTACATTGAAATTCTAACATGTAATATACATAATTATATAATGGGAGGTTTAAAAGATGAGACTAACTCTCTTTCGCTATTTTCTTTTTTTCTTAGGATTAATTTTCTTTGGGCTCGGAAACGCTCTTGCAGTCAAAGTTAAATTCCTCGGGTTACATCCTTGGGAAGTTTTAAATATGGCTCTCTATGAACGATTCGGATGGACACTTGGTACTTGGAGTGTTATATGCGGGTTATGCCTCGTACTTATTTCTTTATTAGTAGATCCAAAATATATAAACGTAGGCACATTTTTAAATGCATTGCTTATCGGCCCTATTATGGACTTTTTCTTACAATCAAACATCCTTCCAAACGCTACTGATTATTTATGGATAAATTTATTCATTTTGTTTTCTGGTATTGTAATTACAGGTATTGGGGGCGGTATGTACGTTGCGGCTGGAATTGGTGCTGGACCACGCGATGAATTCATGCTTACTATTTCTGACAAAACTGGACTGTCTATTAGCCGGGCTCGAATCATTGTAGAATGTGTTGTACTAGTTATTGGATATATGCTAGGAGGTCCTGTTTTCATCGTAACTTTTCTATACACTTTTATTCAAAGTCCAATCTTTCAGCAATCATTTAAGATATTTCAAACATTCTTACATACTTTACATAACAAAAACAAAGAGCAAATTAATGAAAATATATAAAACATAACTTAATACCAATTACTCTTTTCATTAACTTTCTTACAAATAATTCGCCCTATTTACGATTCCCACCGCAAATAGGGTGTTTCTTTTTTCATCCGAAAAAATATATTTAATTAAACATCAAGAGCATATACTACTCATTCACAATAAAAGTATATACATCATTATAAATACAACCATTTACTCTAATAACATACTTCCCAGGCTCACTAAAACTAATTGTGTATTTGTTTAACTGAATTGCCTCCTTATTTCCAGAAAGAACGTCGATGCTTCTACCACTCAATAAATAAGATTCACTTTGATTCATCGCTACATTAATAGCATTGAACTTCTCCTCTTTCACTTGCGTTGTTTCTGCAGCGCTTACACTTGGTTCTAAAAAAAGTAATCCACTTAATCCGATTGAACCCACTAGAGCTACTCCTGCAAATTTCTTCATTTTTTTCATCACAATGACCTCCTTATAATTTTAGTGTAAAGGCGATGCCCCCCTTACACCACAAAGCCTATATGTTAAGAAATGAAAAGTAAACGTGTATAGTAAGACAAAATTCTACATTTTTTTCTCCTATTGAATATAAATCCAGCGTTTGGAGTTTTGTCACATTTAAAATTGGTTTAACATTCTAAAAATAGTTGATAAAAATGCTTTCTCTTCAAAAAAAGAGTGTGTTTTAAAAGTTACTTTTAAAACACACTCCATATATTCAGTTTCATTCTTCTCTCCACAATTTCTCTACATTCATTAATTGCTCGTCTTTAAATTCTAACTTATATACGTCTGGTTTTGATGTATTCATTAAAAATTCAAGCCCATATTGGTTATCAAAATGGTTCATCATCAATGTCATTACAAGCCCATGTGTACCAACTACAATTTTATGTCCTTGAAAATCTATTAATATTTCTTTTAATACTTTCACTACTCTTCTCTGACAATCAACATACGATTCTCCTTCAGTTAGTGTGAAATCTGGATTAGAAAACATCTTCTTTACGAGTGGATACACTTCCTTATCTGATATAATCTTATCCTCACTTAAAAACCTACACTCTTTGAGATTTTCATATACTATTATTTCTTTTTCATGAGAATTAGCTGACTTTTCTATCGTTAACATAGCCCTCTTATACGGACTTGAAATGAAAGTATCAATCCCCTCTGTTTTTAATATCTCAGTTACTTTATGGGCATCTAAAGTTCCCTTCTCAGTTAATCCACGTGTTCTTTCATTTCCTTCTAATTTTGGTGATTCACCATGTCTAACCATATAGATGTATGTATTCATAATTCCTCCTTGAAAATATTTATAAGTTAATTACTTATATTAATCTCTGCCGTCCCAAAACTTGAGTACAAGCAAAATATAAATTAATTCTTCTTTTAAACTATTTTATGAACTTTGCTAAACTGTTCGTCTAATCCATTCCCAAACTAAACTCTCAAATAAATCCGGCTGTTCAATTTGCAAATTATGTCCCGCCATATCTAACACCGCTAATGTTGCTCTTGGGTAATCTTCAATCATTCGTACAATATCTTGATAACCTACCGTTATATCTTGTCTTCCGGCTAATAAAAGAACGGGTTTCTCATATTTCTTACGATGAAAATCCATAGTAAGAGGATAATTTTTTTGCAATCTGTCAATAAACTCATAATTAGCAATATCTAGCCCCGGCTTAATCTCTTCTTTGAATCGCTTATATGTATATTCATTCGCTACCACTGCTAATTCGCAAAATTCTTCCCTTTCGGTTGAAGTGAGCGTTTTTAAAAATTCCTCATCTCTTACAATTACCTGTTTATCTGGTAGAAGTCTTTTTCCTGGTTGTGCTACAACAACAGGACATACTAATAATAATCCATTAACCCTCTCAAACATCTTTGAAAGTATCCCTCTAGCTAAATATCCCCCGTATGATTCTCCTACCAATAAAAATTCTTCAGCAGAAATGATTTCCTCAATAAATGTGATAAGCACTTCTACTATACGATCTGAACTATTTATCCACCCTGGAGCATTCGATTTCCCCATGCCAGGTAAATCAATATAAATTCTCTGATAACCTTCATATTTCTGAAATACTGATTCCATACACCTCTTCATTAACCTATGGTCAGGAGCACAACCATGTATGATAAGGACTGGTTTACCTTCTCCTACAATTTCATAGTATATTTCTGCATCCTTAATCCGGCATATCATAAAATGTCCTCCTTTTTTATATCCTTCTTTAGAGACAAAACCATAAGAATATGCGTTCTTATTTTATAACATTCGATAACTTTTTTTCAAATGTAAATTTTCAGATTATAAACACAAAAAGGCTTGCCTTTAAGTTTCTACCCTTACTAAGGAGCCTTTTTATATTTTCTTTTATCCAAATTGAAAGTTGAAATCTCCTCCTCCTTCTAACAGTTCCGTTACACCTTATCCTTCTATTTGCATCAACACAATTCTCCAACCATCCGGATCCTCTATCGTTATCCCCTTATCTTTCCAATATGGATTTTCTGGTTCTACTTCATCGTATCCCATTGCATGCAGCCTTTTACTCACTTTTTTCATTTCACTATCTTCACGCATGTAAAATACAAGTAAATTGTCTTTTGTTGGAGCCGGACAAGGGCTCCCATCTATATGTCTTGTAAATTCTAAATGATACTCTTCATCTGGTAGACCGAACATGATTCCATCATAGCCTTCATGATCGTAGAATTCACCTATACGTTTTAAACCTAACCCTTTTTCATAGAATGCTATAATCTCTTCAAACTTATCTGTTGGACGTGCTATTCTAAACTTCACCCAATTTTTCATGCTCTTCCTCCCATACTAAAAATTTTATGAAGTGTTACTTATTATTGTATATACTTAACATCTTTCTGAAATCCCTCATTAGTACGAGAATAGCTACATACAAAGGTCTTACTTAATACTCTATAATAACGAAAAACTCCCCTCATCTAGAGAGAAGTTCCCATCATTTTATATGCACTTTTGCATCTTCACTTGCAAATTACTAAAAAACCTTTAAAATTTACAAGATGACTAAATATACAAATTTTATCTACATTCCTTATAAACTAAAAATTATTAACTACAACGTTTTTTCAATTTTAAGAAGTATTATACTCTTCGTTTTTTTCTTATAAGCATACTTTTTATAAGGAAATCTGGTACAATCCTTAATTAATATTACTATGTATAGATATTACGAATATAGTACATACTTTAAGAAGGTGATTTTATTGAAATTAAATAAAAATTTACAAATATGTATATTAATCGCAACGTTAATATGCTATTCAATCTATTCTATGTTTTTCTTTCTGTTCCCTACTCATTTTTCAAATTTCAATGTACGCTTCGCTTCACTCATCGTTGAAGCCATTACATTTATATCACTAATTTACTCTATATATTCTAAAAAAGTTAGTTCAAATCCTTTTTGGATATGTATCACAATAGCAATTGGTAGTTTTTTATTGGGAAAAATAGTATATACGTATCAAGATACCTTTTTCGAAATTCCAATACATCATTTTACTATTTCTGATGTATTTTACATGTTTTTTCTATTCTTCTGCCTTATCGCTTTCTGCTATAAAATCTTAAAAGAGTGCAATAAATGGGAAAAGGCGTTCTTTATTTGTGATCTATGTATCGTACTCATTTCTATATTTACATTAGAATGGTATTTATTTAATCAGCCAGATTTAAATATATTTTCCCTTTCACTGGGAGATATTTTTCTCTCCTTTCTATATCCAGTTGCAGACCTATTATTTCTTCTACTAGGTGTTAGTCTCTTTTTCCGTCCAACTGTTTTTAATTCAAAACGGAAAATTTATATTTTTATTTTTGTATTAATAAGTTCTGCAACTTTTAACTATATTTATTTTTACTTACATAACCATTTATCAACTGACACGATAACATCATTACGTCTTTTATATAGAATACCTATATTACTTATCGCAATAGCTGGGGCTATTTCAGAAGATTATAATAGTCATAAAAATTATTTCATTGTAAACCCTATACTAGGAAAAAAAGTATTAGTCGTGTTTCCCTATCTTGCTGTTGCAATACTAATCGGGTTTACATTAAAAGAACAAACAGCATCTTCAACTCTCATTACAGGAAATTGTATTACTTTTGTTTTCGTACTCATTCGTCATTCTATTGTACGTATGCAAAACAATTCCCTAACAAAACGTCTACAAGCATTTAATGCTCAACTAGAAGAAAAAGTTACTTTACGGACCTCTGATTTAGTCCAAAAATCAGAGGCTTTATCGCAAAAACAACAAAAATTCAAATCTTTATATGAGTATCATCCTGATCCTATTTTTACGATTGATTTAAATGGAATATTCTTAAATGTAAATAAAGCTGGGAGTATACTACTTGGAGCACCAACGAACGAGTTACTTGGTGAAACATGTTTTTCGATTATTTTAGAAGAAGATAAACATAAACTAGCATCTGCATTAGAAAAGGTTAAACAACAAGAATCAGCATCTTTACAACTTAGTTCTCAATATAAAGATGGCTTTACTTATTTTTTATACGTTACCATCGTTCCTATTATGATAGATGGACAAATTTCAGGAAGCTATATTATGGTAAAGGATATTACTGCGCTCAAAAAACAACAAGAAGAAATAAAATATTTAGCATTCCACGATACTGTAACGAAAATCGGGAATCGAGCCTTTTTCCATAAGAAATTAAGAAAAGTTATAAAGAATGCTCAAACAACACAAAGTGAGTTTGCATTATTATATTTAGATTTAGATCGCTTTAAAGTAATTAACGATACACTTGGACATTCGTCAGGTGATTACATATTAGAAGAAGTAGCAAAACGTTTCCAATCATGTCTTCCATCACATACTCATGTGTCAAGAATCGGTGGCGATGAATTTACAATTTTAATCGAAAACTATATAGACCATGATTCCTTATTCCAGTTATGTAACAAACTATTTGAAAGCATGAAAAAACCGTTTGTCATACATGAGCATAAATTAACTTTATCACTTAGTATCGGCATCGCTATATATCCATCTGGCGGAATCGATACCGCTACACTCTTAAAAAACGCTAATGTTGCAATGTATGATGCTAAGGAAAAAGAGCTTAACTCTGTCTCTATTTATGACGATGTAATCGCTAAAAAAATTGAAAGACGATTACAATTAGAAAAAGATTTACCAAACGCAATTCAAAATGAAGAATTATTCCTTTTATATCAACCTCAGGTTGATAGTGAATCTAATAAAATTATCGGTGCTGAAGCTTTAATCAGATGGAATCATCCCGAATTAGGTGTTATTTCTCCATATGAATTTATCCCGATTGCCGAAGAAACACTACAAATTATTCCAATAGGAAAATGGACATTACAGCAAGCCTGTCAGCAAATGAAACGTTGGCACGCACTCGGATATTCACATTTAAAAATAGGAGTAAATCTATCTGCTAAAGAATTTGAACAAGAAGATTTTGTAAAGTCTATTTCTTCTACATTAGCAACTACAGGTTTACCAGCAAGTTCTCTCGATCTTGAATTAACAGAACGAATTGCAATGATGGATGAGAGAGAAACATTGATAAAACTGCGTACACTAAAAAGTTTAGGCATTCACATTTCAATCGACGACTTTGGTACAGGCTATTCTTCCCTAGCCTACTTACCTTTATATCCAATCGATACGTTAAAAATCCCGAGAGAATTTATTACAATGTCTGAAACGTGTGAAGATGGAATGGAAATCATTAAAACGATCATCACATTAGCACATACACTAGGAATGTCTGTCATTGCTGAAGGTGTAGAAACGAAAGAACACGTAAATTTCCTTCAAAAAAATAAATGTCAGTTTATTCAAGGTTATTATTACAGTAAACCTATTCATACAAATGCATTTACTAAGCTGTTAGAAAACGGTATTCGTCCATAGTATATAGCTCTATACAGAATATAATCGGCATAAGTAACAATGAATTTGAACAACTACAGTAAAAAGGAAAGAAGATACCTTCTTTCCTTTTATTTTTCCATTCAAATTTCTATTATTTGACGACTTCATTTATTAAATCTATTAATTGATGAATCCCCTCATCATTTGTTTTCTTATATCCATTCATGTTTTGAATATATCTCTCCTTATTGGCATACAACTGATTTACTGCATGTGTAAATGTACTATTACTTACTCTATCTTGAAGTAAAACTTCCGCATACCCTTGTTGTGCAAAATAGTCAGCATTTAAAACTTGATCCCCTCTACTGGAACCGTTAGTTAACGGAATAAGCAACATCGGTTTCTTCAAAAATAACAATTCAGAAATAGCAGTAGAACCCGCTCTGGAGACTACAACACTTGCCATATTCAATATATGCGGCAACTCTTCCCCTATATATTCAAATTGCATATAACCTTCCATGCCAATAGATGAGTCCATCTTTCCTTTACCGCACATATGAACAATATTAAAACCTATTAATAATGTATCTAAACTTTTCCTTACCATATCATTTATCCATTGCGCACCTTGACTCCCGCCCATAATTAACAATACCGGTTTATCTTGCTGAAATTCACAATAGCTTCTTCCTCGTAATACGTTACCTCTCTCGATTTCTTCTCTTACAATTGGCCCCACATAAACCTTCTTCTCAGTACTTACATTACCCCCTGTTTGAGGAAATGTTGTGCATAGTTTTTTAGAAAAAGGTAATGCTATTTTATTTGCCAACCCTAACGTACTATCTGGTTCACGTATTATTATAGGTACACGATTTAACCATGCCCCTATAACTACAGGAACTGAAACAAATCCTCCTGCAGAAAAGATAACGTCAGGCTTCATTTTCTTAATTAATTTATAACTTTGTAAGCAACCGTGTATAATTTTGAAAGGATCTTTAAAGTTCTCCCAATCCCAATATCTCCTAAGCTTCCCGGTTGAAATACTATTATACTTAACATTTTGAACCAATAATTTTTCAATTCCATTTTGAGATCCAGTATACTCAACTCTCCATCCCTTTTCTATAAATTTAGGAATCAATACAATGTTAATCATAACGTGTCCGGCTGTACCGCCCCCAGTAAAAAGAATCTTTTTGCTCATAACTTATATCCACCTTTATCATTAAAAATCTAGCTTTATATTAATCTTTCAAATGTAAATATACTTACTATTATTTATATAAATCTTTAAATCTATTCCTATATCTTGTAAAAGATCTTTGATGAGTTCATAAAAATCATTTCCATACTCACTACACTCATACTGAGCAAAAACTTGAATCACATGCCTAGTTCTTGTCTCTAGTGCTGGCTTTATTGGATCAACCTTTTTTTCTTCCACATACGCTCGATATTGATTTATTGCCTCATAGAGGTGCAACACATGCGCTTCTTCATCTTTCCAATCCAGCGTATCAACAATCGAAAGAAATAGCGTATTTTGATTATCTATTGCTTCATAACCATTCATATACTTCTTACACCCTTTTTTATTTTTCATTGAATGCAGATGTCACTGCGCTTCGCATACTCAAGTACATCTTTTAATGATTGATGAAATTGGATTTTTGGGACCCAACCTAACTTTTTTATATCCTCTAACACTAAACTTTTATTTGAGTCACTCTCAAAATTCTCTGTTTCTTTTATAGTAAAGTTCAGCTGTGTTAATCCTTTATATTGTTCTAATACATCTAATAAAGATCGTTTTACTCCTGATCCAATATTATATTCTTTTCCATTTATACCATCATGCAATAACAAATGATACGCTTTAACTGCATCACGTACATCTAGAAAGTCCCTACTATCTTTCAAACTGTTTACTTCAATAATTGGTTCACTTTTACCCGACTCTATATCTATCATTTTTTTTGCAAGAATAGAACAAATGCCATTCGATACTCCTGGACCAATTAAGTTCGAGGGCTTTGCAATGATAATATTTGAATCCATTAATCCACCCCAAGCCTCTGCGACGATTACTTGCATAGTTTTACTTAAACTATATGGATTTGAAACCTTTATGTTGTTCATACTATCTGCTTGCAATGCAGATCCTATAACTAATGTTCTACAATGTGGTGCTTCTTGCTTAATTGCTTCTAATAAATATAACGTCCCTATTACATTAATCTCCATGTATTCAAGAGCAGCTGTCCAAGACTCTATGACCGAATTCCTTCCTGCTAAATGCAATACATAGTCTGGCTTTATTTGTTTAATTACCTTCATTACTTCGCTCTTATTAGTTAAATTACAAGTAATGCCATTCCTGAATTTTTCTCTATATGAGCGATTTTGAAACATAGGAATTACATGAAAGCCCTTGTCTAAAAAATATTGGCAAGCATGGCGCCCTGTGAAGCCATTTGCACCAGTTATTAAAAGCTTCGCATTTTTTTTCATAGTAAAAATCCTCCTTTTTCTAACATTTGTTTCACCTCATGTTTTGCAAGTAAGTCTTGTTGAGAACTAAAACTCTTCACATCCACAAGCGGATAACTAGCATAATATTCTTGAAGTCCCTCTATAGGAATAGTCGGTAGTACCACAAAATAATTTTGATCAAAACTTATACTTGTTTTACTCTCTACCTCAGATAAAAGCATTTCACTTAATTTTTCACCAGGTCTTATCCCTACCTCTTTTATCTTCACGTTTTCTTTTTTTGAATCTTCAATCAACACTTTTGCTAAATCCGTTATTTTACATGCTGGCATTTTCATAACAAAGATCTCCCCTCCTCTTCCTTCAGATGCTGCTTTAAATAACAATCCAACAGCATCTTCAATTGTTAAGAAAAATCTAGTCATATTTTCATCAGTAATCCCTACCTGTGAAGACTTTTTAATTTGCTTTTTAAAAAGCGGTACCACACTTCCACTCGTCCCTAAAACATTTCCACCACGAACACAAATGAATTTTGTTTTCTTCGTTTGCACATTCGCATGAACCATTAACTTTTCACCAATTGCTTTTGTCATCCCATACGTATTTGATGGGTCGGCCGCTTTATCAGTTGAAACATATATAACTTTCTCAACTTGCTTCTGGATTGATGCTTCAATTACATTTTGCGTACCATGTATATTTGTTTTTATAGCTTCATAAGGATAATACTCACATACTGGAACATGTTTTAAAGCTGCAAGATGGAATACATAATGTACACCTTGGCAAGCATAGACTAGTTGGTCTTTATCACGAATATCTCCAATAATAAATTTTAATCTATCGTCATTTATAAACTGTTGCTGCATTTCAAACTGAACTGTCTCATTCCTTGAAAAAACCCTAATTTCTTTCGGCGATTTTTCTAATAGTTGTTTTATAAGTTCATGTCCCCACGAACCTGTTCCACCAGTAATTAAAATTATTTTATTAAGCATTCCTTTTCCTCCTACCATACATTTCAATAAAAATTGTACTTACCAAAGCTATTGAATTATTTTCAATTGATTCAAATCATAATCGTCGTTTGTTACATTAAATTGACAAAATAAAAAAACAGAAACTATTAAACATAGTTTCTGTTTTTCATTTCACCTCTTAACAGTAAGATTTTTTCATACTGTTTGCACGATAACTATATTACTTGTAAAAAAACACCACTCATTTATTTCATATACTCGTAATAAAATAAATAGAATGATTCATAACCAATATCATGTTTAAATTCATGAAAAGGGAGGTAATGGAATGTACCAAAGCAACTCAAATAATACATATAACGAAGCTTCCAAAGCACTTCCTCTCTCCCTATTTGATGTGAAAAATGAGTTAAAACAAAAATGCAAACTTATTCATTCTGGAACCATGTATAAATTAACGAAAGAAGAGCAACTCATCATCGACAACATAAAAGCACAAACAAAACAACTAAATAAAAATAATGTAACAAGAACACGTGCATACTACCAATTTTACACTCAATATCCAGAAATACATTGGGCACTACTTGGACATATGGTATCACGTAACGGTGGTTGGAATATGACCGATTTAAAGGGAGATTTATATACGAGAATTTTATCTGAGAAAGATCAAATTACATTTTTTACTTTCTTAGAAAGAGGAAATTGGCTCATTTTCCAAGATGTATATCCTCAATTTTTGCTATATGAACAAAGTGTAAAAAGATCACAAAGGCTATTTCACCTTCTCCCTCACCTAAATGTTTCTACATTTATGGAAACGATGTGGAACGATTTTTGGAAAACAGGTAACAAAAAAACATTAGCCATTGCAACTATTATTAATGAACAAAACTACTTAGAAAAAAGAGTTATTCAAAATGTACACTTTAAAAAGACTGTACTAAATAGTATTGGATTTAAACTCTTTGATTTCTTTCAGTTTAATCATATCCTTTTCCCATTCCACGAAAATGATAAGAAACAAAAAGTATTACTATTTGGTGATACAATGAAGCATTTTACGTCCTTGCATGAACGAATCTTAATTGGAAAAAGGTTGTATTCACTATTATTTCGGGATACACATATTTTATCTCAAATAATAAGTTGGGCCCAACATCATCCACACACAGGCTCAAGGAAAGATTACTGGCCTCATTTATTTTCAAGTGTAAATGAATCTTTTTCCCGTGAGTTTTATAAACGCCGAATAAAGAAATGCCAGTTGCGTAGTGGCGCATATCGTATATACAGCCCTGCACTCATCTACGCATGGCGCGATATGAAACATGAAGAAGATGAAAGTAAAGATTGGTTTACTGATTGGCAAGTTGTAAATTACTTAGTTGATAAGGAGGAGAGTATAAGTGGACAAATTTCAGAAGACTACTGCAAAACACTCGAAAAAATTGAACTTGCCATTCTCGCAAAGAAAAATGTCCTCCTTCGAGAAGAAGAATAATTTTCTAGCATTAGCAGTTACAATCTTACTCTCTGCTATTATTGGAACTTGTTTAGATGCTTTCTTTGTTAATAAACAAATATATGCTTTTCCGGTTAGACCCTTCTCATCCACATTTTCAGTTAACATAGCTTTCACGTTACTCGTACTACCGATTTTAACAGCCTCTTTTATACAAATTTCAAAAACATTATCTACAGTTTCTAGAACTCTATTTATTATTTCAATAGGCGTTTGCGCTAGCATTTTTGAGCAAATTGCTGAGAGGTTAGGTTTATTTATTCATAGTGCAGATTGGCATCATAGTTACTCTTTGTTTGGATATATGTTATTTTTATTTTTCATATGGAAGGTCTATCAGTCAATTATTAGTAAAAACGGATACTAAAAGGCTAACAATCCTTTTAATACCCGTTTTTATTATAATCCGTTCTTCCTTTTTCACATACAAATCTTTATGCATATGACTCTGATAACTCAATAATTTTATCACCGATACTTCTCTCGTCAATCTTTAAACATGTTGACGCATGATTCATTAATACTTCATGACTACCAATACAAATACTTTCCTTAGCATGTATAAACATTGATAAATCGTTTGAATCATTACCAAACACTACGAATTCTCCCTCTTGTATACCTAATCGTTTTAAGCCTTCCCATTTATCAATATGTGGCGGACTTATATCAATAATCCCCTCTTTATCGTGCTCATATATTCTTATAGGAAGTTCTTCCAACGCATTTATAATTAATTCTTTTTTTATATTATCAGGAAATAAAACCACCTTTACCACTTCATCAATTTCATCAATATTCATATTAATAGCCAATTGATTAGGGTCGATATTTTTGTAGATAGGGTGATTCTCGCTTCCTGTATAAGCATAATTCCACTGACTATCTACCAAATATGAAAGACTATACTTTTCTATGATTGAACGCATCGCACTTACTGTTTCAATATCAAAAGGTATAACTTCAACAACTTTTCTCTCCTTTGCGATAAAGGCACCATTCCCACCAATCATTGAATAATGATGCATATGAGTTGGTAGAACAGGTAATAAATCTCTAATAGGTCTAGCAGATGCAAATATAATCTCATGTCCTCTACTATGACAAGCGTCGAGCGCTTGAATAATCTCTTTGGTTATTGCTTTTCCTTTAAAACAAATAGTACCATCGATATCAAAAATAAATTTCATATACATCACTCCTTTCTTTTTAATGTAAATGAATTATTTTATAATAGACAGGACAGATGTCCCAAAAGGAGAAATATTATGCAAAAGATTGTAGATAATACCTTACTATTAAGCTACTTAAATAATGAGTACATAAAGAAGTTATTCCAACAATTCAATCATCCATTTGAGATTCGCAGATATGCAGCAAAAGAAACTGTATTACAAGAAGGCGAGACTATTGACGGCCTATACATTCAAATGTCAGGACGTACAAAGATAACTTCCAGTGTAATTACAGGTAAAGCATTATTACTACGCTTTTGTTCCGCAGTTTCTATCATGGGAGATATTGAATTAATTCAATCCGTAGACATACAATCTCATGTAACCTCCGAGCAACAGACTGATTTTCTTTTTATCGATAAAAATTATGTAACAAATTACCTATTACAAGACGTAGCCTTTCTTCAAGAGCTAATTCATCATGTCACTTATAAACTACAAACCTGCACAACTGCTTCACGTATCAATTTACTGGCTTCTGTGGAGACACGCTTTGCTAGTTATTTATGCACAGCCCGAAATCCATCTAATTTATTTGAGCGAGAAATTCATACTAAAGATCATCGTGAAATTGCCTCATTAATCGGGTCAACTACTCGTCATCTTAATCGAATCATTGAAAAACTAATAACTAACAATATAATTCATAAAAATAATAAGCAAATTATTGTTGATGATTGGAAAGCTATTGAAGAACTTTCAAATGGACTACGATATGAATAAAAGTTTAATAATTATATAGACCCTACCTATAATAAAGAGACCGTTGTAAAAACGGTCTCTCCTTAAGCATAATCTTCAGTTATCGCTAATGTTGTAGGAGTTTGAAGACTTTTAGATCGTAAACGATAGGCAACGGCTTTCTTCTTATATTGCTTTATTACATCAACATGTTCCTTATAACTATATATCGATAATGTAATTATTCTTTTTCCTTTCTTCGTTTCAATGATTATCGGCATCCCTTCACCGTGCGGCGGAAAGTAATGCTTATCTAAAAATAAAGCCTCGTTAAAGTCGTTTATAACTTGAAGTTTCATTTCACCCTCTATATTCTTTCCATCTAGCGATACAGTAGTATTTTCTTCATCAAGTTTTTGATGTAACTCAAATCTACTAATAATTGATTCTACAACAGAAGTTGGCATACTAGAAACTAGTACTTTAAGGGCACCAAAAATAAATAATGTAACTATAAACCATGTTGTCATTTTCATCATCTCCATTACATTCTCAAATAAATAGTATTATATTTCTTATTACAATTCTTAAAATATAAATTTCGTTCCATAAGGTATTAATATACTAATGAGTATTCCTGTTACAATCATCGTTACCGAACCGATAGTCGCTTCTTTCTCCCCTTCCTTCACTAGACGACTCACACCGATAATATGTGATGCGCAGCCCATTCCAACTCCTTTTCCAATTGTACTTGTTATACGGAAAAACTTAAGTACTGTTGGTCCGATAATAGCACCTGTTATTCCTGCAACAACTACAAAACTAGAAGTCATAGAAGGAATACCACCAATTTGATCCGATAATGAAATGGCAATTGGCATTGTCGCTAATTGCGGAAGAGTTGTTAGTATAAACTCCTTATCTATATTTAAAATTCCACCAATCACTACATTCATACTTGTTAAAGCCACTATACCTATCACTACGCCGATAAGTATCGATAAAAAGTTTTTCATAAGTATCTTTCGCTCTTTAAATAGAGGTATGGCTAACGCTACAATTGCAGGGCTCAAGAATCCTGAAAGGATATCTCCCCCATTTTCCTTATACTCATGATGAGAGATGCCGAAAATCAAAAATAAGCAAATCATAATTGCTGTAACTGTTAATACCGGTAACGTAAATGGAAACGTATATTTTTTATACAGCTTTGTCGCAAATAAATATATTACTACAGTAATAATAATTAAGACCATTTGAATAGCGCACCTTGTCGATTTTATTTTTTTGATGTTACTAACAATTGACTTACATACCCTGAAACAATCAATGTTACTATCGTACTTGCAACAACTAAAAGGAATATAACACTCCCCTTACTTAAAAGAAAAGATCCGTATTCCATTAACCCTGTTGTCGAAGGGATTAGAAATAACGGTAAAAATACTATTAATTTTTCCGCACCTACCTCAAACCACTTTAATGGCAAAATACGAGTAGAAAGGAGTAAGAACAGCATTAACATCCCTATTAAACTTCCTGGCATCGATAGATGGAATATTCCCTGAATCCACGTACCAGTTAAGCTAAATACATATAGCACGCCTACTTGAAGTAAAAGCGTCACGTACTTCATTTCTTTCCCTCATTTCAATATTACGCATCACTATTATGAAATCTCGTTTAACGTTTCCGCAAACCTTGTAATTCCAAGTTGGATTTGTTCTACATCTACTCTCCCAAAAGTAAAACGAATATATTCACTTTTAGAACCTAAAACACTTCCTGGGACAAACGCTACACCATTTCGTATAGATTCACCTAATAAATGATATTCATCAAACGTTCCTTGCACTTTGCACCATAAATGTATTCCACCCTCCGGAACGAAAAATTCAACCTGATCCCCTAATAATTCTTCAAGCTTTCTAATTAACTCATCTCTTCTTTGTTTCAATTGTCCACGAAGCATTGTAATATGTGCATGAAAATCTTCTGATTCTAAAAATTGATTTGCCACCCACTGCGTAAATACACTATGGCCAAAATCAACTTGTTGCTTCGCATCTGCTAAACGTTCTATTACACGCGTAGGTCCAATTACCCAGCCAATACGTAATCCTGATGCAACAATTTTTGATAATGAACTTACATAAAGAACATTTCCATTTTGATCCATCGATTTTAATGTTGGATTCACTTCTCCATTAAATGTAGTTAAACTGTACGGATCATCTTCTACAATTGGTATACCGAATTCAGAAGACAGTTCTAAAATCTTTTTACGTCTTGCTAATGAAAGCACAGTGCCAGTTGGATTTTGATAATCTGGATTCAAAAACACCATACGAATACGATGCTTTTTATGCAAATCAATTAAGTCATCTGGATTCATTCCATGCTGATCAACAGGTAAATGGAATATTTTTAAGCCAGCGGATTTAAACATCGGAAGTGAGAAACAATACGAAGGATCCTCAATCGCAATCGCATCTCCAGGTTTTAATAAGCATTGAACGATAAGATTAAGCGCCTGTTGTGCTCCAGATGTAATTAGTATAGAACTTGAATCCGCTTCAATTTGTTTATATTGCTGAACATGTGCTGCAATTGTTTTTCTCAACATTTCATTTCCAAGTGGATGGTCATAACCGAGGTTTTCCATAAACGTTTTCTCCGACAAAATTGTTCGAAATCTATCACTCGGAATTAATTCTGGTGACAATTCACCACTGGCTAAATTAATTAAGTCATCTTTTTGTGTTTCCGTTCGAATTTGTTGAACAAGTGGTACATTAGGTAAGAACGATCCATCCTCAACGTACCTACCCCAGTTCGGTATTCGTTTATGTGACACACCCCATATGTCTGTATTCACCCGTGTTCCGCTTCCTTTTTTCCGTTCTACTACCCCAAGTGATTTTAATTCTTCATACGCAGCTACTATTGTGCTCCGGTTCACTTGTAATTCCTTTGCTAACATACGCTCAGAAGGTAACTTGCTATCAGAAGGAAATTCACCTGAAGAAATACCCCTTTCAATATAATCAGCAATTTGTTTATATACAGGTGTCTTATCTGCACGATTTGGTTTCCATTCCATATAGTTGCCTCCTCTCAAAACTAACTATACCTTACTCACTAATAACAGTATTCACTGTAACAATAGTATTAATTAAGCGCATGATTTAAAAATGTTTCTACCGTCATATTAAAGCTAGTCGGCTGTTCTAAATAAGGCAAGTGCCCGCTATTTTTAAACAATATGACAGGACCCGATCCTTCTATATTGTTTAAAATCTTTCGATTCTTATATTCAAAATACATATTCATCACCTTCAGTTATAGCATCACTTATTCTTATCTTTGAATGGATATATCCAAAACGGTTCTCTTTCTAACCACTCAACTGTTTCTGGAACACCTTCTTCATACTCTCTTTCCAGCTCATCCACTTTAGTTGTAAATTGTGATGCATGTGCTCGTAATGCCTCCAATTTTTTCGGAACATATTCCGTCACTTCATTTTTAAAATCTGGAGGACCAATTTCGTCTTCATGATTTTTCGAAAAAGCTACAGCATAAAAGACCGGTCGTTTACTTTCCGAAATATTAGCTACTGCCTCTACTACCGCTTCCCCTGTTGCATCGTGATCTGGATGAACTGCATACCCAGGATAGAAAGAAATAACTACAGAAGGATTCAATTCTTCAATATAGTTTTGAATCAGACCTCTTAATTGTCCAGGCTCTTCAAATTCAAGAGTTTTATCACGATATCCCATCATACGTAAATCTTCAATCCCTAAAATATTTGTAGCTCGCTTTAACTCTTTCTCTCTAATAGCATATAAAGATTCACGTGTTGCAAAAGGTGGATTCCCCATCGCTCTCCCCATTTCACCAAGTGTTAAGCAAACATAAGTAAGAGGGACTTTCTGCTCAGTATAAGCCAAAATTGTGCCAGCCACACAATACGACTCATCATCTGGGTGCGGGAAAACAACTAAAACGTGGCGCTCATTTTTCATCAATACATTAACTCCTCCATCATATACAAACTCTATAAAATAACGACCGCATACCATGTAACCCCCACAAGTAGTCCTAAAAGAAGGATGACATAGATAGCAGATAAATTTTTCACATTCTTCTTTGTAGACTTACCGTAATTCTCTTCCACATTTCGTGCGACTAGTACGGTCCCAAACAGTGATACAACTACAATAATAACAACTAGTGAAATTGCAAAACTCATTGTCTTTTCACCTCTCTAAAACCAGTCTATTTAAACAAAGGAGATACATATAAAATGTCCTTCTTAAGGTATCAATAAAATACTACCTTTCTTCTCTTATCATAATAGATGTTTGTAAAAAACGGACCAACCACTTTCGTGTTTTTTTGCTCATCCACTTTAAAAATAAAAAGCAACTGATCACTTATGGCCAGTTGCTTTTTCGCAGGATTATTTATATTCATTTTCACTTGAAATTAATCCGATTCAGAAGTTTGGTCTTTTCATAATGAAACATCGATTGAGATAACTCGAAAATTGTTCCATTTACAAGATAAACTGTATTTTCAATAAGAAGCGCCGGATCACCTTCATTTAGTTCTAAAAGCTGTGCATTTTCTTTATTTACTTTTTCACAACTAATAACTTTATCGGCAAAACCAATATTTAATCGTAAATCTTCAATGAAATAACTGTATACAGAGCTTAATGCTATTTCTTCATTCAAATAAGGAATGATATCCTTTTTGAAATAACTTACTTCCATAGAGAATGGTTTCCCATCTACAATTCTTAAGCGCTTCAAAAAATATAACCTAGTTCCAACTTCACATTGCATCCGCTTTGCTATCTCTTCTTCCGCATCTATTACTTCAAGCTCTAACACTTTCGTTTCAATATTTTGTGAAACGAGGTTTTTCGTTAATCCACGCAAACTGCCTAGATTAATGTAATCTGTTACAGAAGTTTCGCGTAAAAACATGCCACTACCTTGTACTTGAAATATATAGCCTCTATTAACAAGCTGGCTAATCACTTTACGTATCGTATTACGGCTTACTTCAAATCGATTCATCAATGCTTCTTCTGTAGGTAGTTTTTTCGTTTCATTAAAAAGCCCGTCTCGAATGTTTTGCTCTAACACATCTGCAATTTGTTTATACTTTGCACGCATACACTTTCTCCTAAAATACTCTTTTATCTGTTATAACTCTTCTCCTCTCGTTTCGATCACATGCTTATACCAATGAAACGAAAGTTTCTTCTTACGTTTTAAGTTATCATTATGATCGACAAAAATAAAGCCATATTGCTTTTTATATCCATTTAGCCAACTTAATAAATCGATAACAGACCATGCATAATACCCTTTTAAATTAATTCCCTCTTGAATTGCACGCTTCATTACTTTTAAATGCTCTTCAATGAATTTAATTCTCGGAATATCTACAATTTCTCCGTCAATGATTGGATCTTCATCACCAAGTCCATTTTCCGTTACATACATCTTTATGTCACCGTAGCGTACTTTCAACATATGCAATCCATCTAAGAAACCTTCGGGAGATATTTCCCATCCCCATTTTGTATATGTTTTATCATCCATTTTAACTGTTCGATAAAAACCATCAAAAGAAGGATTACCCGGAGCAAGTGTTGAGTTTTCTCGAGAATGTTCCTCGCTCTTTATATCCATATCGTATCTTTCTACTCGTATCGGTTGATAATAATTCAAGCCAATAAAATCATTTTTTCCAGCATTTTGTTTAATGATTTCTAATTCTTCAACCGTCCAATTAGGAGTCCATCCTTTTTCCTTTAATTCCTGCACAACATAAGACGGATACTCACCTTTTAAAACTGGATCATAGTACCAATACATTTCATATTCATTCGCATGATTTGCTGCTAGTATATTTTCTTTTTGATCATCCACACTATAAGCAGGTAAGAAAACATGCGTAATCCCAATCTCTCCATATTGTTTCAGCTGCTTGTACACTGCAACTGTTTTTGCATGTGCATAAAATACATAATGAGTCGCTTGAAAGTACTTTGAAACATCATTTTGTATTCCTGGTGGATGTGCACCTTTTAAATACCCTAGTCCACAAAACATTACTGTTTCGTTAAAAGTAATCCAATGTTTCACTCTATCACCAAATGCTTTAAAACAAATCTCTGCGTATTTTACGAAAGCCTCTGCTGTTCGTTTATTCGTCCATCCACCATCTTTTTCTAATGGTAAAGGTAAATCCCAATGATATAAAGTTACAAACGGTACAATCCCGTATTTTAAACATTCATCAATTAAGTTGTTATAAAATTCTATTCCTTTTTCATTTACCTCTCCATCTCCAGTCGGCAATATTCTCGCCCAAGAAATAGAAAAGCGATACGATTCTAATCCCATCTCAGCCATTAAGCGAACATCTTCCTTATATCGATGATAATGATCAACAGCTACATCACCATTTGTTCCATTGTATGTTTTGCCAGGAATTTTTGAAAACTCATCCCAATTCGTAACACCTTTTCCATCTTCATTCCATGCACCTTCTACTTGATAAGAAGCTGAAGCAGCCCCGAATAAAAAATCATGTGGAAACTTCATAGTATATACCTCCGTTTCATTACAATAAATCAAATTTATTACTACATATAAAATTTATAGGTACAAATTTTATATGTGTAATTATATCGCAAGTTTCGATTTTTTCCTATCATGAAAGTACGATATGTAAAACTATACCTAATGTTAATTTTTAGAAAACAAAAAAGAAGCGATGTATTTTATCGCTTCTTACTATTACAATCTTCATTCTTTTATAAGTGACTTATTCGCTCTTATAACTTCTTGATAAAGTATTGGTGACCATTTTTCATTTATATAATCTTGAATCATCCAGCCTACTCTTTTAGGATTCTTTTGTTTCATATAGTTTGCAATTTCAGGATTTATATAAGAGGCGTAATAATATGGACTATTCCATGCTGTACCACCAGAAGACAAGCTTGTAAAATTAATATACAGATGATTACAATCTTCACTATTGTTAATCGTTTCATTTATCGTATCTTTAATAGATTTTACTTTCTCATCATAACTCACTTTATATTTATCTTGTACTGTTACATTTACATTTTGATTTACAGTTGTCGTAAACGTCTCATTATCTGGCCAATAAAAATTATTATATCCTCCAGATTCATTACTACCACTATATCTTTTTAGTAGTACAATTTTCCCTCGAGCATCTCCAAGCTTTATATTCCCTTCTGTTTTTAAAAAGATAGGATCAAGGAAATAATTTTTTTCAAACGTACTACTAAATGAATCTTCTGCCCCTTTCATATCCTCATACTCTTTTTTTAAAGACATAATAATCGTTTCACTTGGGTTATCTTTTAAAAATTGTTTCGCTTCATTTATAAATTCGTGCAATGTTACATAAAGATATAGTGGCCCATGATGAAGAACTATCGTATTATCATCTGTTAAACGCCCTCTAATATCAAAAATTCTAGCTCCGTGATCCATTTGGTAACGAAAATCATATTCTTGCGTCATTCCCCATACTTGCTTTATCGGATTTTGCAACTTGAACGTTCCACTATCATGTGTTCCTGGAATTGAAATTCGTGTTAACGGTATGTCATCAGGTATAGGTTGCATCCATTTTGACCAGTTTTCAAGCCCATTACCAGAGCTAGCAGCAACTGCTTGCTTATCATTGAAAGCAAATACAAATGTGCTAAGTATAGTACTACATATGAATAATTTCAAAATAAACTTCTTATTGCTCATTTTTATTCCTCTCTTTTTCTGTTTTTACATCAAACTTATTGAATATAATATAAGCTACTTAATAAATAACATTTCATAAATATGGAATATTGCATAGAAGTAAAATTTAAAAGCATTCACATATTCTCAATGCATTAGGAAAATTTAAAATCCCTTTCCACTAGATAAATTATAGTAATCAACAACATGAACTTCAATGGGCTTTCATATGCAATATTTCATATTTGGGTCCTACACGATATAAATAAAAAACTTATAATGATTATTTATTTCATACGTTCTAATATACTTATATTAAAATATAAATACATATCTTATATACTCTGAACTACATTACTCAACAGTTAAAACTTAATTTTTTATTGGGAGGATTTACAATGAAATTATTAAAAATAAAACATATAATTCCTTTATCTGCGGCAGCCATTACATTCGTATGTAATCAAGGTGTAGCTGAGGCTTCCACCATTCATACAGTAAAAAAGAATGATACACTTTGGGGTATCAGTAAACAATATGGAGTTTCAATACAATCTATTAAACAAGCAAATAATAAAGGAAACGATCAAACTTTTATTGGTGAACAGTTAAATATTCCAGGATCCATGAAATCAAATGAGGTCACTGTTCATCAAAATGACAACCCTAAGAACATCTCTGGACAAATTATTTATCAAGTACAGCCGGGAGATTCATTAGAAACTATAGCAAAGCGTTACAATGTTACCGTTCAATCTATAAAACAAATTAACAATACAGTCGGAAACAAGCTTTATACAGGACAACATTTAAAAATTAATTCAAGTATTTCAGAAAAAGAAAAAGACTTAATGGCACGCTTAGTTACTGCTGAAGCAGGTGGCGAATCATATAAAGGAAAAGTGGCAGTGGCGAAAGTTATTTTAAATCGTGTAAATGCAAAAGGTTTTCCTAATACAATAACAGGCGTTATTTATGAACCTATTAAACACGGATATGCATTTACTCCTGTTACAGATGGAAGAATTAATCAGCCTGCAAGTGCAGAAGCAAAGATGGCAGTAGAAGAGGCTATCTCCACAAATGGAATACATTCTGATTGGCTTTATTTCTATAATCCGAAAACATCAACAAGCAAATGGATTACTACACGTCAAACAGTAGCAGTCATAGGTAACCATGTCTTTGCTAAATAAAGATACGTAATAAAACTATAATTAATTTCAAATTATTAGCAGACCTCTTTACTTAAAAGGTCTGTTCTTTTTATATGTAAGCTTTTTATTAACCCTATGATAAAATGATTGTTTAAAAGTATCTCTCTTTTCAAATAAAAAAACTGTTGTATCTCATTCACCATTTAGAGTAATTGAGAGAGCATCAAATCCACAACTATGACTTTATTAATACAAGCTATTTCTTAACTTCGTAAAATTGTTATACACTAGGAAAATAGCAAACAAACTATTCGGTAGCAGGTGAAAAAATATGTATGATATTACAATTATCGGTGCTGGAGTGAGTAGCATTTTTATGGCTTATACATTAGCCAAAAGCAACAAAAAGGTTTTAATTCTTGATAAAGGCAAATCGTTAGAACATCGAAATTGCTCTTTAGAACAAGGGGAAATATGTAACTGTACTGCATGTGATAAATATTTCGGATTTGGTGGTTTAGGAAAGTCTGAAGGGAAATTTAATTATACAAACGGCTTTGGAGGCGAACTTGAGCAAAAAGTAGGTAAAGAAGGTTTTATGCACCTCATGGCTGAAGTAGATGAAATTCTATGTCAGTTTGGCGGAAGTTCAGTTTCAAAATATTCTACAGAAAATTTAAATCTCACTAAGAGAGCTGAAGCGTGTGGTTTACAAATGTTAACAACGGAAGTAAGGCATCTGGGTACTAAACTTTCCAGCAGCATTTTTCAGCAACTCTATGAATTTTTACTTACGAAAATAAATATTCAATTTCATATAGATGTACAACATATTATGAAACAGAAAGATCATTTCAAAATAGAAACAAACCAAGGAATAGTTCATTCTAAGCAACTAGTATTTGCAACTGGGCGCTCTGGGGCGGATTGGTTAAAAGAAATGTGTACTTCTCTAAATATTCCTCAGGAGCAAACACGTGTAGATTTAGGTATTAGAGTAGAAATGAAAGAACATCAATTACGTTCTATATTAAAGGATACTTTCGAAACGAAACTTTCTTATCAAAGCGAAAATTTCACAGCTACTACTTACTGTATGAATCCAAAAGGACGCATTATTCGAAAGTACGAAGAAGGTTTAGTTATGCCTGACGGCCAAAATTTTCGAGAGCAAGGAACTGGCACTCCTAACTTAAATTTCACTTTATTTATCCCGCGCTATTTTCCAACTCTCAAAGAAGCAAATGTATACGCAAGTTCAATTATTAAAAGTATTAACCAAGGACGAGATCGGATTATTATACAGCGCTTAGAGGACTTAATAAAGAAACAACCTACTACGGAAAAAGATATGAAACATAATCGTATACAACCTACACTACACGGAGATTTTGGGGATTTGCACAAAGAAATCCCTCCATTATATATTGAAGGGCTCAAAGCATTTTTATTACGTTTAGAACAATTTACCGAAGAACCTATCGATCAAGATACTTTATTATATGGAATTGATGGAAAGTTCTATGCTCCTACGATAAAAATCAATAACCATTTTGAAACAAGTATGAATGGGCTATTTTTAATTGGAGATTGTTCAGGCGTCACTCATTCATTATCTCAAGCAGCCGCAAGCGGTCTGTATGTTGGAAAATATTTATCAGGTATTTAAACTCTTTAATTAAGATGCCAGTCAAATGTTTTAAGTTTCACCAACACTTTACTTATCTAATAATAGCTTTAACGAAATTATTATCCCTCCCCCGCTGATGATTAACCCACAAAGAATCATGATTTTACGGGATATATTAAAAGCACATGAAAAACTACATTCTATATAGAATGTAGTTTTCTACTAATTAATATAACCGTTTACTTTAAATTAACTTTTTGAAAATTCTAACCGATTAAATGTCAATAGTTTAAAAATCATCTATTCATTTCCACTTTCATTTGTTCGATATTTTGTAACATCATCATAGTGTTTAATATGTTAGGATGTCTATAAGTCACTTTCACTACAACAACTATGACTTTTTCTGCTCCGTTTCTAAAAAAATTAGATTTATGTTACTTCGCTTTAAAATTCCCCATTGTATATATATGAACACTTCAAATTATTACCTTTAGAAAACATAATCTAAATGGTTCATTACACTCTAATAGTTATAAAAATATAATATATAACTCTAGTTAAATAAATTAGATAAAGAAGGTGTAAAAATGAAGAATAAAATAAATTTACAAATGCAAAATATAAGCTTTGTTTTAATAATTGCTTTAGCAGTATGGTTAAAAACATATCTTATTACGCGATTCAGTTTTGATTTGAAAATTGAGTCTTCTACACAAGAGCTTATTTTGTTTATTAGCCCTCTAGCTGCATCATTAGCATTTGTTGGACTAGCATTATTTGCAACTGGTGAAAAACGAAATTATATAGCGCTATGTATTAATTTCTTATTAACTATAGTTCTCGTTGGAAATGTAATGTTCTATGATTTTTATAGCGATTTTGTTACTTTGCCAGTACTTGGGCAAACATCTAACTTTACACAGTTAGGCGGCAGTATTAAAGAAATATTAAACTACAAAATTATACTCGCATTCGTAGATATTATTTTCTTCTTTATTTTGTTAAAGAAGAGATCAATAGTCTTTAAAACAGGACGTGTAACTCATTCTGCACGCTTGTTATATTTTCTCTTAACAATTGCTGTATTTTTTGCGAATCTAAATCTTGCAGAAAAAGAGCGACCTGAATTATTAACGAGATCCTTCGACCGAGTAATGCTTGTTAAAAATTTAGGACTATATACTCATCAAGTATATGATTTAACACTGCAAGTAAAAGCAGGATCACAAAAGGCTCTTGCTGATAGTAGTAAATTACAAGAAACTGAAAACTACGTAAAAGCAAACCAAAGTGAACCAAATCCTAATATGTTTGGTGCAGCGAAAGGAAAAAACGTAATTGTCGTTACTCTTGAATCCTTACAAACCTTTTTAATAGGTGCATCCGTCAATGGTCAAGAAGTTACACCGTTCTTGAATGAATTCATAAATGAAAGCTATTACTTTGATAACTTTTCCCACCAAACTGGTCAAGGAAAAACATCAGATTCTGAATTTCTAATAGATACATCGTTGTATCCATTAAATCGAGGAGCTGTATTCTTCACGCACGGTAACAACGATTATACTGCGACTCCAGAAATTTTACGTCAGCAAGGCTATTTCACTACTGTATTCCATGCGAATAACGCAACATTTTGGAATCGTAATATCATGTACTCTGCTCTTGGTTATGATCGTTACTACAATGAACTAGATTACAAGATTACGCCAGAAACAAATTTAAATTGGGGATTAAAAGATATCGAATACTTTGATCAATCAGTAGACATATTAAAAACAATTGATCAACCATTTTATGCTCGTTTCCTCACTTTAACAAACCATTATCCATTTACGTATGATGAAGATACAAAATTCATTGAACCATATAACTCTGGTAATGGCGTATTTGATCGTTACATCGTAACAGCTCGTTACTTAGACGAATCAATTAAAAACTTTATTGAGCGTTTAAAAGCTGAGGGGCTTTATGATGATTCTATTATTGTGTTATACGGTGATCATTATGGCATTTCCGAAAAACATAATCGCGCAATGGCGCAGTTTTTAGAAAAAGATCAAATAACAGAATTTGATACTTTAAATTTACAACGTACACCTTTATATATTCATGTCCCTGGACAAAAAGAAGGTCAAACCATTTCAAAGCCTACTGGACAAATCGATATGAAACCTACTATTCTAAATTTATTAGGGGTTGATACTACTAACGATATCCGTTTTGGTCATGATATGTTTTCAGATGAATATAACGGATTTGTTGTTTTCCGTGATGGTAGCTTCGTTACAGACAAGTATGCATATACAAATCATACTTTTTATAATCGAGAAACAGGTGAGGTTGTAGATTTACCAAAAAAAGAAGCTCAAGAAATGATTAACCGTGCACAAAATGAATTACGAATGTCTGACAAAATTATTGAAGGCGATTTATTACGTTTCTCAGAAAGTAATAAAATTAAAACTGGAGAAGTAAAAACTAAAATTAAAGAAACTGAAAAATAATCTATATATGCGAAGGGAGCAACTAACTACAGTTGCTCCCTTTTTACTCTCTTATAACACATGATGCAATTTAATATTAAAAAAGACCTGACATATTATACAGATGTAAACAAAAAACAACTCCAAAATCAACTTTCATTGTATATTTTGGAGTTACTTTACGTTTATTCTATGATTGTTTCTAAAGATAAATCTGTATAGGAATTATCCTCACCTATATTCAAGATTACTTCACATTGACGTAATCTCAATTCAAAGAGCTTTATAGGATCATGATAAACTTCAGGGTTTGATTTCATTTTATGCAGCTTATCTTGTTTTTCTTTTATTTCTAAATGAGTATTTTCTATAGCTTGCTCCAACGCACCAAATGGATTTCTAAAGAACATATTAATATCCCGCTCTTGTGTGTTTTCAAACAGCTCAAATTGCAAGAAAAACTTCTTCATAATAGAAGCCGTTACATCGGTATAATCTTCATTTTCTAAATACTGTTTGTATTTGTTATATAGCATAGCTTTATTTTTAGGAAGAACTCCAAATAATTTACCGGCACTTTTCAGTAAAAATTGTGCTGGTGTAAATCGGCGTAAAATATTTACTTCTTCCATTTGTATTCTAGTTGTCATTCTATCAGTATCTCTGCGCCAATCATCAATTACTTTAAAGTCACATTCTAACTGTATTCGATTTTCTCCAAATAAAGAATTAAGTCCTTCACTGGTTTCTTCTAAGTACAATTGACTTTGAAGGAGCTCGTTATTAGAAGTCGCAATCCAATTTTGCATAGAGCGAGCAAGATTAGGTAATACAGTTTGTTCTAGATATTGTTGCACTCTTTCATTCATCGCTGTGTTTAGTTCAATATCAATGTGACCAAAATCGCTTTCTTCACTAATTAAATCGGAACAACTCTGCAATAGTTTCGGAATATGTTCTGTAAGATCATTAGTAATTTCGTTTTTCATTGTACGATATGATTCTGTAATTAAATGAATTTTGTCCTTCTCAAAAGCAGTAAGGTTATTAATACAACCATTTAGTTTAACTAACATATCTTCATTCCAATTAATAGAATCCACTAGATTGTTTTCCCTCTCGACGCGTTTATCCAAAAGATATGTAATTGTTTTTCGAATGAAAAACAATAGCTTTTCATTACGTTCTGCATCGATATTTTTATGGTTAAAGTTAAAATGAATAAACTCAGTTAAATCGTTTAGTTGTTTACTATTTGTATATAACGAAGAATAAGGGAAAATTCTTGCATTAGGGAAATATGTATTTATTCTCACTTGCGTATCTTGTACAACTCTTTTTGCTTCTGCTTCATTGTAAATATTATCGATTTTATTTAATAAGAAATGAACTTGTAGATTTGGTGTATGTTCTTGAATACTTAATAGAATGTCACGTTCTTTGTCAGTAAAAGGTGAATCCGCATTCAATACGAATAATAATTCATCTGTAGAATTTAAATATTCAAATACCTCATCTTTCGCGTCATTGTTCCTATTAAAGCTAGGTGTAACAACGAATGTAAGTTTGTTTTTACTTAAAAATCTGCATGGTAATTTAAATTCAACACAAGCTCTATCTCTATATGTTTGACGGTGTAGAGACATCATGTTATGGAAATCAGAGAAATTCTCAGTTGTTGTAATTTCCGAATCTGTTATAGCGTTAATTTCTGTATAAGCGTCATTTTTAAAAACAACTACATTTGAGATTGAGTTTTCTAATATATTTTCTCCTAAAATAGAGTTAATAAATGAAGCTTTTCCGTTTCCTGAAGTTCCAGTTACTAATAGGCGATTTGTTCTTAAATCTGCAAGCTCGCCAACTAACCAGCTAAATCGGTGACCCATTTCTAAATCATATTCTTGTGCCCACCCTGTAATAGATTCAAAAAGATGTAAACTATACTCTAAACCATTCACATGATTAATAGAATATGACAGTAGGTTTTCCGCATATTTTATATCCGCTGAATCTATTTTGGAAGGAAAAATCTCATCCCATGCCAATACTGCTGCAGATGGAAATACAGCATGAGAGGGATTGACTACCTTTAACCAATTTGTTAACAGATTTGGAATAATATCGTGTAATTGTCTAAGCATATATTGACCTTGAATTAATTCAAAGTATGTTTCTTCGTAAAGAGAAGAAATTTCGTCCCATATATCGGACGAATGTATTTCGATATGTATGAAAAATTCATTTATTGTGTTGAGCCATAATAAGTAATTTTGTTCATCTTTATAGCTGTGCCAAAGTGATGAAACAATTTGCGTAAATTGTACTTGATCTACATTATTTAATGTAACTAATACTTTATAAAAATAGTCTGGTGAAATATTTTTAGTAAATCCTTTATCGATATATTCTTTTAGAACCTCAAACCACGGATAAGATTCTGTTCGAATTAACTCGTTCACAGCAAGCTCTACTGCACTATCAAAATCTTGCTGTTCTTCATAAAAGGAACGTGCAATTGTTGTGACGTTTGGATAATCGGGATTTAAAGAAACCGCTTCTTTTATAACAGCGAAAGCTGAATCAAAATTATTTTGCTCGATGTAAAGAGACAGTAATTGCAGTACAATTTCGGTCATCAGTATTTTGTTATCAGTAGTAATGGAAGTATACACGTTTTCAGCAACTGATAATTGGTTAAGTTCGAAGTAAGCATCCGCAATATTTTTTTGTGCCCATGGTGCTAATTCATTACTAACTTTCTCCCATTTAAAAATAGCTGCTTCAAAATCTTGATGGTGATAATAAAATTCACCTTGTGCAAAACGAATATAAGATCCATCGGAAATCTCATTTTTTTCTTCGTTTAAATAAGCTTCTCCAAGTACTTGAAGAGGTGGATGTGTTTCATTCTCCATTAGGAATGTTTCATAATACACCTTTTTTATTAATTGTTTTTCTAATCTCATCTTTTCCCCCACTATATCTTGAAAAATACATTTTTCTCCATATGTCAATACTTTTTTTGTATGTATGCTTTTTATCTTAACAAAGAATTCCTTTTGGAAAATTTCATTTTCCTTTCATTTTTCAAGTAAGATTGAATTTTTATGAGAAAAGTTTCAGTTTTTTTTCAATTCCCTTTCAGTTGTGAGACAACATTAAATGTTCCTAATAGCTTAATACGAGTATACTATACTACATTAAATTATTAGGAACATCACATATAGAGTACATTATAAAAACAATCTATAATGAATATGTATGCGACGTTTGCTTCGCTGATAAATAAAAGAACCCACCAAATAATGGTTGTTAGATGAACCGAGATGCCACGTCTCTTCAGAATTTCAGATACATCACGACAACTTAAAAAACAACAATAGTATTCAACGGCTATCAATACAATATCTTTCTCGAATTGTTTCCTTTAAAATATTTCAGCATTTATGTAATTAAATTCTATTAACCTATATAAATAACTAGTCCAAAAAAATATATATGCATATCATGTTATAGTAAAGAATTTAGGAAATCCTAAAAAGGAGGCATTTTCATGTTTGAAGATAAATCTAAAATAAATTACCCATATGAATTTACCGAAACTACAACAATCCCCATAAAAAACCCAGTTTATAAACAATACAAAAACGGCACAGGTACACATAATTTCCCAATAACAAAACATTACAAAGAAAAAGTTCTATATACCGAAAAAATAAATAATAACAAACATAAATAATTCTATAGAGCATCATTGCGACCATGCACAGTTACGATTTAAGTAGTGTCTAAATCTTGATTTTACAGCTCACACACCCTTTAAAAAGGAGAGTTTACTGGAAAACTTTCCTTTTTAAAGGTGCTGATATACCGCGCTCTTTTTATTCTTAGTAGGATTTGATAACAGGATAAAGTAACCATAGCCAAGAAAGTAATTCCTTCAAAAATGAATACATACTAAAAAACAACATACCGTTATAACCTCTTAAATACTCTTTCCAATTCTTATTTCAAAACTAAACTGCTTCACACTCATTGAACAATAACAAATCTACATAAAAAAAGAGAGCAACTAATTACTGTTGCTCCCTTTTTAATCTAACTTTATCTTTATTAAATCCAAAACATTTTAGAAAAAAGCAATTTCCCCTACATAACCCTCTTAAACATCTTCTCTAACTCATAAGTAGAATGATGCACCAGAATCGGTCTTCCATGCGGACATGTATATGGGTTTGTCGTCGTACGAAGTTCTTCGAGTAAAGCGAATATTTGATCGTTCGTTAAATATTGATTTGCTTTAATGGAAGCTTTACAGCTCATCATGATGGCTGCTTCTTCTCGTAGTTTTTTAATATCAACTTTTTTTAGTTTGACAACTTGCTCCATCATTTCGTCGATAATTTCTGTTTCTTGTCCTTTTGGGAACCACGTTGGGTGCGAACGAACAATAAAGGATTGATGGCCGAATTGCTCCAAGAATAGACCGACTTTTTTCAGTTCTTCTAGCTGCTCTTCAACACGTAAAAATTCGGTAAGAGATAAATCGATACGGTACGGTACAAGTAGTTCTTGTACTTCTTGCGTAACTCGTCCCACTTTATCACGGAAGTATTCATAATTGATACGTTCTTGTGCTGCATGCTGGTCAATCATATATAGCCCGTTATCATTTTGAGCGAAAATATATGTTCCGTGCATTTGTCCAATTGGATAAAGCGGTGGTAGGTCATTACCGTTCATTTCAATCTCTTCTATCTCCCCGACTTCTTCTTCCAATTCTTCTAATTCAAAGTCTTCTTCGTTACTGTTCCATGATTTTTCTTCCCTAATTGGTTCTTCGATTATCGGTTTATTAGATGGCTGCCAACTTTGTTCTTCTCTTACGAGTGACTGTGGTGGTTGCCATTCTTGCTTCGGCGGTTGCCAAAGTTGTGCTGGTTGTTTCACAGTCGTTGTTTCTTCTTGTTTCTCATCCATGCCAGTCGGTAAAACGATGTTTGGCACCTGTGGTTCTTTCGGCTTTGTATGCTCAAACTGGAACTGCCCTTGCACACTTTCATCTTTTTCTTTTTTCTTCGTTGTTACACCAGCATCTGGAATGAGCTGTATTTTTTTGAATGCAGCTTGCAATGTTTCTTCGATAAGCTTTAGCAATTCTTGTTCTTTACTAAAGCGTACTTCTAATTTTGCTGGATGTACGTTTACATCAACAAGCATTGGATCCATTTCAATTGATAAGAAGCTGATTGGGTATCGTCCGATTGGCAGTAACGTATGATATCCTTGCTGAATTGCTTTCATTAATACGAAATTTCGAACGTAACGGCCATTTACAATCGTTGACATATAGTTACGAGACGCTCTCGTTACTTCTGGTAATGTTACATAACCTTTAATGGTAAAGTCTAGAGACTCAGCTTCAATCGGAATCAGCTTCTTCGCAACTTGAATGCTGTAAATCGATGCAAGTACTTGTCTTACATCACCGTTTCCTGATGTATGAAGCAATTTTTTTTCATTATGAAACAGTTTTAACGATACTTCGGGATGTGACATTGCAATACGATACACGATATCTGTAATGTTACCAAGCTCTGTATGAATAGTTTTCATATATTTAAGGCGCGCTGGTGTATTAAAGAATAAGTTTTGTACTGTGATATCTGTTCCTTTTCGGCTCGCCGTTTTCTCTTGTTTTATAATGTCTCCACCTTTAATAATAAGGTGTGTACCAGGCGCATCACCGGTGCTTGTGATTAATTCTAATTCACTTACAGAAGCAATACTCGGCAGGGCCTCTCCACGGAAACCGAGCGTTCTTATACGAAATAGATCATTTTCATCTTTAATTTTGCTCGTTGCGTGGCGTTCAAATGCAACGATACAATCTTCTTCTGCAATGCCATCTCCATTATCAATGATGCGAATTTTCGATAACCCAGCTTCTTCTAAGTGGATTTCAATAGATGTACTATTCGCATCGATGGAATTTTCCACGAGTTCTTTTACAACTGAGGCAGGGCGCTCTACTACTTCCCCTGCCGCAATTAAGTTAGAGAGTTGATCATCGAGTTTGCGAATTTTCCCCATCTACTTACTCATCCTTTCTTTAACTTTTTCTGTAAACGATACAGTTCGTTCATCGCTTCTAAAGGCGTCATATCGAGTAAATCAATCTTTTTAATTTGTGTAAGTACTGCCGTTTCTTTTTGATTGAGCACAGGCTTGTCTTGTTTTTTCGAAGATTGTTCTCCTCCAAAGAAAGATAGTTGTGATTCTTCGTCTGTCTCTTCTTTCTTTTCTTGTATTTTTGCCGGTTCTTCTTTTACAATAACTGGTTCTGGAGCAACTTCTTGCACTTTCACTTCTACTCGTTTCGGAATAATAATTTCTTCCTGTCCTTCTAGTTGCGCTAACACTTCTTTCGCACGAGCGATTAAGCTATCTGGAAGCTCGGCAAGTTGAGCAACGTGAATTCCGTAACTTTTATCAGCCGCTCCATCTTGAATTTTATGAAGGAAAACTACTTTTCCATTCTCTTCAATTGCTGAAACATGTACATTCTTTAGTTGGTCTAAACTTTCTTCTAACACTGTTAATTCATGATAGTGTGTAGAGAATAATGTTTTCGCACCAATTTGGTCATGAATATGTTCAATGATTGCTTGTGCAAGTGCCATACCATCGTACGTAGATGTACCGCGTCCAATTTCATCGAATAAAATTAAACTTCTTTCTGATGCATTTGCAATTGCATTTTTCGCTTCTAACATTTCAACCATAAATGTACTTTGACCTGAGATTAAATCATCTGCTGCACCAATTCTCGTAAAGATTTGATCGAAGACAGGTAATACTGCTTCTGTCGCTGGTACAAAGCAACCAATTTGTGACATAACAGTAACAAGTGCTAATTGTCTCATATACGTACTTTTACCAGACATGTTCGGTCCTGTAATTAAAAAGACATCCATCTTCTCCGGCATAATACAATCATTCGGTACATACAATTTCCCGTTCAATACTTTTTCAACGACAGGATGACGACCATCTTTAATAAAGATTTCGCGCTTAGTTGTTAAAACAGGTTTTACAAACTGCTCTTCTTCACTAACTGTCGCAAAGCTTTGCAGTACGTCTAGTTCACTAATTACTTTCGCTAAGTGTTGCAATTTCGGTATGAATGCTTTTACTTCTTCGCGAAGTGCTGTAAATAAATCGTATTCTAATTGTACAATTTTCTCTTCTGCTTCTAAGATTAATGTTTCTTTTTCTTTTAGTTCATCTGTTATGAAACGTTCTGCATTTGCAAGTGTTTGTTTACGCTCATAGCGCCCTTCTGGAAGTGCTGCAAGATTCGCCTTCGTCACTTCAATGTAGTAGCCGAAAATACGGTTATACCCAATTTTTAATGATTTAACCCCTGTAATATCACGCTCTCGTTTTTCAAGCTCAGCAATCCACGTTTTTCCGTTTTTACTAACGTAACGATATTGATCAAGCTTGTCATTATAACCGTCTTTAATAATATCTCCATCTTTAATAGAAAGCGGTGGGTTTTCTTGAATACTTCTTCCTAGTAATTCAGTTAAGCTCTCACATGGATCCGCACCTTGAATTAACCTTGCTGCATAAGCATTATCTAAAAGACTAATCGCTTCTAAAATAGCTGGTACTTGAAGTAAAGAACGTCTTAATTGTAATAGGTCCCGTGCATTTACATTACCAAATGCAACTTTCCCTGCTAAACGCTCTAAATCATATACTTCTTTTAACTTTTCTTTTAAATCTTCACGTAAGAAGTAATCATTTACAAACGTTTCAACCATTTCTAAACGCTCTTCAACTTTTTCTTTCTGGATAAGTGGACGTTCCATCCACTGTTTTAACATACGCCCACCCATAGCCGTTTTTGTTTTGTCTAATAGCCATAATAATGAGCCTGTCTTTTCCTTCGTACGAAGAGTCTCTGTTAACTCTAAATTACGTTTTGAATGCACATCAATTTTCATAAATTGGTTCGTGTAATAAATTTCTACTGGTTGCAAGTGATCTAACGAACGTTTTTGTGTTCTTATCACATAGTTAAATAAGCGTCCAATTGCTTTAATTAACTTTGCTTGTGAAACATTTTTCACAAGATGTTCTAGTCCTTCTGGAATAGTTGTTGCATCTTCATACGAAATCGTCATTTTTAATGTTTCAGTTAATTTATTTAATTCATCTTTTGAAAAAGTAGAATCTACAACAATTTCTTTCGAACCAGTCGCATACACTTCTAATAAAATGTCTTCTACCGAACCTGTTAATAACGTCACTGTATTTTGTCCAGTCGTTAAGTCATTACAAGCTAGCGCATAAGATCCATCTTCGAAATGTGTTAATGCTGCTAAGAAGTTATTCTCTTTCTCGTCTATTGTACGCCCTTCCATCATCGTTCCTGGCGTAATTAGTTGTACTACTTCACGACGTACTACACCTTTAGCTATTTTTGGATCTTCCACTTGCTCACAAACAGCTACTTTATATCCTTTTTCAACAAGTTGTTCAATATAATTTTTAGCTGCATGATGCGGTACACCGCACATCGGTATACGTTCACTACTACCACCATCTCGGCTCGTTAATGTAATTTCAAGTTCATGAGCTGCTTTAACCGCATCTTCAAAGAACATTTCATAAAAATCACCTAATCGGAAAAATAAAAAGGCATCTTGATAGTCTGCCTTAACCTTTAAGTATTGCTGTATCATAGGCGTATATTGCGTCATGTCTTTCCTCCATAATTCTTACATAATAATCTATATTCATATATATCAAATTTCACGGACACCCATATCTCCTATTCCAGGAGTCTTTCCTCATTATAGCACATTTCATAAGGAATCATGTTCATGCAGCACCACTTATGTACTGTAAAAAGCTAGGAAGAACTTCTCCCTAGCTTTCTCTTACTCTTCTTCTGCATCGACGATAAAGTTCGGATCTAATTC
Source organism: Bacillus sp. MYb209 (assembly GCF_002975175.1). GTDB lineage: Bacteria > Bacillota > Bacilli > Bacillales > Bacillaceae_G > Bacillus_A. The sequence goes on from NZ_PCNZ01000004.1 coordinate 341,944, forward strand.
TTCAAACTCATCATCATCGACTTGGAAATCCTCGTCTGATTCTACGCAACCTTCAGGATTTACACTTACACAAATTTTCGTTTCCCCAACTACTTCTGTTACAAATTCACGTTCTACCGTCACAACAATTTTATTACCATTTGGCGATACAAGAGCTTCTAAACAATTTGGCGGCTGAATTACACGAGCAATAATTTCTAAATCGTCACCAGAGAAGTTTTTATCACGATACCCAATGCTTACTTCATCAGTGTAGTTAACACGTTCTGTTACAACTTCAGTCTTTGTGTTTCCATCAAATGAATACCAAGTGTTTACATCATAGAAACCTTCAATTTCCACATGTTTCCCATTCTTTCTCGCTTCGTACGAATGGTTAATTACCCAGCACCCTAAAATACTTGTTGGCTCATTATTCGATTCACATGTATGCGTTGACTTTGTATACTTACGTCCTTTTCCAACTACTGCTTTTGTAATAATCTCTCTAAATTCGGACATTCGTAACCCTCCTCAATCACTATTCACTTAATCATATGCGTGACAATAGCGGAATGTGTCATTCTTTTTTTTGAGAAGAATTTACGATATAACCCACAAAAAAAAAAGAGATGTCAATAAGACATCTCTTTAACAACCACAATTTCCTTTTTTACTTTCTACCGCTGCACCAGTTTCACCCTTCAATACATCGCCGCCAGTTGAAACTAATATTTCATCTGTTACATTGTTAGAAATGGTACTAGCAACTAGCTGTAGTAAGTCATTTACATATGTTTGTGAAGATTTAAACTCCTGTACAACTGGGATATTATCTAACTTATCTTGAAGTGCATCAATTTCAGCTTCTACTTTTTTCAAAGCTTCCCATTTCCCATAATGTTGCAAGTTTACTGCTTGTTTTTGCAAAGCTTTTATTTCATCAATTGCTCGCTTTACATTTTCATTTTTATGAATTTGTGCTTCTGCTCGCTTAAAGAAATCGACTTCTTCTGTTTCAGAGATCATTTTCGCTAATTCTTTCGCTTGCTCAACAATTTCATCTTTCGTATATACTTTCATCTATTATTTCACCTCAATCGGTTCCTTAACCAATTCCCCGTTAAGAGACCAAGTTTTTGCTTCCGTTACTTTTACTTTCACAAGCTGACCAATTAAAGATTTTGAAGCAACAAAGTTTACAAGTTTATTCGTACGTGTGTATCCCGCAAGTACTTCAGGGTTATTCTTACTTTCCCCATCAACTAATACTTCTACAATTTGTCCTATATAACGCTTATTCTTATTAACTGCATATTCATTCACTAGTGTATTTAAGCGTTGTAATCGCTCTTTCTTCACTTCCATCGGAACATTATCCTGCATTTTTGCAGCTGGTGTACCTTCACGCGGAGAATAAATAAATGTGAATGCCGTATCAAATCCTACTTCACGATATAACGACATCGTCTCTTCAAACTGCTCATCCGTTTCATTTGGGAAACCAACGATAATATCAGTCGTTAGTACTGCATTCGGAATGGTTTCTTTAATTTTTCGTACAAGCGCTAAATAGTGTTCTCGCGAATATTTACGCGCCATAATTTTAAGCATATCTGTACTACCAGATTGAACCGGTAAGTGGATATGTTCTACTAGGTTACCACCTTTTCCAAGAACATCAATTAAATGATCGTCAAAATCACGTGGATGGCTTGTTGTAAAACGAATACGTGCGATATCGATTTTACGAAGTTCATCCATTAAATCGCCAAGACCATATTGTATATCTTCAAAGTCTTTACCGTATGCGTTTACGTTTTGTCCAAGTAACGTAATTTCTTTATAACCGTTCGCAGCTAAATGGCGAATTTCTTTAATAATATCTTCTGGACGTCTGCTGCGCTCTTTTCCGCGTGTATACGGTACAATACAATATGTACAGAATTTATCACAGCCATACATAATATTTACCCAAGCTTTAATATCACCACGACGTACTTTCGGAAGGTTTTCAATTACATCCCCTTCTTTTGACCAAACTTCAACCACCGTCTCTTTTGAGAACATTGCGTCCTTTAAGATATACGGTAATCTATGAATATTATGTGTACCAAACACCATATCTACATGCTGATTTTTTTGCATAATTTTATTTACAACAGATTCCTCTTGAGACATACAACCACATACACCAATTAAAAGATCCGGATTTCTTCGCTTTAATGATTTTAAATGACCAAGTTCACCGAACACTTTATTTTCAGCATTTTCACGAATTGCACAAGTATTTAATAAAATCACATCTGCCTCTTCAGTTGAAAAGGTTGGCTCATATCCAAGTGTTGTAAAAATCCCAGCCATTACTTCTGTATCATGCTCATTCATTTGACAGCCATATGTACGAATGTAAAACTTTCTTCCTGCGCCAAAATCACGGAACTCTTCAGGTAAGCCAAAATCTCGTTCAATTTTAACTTCTTCTTTCCCACGCTTTTTCGCATCTTTCAAGGAAGGTGGTTGGTATACACTTTCAAAGTATTTACTATAATCTTTCTCTTCTTTTTTCGTAGAGGAATTTGCTTGTCGACTTGCTAATCGTTGTTGCTCGTTCATCGGTAATCTCCTTTCACCCTTAACTATACACACTCTCTGTAGTCCATTTTAATGCGCTTAGACCCATCTCAATGATGTTAGATAGCTTGAGAGATAACTTGCCCTTTGAAACTTGAGTAATCGATCTAATCATCCGTAAGAATGAAGTCTTCCCCACACAAATAGACATTCCCTTTTTATTATTTCATCTTGTCCTATTGAAAAGCATATTGCTTTATCCCTATACACATTATCATAGTATAGAACGTTTAGCCAACTTTAACGAAGAAAAAGCCTTATCCTACATTACATTTCACAGTTAATGAACATGCTATTTTTATACAACGATTTATATATTATTTTATCATTCTGAATTTTCTAAGTAAACAAATCTATTAATTATTTTTATTCCCTCAAAAAGAAGGTTGCCAAGTGGCAACCTTCTCTCCGATCATTACATAAATTCAGCAACAAGCTCATCAAACATTTTCTGATCCATATTCAAATCAGCTTGCACTAAAGGCTTTTCACTATAGTCTTTTACAAGCTCTTGGTAAGAAGGCTGCTTTGTATTTTGATAAATCAAACCTGTTACTAACCCGTTCTTTTCCATTAATGTTTGCATAGCCATCATGCGGTTAGATGGATCATATCCTTCTACTGTACTTAGTTTCGTTAAATTCTCTTTAAACCAATCATAAGTATTTACTTTATTGTAAGTAACACATGGACTAAATACATTAATTAATGAAAAGCCTTTATGGTTAATACCAGCTTCAATAATTTGCGTTAATTCTTTTAAATCACTTGAAAAGCTTTGCGCCACAAATGTCGCACCGGCTGTTAAAGCCATTTCCATAACATTTAGTGATGGTTCAATTGAACCTTGTGGTGTACTTTTCGTTTTAAATCCAGCTTCACTACGTGGTGAAGTTTGACCTTTTGTTAATCCGTAAATTTGGTTATCCATTACGATGTACGTAATATCAATGTTACGACGAATAGAATGGATTGTATGTCCCATACCAATCGCAAAACCATCACCGTCACCACCTGATGCGATAACTGTTAAATCACGATTTGCCATTTTCACACCTTGTGCAATCGGAAGAGCACGTCCGTGAATACTATGCAAACCATATGAATTAATATACCCTGAAATACGACCGGAACAGCCGATACCAGAAATAACAGCTAGCTCATCTGGATTTAAACCAACGTTAGCTGCCGCACGCTGAATCGCAGCCTGCACCGAGAAGTCTCCGCAACCTGGGCACCAGTTTGGTTTTACACTGTTACGAAAGTCCTTAAATGTTGCCATTTAATACAACCCCTTTTTTACATTCGTTGTAAATCTCTTTCGGCAAGAATGGATTTCCATCGTATTTTAAAAGACTAGAAATTTTCTCACCATTGCCAAGATTCATTTTCATAATGTTAGCAAGCTGACCAGTTGCATTGTTTTCTACTACTACAACACGCTTCGCTTTTTTCACAAGTGGATCGATTTCAGCTGTTGGGAACGGATGAATTAAACGTACATGGGCATGGTTTACTTTCATTCCCTCTTGTTCCAAACGCTTCATTGCCTCTTCGATCGCACCACGAGTTGAGTTAAAGCCAACTAACAATACGTCTGCGTCATCATGCTTAGCATTTTTGTAAATAGGGGTATTAAACTGCAAGTTCGCCATTTTACGGAAACGTTTGTCCATTTGATCTTTACGATTTAACGCTGATTCAGATGGTTTACCCGTTTCATCATGTTCTACACCTGTAACATGGTGAATACCATTTTTCATACCAGGTAAAACACGTGGTGAAATTCCATCTTCTGTTACTTCATAACGCTTGAAGTATGCTTTATTTTCACGTTCTGGTAATTCTACTTCTAAATCAAGCTTACCGCGACGAATTTCAACTTTATCTAACTTAAGTGGTTCTACTGTTTGCTTTCCTAAAGAAAGCTGTAGATCTGTTAAGAAGATAACAGGCACTTGATATTCTTCTGCTAGGTTAAACGCTTCTACAATATCATAGAAAGCTTCTTCAACTGTACTTGGTGCCATTACGATTTTTGGAATTTCACCATGCGTTCCGTAAATCATAGCCATTAAGTCAGACTGCTCTTGTTTTGTTGGTAAGCCCGTACTTGGACCACCACGTTGTGTATCAATGATAACTAGCGGTGTTTCAGTAATACCTGCTAAACCAATTGCTTCCATCATTAAAGAAAGACCAGGACCAGCAGATGCTGTTAATGTACGAACACCAGCGTAGTTTGCACCAATCGCCATTGTACAAGCTGCGATTTCATCCTCAGTTTGGATTACTGTTCCGCCGACTTTCGGTAACTTTTTAATTAAATATTCCATAATTTCAGATGCAGGTGTGATTGGATATGCAGACATAAAGCGAGCACCACCAGCTACCGCACCAAATGCGATTGCATCGTTTCCAATCATAAACATGCGTTTCTTACCGTCAGCTTTTTCAAGCTGCATCATGTTTACTTTCTCACCAAGCAATTCTTTCATGTATTGAGAGCCACGTTTAATTGCTTCCATATTCTTTTGAACGACTTGCTCTCCTTTACGACCAAAGATTTCTTCAACAACCTCTAAATAAGCTGTTTCGTCTAATCCTAATACCGCACTAGATGCCCCAACAGCAACCATGTTTTTCATTAAAGATGTACCTAATTCTGAAGCGATATCTGTAAACGGTATCACATATAGCTTTACATCTGTATTATCAGGTATTGTCGGATTAAATTTCGCATCCGCAACTACAATTCCGCCCGGACGTAGTTCGTGGAAGTTAAAATCAATTGTTTCTTGATCAAAAGCAATTAAAATATCTAAATCATCTGAGATCGCACGTACTTCTGTTGTACTTACACGAATTTTATTATTTGTATGGCCGCCTTTAATACGTGATGAGAAGTGGCGGTAACCGTATAGGTAATATCCTAATCGGTTTAATGCAATACAGAAGATTTCTCCTGTACTTTCAATTCCTTCACCTTGTTGGCCTCCAACTTTCCATGAAAGTTGACTAATCATCTCCTACACCCCTTTTGGCTGCATTCATTGTAGTGTATTTTTTTACAGTAATAGTTTAGCATTTTTTATGCAAATAAACTACAATGGACGCAAATTATGCCTCTTCTGTTTTCCCTGAATCTTTAGTATAATGCTATTTCGTTTACCATTCTAGTATTAGGTCTTAAAAAAATCAATAATTAGAAAGTAATACGATCAATAAAATTTTTATACAAAAAATGCTCTACCATTGATTCACTATACTTTTTACAAAGTTGGTTAATTATATTTTCATAATCCTTATACGTTTCTACACCTATAACCGTTTCTAAAATCCCATCAAAATCAGAACCAAACCCTATATTTTTTTCTCCACCTAATGAACAAATATATTCCACATGCCTTAATATATCCGTTACATTCGCTCGTCTTTCATTCGTTAAAAATTGCGGTACAAAAGTAACTCCAATAATGCTATTTCGATTTATGAGAGCCCTTATTTGTTCGTCATTCAAATTGCGTGGATGCTGGCATAGGTGATGGCAGTTCGAGTGAGATGCAATCGGATTTTGTGCAATTTCAATAACATCCCAAAAGCTCCTTTCATTTAAGTGAGACACATCGGTCCATAAATGTAACTTATTAAGTTCTTGTACAACTTGTCTACCAAATGTAGTTAAACCTGCTCCACGTGCCTCTAGCGCTCCATCAGCTAACAGATTGGCATAGTTCCATGTCAATCCGAAGGAACGTACACCTAAGCGATAAAACAAACGTAATTTCATCGCTTCTTTTCCAATTGCTTCGCATCCTTCTAATGTTAATAATGCTCCAATCTCGTCCTGTTTTAACATGTTAATATCATTTTTTGTCTGAATAAACTTCATTCCTGGTAGCGATAGAATTTCATTATGAAAAATATCTATCATTTGCAGCGCAACTTCAAAACGCTTTTCATACGCTACTGTTTCTGGTACATATATAGCAAAGCATTGTATACTTCCTTTTCTTTTCTTTTCTTTAATTGTTCAAATGTAATATGTAATTGTGAATCGTTTTGAAAGTCTTTTTTTCCCTTTGCACTCCATAACTGAAAGAGTACATCGCAATGAGCATCAAAAATTTTCATTTTCATTCCTCCACTATAAAAACAACCTGTTTGCATACATGCAAACAGGTTGTTTCAACTTAACGAGGTTCTACAATTAATTTTATCGCTGTACGCTCTTCACCATCAATCATAATATCTGTAAACGCTGGGATACAAATCAAGTCCAAACCGCTAGGCGCTACAAATCCTCTTGCAATTGCTACTGCCTTTACCGCTTGGTTCAATGCACCTGCACCAATAGCTTGAATTTCTGCTGTTCCGCGTTCGCGAATAACACCTGCAAGTGCACCAGCTACAGAATTAGGGACCGACGTTGCTTTAACTTTTAATATTTCCATTCCGCGTTTCCTCCTCGTTTCTATAAAAAGTAATAGCAATTATTTCACTTTAACTTATATTCACGAGGAATGGCACGTATTCCTGCTAAATTTCTGTAATTTTTCTAAAAAATTAAAATATAATAAATTCTCTAACTTTTCGTTAAAAATCAGTCAAAAAACGGTTGGTCATCATTAATTAAAATACGCTCAATTTTCTTCGCTTTCCCTGTATTAGGATCCACATCAATTAACACTGCACTTAATTGCGTTCTACCATTCGTCACTTCAAAACGCACTGGTAAGTTCGTTAAAAACTTCTTCAATACTGCTTCGCGATCCATACCTAAAATCCCATCATATGGGCCTGTCATACCAACATCTGTAATATAAGCTGTTCCGCTTGGTAAAATACGATTATCAGCTGTAGGAACGTGTGTATGTGTACCTACTACCGCTGTAGCACGACCGTCTACGTACCAACCTAACGCCTGCTTCTCACTTGTTGTTTCAGCATGAAAATCAACAAAGATAATGTTTGTACGTTTTTTTGCAATGCTGATTAACTCATCCACTTTACGGAATGGACAATCAATTGGAGGAAGGAAAGTACGTCCTTGTAAGTTAATAACTGCAACTTCTGTTCCATTACAATTTACAAAGATAAGCCCTTTTCCCGGCGTTCCTTCTGGGAAGTTAGCTGGTCTTGCAAGATATTTTGCATCATCAATAAATTCAAATACTTCACGGTTATCCCAAGCGTGGTTTCCAAGCGTAACCGCTTGTGCCCCGCACTCTAAAAAGTTTCGATATATTTTTTCCGTAATTCCACGTCCACCCGCAGCATTTTCTCCATTAATAATTGTTACTGTGGGTGTATACTTTTTCTTTAATGCCGGTACGTACTGTTGAATCATGTCTCTACCAGGAGATCCTACTACATCCCCAACAAATAATATTCTCATATGTCTTACCCTTTCTATGTACTACATTTTTTATTATCATACTATAACTTGAAGCTATTTCCTTACAACAGTTACAATTTATCTATTATAAGTTTCTTTCACTTGCATACTGCTTATAAATAGTTTCCTTTATTTTACCCAATTCCAACACAAAAAAATAAAGTGGTGTTTCACCACTTTATTTTGCGTATTCCACTGCACGTGTTTCACGAATAACAGTTACTTTAATATGTCCTGGATAATCCAGTTCATTTTCAATACGTTTTCGAATATCACGAGCTAAACGATGAGCTTCTAAATCATCAATTGTATCTGGTTTTACCAGAATACGAACTTCACGTCCTGCTTGAATTGCGAAAGATTTTTCTACGCCTTCATAAGACTCTGAAATTTCTTCTAACTTTTCAAGACGACGAATGTAGTTCTCAAGCGTTTCACTACGAGCTCCCGGTCTTGCAGCTGATAATGCATCTGCTGCAGCAACTAGAACTGCAATGATAGAAGTTGGTTCTGTGTCACCATGGTGAGATGCGATACTGTTTATTACAACAGGATGCTCTTTATATTTCGTTGCGAGTTCAACACCAATTTCAACGTGACTACCTTCTACTTCATGATCGATTGCTTTTCCGATATCATGTAATAGACCAGCACGTCTTGCTAGTTTTTCATCCTCACCAAGCTCCGCTGCCATAAGTCCAGTTAAGTATGCAACTTCCATAGAGTGTTTTAAGACGTTTTGTCCATAACTTGTACGGTATTTTAAACGACCTAAAATTTTAATTAAATCTGGATGTAAGCCATGAACACCCACTTCAAACGTTGTTTGCTCTCCGACTTCACGAATATACTCGTCCACTTCACGTCTTGATTTTTCGACCATCTCTTCAATACGCGCTGGGTGAATACGTCCGTCCTGTACTAGTTTATCAAGAGCGATACGAGCTGTTTCACGACGAATCGGGTCAAATCCAGATAGAATTACCGCTTCTGGTGTATCATCGATAATAAGGTCAATACCTGTTAACGTTTCTAACGTACGAATATTACGACCTTCACGTCCGATAATACGTCCCTTCATTTCGTCATTTGGAAGATTTACAACCGAAACGGTTGTTTCAGCAACATGATCAGCTGCACATCTTTGCATTGCAAGAGATAAAATCTCTTTTGCCTTCTTATCCGCTTCTTCTTTCGCGCGAACTTCACTTTCTTTTACCATAACGGCAATTTCATGAGAAACTTCACTTTCCACTTTACCAAGAATAATTGCTTTCGCTTGTTCGCGGGTCAGATTGGAAATGCGCTCTAATTCCGTTTGTTGCTTTTGAACTAACTCTCCCACTTTGCTTTCCAACTCTTCAATCTGTTGTTGTTTCGCTACAAGAGATTCCTCTTTCTTTTCTAACTGTCGCTCGCGCTTATCGAGCGTTTCGTCTTTACGATCAAGGTTCTCTTCTTTTTGCATTAAACGATTTTCTTGTTTTTGTAATTCGCTTCTACGGTCACGAATTTCTAATTCAGCTTCTGTACGAAGTGTATGAATTTCATCCTTTGCTTCTAAAAGCGCTTCTTTCTTAAGTGCTTCAGCATCACGATTCGCTTCGTCTAGAATACGTTTTGCTTCATTAGCTGCACCATTAATCTTCGCTTCAGCAATAGACTTTCGAACAAAAAAGCCAACAACTGCACCGACTGTTGCAAGCAAAATGGAGATGAGTATCCAAACTGTACTACTCATGATTTCACCTCCCCTTGCTATGAATGAAAAAAGACTGTCGGCATGTACATTGAATTACAACGTACAGCAAAGACCGTCGCCCCGCTTTTTTAAGGGACTTTCTTCATTTCACAATTAAAATGTCATATTATTATTTCGGCAAGATTTAAGTCTTACTCCGAATATTACTTCTCTTCTTGAGAAGAGTGTATCGTATATAAGAAAAAATATACATTCTCATTGTATCTATCGCAATTTTCATTGTCAAGCGTTGTCTACTTTTACTTTCTTTACCTTCAGCCCTGAATCTTATATGGATTAAAAAAATAGACGGCATATTATCCTGGAAAACCTTAGAAAATCCCAATTCATTCACTTAAAATATATGAATATTCCCCTTTACACATAGCCTTTTGGATAGAATAAATATTTTATCTTCAGCTATATACAACGCTTTCATAGTGGATTAAAAAATAAAAGACACGGGACCGTGTCTTTTATTTTTTAATCTTGACGAGTTGAATCTTCCGTGTCTTCAACACCAGAGTTTTCACCAATTCCGTGATGTTCACGAACAAAGAAGGCAATTTCCTCTCTTAAATCCGTATTCTCTTTTAAGAATTGCTTCGAATTTTCACGACCTTGTCCTAAGCGTTCTTCATTATAAGAGTACCAAGCACCGCTCTTTTGAACGATATCAAGTTCAGAAGCCATATCTAAGATTTCACCTTCTCTTGAAATACCTTCTCCGTACATAATATCAACTTCAGCAACACGGAATGGCGGTGCTACTTTATTTTTAACTACTTTTACTTTCGTTTTATTACCAACGATGTCATTACCTTGCTTTAATTGCTCAGCACGACGTACTTCAAGACGGACAGTTGAATAGAATTTCAATGCACGACCACCTGGAGTTGTTTCTGGGTTCCCGAACATAACCCCAACTTTTTCACGAATTTGGTTGATAAAGATTGCGATTGTTTTTGATTTGTTGATTGCACCTGAAAGTTTACGAAGTGCTTGTGACATTAAACGTGCTTGTAAACCAACGTGAGAGTCACCCATGTCCCCTTCGATCTCAGCTTTCGGTACAAGAGCTGCTACAGAGTCAATTACGATAATATCAACCGCGCCACTTCGTACAAGTGCTTCTGCGATTTCTAGTCCTTGCTCCCCTGTATCAGGCTGTGATAATAGTAATTCATCGATGTTAACACCTAATTTTTGTGCATATACAGGATCCATTGCATGCTCCGCATCAATGAACGCTGCTTGTCCACCTTGACGCTGTACTTCCGCGATTGCGTGTAATGAAACTGTTGTTTTACCTGAACTTTCAGGTCCATAAATTTCAATAACACGGCCACGTGGGTATCCGCCTACCCCTAGTGCCACATCAAGTGCTAAAGAACCACTTGAAATTGTAGAAATTCTACGCTCCGCTTGTTCTCCTAATTTCATAATTGAACCTTTACCGAATTGCTTCTCTATTTGTTTTAACGCCATATCTAATGCCGCTTGACGATCGCTCATTCAAAATTCCTCCTTAACTAAATTGCTAATCTTATTATACCTATTTTCAATTCAATTTGCCAACAAAAATCGAACATTTATTCGATTTTTTTATTTTATATCGAATAAAACTAGGTTTTCCAACAAAAAAAAGCTAGAAGAAATTTATATCTCTTCTAGCTTTTTAAATAAATGATAAAATCCATATTTTGTAGAGCGTTCTCTAATTTGTTGACGACTTCCACTTAAATTAAGCGAGAAGACTACAGCTGGTTCATCTTTAATCACCAATCCAATAAATACTGTTCCTGGTTCTTTCTGCTCTGAAGCATCCGGTCCTGCCACCCCAGTGAAACTAATTCCGATATCTGCTTTTAACAGTTTCTTTACATTTTCAGCAAGATAACGAGCACACTGTTTACTAACCGCGCCGTCAGTACGCAACACTTCTTCAGGTACATGTAAAATTTGTTGCTTCACATCATTTTGATAACAAATGACACCGCCTTTAAATACAGACGAAACACCAGCATTTTCTGTTACTTGATTTCCAAAAAGACCACCTGTTAAACTTTCTGCACACGCTAAAGTTAACCCTTTTTCCTTCAATAGCCTTATTACCTTGTAATGAAGGAAATCTTGGTCATATCCGTAGAAAAATTCTCCTACTCTTTCTAAAATCAAATCTTCCACATGCTGAATCAGTTTCTCCGCCTCATCAGCATCATGATGTTTGGCAGTTAAACGTAATGTCACTTCTCCATCATTTGCAAGTGGTGCAATGGTTGGGTTCGTTTGTCCATCAATTAAATCTTGAACTTTCACCTCTAATTGAGATTCCCCAATACCGAAAAAACGAAGAACACGAGAATAAATATTTTCCCCCGTTGTAAACTTACATAAAAAAGGCTCTACGTAACTTATATACATCGGCTTCATTTCTTTTGGTGGTCCTGGTAATAAAATATAAACTTTTCCGTTCTTATTTAACCCCATACCAGGCGCCATACCGTGATCATTCGCAAATACAGTCGATCCATTTAAAACGAGCGCCTGCTTTTTATTATTCTCTGTAAATTCACGGCCTGTACGCTTAAAATAATCGCTTATCGATGTTAATGCCTTTTCATCATACACAAGCTCTTCATCTAAACTAGACGCTATTGTTTCTTTCGTTAAATCATCTTTTGTCGGTCCTAATCCACCTGTAAAAATGAGCATATCGGCTCGTTCTTCAGCCAATTCAATTGCCTTCTGTAATCGCTTGTTATTATCCCCAACAACAGTATGGTAGTACACGTTAATTCCGATTGAAGCTAACTTTTCAGATAAAAACTGGGCATTTGTATTTGCAATTTGTCCAAGTAATAGTTCCGTTCCAACCGCAATAATTTCAGCATTCATCCCAATTCCCCCATAAACTTCTATTTTGAGTTTACAAAAGCATCTTTATTTTTCCAGAAATAATCCCATCCTGAAATAACGGTAAAGAATAATGCAATCCATATGAAAATATCTGCAACTGGAATATGAAGTAAATTTAACGGTACATCATGTAATAAGTATGCTGCAATCGCAATAATTTGTGTCCATGTCTTAATTTTCCCTAGCTGATTTGCTGCAACTACTTCCCCTGTCCCAGCAAGTACAAGGCGTAAACCTGTTACTGCAAACTCACGGCTTATAATTACAATAACGATCCAAGCAGGTACATATTGCATCTCTACCAACGTGATAAGTGCTGCAGAAACAAGTAATTTATCTGCTAACGGGTCAAGGAATTTCCCTAAATTCGTTACAAGATTATATTTTCTTGCATAATATCCATCAATCCAATCTGTAGCTGAAGCAATTATAAAGATTAGTGCTCCTACTAAATGTTGAATTGGTAAATTGACATCACCAATTGCATATGAGCCCCAGTTAAAGGGCGCTAGCATAATTACCATAAAAATTGGAATTAAGCAGATTCTAGATATTGTAATTTTATTTGGTAAATTCACAGCTATTCCTCCATCATGTCAAAAACATTTGTTCATTGAAAAAAGTCATCGAAGCGATGACTGTTATTGTGCAGGTTGCCCTATCCCTAGATTTTTAATCAAGAATTTCTGATGATAATTCTCTTCCGGATTCAATGGGAATGTAACGACTTGGCCATTCAATTTAAATTCAACATTCGGTGCACTTCCTATATTAAGGTTTACCTCTTTCGCTGTTGATAAATCATATTTTTGGGTCTGGCCTGCCTGTAAAGTACCGCTAAAGATATCATTTCCTGCCTCATTTTTAATACCTACATAACTTGCGTCTTTTGTTGTAATTTCCAATTCTAACGCTTTATTATTATGAATTTCCAAAGTAGATGTTATCTTATCGGTTCCAACTAACTTAATTTCATTCTCACCAGTTGGCTGTCCTTTTTGTTCCTCTTTCTTTGGTTCTTCTTTTTTAGGTTCTTCCGCTTTCACTTCATCTTTCTTCGTATCTAGCGGAGAATCTTTTGCTTTTTGAACCTCAATTTTCTCACTTTGAGCATTTGGAACTTGCCTATCATCTTTTCCAGTTAACGCTTGAATAACAAACCAGACTACCACTCCAAATGCGATTACTAACAACACAATCAAAATTTTCGGCATATGATCTGCAATTGGCCATGATGAAGATTTTTGCATTGTTTCTTGTGTTTTTTGTCCGGTTGATACTTGTGGAACTTCACGATTTTCAGATTGTGGTATCGTACTCTGATATTCTACAAGCAGTTCCTCTCCATTTAATCCAACAGCATCTGCATATTGTTTAATGAATGCACGCGCATAAAAAGCTCCTGGCAACACATCATAATTGCCTTCTTCAATCGCTACTAAATGGCGTTTTTGAATTTTTGTAATCTCATGCAGCTGATCAATAGACAAGCCTTTCGCTTCTCTTGCTTCTGTCAGCTTTTGTCCTAATTCCGTCACTACTAACACCTCAATATTTCTTTAAAAGTCGAACATAGAGAAATTATTTTGCGTACCTTGCTCAATTTCATCTACTAAATTATATTGAATTTCTTCATCATAATCGTTACGCAATTCGATAATATAATCAAAATCATCCAATGTGTATTCTGACTGACTCACAAACACATCCGGATGTTCCACAACTTTCGTTGCAGGCAATCTCATGATTTCACGAACGAGCTGCCAGTGTCTTTCATTGGCACGCTTTGTCGACACAATTCCATCTAGTATGAAAATATTATCGTCGCTATACTCATCTTCAATCAATTGGCTACGAACAGTTTGCTTAATGAGAGTAGATGATACGAATAACCATCTCTTATTTGCACAAACACTTGCGGCAACAATAGATTCTGTTTTTCCGACACGAGGCATTCCTCGTATCCCAATTAATTTATGACCTTCTTTTTTCATTATCTCCGCCATAAAGTCTACAAGTAATCCTAGTTCATCACGCACAAATCGAAATGTTTTCTTATCATCTGCATCTCGTTGTATGTACCTACCATGTCTAACTGCTAGCTTATCTCTAAGCTTTGGTGGACGATATTTCGTTACCGTTATATTATCCATCGTATTTAAAATTGATTCAAGTCTAGAGATTTGTTCTTGATTATCACACATAAGCAAAAGTCCACGTCGTGCATTATCTACACCATTAATTGTGACAATATTGATGCCAAGCATACCGATTAGCGAAGAAACGTCACCAAGTAAGCCAGGTCGGTTTTTATGTATTTCATATTCAAAATACCATTCAATCATCCAAAATCACTCCCCCACGCTTACTTTACACCTACGTACTATATTATATGATTTCACCTTAATAGGGAAGCTAAATGTATAATCTATTCCTCCTAATTATTATACAAAAAAAGTAGAGAGGATCTTCTCCTCTCTACTTTTACTTATGTTGTACAAACTTCACCATTAAATTTGCGATTGTATGTTGCTCTTGTTCATCAGCAACTTTCCAAAGCTCAGCTAATAATTTTTCTTGATCATTGCGAGCTTCCACTTCATTAGCTAGATAATCTCCCACACGAAATGCCATATCTGATACTGCACCACCATCAAGCCCTTTTCCCTCTGCTTGCTCTAAACGTTCTCCTAAAAAGCTCTTCCACTGATCAAAGTTTTCTAACACTGTCATGTTTAAGCACCTCACTATTTAGTAATAGAATCATGCTTAATTTGTACAATTTCTTGTTTTTTATGTAAGAATTTTTTAGCAATGCCAACCGCCATTCACTCCGATAATTTGCCCCGTAATATAAGAAGCTCCCGGTGAAACAAGGAAGGAGACTGTTTTTGCTACCTCTTCGGGTAGTCCTATTCTACCTAATGGAATATCTTCAGCAATTTCATTTTTATCATCTTCTGAAAATACATTTAACATTTCTGTTTCGATTGCACCTGGCGCTACCGCATTAACGCGCAATCCACTTAAAGAAACTTCTTTCGCTAAAGCCTTCACATAGGAATTTTGTGCACCTTTTACCATTGAGTACAGCACCTCACAAGATGCTCCTATTTGCCCCCATATGGATGAAATAATGACAACATTACCACTTCTCCGCCCAATCATCGGTGGAAGCGCCATCGATAAAAGTCTATATACACTCTTCACTTGAAGCTCCACCATATAATCTAATTCTTCATTCGTAACATCTGTTACTAATCCAAAGATACTCTTTCCAGCTGCGTATACAATAACATCAATAGGATGTTCGATTTGTCCCCACAATTCCTCCGCTCCATCGATAGAAGCTAAATTTGCTTGCACAGGAATCACTGCATCAAATTCCTTTTGTAACTCCCTTACCTTGTCTTCGCTTTTATTGTAATGAATATAGACTGTATAACCATCCTCGATTAACTGCTTCGAAATAGCAGAGCCAATCCCTCCGCTTCCTCCAGTTACTAATGCATACTTTTTCATAAATTCCCTCTCTTATCTTTTATGTATAAATAAATAATACCCTCATCTTACCATTTGGCAATAACCAAACGTTAGATGAGGGATATAGATACTGCGTTTTTTATTCACATATTACTTCACTTTTTTGGTAACACTTGGCAGACACTCATTTTCTCTTCAATTAATAATGTTTTTGCTGCTTGTTGTAGGTCTTGAACAGTTAATCCTTCTAACACTGTAAGAGCATCAAATAAACTAGATTCATTAAACGCATATCGTGTAAACTGATTTGCAATATATTCAGGTGAATTCAACGATCGTAAAAATCCACCAATTTTCTTTTTCTTCACCCGTTCCAGCGCCTTCTCATCTAACTGATCATAATTCGTTTGTAGTAAAATCCCTTTTAATCGCTCTGCCAATTCATCAGGGTGCTTCGTATCTCCACCAACCATTGCAAAACCGAAGTTATTTTCTTCTGTATAGTCATACGAGAATGAATCATCAATAAGACCTTCATTATATAAAGATTCGTAATGAACTGACCCTTTTCCAAATAAATAATCTAAAAGTAATGTAAGCGCAATTTCTTGTTTTAACAGGGCTTTCCCTTTTTCTTTTAAATTCGTTGCCTTAATACCAACTAAACATTTTGGAGTTTGAACAGGCATTGAAATAATCTTTTTCTTTTCATTTACTTCTTCTGGTTCCTCTTCAAAAGAGCGAACGATTTCCGATTGATTTTCGTAATCTTTTTTCGCTTGATTTTCACGAACTAAATCCATTGTTTTTTCAGGATCAATCGCTCCAACAACAAATAATAACATGTTGCTCGGATGGTAAAAAGTCTCATAACATTCATACAGTAGGTCTTTTGTAATTTTACTAATAGACTCAATCGTCCCGGCAATATCAATTTTAATTGGATGTTTCACAAACAAACTATCGATTAACCCAAAGTATAAACGCCAGTCTGGGTTATCTTGGTACATTTGAATTTCTTGACCGATAATACCTTTTTCTTTTTCAACCGTTTTTTCAGAGAAATACGGTTCTTGTACAAAGTCTAACAACGTATTTAAATTTCTCTCTACATTTGATGTACAGGAAAAGAGATAAGCGGTTCTTGTAAAAGATGTAAAAGCGTTCGCTGAAGCACCTTGTTTACTAAACAATTGAAAAGCGTCATGGTCCTCTTTTTCAAACAATTTATGCTCAAGGAAATGAGCAATTCCATCTGGGACACGAGTCATGTCTTCTTTTCCAAGCGGAACAAATGTATTATCAACAGAACCGTACTTCGTCGTAAATGTTGCAAATGTTTTGTTGAAGCCTTGTTTCGGTAAGATATATACGTCTAATCCATTCGGAAGTTTTTCATAATATAGCGTCTCTTTTAATTGCTCATACACAATTTTCTCCATTTATTCTCCCTCCGTTCCATGTAAAAAGTAAATTGTATCCAGTTCAATATTATTAGCAACTTTCACAATCTCTTCTTTCGTCACGCTTTCTATGCCCGTTAGCCATTCTTCAACTGGACGCGTACGCTCCGAGATTACCCCGTGATAAAGCATTTCAACAAAACCACGTGGTGTATCAATTGCCTCTAAGATTTGATTTTGAATTACACTTTTCGTTTGCTGAATCTCTTCCTCTGAAAAATCACCACTTTGCATTGCTTTCATCTGTTCTTTAATAATTTCAACAGCCTTTTCAAAGTTCTTCGCTTCAATCCCAGACATAACGAAGAGCAAACCTTTATGACTTTCAAATCTCGATGCTGCATAGTACGCTAAACTATTTTTTTCACGGACATTTACGAATAACTTCGAATGAGAAAACCCTCCAAATAATCCGTTAAACAATTGTAATGCAAAATAATCTTCATCTTTATACGTAATGAATGTGCGATAGCCGATATTTAATTTACTTTGCTTTAGTTCTTGTTTTTCAACAATTTCTTTTTCTTCATTATTTCGTTTATGAAGAAGTACATTTCTTTCTTTCACAACACGAGGTGAAATCGAAAAATACTTATTTACAAGCTCCACGGCATCTTCTGAAATGTCACCAATGATGTATAAATCCATTTCATCTTCAGCTAACACTTTTTGATAATATTGATACAAACTTTCATTTGTAATAGAAGCAACACTTTCTTTTTTCCCATTTGCACTTAAGCGATATGGTTCTACTTTGCACATTTCTTCAATTAAACGCTCGTTTGCATAACGCATTTTATCATCATAAGTAGCTTCAATTCGTTGCAAGAGTGCTCGTTTCTCACTTTCTACAATAGAAGATAGAAAACCGTCCCCTTCTGTTGCTGGATTTAAAACAATATCAGATAACATAGAAAGCGCTTTTTCAAATAACGGTGGTGCATCGCGTAAATACGTTTCATTTGCAATGTCTACATAAATAGAGATGATATGGTCTTCCCCTTTTTTACTTACATCTACCGCTAAAGAAGATCCATATAATTCTTCTAAATATTGACGAAGACGAATTACAGAAGGCAGTTTTTCTGTCGCACTTTGCAATACGTATGGCAATAAGGCACGCTCTGTCACCGTCTCCTCATTTAAAGGTGCTTTAAAACGAAATACAAAGGTATTTGTTTTATATTTATCAGTCG
Source organism: Bacillus sp. MYb209 (assembly GCF_002975175.1). Classification (GTDB taxonomy): domain Bacteria; phylum Bacillota; class Bacilli; order Bacillales; family Bacillaceae_G; genus Bacillus_A. The sequence goes on from NZ_PCNZ01000004.1 coordinate 360,757, forward strand.
GAATAATATGTACTCGCAAGCCACCTAATTCATGTAGTTGCTGTTCCATTAGTTTCATTAATAGCCCTCCTTTACGTATGTAGGAATATTCCTCTTCAATATACAGTTTTTAGAAATAAAAAATCAACTTTTCTTCCTTATTATGCTTACATTTGAGTCTTTCTAAAAACTTTAATATGTAAGGAACATAGTAAAATTCCGTATTAAATATATTCTATGTAAAAAAGCCCGCACTAATGTGCGAGCTTTTCTTATACTTTCTAAATACTCATCGTTTTCCTTTTTCATAAGGCGTTCCTAATGCTTTCGGAGCCTCAGATCGGCCTACAAAACCAACAAGTGCTAATATTGTAAATACATACGGTAATATCGTTAAGAATACACTTGGAATTTCTTTTAATACAGGAATTGTACCACCTGTTATCCCAAGTGATTGAGCAAATCCGAAGAACAGCGCTGCTCCAAGAGCACCAAGTGGATTCCATTTACCAAAGATCATAGCTGCTAGCGCTAAGAAACCTTGTCCAGTAATTGTAGCACCTGAGAAGTTACCAGAAATCGACATTGCAAAGACCGCACCACCCACTCCTGCAAACATTCCAGATATACAAACTGCAATATAACGCATTTTATATACATTAATCCCCATCGTATCTGCGGCCATTGGATGTTCACCAACAGCACGAAGACGAAGACCGAATGGTGTTTTATAAATAATGTACCAGACAACAAAAGCTAAAATAATAGCAATATACGATGTTAACGGTACATTTGAGAAAAAGATTTTCCCGATTACCGGAATATCCGAAAGTCCTGGAACATCGATTTTTTCAATTCGGTATTGAATAAAATCAGTCTGTCCTTTACCAAAGATTTTCTTAATCGCAAATACTGTTAAACCGAGAGCCAAAAAGTTAATCGCTACCCCGCTTACTACTTGATCCGCGCGGAATGTAATGGATGCTACTGCGTGAAGAAGTGCAAATAACCCACTACCAATAGCTGCAAATAATAGTGCAATCCAAGGAGTCATCGCTCCCCACGTATCACCCATTAATAACGTTGTAACGATACCAGTAAATGCACCAAATAACATTAAACCTTCTAATGCTATATTTACAACCCCAGAACGTTCACTGAACACTCCACCTAACGCCGTAAAAATAAGTGGCGCTGCCGTATATAACGTACCAGTCACAAGAATGGCTAAAATATCTATAAAGCTCATTTATTTCCCCTCCTTGCTCATGCGTGTAAGTGCCCAACGTAAAACATAACTGCAAGCAACAAAGAAAATAATACATGCGATAATAACATTAATTAACTCAGAAGGTACATCTGCTTCAAAATTCATTTGCGGTGCTGCACTTTTCAAACCACCGAACAGTAAAGCCGATAATAATATACCAAACGGATTATTTCCTCCAAGAAGAGCTACCGCAATCCCATCGAATCCAATACCAGTAAACGATGTCATTGCCGTCATACTTTGGAATGTTCCTAGACCTTCCATTGCCCCACCAATTCCAGCAAAAGCACCAGCAATTGTCATTGATAATACAACATTACGAGAGACTTTCATCCCTGCATATTGCGATGCATTTTGGTTAAAACCAACCGATTTCAACTCATATCCTAACGTAGTCCTATCTAATAAGAACCACATTACAATAGCAATTAAAATAGCTACAACAATTCCCCAGTGCAAACGAGATCCATCTGTCAATGAAGATAGCCAATCAGAAGCTAATGAAGCACTCGCTTGTACATCATAAGATTTCTCATTACCTTCATGTATAAAACGTTTAATAAGATCATACGTAACATAAAGTGCAATGTAGTTCATCATAATTGTGACAATTACTTCATTTACTTTAAGCTTTCCTTTTAAATATCCAGGTATAAACCCCCATAAACCACCGGCAATCGCGGCTACTAAAATAGATAACGGAATATGCAAAAATGCTGGTAACGATACTGCATATCCAAACCAGACAGCGGCAAGCCATCCAACTAATAATTGTCCTTCTACCCCAATGTTAAAAAGACCTGTACGAAACGCAAATGCAACAGACAGACCAGCTAACACAAGTGGAATCATCGTACGTAGCGTCTCACCGATAGCCTGCGGATTTCCAACCATTCCTTCCCAAAGCGCTGCATACCCAACAATTGGATCATATCCACTAACTAACATTACAATGGCACCAACAAGTAAACCAAAAATAACGGATAATACAGGAACTAAAATGTTAATTGTTCGCTCCGTTAAAAATTTTTTAGCCATTTGTATTCACCTTCTCTTTCTCCGTTCCGCCAGCCATCAACAAACCAAGCTGTTGTTCATTTGTTTCTTTCGCATCGACAATTGCTACAATTTCCCCTTCATATATAACAGCAACTCGATCACTTACATTTAAAATTTCATCCAGTTCTAGCGATAGAAGTAATACTGCTTTCCCATTATCTCTCTGCTCGATTAATTTTTTATGAATAAATTCAATCGCACCTACATCTAAACCACGTGTTGGCTGTGCTGCAATTAATAAATCTGGATTACGATCTACTTCACGTGCAATGATAGCTTTCTGCTGATTTCCACCTGATAGAGCACGCGCTAATGTTTGTTCACTAGGTGTACGTACATCAAACTGTTCAATAAGCGCCTTTGCTTTCTCTGTGATTTTGCTAAAATTTAAAATCCCCTTCTTTGAAAATGGATTTTTATAGTATGTTTGCAAAACTATATTGTCTTTAACAGAAAAATCAAGAACTAGCCCGTGTTTATGACGGTCTTCTGGAATATGACCAATTCCTTCCTCTGTAATTCTTCGAACAGGCCAATTCGTTATTTCTTTTCCTTTAATTGCAATAGAACCTGACTCAACTTTTCGTAAACCAGTAATCGCCTCTATTAATTCACTTTGTCCATTTCCATCAATCCCTGCAATCCCCACAATTTCTCCTGCACGAACAGTTAAGTCAAGGCCTTTTACAGCAGGTAATTGGCGTGCATCATGAACGACAAGATTCGCAACAGACAGAACCTCTTCTTTCGGTTTGGCCTCTATTTTTTCTGTTTTAAAATTCACTTGACGTCCGACCATTAATTCTGCAAGTTTATGTTCATCCATTTTCGCAACGTCAACTGTACCAATCCCTTTACCTTTACGAATAATTGTACAACGATCGCAAACTTCCATAATTTCTTTCAACTTATGTGTAATAAGAACGATTGATTTCCCTTCTTTTACAAGTTTTTTCATAATTTGAATCAATTCATTAATTTCTTGAGGGGTTAACACCGCAGTAGGTTCATCAAATATTAAAATCTCCGCACCGCGATAAAGTGTCTTTAATATTTCAACCCTTTGCTGCATCCCAACCGAAATATCTTCAATCTTTGCATATGGATCAACAGCTAAACCGTACTGTTCAGATAATTGTTTAATTTCTTTTGCAGCCTCTTCAACAGCGATTTTCCCTTTTCTCTTCGGCTCATTTCCAAGAATAATATTCTCTGTAACTGTAAAATTATGAACAAGCATAAAATGCTGATGGACCATCCCAATTCCAAGGTCATTTGCTATATTCGGATTTGTAATTTTTACAGGTTTCCCTTTAATTTTAATCTCTCCCTGTTCTGGTTGATACAAACCGAACAGTACATTCATTAGCGTTGATTTCCCTGCACCATTTTCTCCAAGTAAAGCATGTATTTCTCCCTGTTTTACTTGCAGCGTAATATCATCATTCGCCACAATGCCTGGGAATACTTTTGTAATATTGTTCATCTCAATTACGTATTCCATTTTGTTCCTCCTTCTAGCAGGGAACACTCCCCAATTACACTCTATTAAAAGTAATTTTATATATACAAAGGTTAGTTCTAAGAACTAACCTTTGCTATTTCTCTATCATTATTTCTTTAGAGAAGCTTCATATGCTTTATATTCTTCGTCAGTTGCAGGTACTTTAATTTCACCAGCAGTGATTTTCTTCTCAAATTCTTCTACTTTTGTTAAAATTTCTGGGTTTACTTTTTTCACATTGTCAGTTGTTTTCGCAATACCGACACCTTCATCTTTTAAGCCAAACTCTTCTACTTTACCGCCTTTTAACTTACCATCTTTCGCTTCTTGTGCCACTTTTGCAACTGCAATATCAACACGTTTTACCATTGAAGTTAAAGTTACGTTTTCAGGCATACCTTCTTGGTTTTGGTCACGGTCAACACCGATTACCCAAACGTTTTCACCTTTTTTCTTGCGGTTTTTCGCTTCTGTGAATACACCGTTACCAGTTGCACCTGAAGCGTGATAAATTACGTCAACACCTTGACCGTACATTGCTGAAGCTAATACAGATCCTTTTTCTGGCTTATCAAACGCATCAGCATATTGCGATACAATTTCGATATTTGGATTTACTGCTTTTGCACCAGCTTTAAAACCTGATTCAAATTTTGTAATTAATGGACTCTTCACACCACCAACAAAACCTACTTTATTTGATTTTGTTGTCATTGCTGCTACAGCCCCAACTAGGAATGAACCTTCATGGTCTTTAAATGTAATACTTGTTACGTTTGGCTTATCCACAACTGTATCTACAATCGCAAACTGTTCTTTCGGATACTGTTCAGCTACTTTTGTAATTGATTTTTCCATTAAGTAACCAATACCAAATGTTGTGTTATAATTATCTTTCGCAAATTTCGTTAAATTCGGAATATAGTCTGCATCTTTACTTGATTGAAGATAACGGTATCCTTCATTTTTCTTTAAATTGTTGTCTTTACCGAATTTTGTTAAACCTTCCCAAGCTGATTGGTTAAATGATTTGTCATCAACGCCCCCAACATCTGTAACCATACCAACCTTAAACTCTTTATCCCCTTTTTTGTCACTATCCGCTTTATCCGAGTTACCACATGCACCTAACACTGTACTTGCTGCTAACGTTAACGATAATAAAAGACCTGTTTTTTTCTTCATACTAGAAACCCCTCCTGAAATGTTTTGTCTAATGATTCATACGCTGCTGTCCCTTACTTCTTGCTGTCACCTCCCTAAAAAGGAACTTCCCTACATACGTTTTCTTAATACGTGGAAGCTAAACTTATCAGCTCTAAAGTAATTAATAGAATATAAGATTGGCTCATCATTTTGATCATAGTGCATTTGTTTTAAAACTAGCAGTGCCGTTTCAGGTTCACATTCTAAAATCGGTGAAATTTTCGGGTGATAACCAATCGGTTCAATGTGAGCAACTGCGTATGTGATACGCTTGTGCGTATTATTATGTATTACTGTAAGCAGCGATTCCTCATTGTATCCCGATAAATCTGGTAATATCTCTTTTGCCAGTTTATCAATGCAATATACAACTGGTTCCCCATCCGCTGTACGAACACGTTCAATCATTACTGCGCTAAAACCATCTTCACAATTAAATTTCTCTTTTTCTTCTTCTGTTAAAGTTGTTGTAGATGATGATAAAAAGATTGTTCCTGGTGTTTTCCCCACACTAGAAATCATATCTGTAATACTAGAAAGTTGCTCTATTCCAGAAGAAAATAACGGCTTCGCATTTACAAATGTCCCTACACCATGTCTACGAATAACAACATTTTCTTCTTCTAAAATACGTAGTGCTTCCCTTAAAGTTGCCCTACTTACACCAAGTTCTTTCGCTAGATCAAACTCTGAAGGTAACTTTTGTTTTTCTTTGTAAGCCCCATCTTTAATTTTCCCTTTGATGTGATCAATCACCCGTAAATATAGATGACGACTATCGGATTTTACTGACATAAGACTCCCCCGCATTTCAATTATTCGACCTCTGATGTAAGACTTCTTTTCTCTTTTTTCAACTTACAACATAGTATAAATTACTAAATACTAAAAATAAGCGTAATTATCGAATAAATATTAATAATTTTTCAAGATGAAATTTTCACTCTTTATTCCATAAAAAAAACTTTGCACCATAAACATTTCTCATATAGAGAAAAAGTTCGGCACAAAGATTCCTTACATCCTTTGTTACACACTTTTCCCCTCATAGTCTAGCAATTCATGGTTGCCAGGTAGAAACTTATGGACCTTATCTCCAAGATTATATGAGGCAGTGATTCTTTTCGAAGTAATCTTACCACTTGCTCCCATATGTGTCAACAGAATTCAACATTTTTCTACATTAAATATCGAACGTTTCGAAAGCCAAAACGATAAGCATTCGTATTCTAAAGGACCCTTAAAGATGTAAGCCCTTTCTTCGTCAGTGACTATAGTATATAACAAAAACAGCATATAAAAAAGCCTAATTGTAAAAACAATTAGGCTTTTTTTAAGAACTTTTTTCTTGCACATCTTTAATAAGTACTCCCCTTGGTTTACTACCTTCATAAGGGCCTACTACACCATTCATTTCCATGGCATCAATTAAACGAGCTGCTCGCGTATATCCTACTCTAAATCTACGTTGTAACATAGAAACAGATGCTGTTTGCATTTCTACTACAAGCTGAACCGCTTCATCGTATAATTCATCTTCTACTTCCTGCTTTGTTTCAGGAACATCTTGTGGAATCATATCCTCTTGATATTGCGCTTTTTGCTGCGCAATAACAGATTCTACGACTCTCTCAACTTCATCATCTGATAAAAACGCCCCTTGTACACGAACAGGTTTCGATGCACCAATTGGTATGAACAACATATCTCCACGACCTAGCAACTTCTCTGCACCACCACCGTCAAGAATCGTTCGAGAGTCTATTTGGGAAGATACAGCAAATGCAATACGCGATGGAATATTCGCTTTAATAACACCCGTGATAACATCAACTGACGGGCGCTGAGTCGCAATAATTAAATGAATACCAGCAGCACGTGCCATTTGCGCTAAACGCATAATCGCATCTTCTACATCCGAAGAAGCAACCATCATTAAATCAGCTAACTCGTCCACAATTACTACAATATATGGTAATTCAGGTTGTTTCGCTTCCGATTGGCTATTATGTTCTTTAATATAATCGTTATACCCTTCAATGTTACGCGTACCGCTATGCGCGAATAATTCATAACGACGCTCCATTTCGCTCACAACTTTCTTCAAAGCCTGTGACGCTTTTTTCGGATCAGTTACAACTGGTGTTAATAAGTGCGGAACACCGTTATATACATTTAACTCTACCATTTTCGGATCAATCATCATTAATTTTACTTCATGCGGTTTCGCACGCATTAAAATACTTACAATAATTCCATTAATACATACACTCTTCCCACTACCAGTCGCACCAGCTACTAATAAATGGGGCATTTTATTTAAACGTGCCAATACAGCCTCTCCTGTAATATCACGTCCAAGACCGATTAATAACTTCTCTTCTGGGTGGTTATTCGCCTTTGAATCAAGAACTTCTCTCAGCGTTACTATAGAAACTTCTGAATTCGGAACCTCAATCCCTACAGCTGATTTCCCGGGAATAGGTGCTTCAATACGAATGTCTTTCGCTGCTAAAGCAAGCGCTAAATCATCACTTAAACTAACAATTTTACTTACCTTTACTCCCATATCAGGATACACTTCATACTTCGTAACTGCAGGACCTCTATGTACTTTTGTTACTTTCGCTTTCACACCAAAACTTTGGAATGTACGTTCCAATTTACGAGCATTTTCATAAATTTCCGCATTTTCATTTGTAACTTGCTTATTTTGGGGAAACTTTAATATATCAAGCGAAGGAAGCTTATAATCTTTATTTTCCACATTAGAAAATTGCATAGGAGGTGCTTTCGTTTCACCTTCTAGCGATTCAACGATTTTTTCTCCTCGTTTCTTTTGAGGTTGTTCTTCTGGCGTAGGTGGAACTGCCTCTTCAATAAACGGAGGAGTGATTAAATCATTTTCTTCTATCTGCTTTTCCGTCTCTTCACTTACTGGATAATTCTCAGTAAAATTTGAAATAATTGGTGGACCAATTTCTATTTCTTCTACTGGCTCAATAGCTTCTTCTTGTTCAGCAACACGTTCACGCCTCTTGCTTCTTGTTGTTTTTTTCTTTTCAGTTTGCTCGGCGACCCTTTGAGATTTCCAATCTTTATAATCCCCTTGCATTACTTGAAATTGACTTCTAAGAATTCTCCCTACCGGAGCAAGTACTTCTCCAATATGCTTATTTGTTATACAAAGTATTCCAAGAATAACTAAAATAATTCCAATGATATATGCCCCTACTTCGTCAAATAAGAAGTAGCACGTTGCGAACATCAGTGCGCCGAACATACCACCACCTAAATGAACACTATCCGGGCCCCTTTTCATTTCAAGGAAGAAGTAATCTTTTGTACTAACAATTACAGAAGTATTTTGCACAGCTCCATCTTTCGTAAGAAGGTTAAATAATGTAATATGACTAAACATTAATATTGCTAGTACAATTAAATAAACACCTATTAGCCGTTTATTTAAAAGATTCGGCCATCCCCGCTTTATTACAAACGCAACAGATAAAGCTATTACACCTAACACACCAATTATGTACCACTCACCAAAGAAGAAGCGAAAAAATAACACAAACGATTTTCCTACAACACCTAGCTGTAAAATCGTAATAATCGAAAGTGCAAAAAGAGTCAACCCGACGATTTCATAATACAAAGTTGGCTTTATCGTACGTCTTGCCTTAGCCTTCGTCCCTCTTTGCTTTTGTTTTGCCATTTCTTCACCTCGTGTTCTAAAAATTAAGTACAACTTTCTTATAAAAAAAGCTCTACTTATATGTCTTTCTCTCTATTTTTCAGGTCTTTATATCTTCTATTTTTACACTTCTTGTAAAATGTTAAATAAACAGAAGAAAGCAGCCTACTCATGGCTGCTCAACCGTCTTGTTTTTTATATTATACCATAGCTCCTAAACAAAATCCTTCTTTTTACTAAAAGGTAATTTTCTGTCCAGGCTCAAACTCTAGGTAGTGAGACGGATTCGTACCTAATACACGTACAATAGAGTAACATTGATTATCCTCCTCAGAGACCACTAATTCCACGCCGTTTATATTCACAACTTTTTGGCTTTCACATTGTGAATAATCGGCCGGATACACAAGTTGCTCTGGCATAATTGTATATAAAATCATTGTAACATTGTCCCTTCTGTATAATTGTCCGTGCGTTCATCAATTAATTCGTTTAATTTTCGAAGTGCGTTACCAATACCACCGACATCATCTATAAGACCATACTTCACTGCATCTCCACCTATTACATTCGTCCCAATATCTCGCGTCAAATTCCCTTTTGCAAACATAAGCTCTTTAAAACGATCTTCCGTTACTTTCGAATGCTTTGTCACAAATCGAATGACTCTTTCTTGCATTTTATCCAAATACTCAAATGTTTGTGGCACACCTATAACAAGACCTGTTAAACGAATCGGATGAATTGTCATCGTCGCTGTTTCGGCAATAAATGAATAATCAGTTGAGACCGCAATCGGTACACCGATCGAATGCCCTCCTCCTAAAACAAGAGATACAGTTGGTTTTGAAAGCGAAGCCACCATTTCAGAAATTGCTAATCCGGCTTCAACGTCACCTCCAACTGTATTTAATATTAACAGTAAACCTTCAATTTTTGGATTTTGTTCAATCGCGACAATTTGCGGAATGATGTGCTCATATTTTGTTGTTTTATTTTGTGGTGGTAACTGAATATGACCTTCCACCTGCCCAACAATCGTTAAGCAATGAATACGCGATTCATTCATCTGTGGTACATTCGTTTGACCAAGTTGTTGAATTTTCTCCACTATAGAAGCCTCTTTTGGAACTTCTTTCGGCTCAGCTTCTTTTGCTTCATTTGTATAACGATCACGTTCTGTCATATCGCATCCCCTTTCACTCGTATATAACTATTATTTCTTAAGTTATGAATTTCATTCGATAGGTTAAAAAAGAAAAAGATCACCTGTAAAGGTGACCTTCTTTATACTTCCATAATAATCGGTAAAATCATTGGCTTTCTCTTCGTTTCTTCGTACAAGAACTGCCCTAATAATTCACGAATATTTTGTTTCAACATAGACCATTCAATTGTATACTCTTTAATTGATTGTTCAACAATCATACGTACAATATCTGTGGATCGTTCGATTAATGCTTCTGATTCACGAACATATACAAAGCCGCGTGAAATAATTTCTGGACCAGAGATTATTTTATTTTCATCCTTACCTAGTGTTACAACAACAACTAAAATTCCATCTTGAGATAACATCTTTCTATCTCGAAGAACGATGTTACCCACGTCACCTACACCTAATCCATCAATTAAAACATTGCCAGCTTGCACTTTACCAGCTAATTTTGCTTCATCGTCACCAAAAGCAATTACATCACCTTTTTCTACGATAAAGATATTCTCTCTCGTAATACCTACATCTTCCGCTAAATATGCATGTGCTTTTTGCATACGGAACTCACCATGTACGGGTACAAAATACTTCGGCTTCATTAAATTTATCATCAGCTTTAATTCTTCTTGGCTACCGTGACCTGAAACGTGAACTTTTCTTTCACCGTAATAAATAACCTCAGCCCCAGATCTAAATAACAAGTCAATAATTTTTGATACAGATATTTCATTTCCTGGAATTGGAGAAGCTGCAATAATAACAGTATCACCTTTACGAATTGAAATTTGTTTATGAGCTTGCTTCGCCATTCTAGAAAGGGCTGCCATTGGTTCCCCTTGACTACCAGTCGTTAAAATAGCTACCTTTTTTTCCGGGAAATTGTCTATTTCTTGTAATGAAATAACCATACCTTCTGGAACATCTAAATAACCAAGACGTCTTGCAATATCTACCACTTTCACCATGCTACGTCCTACTACCGCTACCTTCCTTCCAGTTTCAGCAGCTGCATCAAACACTTGTTGAATACGATGTACATTGGAGGCAAATGAAGCAACAATAATACGTCCTTCTGAACTATAGAATACTTTAGAAATCTCTATACCAACTTCTTTTTCCGAACCTGTATAACCAGGACGTTCAGCGTTTGTACTATCAGATAACAAGCAAAGTACGCCTTCATTTCCAATTTGCGCCATTTTCCCAAGATCTGCTCCACTATTTCCGATTGGAGTTTGATCAAATTTAAAGTCTCCTGTATATACTACAGCACCTTTTGATGTATGGAAACAAACACCCACAGAATCCGGAATACTATGTGTCGTTCCGAAGAATGACACAGTTGTTGAATTAAACTCTACTGTTGAATTCGAGTCAATTGTTTTTAAGTCTATACGGCCTAACATTCCTGCTTCGCCAAGCTTTTCTTGTATAAGTCCTACCGTTAATTTCGTCGCATATACTGGAATAGATAATTTACGAAGCACATAAACAATTCCACCAATATGATCTTCATGACCATGGGTAATAAATAGTCCTTTTACTCGCTCTTGATTTTCTACTAAATATGTAATGTCAGGAATAACAATATCAATCCCAAACATTTCATCTCCCGGGAACATCAATCCTGCATCTACAATAAAGATTTCAGAATCAATTTCAACACAGTACATGTTTTTTCCGATTTCACCTACTCCGCCAAGAGCAAATACTTTAACAGACTCATTCTCTTTTCTCTTCATGTTGTTGCCTGGTTTAAAAATCTTGCAAACACTGATTTCACTAAAATTGCAGAGACACCAGGGGAAACTCTGCAACCACCATATATTCACCGTCCAAGACGAATGTCCTTACCGTTATGCGATATCATGTTCTTTTTTATTTTTTAAACCAGGTTTCACCTCTCTTTCATTATATAAATCAAATATCTTATTCGATATGATATAAAAATTTCATTGAATCATAATTTTTTCCAATTTTGCTAAGCATACCCGTACTAAGCTACTTAGCCATATTATAACTGATACAAGAAATAGAACACAAGTTAAATTATGCGAAAGACAGGAGAAGACGCTAAAGTGAGGCTGTAATTTTCGGGGGGTATCTTCATATCATACTCACTATTTTTCCTACGTAATAGGAGTTTAATGGAAAAATATGCATGCAAGTTCTTTACATAAACATGAAACGATATTCACTAAAAACCTTATCTCTGTAATCAGTTTCTAACTAATCCTACACTCTGCCATCCCCTTCTTATTAGAGCCTATTAACTATAGCTAATTTTTCACCACTTACATATAGTTAGTCAAAATAAAAATGACCTAGTTTCACACTAGGTCATTTTTATTAACGAGGAATAGATTGCATTACAGATTGTAACGTTACTCTTTCTTCTTCCGTTAATGGAAGAAGTGGCAAACGTACAGAACCTACATCTAATCCAACCATTTGTAATGCTGTTTTTACTGGTGTTGGGCTTGGCGCCATAAATAGTGCATCCGTTACTTTTACTAGTAATTGATGTAATTTCTGCGCTTTTTTGAACTCTCCAGCTTGGAATGCAGCAATCATTTCTTGCATTTCATTCCCGATAACATGAGATGCTACAGAAACAATACCTTTTGCTCCAATTGCCATAGCTGGTAATGTTAAACCATCATCACCGCTGTATACTGCAAAGTCGTCCGCTGTTTTTTCAATGATTTCTGTCATTGTTAATACATCGCCGCCTGCATCTTTAATCGCAACAATGTTTTCTATTTTTGATAAACGAACAACTGTATCAACGGAGATTTGTACAATAGATCGTCCTGGAACATTATATAGCATTACCGGAAGCGGAGTGCTTTCAGCGATTGTTTTAAAGTGCTGGTACATCCCTTCTTGACTCGGTTTGTTATAATACGGTGCCACTAGCATAACTGCATCAACACCAACTTCAGTTGCCTTTTTTGTTAAATCAACAGAAGCATGCGTATTATTGCTACCTGTTCCAGCGATTACGGGCACCCTTTTATCGACAACAGATACGACATGGCGATATAACGCTACTTTTTCTTCTGATGTTAATGTAGGAGATTCTCCAGTCGTTCCTCCTACCACGATTGCTGTTGTACCGTTATCCATTAAATAATTTACCAATTTCGTTGTCTTTGCAAAATCGATATTACCGTTTTTATCAAACGGTGTTACCATCGCGGTTGCAATTGTCCCAAAATCTATCATGATCTCACTCCTTATTGTTCCAGTTGCTTTTCTTTTGAAAGCTCAAATGCACTATGTAATGCATTCACAGCCTCCACTAAATCGGCTTCTTTTACAAGAACCCAAATTGTCGTATGACTATCTGCTGATTGCAGAATTTGAATACCTTTTTCCGCTAAAGCTGTGACAATTTTTGCTGTAACCCCTGGAATACCTGCCATTCCAGCACCAACGATAGAAACCTTCGCACAATGCTCTGTCACAGCTGGATCATATCCAAGTTGCTTTAAGACTTCAACTGCACGCGCTGATACACTATCATTTACTGTGTAAGCTACACCGGTAGGAGAAATGTTAATTAAGTCCACACTAATCCCTTCATTAGCCATTTCTTTAAACACATGTTGTTGTAAATCATATGCAGTTTCTTTTGCAAGCACTTTAATTTGCGTTACGTTTGACACATGGGCAATCCCTGTAACAGGACGTTCTTCTACATCCTGCCCTTTTGTGGCACCATCATATGCCGCAATAAGCGTACCTTCACTATCAGAATACGTAGAACGTACACGAAGTGGTACTTTTGCATGCATCGCAATTTCAACCGCACGCGGATGAACGACTTTCGCACCTTGATAAGCCATGTTACAAATCTCGTTATATGTTACAGTTTGAAGATGACGCGCATCTTTTACGATACGAGGATCCGCAGTCATAACACCTTCAACATCTGTGAAGATATCGATATATTCAGCATGAAGCGCAACACCTAATGCTGAAGCTGAAGTATCACTACCTCCGCGGCCAAGTGTTGTCGTGTCTCCATTTTTCGTTTGACCTTGGAATCCAGTAACGACGATAACATCTACATTTTCTAACTCTTCATGTATACGATCGCAATTCATTTCAATAATCTTAGCATTCGTAAAGTCACCATTCGTTACAAAACCAGCTTGTGCACCATTTAATGCTGCTGCTTTTATACCATTCTCATTCAACATGTTAGAGAAAACAATTGCTGAGATTAATTCTCCGCATGATAATAATAAATCTTGCTCACGTTTAGAAATATTAGATTCCTCTTGATTTACAAGACTTAATAACGTATCAGTTGCATACGGTTCACCTTTACGGCCCATTGCTGATACAACAGTAACTACTTTATAACCAGCAGCTAATGATTTTTTTATATGGTGAAGCGCATGCTTACGCCCATTGTCATCACGTACTGATGTACCACCAAATTTTTGAACAATAATTTTCATATTTTGCACCTTCTCTTAGCCGTTTACACTAATTGTAATTTTACTAAGCGCTCTGCAATTTGAACAGAATTCCATGCAGCGCCTTTTAATAAGTTATCAGATACGACCCAAAGATGGAATCCTTTATCATTATTTAAATCTTTACGGATTCTTCCAACGAATACTTCGTTTTTACCTACTGCAGTAGCTGGCATTGGATATAACTGCTCTGCTGGATTATCTTGCAGTACAATACCTTCTGCATTTGCAAGTAAGTTTTTCATTTCTTCTACTGTTACGCCTTCTTTATCTACTTCAATGTACACAGACTCAGAATGACCCGATACAACTGGTAAACGTACACATGTCGCAGCTACTTCTAATTCAGGCATATGCATAATTTTTTTCGTTTCATTAATCATTTTCATTTCTTCAAATGTAAATCCATTATCTTGGAATTTATCAATCTGTGGAATAGCATTAAAAGCGATTTGGAAATGCTTTTCGTCACCTGATACAGGTAAAACATTCGCCTTTACTTCTTCACCATTTAAGATTGCTTGTGATTGTTCATGAAGTTCTTCAATAGCTGCCGCACCAGCACCTGATACAGCTTGGTATGTGGAAACGATTACTCGTTTTAAACCATATTGCTGGCGAACTGGCTCAAGAGCTACTACCATTTGAATTGTAGAACAGTTTGGATTTGCAATAATACCATTATGTTCTTTTAAATCATTTTCATTTACTTCAGGTACAACAAGTGGCACGTTTTCTGTCATACGGAATGCACTTGTATTATCAACAACAATTGCACCGCGCTTTGCTGCTTCAGGCGCTAATTGTTTCGATACAGATCCACCAGCACTAAATAGTGCAATATCTACTCCTTCAAAACTTTCAGGAGTTGCCTCTTGAACTGTAAATTCTTCGCCTTTAAATACAAGTTTCTTACCTGCAGATCGTTTAGATGAAAGTAACGTTAACTTCCCAATTGGAAATTCTCGTTTCTCTAAAGTATTTAACATTTGTTCACCAACTGCGCCGGTTGCTCCAACTACAGCGACATGAAAAGTTTTTTGCTTTTCCATCACTATGCCCCTTTCTAGATACCAATCCTTCTATAACTTAGAATTAGAAGGAGCTTACAATGCCCCTTCTAATCTTAATAACGTTAATTTTATCATATTCTACAGTAAGAATGATGGTTTCATCAAAAATTGTCCGTTTTTTTTCGTTTTTTAATTCATATATCTGAATTTTTCTACAACAACAGGTTGTAATTGTTTTCCTTGTAGCGCTTCTAATACTGTATCTTCAAGTAACTCCATACGAGCTACCATTGAGTTCGGTTTTTTCTCTGGTGCATCTTGGCCGAATGGTACGAAGTAGATGTCTTTTGTAGCCATTAGGCGCATTAGGTTGACGCCAACAGGGTGACTACAAAGATATTTATTTTTAATTTCTTCTATTATATAGACAAGTTAGCAAATTAAACAAATATAATACTCTTCCATATTATATTTTCTCGACATATTAAGTTAATATTTACAACGTTCTTCTTAAATTGGTATGATTTAGATATCGCTCCAAGAGGCATTTTCATGAGGATATGATACAGTCCCATCCTTATACGCGTGCGCGAATTATAGCAAAGGATAAGCTGAATTTTTACGTTGATAAAGAAAAATAATCCAGGAAAATATTCGCCTGAAAAAGACTGAAAGAGAGGTCATTATAAATGAGTTCGAATAACTTTTTTCCAGCTGTAACCTCTATTCACTTACATACTCAGAAGGATTCCCAAGAGTTGATATTATACAAAGATCAAAATAACACTCTAAATATTTCATGTACAATTGGTGGGCTCACTCGAAGAACACTCCCTTACATCCATGAATCCCTTGATTATGTAGCAATATGGTTCACCTTATATCATCAATTTGGAGGGAAAGAAACAACTATTGTCAGAAGATATGTGGTTGAATATGACCCTAATCAAGGAGATATTAATGAAGATACTGAACAAATCAAATTCGAAATTCCTATAGATGATGATTTTTCTAATTTAGATTTTATTAGCAACTATTATTACTTACAAATTGGATTTACTAACAAAAAAACTGATCAAATGGGTGTAACAGAATCTATTATTAGTAATACAATTTTTAAAACTAAAATTCCATTTAATGTTCTAACTAATAAGGTGGTATAGATATGTCTGGTGTAAGAGAATTGGATGAATATAGAAACAAACGAATAAACAATAATGGCGGTGATGGTGAAATGAGTAACTTTGCTACATTAAAAGATTTAGAACACGTTGAAGAAAAAATGAGTTCTAAGTTAGAAAACCTCGAAGAAAAAATGAGTTCCAAGTTAGAAAACCTCGAAGAGAAAATAGGTTCCAAGTTAGAAAATCTCGAAGAGAAAATGGGTTCCAAGTTAGAAAATCTCGAAGAAAAAATGGATCATAAGCTAGAGTTGACTGAAAAAAATATTGAAATAATGTTTTTAAAAGAACGCGAGTATCACCGAAAAAATAAAATTGACTCAATAAAATGGATTGTAGGAACAGGAATTGGAATTGTCGGTTTAGTATTTACATATCTAAAATTTTTCGCAAGCTAATAACAAACAAAAAAATGCCGACTCTATTTAGAGCCGGCATTTTTTATTTTACTTGTACATAATATGCACTAGCTGTGATATAAAACACATTCCCTCTACAATTCTTAACTTTATATTGTGGCGATCCATTCTGGAGGTCATTTAATCGCAAGTATGTTTGAGGGATCTGGTGATATTGATAATTTAGTGGCAATGAATTCACAAATAAATCGTTCTGGTGGTAAATGGTATAGTCTTGAACAAGAGTGGGCAAAAGCTTTAGCTGATGGCAAAACTGTGAAAGTAAAAATAGAACCTAAATATGCAGGGGATAATATACGGCCAGTATCATTTGATATAGAATATGAAATTAATGGTATAGAAAAATTCATGCGAATGAAAAATCAAAATGGGGGTTAAACCATGGAAACAAAAGAAATGGAAATCATCTATCAAGAAATAGGAACAAGAGTTGACGAGATTATCCCAGGTGATTGGGGAAAAATCCATCTATATGCAGAAGTATTAAATGACTCAACAGAAGTATTCTTCTACTTTTCTATCCCTACTAAAGAAGGATTCATTTATTCAAATGATATCCCCAAAGTTTATAATGTTGATAGAAAAATTTATAAAGAATTACTATTTGAGCTATTTGATAAATTTGAAGAATTGCGTGAAGAATTTAGAAAAACCGAACAGGAATTATGGACAAATTTGACTTTAACGATAGAAAATTCTGGTAAGTTCAAAATAGAATATAATTATGAAGATATTTTATCTTCAGAAATAGGAAGTATGGATAGACAAATAATATGGATGTATAAAAACCTAGGTATTTTACCAGATAATGAAATCGATAAAAAGTTTTTAGATAATTATCTTAAAAATATAGAAGATAAATAAAAATATTGATAATTGTGCGTTATGTTACCCTCTATGAATTATCATTCATAGAGGATTTTTTTATAAAATTTAATGGTTAAAAATGAATAATTCTCATACTTAATTATATTTCCTTTATTATGCAGTCAATTCATAAGAGCCGGCTATTAATCATTTCACAAAAACATAAGCTGAATTTGCTGTAATGTAGAAAGTTTGCTCAAGTGAATTATGCACTTTATATTGCGACGAACCATTAACATTTACCCTTGCATCAATAGTAAACCCTAGTCCTGCATCTAAAGTACCAGCCACGTCTTTATCATGCCAAGATGGAGATTCATAGAAACGTAGGTTGTCCACTTTATTAACAACACGCTTCCCTATAATAGAGGAATCTACTGTGCTTTTCTTACTAAACTTCACATAAGATGGATTGTTCTTAATCCATTGTTCACCGCCAAGATTTAACCAACCACCCTTTTCAGCCCATACAGCATAATATAAATCATTAGCATCAATTTATTACTTTCCCATTCGTATTTTACCTCTATGTTATACTACATTACCTTTTGAGAACTATAACAAACACATATGTTGTAAAATATATTTTTTTGAGGAAACTTTAACCATTTATTGTTATAATTATATCCGCAATATTTTTCCAGGAGGGTTCCTATAAGGAACAATAGGATAATGGACATACATACTAGGCACTCCCCTTCTTTAATACGTTCATAGAAATATAGAAAGGGTTTATACGATGGGACAATTTCAAAGTAATTTACAAACAGCAACACAAATTGCTACGAAAATGGGATCAGCTTCTGACAGGATTCAAAGTGCAACAAGTCGTTCTATAACAAAGGCGACGCGTACAACACTATCTGTTAACTCCAAAGCACAAGAAGCGAGCCAACAAGTTTTAGATTTGACGAAACAATTTTCTGTAGCCTTTCAACAAGCGGTTGATAATATTCATTCGGTAGCTAACGAGTTTGAGAGAATGG
>NZ_PCNZ01000005.1 GCF_002975175.1 Bacillus sp. MYb209
TCAAACTCTCCAATAAAGTTAGTTTGTCTAGCATCTAAAAATAAAAATTGACGTTCACGTTGTTTGTTTCGTTCAGTTTTCAAAGAACTACTTGGTCGCTCATTTGCGACTTCCTTATGTTAACATCTTCGTTTTTCGATGTCAACTAAGTTTTTCAATTTCTTTTTTGTCGTTTTCTGCGTTTCCGCATCAGCGACGGTTATTAATATATCATGTGAAAAAACGAAATGCAACACCTTTTGAAAACTTTTTTTAAACCAACTACATTTCTTTTTTAATATCATATACTTAAACGAAATATCTCTTTCATTTCTAAGTAATTCCTACATATATTCTATATAAAGTCACTCTGCCAAAAAGCGTTTCTTTCTATATAAAGTGAAACTTTAATCAGTGGGGGGTGTTCATCCCCCACTGATTATTAGTTGAACCAATCGGGCATTTACGGGCAGTTGTCTCCCACCTAACTTTCTCGCATTCGGCGAATTTTGAGGCGAGGGCTTACTGCCCGTTAATGCGGGATAAATGTTTTATTCATATACCATATCATACAAGGAGGAATATACATGGACTACACCGACTTATTAATAAAATTAGGTCTCTCGGCTATTTTAGGATTCGCTATCGGTTTAGAGCGCGAATTAAAACGTAAACCACTCGGTTTAAAAACTTGTTTAGTTATTTCTATTATTAGTTGCCTCCTGACTATTGTTTCTATTAAAGCAGCTTATAACTTACCACATACCGATCATATGAATATGGATCCACTTCGACTTGCCGCTCAAATCGTATCAGGAATCGGCTTTTTAGGTGCCGGTGTAATTTTACGAAGAGGAAACGATAGTATTGCGGGACTAACGACTGCTGCTATGATTTGGGGTGCTTCTGGTATTGGCATTGCCGTTGGAGCCGGCTTCTATATCGAGGCGATTTTCGGGATGTGTTTCCTTATGATTAGTGTAGAACTTATCCCATTAACTATGAAATTCGTCGGCCCTAGATCATTTCGTCAACGTGATATCGCAGTTAAACTCGTTGTACGAAATATGGACAATATCCCCATTGTAATTGAAGAAATAAAAGAGATGGATATAAAGGTTAAAAATATGAAGCTCAAAACATTAGAAAACGGCGCTCACTACTTACATCTTAAATTGTCTATCGATCAAAAAAGACATACTGCCGATGTTTATTATGCTCTTCAGCATCTTGAAAGTGTTCAACAAACTGAAGTGGAGAGTATGTAACATAAAGAAAAACGTAACTACTCAGCCGTACATTTCATTTAGCATTTTGGTAAGGAGTATTATTCCAGCGAAAATACGTACCTTATTGCCTATATATTTTTTCATTTTTCAGCATATAGATTACTGCCATGGAGATAAAAATGGACCTACACCTCGCTACCCTTCTTTGTTTTAAAACTTTGCGCGTGGCAGGAAAAGGCACTGACCGCTCCTATACATAGCCAGTCCATCTCAACCATTTAAAAAAATGCTTTTCTGGCGTTTTTTCATAGGGGGACTGAGTAGTTACAGAAAAACTCTCTTTTTAATTAGAGAGTTTTTCTTTTTTCTATAATGGTAACAATGAATGTAGTCCTGAAAAGTAAGGAGGAATAGGAACTTGAAATCCCGTCCGAATTTAGTAGATACATTTCGTGATTCCATTATTTTTCGTTTAATTTGTTTTATTATTGTACTTACTGCCTTCTCCGGCTTTCTTATACATATATTAGAGCCAGCTCACTTCACCACATGGTTCGACGGGGTTTGGTGGTCAATCGTTACCATTTTCACCGTTGGATACGGCGATTTTGCCCCTCATACAACGATAGGAAAACTTATTGGTATAGGCATTATTTTATTAGGAACTGGATTTTGTTCTTATTATATGGTTCTATTCGCTACCGACATGATTAATAAACAATATATGAAAATTAAAGGAGAAGCAGCTGCTACCTCTAATGGTCATATGATTATCGTTGGCTGGAATGAACGTGCAAAACATGTTGTAAAACAAATGCACATATTACAACCGAACCTTGATATCATTTTAATTGATGAAACACTTTCTTTACTGCCAAAGCCATTTCATCATTTAGAATTTATAAAAGGTTGTCCGCATCACGATCAAACTTTATTAAAAGCTAACATTACAACAGCTCACACTATATTAATAACAGCGGATAAAGAGAAGAACGAAAGCTTAGCAGATACACAGTCCATTTTAAATATTTTAACTGCAAAAGGACTTAATCCAAACATTCACTGCATCGCTGAACTTCTTACTTCTGAACAAATCCAAAATGCAACGAGAGCTGGCGTATCAGAAATTATAGAAGGAAATAAATTAACGAGCTATGTATTTACCGCTTCTCTTTTATTCCCTTCCATTTCAGGTGTACTATTCTCACTTTACGATGAAATCTCTGATAACAAATTACAACTGATGGAGATTTCCCCGTCCTGTATAGGACAATCCTTTGCAAATTGTAGCTATACTCTTTTAAAGCAAAACATTCTCTTACTAGGTGTAAAGCGCGACGAACAATATATGATCAATCCAGTTCATTCTTTCATTCTCATCGAAAGCGACATACTCATTGTTATTCACCATTAAAAAAATGACTTTCTAGTTCTTGTACTAGTACTTTACCAATACTGATATATTTTCTTTTCACGTCTCCATCGGGATCTTTCGGCTCAGCAAATTGATCAAATCCACTCGTTCCAGCTGTTAAAGTATTAACATTATCATCTAGTTCGTCTTGATATACATGCGAAAGAATATACGGCGTTTCAAGACGGACTACTACCTCAGGCACATCTAGTTCTCCATCCACCGCTGTAAATGGTACTCGTAAAAATTGATAGCCATCTTCTTCGTCGATTTTATAATCAAAACATCCTTTATCATAATCCCAATTGCCACCAATACTATATCCAAGTGGTTTCATAACCTCTTCTAACTTATATAACGCATATGTACGTCCTTCTAAATTTGATTGAATCGGAATCAAGCCCATCCCTCCTAGACTTTTCCTTTAGCATACCCATTCTAGTTTGAATATACCGATGTACTTTTCAGTAAAATAATAAAAAGCGATCGGAGACCCGATCGCTTTTTATTATTTTAAACGCTCTTCTAATTCTGCTTTTAACTCTTCAAATCCTGGTTTTCCAAGTAGAGCAAACATATTTTTCTTGTACGCTTCTACTCCTGGTTGGTCAAATGGATTTACGCCTAATAGGTAGCCACTCATCGCACATGCTTTTTCGAAGAAGTATACAAGGTAACCGAATGTGTACTCGTTTAGTTCTGGAATGTTTACGATTAAGTTTGGTACTCCGCCATCGCTATGTGCAAGTAATGTACCTTCGTATGCTTTTGTGTTTACGAAGTCTATAGTTTCACCAGCAAGATAGTTTAATCCATCTAAATCGTTGTCATCTAATTCGATTTTTAGTTCGTGTGTAGATTTACCTACTTTAAGAACTGTTTCGAATAGGTCACGACGGCCTTCTTGAATGTATTGACCTAATGAGTGTAAGTCAGTTGAGAAGTTTGCTGAAGATGGGAAAATACCTTTTTGATCTTTTCCTTCACTTTCACCAAATAACTGTTTCCACCACTCAGAGAAGTAGTGCAGTGCTGGCTCATAGTTAACAAGCATTTCAATTGTTTTCCCTTTATTGTATAGGGCATTACGAACTACTGCGTATTGGTAAGCTGGGTTTTCTTCAAGTTCTGATTTCGCGAAGTCATTATGACCAGCAGCTGCACCTTTCATCATCTCTTCAATGTTTAGGCCACTTACAGCGATTGGTAATAAACCTACTGGTGTTAATACAGAGAAACGACCGCCAACATCATCTGGAATAACGAACGTTTCGTAGCCTTCATTATCAGATAATGTTTTTAAAGCACCGCGCGCTTTATCTGTAGTCGCATAAATACGTTTGCGTGCTTCTTCTTTTCCATACTTTTCTTCTAATAATTTACGGAAAATACGGAATGCGATTGCAGGCTCTGTTGTTGTACCTGATTTGGAAATAACGTTAATAGAAAAGTCTTTACCTTCTAGTACGTCCATTAAATCTTTCATGTAAGTGGAGCTAATGTTTTGTCCAACAAATAGCACTTGTGGAGTTTTACGTTGTTCTTTAGAAAGCGTGTTATAGAAAGAATGGTTTAACATTTCGATTGCTGCGCGTGCTCCTAGGTAAGAACCACCAATACCTACAACAAGTAAAATGTCAGAGTCATTTTTAATTTTTTCTGCGCATTTTTGAATGCGAGCAAATTCTTCTTTATCATATTGAAGCGGAAGCTCTACCCACCCAAGGAAATCGTTCCCAGCTCCAGTTTTTTCGTGGATTGCATGATGTGTTACTTTTACTGCATCACGTAAATAAGTTAGTTCATTTTCACCGATGAAGGATAACGCTTTAGAATAGTCGAACGTTACATGTGTACTCATCTTTTTCCCTCCAATTATGTATATGTATTTCTGTATTCACTTTAGCGAAACTAAAGTTGTAAATCAAGCGATTCAATAATTGTAAACGTAACCATTATTTATTTTTTAGAAAAAGTTCATTTTTTGCATAAAAATTCGCATTTTTCGGTATAGATGTATATACATCATTTTTCGTACATTTTTCATGTATAAAAACAACAAAACTATACCATTCTATAAAGGAGTTAAATTTTCTTATTAACTCCTTGCTTGCTCACGTTTCACATTAAGGGGGACTTTTCATGAGTACTCTACAACGTATCGCATTAGTCTTCACTGTAATCGGCGCTGTTAACTGGGGACTTATTGGGTTCTTCCAGTTTGACTTAGTAGCGGCTATTTTCGGTGGACAGAACTCAGCTCTTGCACGTATTATTTACGGCATCGTTGGTATTTCTGGGCTTATCAATCTCGGCTTACTATTTAAACCATCCGAGAATCTTGGTACTCACCCAGAAACACATGAAATTCAATAGTCAGTATGTCTTTTCGCCTCCGACATACGAATATGATTGCATGCAATCATATTTGCAAATATATATATCATAAGTCACAGTAAAAGAGGAACGCTCATATGCGTTCCTCTTTTACTTTATTACCTCCGATTCTTCAATCCATTCTGCTAGCTTTTCTCGCAGCGTATTGAACCCTTTATCAGATGGATTCAGTATAAGAACCCTTCCTTGTTTTCTTTTCGCAGCTTTTAACGATAAACTCATTTTCCTGTGCTCTTCATCAATTGAAAGTACCTTTACTTCTACTGTATCTCCGACCTTCAAAAAGTCATGAATGTCTTTTACATAACCATTTGTGATTTCAGATATATGCACAAGTCCTTGTGTTTCTGCATCCAAAGCTACAAATGCACCGTAATCTTGAATTCCAGTTACTTTCCCTGTTACAACCACTCCCGTTGTATATTGTTCTGACATGTGAAACACTCCCATACGTTTACCATTTTCTCTACAATTGTAAATAGCAAAGCAGATGTATTTATTGTTAAATATCCGATTAGTGGTAAGTATCCTAAGTAAAACCCCGAGGATACTCCCACCTTATATTAGTAAATTATACCACTATGATAGAGCTCATTCAAAATTCATGAAAAAATTTCCTATAATACGTATAATTCTCCAATATTAGGATAGAATACTAACACATGGCTTTCTAGTATTCCCCCCCTTTTATGGACAAAACGTATTATGTTTTGTCCTTTTTTTATTCTCTATGAACCGTTCCATTCTCTTCATTGCTTCCATAAGTTGCTCAAGCGATGTTGCATATGAACAACGAATAAATCCTTCACCACTCCCGCCAAACACATTTCCAGGAACAACAGCCACTTTTTCTTCTAATAATAACTGTTCTGCAAATTCTGCTGAAGATAGTCCAGTTGAAGCTATAGAAGGGAAGACATAAAATGCCCCGCCTGGCACATGACATGTTAAGCCCATTTCATTGAAAGATGTCGTCATAAAGTTACGACGTTTTTTATAGCTATCTCTCATTCGAATTACTTCATCATTTCCCCCGCGTAATGCTTCAAGCGCTGCAAATTGAGACATCGTCGGTGCACACATCATTGAATACTGGTGGATTTTGAGCATTAATTCTGAAAATTGCACAGGGGCTGCAATCATCCCAAGACGCCATCCCGTCATGGCAAACCCTTTTGAAAACCCTGAAATTAAAATCGTATGGTCACGCATATTTTTAATACTCGCGAAACTCGTATATGCTTCGTCGTATACGAGCTCTGCATAAATTTCATCAGATAACACGATTAAATTATACTTCTCAACAATAACTGCTAGCTTTTCTAATTCGGATTTATTTAACATTGCGCCTGTTGGGTTATTGGGGGAACAAAGTAATATTGCCTTTGTTTTCGTTGTAATAGCTGCTTCAATTTGATTTGGCTGTACTTTAAATTCATCTTCTAATGAAGTCGCTACTGGAACTGGGACCCCGCCCGCTAACGTAACAAGCGGTGCATACGAAACGAAGCTTGGTTCAATAATAAGTATTTCATCATCAGGATTTACAATAGCGCGCATCGCTACATCTAGCGCTTGACTCGCTCCAACTGTAACAATGATTTCATCATTCGGATCATAAGATACTGCAAATTGTTTCTTTAGATACTTTGCTATTTCTTGACGGAGCTCCAATAATCCTGCATTTGCTGTATATGACGTATATCCTTGTTCTAAAGAACGAATACATGCTTGCCTTACATTCCAAGGGGTAACAAAGTCCGGCTCCCCCACTCCAAGTGAAATAACACCTTTCATACTTGCCGCTAAATCAAAAAACTTTCGTATACCGGACGGTTGTAAAGATTCTGCTACTCTAGATAGGTCAAATTGCTTCACGGTGTCACCACAATTCTCTTATCATCATCTGTCTTTTCATAAATAATCCCCTCATGTTTATACTTCTTCAAAATAAAATGAGTTGTCGTTGAAACGACAGATTCAATTGTTGCTAATCTCTCAGAAACAAACATTGCTACTTCTCCCATCGTCTTCCCTTCTAATGTAATGGAAAGGTCATATGTTCCAGACATTAAATAAACGGATTTCACTTCTGAATAGCGATAAATTTGTTCAGCTACTGCATCAAAACCCACACCACGCTTCGGTGTAACTTTCACATCAATCATCGCCGTTAAACCAGTATGTTCTTTCACTTTTGTCCAATCGATATGTGTTACATAGTCCACGATAATCTTTTCACTTTCTAATTTCGCAACCATTTTTTTCGCTTCTTCTACTTCTATATTTAACAACTTCGCTAATGTATCTACAGATAAACGACTATTCTTTTCAAGACAAGCTAATAATTCCAATTCTTTCTCTGTCACCATATAAATCATCCTTCCTTTTAGTTTGTGTCTAAATTATACAAATACTCTTTCCGGTTTGAAAAGAAGATTTTTTTTGAGAATTATGTCAAAATAAAGTGAAACTTTAATCAGTGGGAGGATTCATCCCCACTGATTATTAGCCTTCACCAATCGGGCTTTTACGGGCAACCCGGACTCCCACCTAACCTCTTTGTTTCAGCCGTTTTTGGAGGTGGGGGTCTTACTGCCCCAATGAAACTTTAATCAGTGGGAGCTTCATACCCGCTGATTATTAGCACACACCAATCCGGGTAAAGAGGAAAGGGGATGGAACCGTGAAACCAAAAGTATATATTGCCGAACCAGTTCCAACATTTGTAGAAAACTATTTATCAGAACACTGTGATTTTGAAAAATGGGATCAAGACGAGAAAGTACCTCGTGATGTTCTATTGGAAAAAATAAAAGATAAAGATGGGTTATTAAATTTCGGATCTACTATAAATGAAGAGTTATTGCAGGCTGCTCCTAATTTAAAAGTAGTAAGTAACATTTCTGTTGGCCATGATAACTTTGATTTAAAAGCGATGGAAAAACAAAATGTTATCGGAACAAATACTCCATATGTGTTAGATGATACAGTAGCCGATCTCGTTTTCGCTCTTATGTTATCTGCTGGTCGCCGTGTTTGCGAACTCAATTCCTATGTAAAAAATGGTGAATGGAACGCTGAAATCGGAAAAGAACACTTCGGACTAGATGTACATCATAGTACGATCGGTATTATCGGAATGGGAAG
Organism: Bacillus sp. MYb209; assembly: GCF_002975175.1. GTDB lineage: Bacteria > Bacillota > Bacilli > Bacillales > Bacillaceae_G > Bacillus_A. Next base: position 8,170 of record NZ_PCNZ01000005.1, read on the forward strand.
AATTGGAGAAGCTGTCGCAAAACGAGCGAAATTCGGCTTTGATATGAATGTCCTTTACTATAACCGTCGCCGTAAAGAAGAAGCTGAACAAAAATTTGATGCTACATATTGTGATTTACAAACTCTAATCCAACAATCTGATTTTATTATTCTTCTTACTCCATTAACAGATGAAACCTATCATCTTATCGGTGAAAAGGAATTTTCACTAATGAAAGAAACAGCAATTTTCATTAATGCTTCTCGCGGGAAAACAGTAGATGAAATTGCATTAATTCATGCGTTAACAGAAAAGAAAATATTTGCAGCCGGCATCGACACATTTACACAAGAGCCGATTCAAAAAGAGAATCCGCTCTTATCATTACAAAACGTTGTAACTTTACCGCACATCGGATCTGCAACATTAAAAACTCGGCAGCAAATGGCTATGACAGCTGCTGAAAATTTAGTGGCAGGATTACAAGGAAAAACACCACCTAATATTGTGCTTGGGTAATTATAAATACGCGAAAGGCAAGATGACATCGTCATCTTGCCTTTTTTTGTTAACATATTTTTTTCTTGCCTGGAGATGATATGAACAAAAATCAATGGAGTGACAAAAAATGAACCATGAATGCAAATGCCCTTACTTCACTTTTTCCACTCGCGGGACTACTATTCATTACGAATTGTATGAACATAATACTAAAAAAGAGCGACCTACTTTCGTACTCGTTCACGGCTTCCTCTCTTCCTCATTTAGCTATCGACGACTCATTCCTTTACTAACAAAGAAAGGTACAGTAATTGCCCTTGATTTACCACCATTCGGAAAAAGTGATAAATCTCATCTCTTTAAATATTCTTATCACAATTTAGCAGCTATTATTATCGATTTAATCGAACATTTATCTCTCTCGAATATTGTATTAGTTGGTCATTCTATGGGCGGACAAATTTCACTCTTTGTAAACCGTTTACGCCCTGAATTAATTTCAAAGACAATTTTACTATGTAGCTCTAGTTATTTAGCACGCGCAAACTTACCTTTACTGTACTCCTCTTATTTACCGTTCTTCCACTTATACGTGAAGAACTGGATTATTCGAAGGGGCATCATTCATAACTTAATGAATGTCGTTCATGACCATTCATTAATTGACAATGAAATGATGGAAGGCTATGCTGCTCCTTTTTATGATGATCGTATATTCCCTGCTTTAACTCGAATGATAAGAGACCGTGAAGGTGACTTATCTTCAACTGAATTACAAAAAATCGAAACCCCAGTATTACTCATTTGGGGTGAAAAAGATCGCGTCGTCCCTGTACATGTAGGACACCGTCTCCATAAGGACCTACCTAATTCAACTTTCATTTCTTACGAAAATACAGGGCACTTACTCCCTGAAGAAAAGCCCGATCATGTTTATGAAGAAATTATTGCGTTTGCGACGCAATAAAGTGAAGCCTTAAACCGTGGTGGTTCCTATCCCCGTGGATTATTAGCCTTCACCAATCCGGCTTTTACGGGCAGTTTGGTTTCCCTCCTATCTTCTTTGCTTCAACCGAATTTTGAGGCGGGAGTCTTACTGCTCGTTAAAACGGGATAAAGTGAAGCTTTAATCAATCCGAACGAAAATAAACAAAAAGGCTGTCGTAAATTCCGACAGCCTATAATGAACAACTTCCGCCTTCTTTTAGTACGAGTAACTCTACTGCTAATTTTTCGCATTTTTCAAGTGCAGGTACTTCTTCAAAAGACATAAAGTATATATGTTGAATCTTCTTTGCGATGTATTTCGGATCATCAAACACACTTACGACGTTTACAACATCGCTCGCTTCTGTTTCATAAAACTCCGGTCCCATTTGAAACGGATCCCAATTTTTCACAACCTCAATCATTTTGTCATATGCACCCATCTGCTTCCCGCCTTTTCACTTTTTAATGCTTTTCTTTATCGTATCACATCAGCTATTCTATAAGAAGAGTGAGAATTTTCATAACTTAACAGTTTGACAGAAGAAAGGAGCAAACATATGCAACTATTTCATAAAACGGTAAATCGTCGCGGAACACATAGTACAAAATGGGATACATATAAAAATGAAGAGCTCATCCACGCTTGGATTGCCGATATGGATTTTGAAGTACCAAAACCAATTCAAACTGCATTACAAAAACGCACAGAACATCCTATTTTCGGCTATACACTTCCTCCTGAAAATATTGGGGATATCATTTGTAATTGGACGAAAAGCCAATACAATTGGGAAATACAAAAAGAATGGATTGTATTTAGCGCAGGTATCGTTCCAGCTCTTAGTACGAGCATACAAGCTATAACGAAAGAAGGAGAAGCCGTACTCGTACAACCTCCTATTTATCCACCATTTTTTGAAATGGTCAAAACAAATAATAGACAATTATGTGAGAGTCCCTTGTTTAAACAAAATGGCATATATAAGATAGACTTCGAGCATCTAGAAACTCAATTTAAACAGGGTGTAAAACTAATGCTTCTTTGCAGCCCTCACAATCCTATCGGACGCATTTGGACAAAAGAGGAGCTAACAAAACTCGGCACGTTATGTACGCAATATAATGTAACCGTTGTCGCGGATGAAATTCACGCCGATATTATTTATAGAGACCATACTCATACACCGTTTGCTTCTTTATCTGAAGAATTAGCAGCACGCACTATTACTTGTATGGCTCCAAGCAAAACATTTAATATCGCTGGATTACAAGCATCGATCATTATTATTCCGAATGAAAATCTCCGTAATGCCTTTATGTCTATCCAATATAGACAAGGATTCCACGGATTAAATACATTTGCTTATACAGCAATGCAAAGTGCCTATACAGAATGTAATGATTGGCTAAATGAAATTCGATTGTACGTTGAAGATAACGCTCAATTTGCTTGTGAGTATATTCAAAATCACATACCAGCTCTTTCTGTAATTAAACCAGAAGGTAGTTTTTTACTGTGGATTGATTGTTCCCACTTGGACCTTTCTCAAGATGAACGAACAGCATTGCTTGAAGAGAAAGGTAAAATCATCGTTGAGCCTGGTGAGAAATACGGAACAGGTGGAGAAGCCCATATCCGAATTAACATTGGCTGTCCTAAATCTGTTTTAGAAGAAATTTTAAACAGACTACACCATACATTCTCATAATAAAAAAGGAGGCTGTCCCAAAATAATTTTGGGACAGCCTCCTTTTTTTCGATAAATCGATATAATTCCACTTACTATCATGCGGTTTTACAACAAAATCTACTATTCACGGTAGCTTCTATTTTTTCTTCATATCCGACACTTTTTTTACGATAACACCGCAAGCAATTCGGCCACCAGATTTACCCGTTGGTTGTGTCATACCATCATCAGCGTTTTCTGTAATAATAATAGACGCTCCATCTTTTCTATGAATCGTCGTTTTTCCTTCTTCAAGCGTTATATGCGGAGCATCGATTTCTGCTTTAATCTTTCCCGAACCGTCTGCCACTATATTCGGTAAATCACCATTTTCCGCACCTTTCGGATTCAAGAGCCCATGTTCTTTATTATCCGGATTAAAATGATTCCCAGATGATTCGAAACGAGGCGCTTTACATTCTCCGATTTCATGCACATGTATCCCGTGCGTTCCTGGTGTAAAGCCCTCCGCTTTAATCTTAATTTTCACTCCACTTGTTTGCTGAACTACTTTTGCAGTCCCAACTTCATCACCTGAAGCATTATGTAATTTCACATCAATTTCTTTCGGCTTCCCTTGGTCACAACCCGCCATTAGAAATAATAAACAACAACTGAAAAAAAGCTGTCTCTTCATTCAATTCCCTCCAAAATACTTTCTGCCCTTAGATTGTCCGAGCATAGAAGGAAACATACAGAAATGAACTACTGTTTCTTTTCAGCTAAAAGCTTTTCTTCTACTTTCTGTAATCGCTCTGCTTCTCGTTTTGATACACGAATAAACATACGCCACGTAGCAACCGCACCGATGATAAATAGAACGCAAACAATACCTGGAATAATATACTCCGTTTTATCTTCAGGAAAATATAAAGGCATCATATAGAACACTCCTTATCAGGGAATTTATGAAAATAATTAACATCAGAATTTTCTGTTATATCATTTTAAATTATAGTTGAAGCCTGTCATATTCTCAAGGACATTCAAAAATCAACTGATTTCTTTGACTCCTTCTTATACTTTCCTTACTATAAACTTGAGGTGAAAAATATGAGAGAAACATTTGAAATTGGTGAAATCGTTACTGGTATTTATAAAACTGGAAAATACATCGGCGAAATTACAAATAGCCGTCCTGGCAGTTACGTCGTAAAAGTATTAGCTGTTTTAAAACATCCAGTGCAAGGTGATTTACATAATGTAAAACAAGCTGACGTACCATTCTTCCATGAAAGACGCGCTTTAGCTTTTCGTGAACAGACGAACATTCCAGAGCAAATGGTGAAGAAATATGAAGGAGAAATTCCGGATTATACAGAGTCACTAAAATTAGCATTAGAAACTCAAATGAATTCATTTTCTGAAGATGATTCACCTTTTGCGGGGCGTAGTCTAGAAACACTTCAGCACTTGAAGCAAGATTACAAACTTTAAAAAAACAAAACGACCAAATTACATGTTTTGCAATTTGGTCGTTACTGTGTACTCACTTTCTTTAACACTTTCGAAAAATCAACAAGTTCCCCTAATGTCGGAGGTGCTGGTTTGACTAAATACTCTTTATCTTTTTCTACTAACTTAAAAATATTATATGTCGTCATCGCATCATCAAGCGCACAATGATGCTTTCCTGTTCCTGCTTTTCCATATGCCTCAATTGCTTTCCACAGCCCTGTTTGATTTCTCTCTCCAAAAAACTTCTTATACTCAAGCGATAAATCACGACACTGTCCAAAGAATGGAAACTCTACTCCCGCCATTTCGCAGTTTTGCTTTAAGACTTTCATATCCATATTTCCCCACGTTACAATTGTCGGTTTACACCTCTTTTCATATTCTCCAAGTTTCTCAACAAGTTCATGAAAAAAAATTCCTTTGTCCACTACTTCCTGTTTAATTCCTAAAAATTTTTTACATCGATCCGTTAAAGACGGAAATGTTTTCGGTCTAACATGCGATGAATACGTATCTTCCACCTTACAACCAACAACTGAAACGAGTCCGACCTCAATAATTTCTGGGAAAAAACCTTTTGGCTTTTTTCTATGCTGGGGCATCGTAAACTCAAAGTCTAAAAACAAAAATCGTTGTTCATCCATACGATCCCTTCCTTATCATTTTTGTCATTCCTTTCTATTTGACACTCCTACACGAACAAGCTCGAATGCTAATTTCATTTTAAATATTCAGATTGGATGTATCTTATATATATGTCAAATACCCGCAAATATTTTTAAAAATAAGAAAAAATGAGCTATGCAGAAAATATGACAAAATACCCCCTTTCATTTACATCTGCCATTTTTCTACTTTATAATGACGTTATGTGTGTTTCTTCTAGAACATTTTTGACACACTAAGAAGAGAAAAGAAAAGGAAACGAAAGGAGATGAGAGTTTTGCACGAGACAACGCAAGAGCTCGCAAACTGGCAGTATTATTTTGCTATCGCAGTCTTTTTAATTACATATGCCATTATTATTTCTGAAAAAATTAATCGCGCTGTCATCGCACTTCTTGGTGCAGCACTCATGGTAATTGTGGGTGTCGTCGACTTACACAACGCATTTACGAAACATATTGAATGGGGAACAATTACGCTACTCATCGGTATGATGATCCTAGTGAACATTACAAGTAAGTCTGGGGTATTCCAATACGTTGCCATTAAAGCAGCTAAACAAGCACAAGGAAATCCAATTAAAATTTTAATTTCACTTTCCTTACTTACCGCGCTTGGCTCCGCATTTTTAGATAACGTTACAACAGTACTTCTTGTTGTTCCAGTTACTTTATCTATTACGCGCATCTTGCAAGTAAATCCTGTTCCATATTTACTTTCTGAAATTATTTTTTCAAATATCGGAGGAACAGCAACACTAATTGGTGATCCACCAAATATTATGATTGGTTCTGCAAATAAGCATTTAGATTTCAATGCTTTCTTATTCAACTTAGCACCTATCGTAATCATCATTATTGCTGTTACAGCAACAATTCTTTACTTCATATACCGTAAGCAATTAATTGCTGATCCTGTACAAATTAAAAAGTTAATGAGCTTAGATGAAAAACAATACATTAAAGATCCAGTATTAATGAAGAAATCTTTAACCGTACTTGGATTTACTATTTTAGGTTTCATGACTCATTCTATTTTCCATATTGATGCAGCTATCATCGCTTTAACTGGAGCTACTGTCCTTATGTTAATTGGTGTGAAAGAACATGAAATTGAAGAGGTATTCGCAAGTGTAGAGTGGGTAACAATTTTCTTCTTCGCGGGACTATTCGTACTCGTTGGAGGACTTATCGATATCGGGCTTATCAAAATGTTAGCTCAAAAAGTAGTTGGAATAACAGGCGGAGATATTTCTCACGCATCTATCCTTATTCTATGGGTATCTGGTATCGCCTCTGCAACAATTGATAACATTCCATTCGTTGCAACAATGATCCCACTTATTAACGATATGGCAGTTGGGCTAGGTTTATCACCTTCTGACGCACAAATCGACGTACTATGGTGGGCATTAGCATTAGGTGCTTGCTTAGGTGGAAACGGAACATTAATCGGGGCTTCCGCTAACGTAATCGTAGCCGGAATCGCAAGTCGTGAAGGACATAAATTCAGCTACATGGAATTCCTTAAAGTCGGCTTCCCAATTATGATCGTTTCATTAATCATTTCTCACATTTACATTTACTTACGTTACCTTATGTAGTAGAAAAAGCGCCCTGCTTAGCAGGGCGCTTTTTTATGTCTCATTCAGTACCGATTTTTGGAAAAGTTACTCGTTATACCTCATCGGCTCATTTCGAATAATGAATAAATGAATCGGCAAGAAAACCGAAAATGTGATTACATGAATAATCGTAAATAATATCGCATTCATTCCATATCTGTCCAAAATAGCGTAAATGAGATAAATAGACAGCACAATCGACACAGCCGCTGCTAGCAGACTTATAATTGGTACATAATTAAAAATAAAGCATGCGACATATATACCGAATACTTTCCACCCTGCTTCTTCTTTCAAGAAATCCGGCAATTTATCTTTCGCTAAGTCACCCCATGTCTTACTATTTATAAAAGGAATAAACGCAAGAACGCCATCTGTTGCACCATCATTTTTCGCCATCGTATAAAGTGCAAAAGCCGTTAACAAATACGAAATAATGGCCCAAATTAATATAACAAGAATAAATGCAAAACTAAGAGCAAAGAAACCTGCTAGTACGCCTTGATCTTCCATCTTATCCTCTCCTCTCTCTTCTCAACATATTTCATTACAGTGCAAGTTATGTTTTAAAATTCAACCAAACTCTTTGTATAATAAGAGAGGAAAGATAATAAGAGAGGAGCACATACCTATGCATCCATTTGTAAAGGCATTACAAGAGCATTTTACAGCTCATCAAAATCCCGAAAAAGCAGAACCGATGGCACGTTATATGAAAAATCACTTCCCGTTTCTCGGCATTCAAACTCCCGAGAGAAGACAATTATTGAAAGACGTCATTCAAATACATACTCTCCCAGATAAAAAGGACTTCCAAATCATCATACGTGAGCTTTGGGACTTACCAGAACGTGAATTTCAAGCGGCTGCACTCGATATCATGCAAAAATATAAAAAACACATAAACGAAACTCATATCCCATTTCTAGAAGAACTTATTGTCACAAAATCTTGGTGGGACTCTGTTGATAGCATCGTCCCTACATTTTTAGGTGCTATCTTTTTAAAACATCCAGAATTAATTTCTGCATATATTCCAAAGTGGATTGCATCAGAAAACATATGGTTACAACGTGCCGCTATTTTATTCCAGCTGAAATATAAACAAAAAATGGATGAAGAACTCCTTTTCTGGATTATCGGACAACTACATTCCTCAAAAGAATTTTTCATTCAAAAAGCAATCGGCTGGGTCCTTCGCGAATATGCAAAAACAAAGCCAGATGTAGTTTGGGAATACGTTCAAACTAACGAGCTCGCTCCATTAAGTAAACGCGAAGCAATTAAGCACATTAAGCAAAATTACGGAATAAATAACGAAAAAATAGGCGAGACTCTATCATAGATAGGCACGCTCCTCTATTGTGATTTAAAAAAGAACGTGTTAGAATATGTTCATTATTATTAATATAAGTAGCGATGACGGACTTATAAGTACTTGCACAAAAAGCGATTCAGGGATAGTGAAAGCCTGAAGCCGCAAGGAAACGGCAGTCTCGAGCAATACGTGATGAAAGTGGATGTGCGAAATGCACATCAACTAGGGTGGAACCGCGGGTATATACAAGCTCGTCCCTAGGCATGATTGCCTAGGGACGAGCTTTTTTGTGCTTAATTTAAAAGCGCAAGCGGCTCGCTCAGAATGTGAGGGGGATGGAGCTTCTGACATAGAGGCGCTTTTGGCCTCGGCGGAAGAAGCGAAGCCACCGAACATTTTAGCCGCTGGAGCTAGCGGAGATGCCTCGTTTCCAAATTACCCATCACGTCATCGCAAATACGTTAACTTTCAAAAGGAGGATTTTATTATGTATTCAATGGAACAAGTTGTAAACTTAGCGAAACATCGCGGTTTCGTTTTCCCTGGTTCTGAAATTTACGGTGGTCTTGCAAACACTTGGGATTACGGTCCACTTGGAATCGAATTAAAAAATAACGTTAAAAGAGCTTGGTGGAAAAAATTCATTCAAGAATCTCCATACAACGTTGGTTTAGATGCTGCTATTTTAATGAATCCAAAAGCTTGGATCGCTTCTGGTCACGTTGGTAACTTTAACGATCCAATGATCGACTGTAAAAAATGTAAAGCTCGTCACCGTGCTGACAAATTAATTGAAGATGCATTAGATGCAAAAGGCATCGAAATGGTCGTTGACGGTCTTACTTTCGACCAAATGGCTGATTTAATGAAAGAACATGAAGTAAAATGCCCAGATTGTGGTAGTCAAGAATTCACAGAAATTCGTCAGTTCAACTTAATGTTCAAAACATTCCAAGGTGTTACAGAGTCTAGCACAAACGAAATCTTCCTTCGTCCTGAAACAGCACAAGGTATTTTCGTAAACTTTAAAAACGTACAACGCTCTATGCGTAAGAAACTTCCATTTGGTATTGGCCAAATCGGTAAAAGTTTCCGTAACGAAATTACACCAGGTAACTTCACATTCCGTACACGTGAATTCGAACAAATGGAACTTGAATTCTTCTGTAAACCTGGTGAAGATTTAGAGTGGTTCGCATTCTGGCGTGAAACTTGTAAAAACTGGTTACTTTCACTTGGTATGACTGAAGAAAGCATGCGTCTTCGTGACCACGGTGAAGAAGAATTATCTCACTACAGTAACGCAACAACTGATATTGAGTTCAAATTCCCATTCGGTTGGGGCGAACTTTGGGGCGTAGCATCTCGTACAGACTTCGATTTAAAACGTCACATGGAACACTCTAACGAAGACTTTAACTATATTGATCCACAAACGAATGAGCGTTACGTGCCATACTGTATCGAGCCATCTCTAGGTGCAGACCGTGTAACATTAGCATTCTTATGTGATGCATATGAAGAAGAGCAATTAGAAAACGATTCTCGTACAGTTCTTCGTTTCCACCCTGCTTTAGCACCATACAAAGCAGCGATCTTACCATTATCTAAAAAGCTATCTGAAGGTGCTACTGAAGTATTCGCAGAACTAGCTAAAGACTTCGTGGTAGACTTTGACGAAACTGGTTCTATCGGTAAACGTTACCGTCGTCAAGACGAAATCGGTACACCATTCTGTATCACATACGACTTCGACTCAGTTGAAGACAAAGCTGTTACAGTACGTGACCGTGACACAATGGAACAAGTTCGTATGCCAATTAGCGAATTAAAAGGTTTCTTAGAGAAGAAAATCCAGTTCTAATTATAAAGTGAAACTTTAATCAGTGGGGGTTTTGTTCATCCCCCACTGATTATTAGTTGAACCAATCGGGCGTTTACGGGCAGTTGATCTCCCACCTAACTTCTTTGCTCAAGCCGAATTTTGAGGTGGGAGTTTTACTGCCCGTTAACGCGGGATAAAAAAAGAGGCAGCTCATAAGAGCCGCCTCTTTTCTATTTTTCACGTTTTTCTTTAATTGCTACTGTACATCTTGATATGCATAGTAAATCATCATTTTCATCAATGATGCGAATATCCCAAACCATTGTCGATTGTCCTCTATGTATCGGTGTTCCGATTGCTGTTACAATTCCATCTTGCTTTGAGCGAATATGATTTGCATTAATTTCTAATCCAAAACAAATACATTTCTCTTGATCAATTAAATTGTATGAACCAACGCTTGCCACAGTTTCTGCTAATGCAACAGATGCACCGCCATGTAAAAATCCAAACGGCTGATGCGTACGTTCATCAACAGGCATTGTAGCAACCACCTTATCCTCTGTCATTTCTAACAACTCAATTCCAAGCGAATCCATTAAAGTTTTTGACATATCGTTTTCAACCTCTCTCACTTCAAATTAAATGTATAATTTTACCTATTTAATTTCAAACTACCTATAACACTTATATAAGGAGGTTTCACCTAAATGAAACAGAAATTTTGTATACTACTGCTTATGTTCTCCTTGCTCACTATTGTACCAAATTGTGCAATAGCAGCCAAAGCATCCAACCTGACAATCAATGTTAAGACTGTAACGCAAAAAGGTAAGAAACCTTATATAGAATATCAAATTAATAGGCCTTCCTTTCACAACTTTTCTGATTCGAAATTTCAAAATAAGCTGAATTCCTATTACAAAAACTCTACTGCTAAATTTAAAAGTAAATTAGAAAAAGAAGCGAATAAATATTATAAAGAAACAGAAGGATCTAGCACACCTTTTCATCCATACGTTGCAAATGTTGACTATAAAGTAGCTTTAAACAAACCACCTTTCCTAAGTCTATATGTGAATTACTATCAATATACAGGCGGAGCGCACGGACTTTATACGTGGAAGGCAAATACATTTGATTTAAACGAAAAAAAATTATTACACTTAGACGATTTATTTCAACAAGAGGATAAATATAAAGAAATAATTCGCACAGAGATTGTAAGACAAATTGAACAAAATGAAAGCATTTATTTTCCTGATGCAGTCGAAAAAGTAACGAGCACAAAAAATTTTCACTATTTTTTAGAACCGGATAATCTTGTGATTTATTTCCCTTTATATGAAATTGCTCCTTATTCAAGCGGAATCCCGCAATTTCGTATTCCATACACATTGCTTAGAGACTATTTAAAGCCTTCTTATCAAAATATTTTGATTGACAACAAGTAAATATTTTCGCTACGATAATGTTAACCAAAGCGCAACAGGAGGTTAACATTATGAAAAGATTTCATGTTCTAGATTTAGCATTAGCTGCCATGTTCGTCGCTCTTATGGCCATTGGTGCAAATATTGTATCTTGGGCACCATTCCTACAAATAGCGGGCGTTCCATTGTCTATGCAACCATTTTTCGCAATTTTAGCAGGCCTTCTTCTTGGAAGTAGACTTGGGGCATTATCAATGACTGTTTACATGCTTGTTGGAGTAGCAGGTGCGCCAATCTTCGCTAACTTCAAAGCTGGATTTGGAGCACTTTTAGATCCTACTGGTGGTTTTATTATCGCATTTATTATCGTTGCTTACGTATCAGGAAAACTAGTAGAACAAAAAGAACGACCAACATTCAGCACCTTTGCAATTGCTTCTTTCGTCGGAATCATTTTAACGTATATTATCGGTACTACTTATATGTACGGGGCAGTCAATATTTTCATGGGTGGTAATATGAGTTATAAAGCTGCTTGGATGATTATGATGTGGTTTGCAGTAAAGGATATTGCGTTTACAATTATCGGCGCTATTATCGCACCTCGCATATACTATGCTGTACGTCGTTCCGCTTATCAGCATTCTCATTCGACGATTTCATAATAAAAAAGAGTTATTTCAGTATACTGGAATAACTCTTTTTTTATTTTCGACAACATCCGACACAGATTAGAAATAAATTTTGCTATGCTAGTTCGGTAAATATTACATTTTATACATCTAATAAAAACAATTTTTGGAGGAAAATCAGTGAAACTATCAAAAAACACACTTATTAAAATAGGTGTAGGAGTACTTTCTTTACTCTTTATAATAAGTATAATTAGCGGTTATACATTATATGGAAATAGCGAATTAGGAATGAAATATGCGCTTGGAAATGGTCTAGCATTTTTCTTTTTAATTCTTGCTATAATTAGTTTATGCGCGACTTTAATCTTTATTGTCATCGGGTTCATTAAAAAAATCCGAAAAGTACCAGCAAAAAGAACCTTTATAACATCAATAATACTATTTCTTACATCAGTTATATCAATCATTGTTCTTCTCTTTACTATATCATCAGTAACGAATATGGAGGAAGAATATCAGGCTATTCAAGCTCAAAAGAAAAAAGAAACTGATTACTTAAAAGCTGCAGCATCTTTTTATAACAAAATAGAGACTTTCGAATACTCTGCGTCATATGTGTTATCCGAGTATTCAACTACATGGTCAAACGCAATAGATAGTCGAAATGATTTCAATACTGCACTTAGATCTAAGAAAAAAGAAATTGATGGAATGGTTGTAGCTGTAGATGTATTTTATAACAGCATGGGAAAAGATTTAAGGTTAGTCTCTGAGGCTGCAAAAGAACAGCCAAATAAGTATAAAGAAATCTATGAAGAATATAAAAAAATCTATGGTATTGTAACTGCACTTAATGAACAAGCTCAATCTCCAAGTGGTAGTTTGATTTCATTTAATCAAAATGTTAATGCATTAATTCAGGAATACAAAAAAGCAGCTGGAAATATTAATATCGCTATTACTGATGATATTAAATCAAAAGCTAATGAACTGAAACCCACCGATTAAAACTTAAGTTCTAATTAAAGACACTCTCTCCAGAGTGTCTTTTTCACAAAAAAATCCCTTGTTAGATTAAGCAGTAAATTACATATCTCTACTGCCAATCCAACAAGGGATTATGCCACAAAATGAAAACCTATATATTAAGACTCTTGCTTCATTTGCTCTTCTAAAATTTTCTTCATCATTACTAGCATATCATCACGTAATTCTTCGTGCTGCAATGCCATTTCAATTGTTGTTTGAACAAATCCTAATTTTTCACCAACGTCATAACGCTTTCCTTCGAAATCATATGCAAATACACGTTGAATTTCATTTAAGTTTTGAATTGCATCCGTTAACTGAATTTCGCCACCCGCTCCAACTTGTTGCTGTTCCAAGAACATAAAGATTTCAGGAGTTAAAATGTAACGTCCCATAATCGCTAAGTTTGAAGGCGCAGTACCTTGCGTTGGTTTTTCAACGAAATTACGAACTTGATAACGACGTCCCTCTTGCTCTAACGGATCAATAATTCCATAGCGATGTGTTTCTGCTTCAGGAACAGTTTGTACACCAATAACAGAAGAAAGTGTTTTGTCATACTCGTCCATTAATTGACGTAAACATGGTTTTTCAGCTTGAACGATATCATCGCCTAATAATACTGCAAACGGCTCATCACCAATGAATTTACGCGCGCACCAAACAGCATGTCCTAATCCTTTTGGTTCTTTTTGACGAATGTAATGGATATCTACCATTTTAGAAGAAGCTTGTACTTTTTCAAGTAACTCATACTTTTTCTTCTCTAATAAGTTTTGCTCTAATTCAAATGCGTTATCAAAATGATCTTCGATAGAGCGCTTTCCTTTACCAGTAACGATAATAATATCTTCGATGCCTGATTTTACTGCTTCTTCTACGATGTATTGAATTGTTGGTTTATCTACAATTGGAAGCATTTCTTTTGGCATTGCTTTCGTTGCTGGTAAAAAGCGTGTTCCTAATCCCGCTGCCGGGATAATTGCTTTTCTCACTTTTTTCATGACAAATACCCTCGCTTTTCATTTTAATTCTCTTAGTAAAGTGCAAATTTATAACATTAGCTCGTAATAATCCTCTACATCAAACAAAACTACAAGAAAAGAGGAGGCCGTTCTCCGTTCTCCCCTTTTCCTATCTGTAGCACTCTATTCTATTATAAACGATTCATAATATCTTCTTTAATAGTAAGTAACTTTTGTTCACTATTTTGTAAGGAATCATCTTGTACACCAAAGTAGAATTTAATTTTTGGCTCTGTTCCAGATGGACGTAAGCAGAACCAAGAACCATCTTCTAATTGATATTTTAACACATTTGATTTCGGTAAGTGAATCTCTTCCTTATTTCCATCTTGTAACGTTGTAATGATGCTTTCCTTATAATCCTCAACTGCAACGACTGTTAAACCAGCTACTTCTTTCGGAGGATTTTCACGGAATGTTGCCATCATCTTTTGAATCTGTTCGGCACCATCTTTTCCTTTTAACGTTAACGATACAAGGTCCTCACGGAAGAAACCGTACTTCTTAAATACTTCTAACAGACCATCATATAACGTTTTACCTTGTGATTTGTAGTACGCAGCTACTTCACATGCAAATAGGACTGATTGCACCGCATCTTTATCACGGCAGAATGGACGGATTAAATAACCATAGCTTTCCTCATAACCGAATTGGAATTCATATTGTCCGCTTTCTTCATACTGTTTAATTTTTTCACCGATAAATTTAAATCCAGTTAACGTATCAACTGTATCTAAACCGTATGCTTTTGCGATTGTACGGCCGATTTCAGACGTTACGATTGTTTTTAAAACAACACCGTTTTCTGGAAGCATTCCGTTTTCCTTCTTTTGTGATAATAAGTAATCAAGCATTAACGCACCTGTTTGGTTACCAGTTAACACTTGGAACTCACCATCATGATTGCGAACTGCTACACCTAGACGGTCTGCATCAGGATCTGTTGCGATTAACACATCAGCGCCTACTTTTTCACCGTCGCGAATTGCATACTCAAACGCTGCATGCTCTTCTGGATTTGGTGATTTTACTGTAGAGAAGTTTGGATCTGGTAACTCTTGCTCTTTTACAACTGTTACATCTGTAAATCCAACTTCTTCTAAACCACGGCGTACCGAAATATTTGATGTTCCATGTAATGGTGTAAAGACGATTTTCAAATCTTTTCCTACTTCTTTCACCATCTCTTTATTAATAATGACATTGTTCAATTCTGCCGCATATGCATCATCTACTTCTTGTCCAATTATATGTAATAAACCGTCAGCTTTTAATTGCTCAACATCAGCAACTTCAACTGTTAATTCATCTTTTACTGCATTTACGTAGCTAATTAACTCATCAGCTTCTTTTGGAGGCAACTGGCCGCCATCTTCACCATATACTTTATAACCGTTATATTCGGGCGGATTATGGCTTGCCGTAAGAACGATTCCACTTGCTGTATGTAAATGACGAACTGCGAAAGAAAGCACTGGTGTTGGACGTAAGCTTTCAAATACATATGTTGTAATACCATGTGCACCAAGTGTAGCAGCTACTTCCATTGCGAATTCAGGTGATTTATGACGAGAATCATACGCGACAACAACACCACGTTTTTTCGCTTCTTCACCTAATTTTTCAATAAACCTAGCTAATCCTTTTGTTGCTTTACGAACTGTATATACGTTTAAACGGTTCGTACCAGCACCAAGTTCACCACGCATACCACCTGTGCCGAACTCTAGATTTTTATAAAAGCTATCCTCGATTTTCTTCTCATCTTGCTTCATGTTTTCTAGCTGTTCTTTTAATTCTGTGTCTAATTCTGCATATGAAAGCCAGCGACTAAATTCTTGTTTCCAATTCATACTTCCATCTCCTCTCGCCTGTCGTACCTTCATTATATGAAAAAAACAACCTGCATCTCAATATTTTTTAAAATCTAGCAGGATTTTACTATAAATATTTGTATACACTATGGTTAAATACTCCACCAAAGGGAATGAGGATTATGCAAGAATGGGGCTTGTCAGAAGAGCTCAAAATAAAAACAAAGCAGATGATTGAAATTGCTGAAAAAGAATTATCAAACATGAAGCATGCAATCGATAAAGAAGATGAATGTATTTTATGTAAAATGGAAGATATTCATCATATGTTAACAAATGTACAGACGTTAGCAGCTACATATTATATTCAAGCATATTTATCACCTTATACGGAAAGTTCACATTTCATCACTACAGCTGTCCAACATTTAAGCGCTCGAAAACACGGTGCTCTTATTATTGTGGAACGAAGTGACGCTCTTGATTCTTTCATTCAAACTGGAACGACATTAAACGCACACTTAACCGCGCCACTACTTGAATCGATTTTTTATCCAGGGAACCCTCTTCATGACGGAGCCGTTCTCATTAAAAATAATCATATTGTCTCAGCAGCTAATATTCTTCCATTAACAAAAAGTATAGAAATCAATCCTGAGCTAGGAACACGTCACAGGGCTGCAATTGGCTTATCAGAGAAAAGCGATTCACTTATATTAGTTGTCTCTGAGGAAACAGGGCGTACTTCATTCGCTTTAAGTGGGACGTTATATACAATTTCTTTATAGAATACCTATAAAATAAAAAAAGCTGCTCCGGAAAGGTTCATTATGTGATGACCTTTCCAGACAACTTTTTTTGCATTCTTTATTCTTCTCCGAAACGCTCAACAAGTGTTGCAAGTGTACGCACCATTGCACCTGTTGCTCCAGATGGTCCTAAATCATGTGCACCTGTTGTTTCAGATGTTCCAGCGATGTCTAAGTGTACCCATGGTGTTTCTTCTGCAAATTCACCAAGGAATGTCCCAGCCATAACCGCATGTCCTTCACGGCCTGGTGAGTTATTTAAATCAGCAAATTTACTGTTTTTGACACGTTCTTTATCACGTTCAAAAATCGGCAATTGCCAAATTGGCTCATCCGTTTCCATAGAAGCCTCTAACACTTGTTCAAACAATTCTTCATTATTTGTCATTGCGCCTGTTGTATGATTTCCAAGTGCAACAATTACACCGCCTGTTAATGTTGCAACATCAACTAAGTAATTTGCACCAAGTTTCTTCGCATACGTAATACCGTCAGCTAACGCTAGGCGACCTTCTGCATCTGTATTTAATACTTCAATTGTTTTTCCGCTCATAGATGTAATAACATCATCTGGCTTAAATGCTGTACCACTTACAACGTTGTCAGTTGATGGAATAACAGCAATTACATTTTGCTCAGGGCGAAGTTCACCGATGATCTCCATCGCGCCAAGAACAGCTGCAGCACCGCCCATATCACCTTTCATACCAACCATGCCTTCACGTGGTTTTAAAGAATAGCCGCCAGTATCATATGTAATCCCTTTTCCAACAAATCCAATTACATCTTTCCACTCTTCTTTTCCTTTATAAATAAGAGCGATCATTTTAGGCGGTTCAGTAGATCCTTGGTTTACTGCAAGTAATGCACCCATACCAAGCTCTTCCATCTCTTCTTTCTCAAGAACCTTATAATCCATATCGTATTTTTCCGCTAATTCAACTGCATATTCAGCAAGCTTTGTCGCTGTTAATACATTTGGCGGCATATTTACAAGTGTACGAGCTGAATTCGTTGCACGTCCATGTACGTATCCTACTGTTAATGCTGCTTCAATTTCTTGTGCATCTTCTGCTGTAATAGCAATCAGTTTTTCTAACTCTACTCTTTCTTTTTCATCCGTTTTATATGTTTGTAATCCGTATGTACCAAGGCAATATACTTCCGATGCAATATGAGCTACATCAATCGTGTCTAATTTATCTGTTACGAAAGAGTCAAGTAAGATTGCTGCGTCTTTTACTTTTGCTGATTGTAATGATTTAAAAGCTTTACTAAGAGCCGCACGTAACGTTTCTGTTGTATATGACTCTTTCTTACCTAAACCAACAAAATAATAACGTTTAACATTTGTTTTTCCTAAGCTATGTACTTTTGAAATGGCTTTCTTCTTAGTTGAAAGTTCTTTTTCTTCTAATAAAACTTGTAACTGTCCTTCAAACGCTTTATCCAGTTCTTGTACAAAGCTATTCGTTTTATCTTCTTCAAATAAGGCAACAATTACCGCTTCATGACTTGCTAATTCTTTTTGTACTTGAAACATGTTCAGACCCCCTAAATTTCTCTATGTCTATTATAACTTTATTTTCGATAAAATGCGACAATTCTAAATTCTATCGTTTCATATAAAGATGCTATCTCCAATATCTTCTATGGTGAAATAAGACAAAAAAAAGTCTAGCGTTATTACCACTAGACTATCTTTGTTTTAAATATTGTCCACGAAACACTTGCATCGTTTCGTCTTGATTTAACATCGTTAACTCTTCTTCCGAAAACTTACCATTTCCTATTTTCACTATATACACATTTACTTTTTTCTTACCCCATTGGCTATAAACATCTTTCACCGTATCATAATATAAATCGAGACGATTTCCTTTTATAGCACCGCCCTTATCAGTTACAACACCATATCCGTAACCTGGCACGAATAGAATTGTCCCAAGCGGGAATACGCGCAAGTCAGCAGCGATTGTGGAATATAAATCCCTTTTTGCTTTAACACCTGAATATGTAATGCCATACTCTGGATGCCCCGGCCTCTTTCCAGTTGACTCTATACCTGATGTATAGCCAGTTGCAGTCATTTCTATAACGCGATATTTAGACCAGTCATTTGCCTGTTCTAAAGCATTTATCACTTCTTTACTCGGAGCAATTTTTTTCTCAATTTCTGCTGCATGTACTTCTTTTGCACTTGTTTCTTCATATGATTTTATAATCTCTAATAAAGAAACTCCTGTGAAAGCCTTCCATGTTACGCATAATGCGAATGCAAGTAAACAAGTCATCATAATGCGAATACAATATCGTTTTAACATTTTTATATTCCACACTCCTTCATCGTTAATCATTCCCTATACGATGAAGGAATATGCAAAAAAATAATCTCCAAATTGATTGGAGATTAAAACATTTGATATCCACTTTTCCGAAGTTTTTTAATTATGATTCCTGCTAAAGCAGCACCTACTAATCCAGTAGATAGAATAAACACATCTGCATGTCCTAAATGCGATACACTCGTCCCAAATGAAGAAAATGTTTCTTTTGGCTTTGAAAAATAGTCCCATACACTCGCTTTATTAATAATAAGCATACAAATAATCGGATACACAATAACCATTACCCACGTAGCTCGCAAAATCATGTTGAGTAAAAATCCAATTCCAAAAAATAAAATAAAGAACAACATCATTGAAATAAGTAGTACCGGTATACTCACTTCTTCTCCCTCTCCTTCGCATACGCCGTAAACACATGATAAGCCGTATAACCAAATTGCTCTCCTGGATTTAATGTTTTGTCCATTTCAAAATACGACTCTGCTCTTCCTTCTAATAAATATTTGATGAGTACAGAAGTATTTTGATCATCTGCAATATTTTCTGGATGTAAAAAAGCTACTTCCGACAATTCTTTCTCCTGTACGATAACGTCTTCTCCCTCTGGCTCTAAAAGAAAAATAATCATATTATCACTAATTTCATTATGAATAACACCCGAGCGAATACCAATAATCCCCTTTACATGAGCAACAATTCCTGTCTCTTCCAAAATTTCACGTTTCACAGCTTCATCAACAGTCTCACCTTCATTAACAAAACCAGCAGGTAAAGACCATTGCCCTTTCAATCCACCGTATTTTTTCTTAACGAATAGCCATCTCCCATCTTCTGTAGCTACTAAGCCACTGACAGCTAACCACACTTTCCCTCGCTTCCCCATGATATAACCTCCTCCACCAAACGGACAGAATATTCTTTCTTTTTTATATATTATACTATATTTTCAATACAAAAAAAGCAGAAACAGCTCATAGCCGTTTCTGCTTTTTCTACTATATATTAAAAGAACTTCAATTTACCTTTTTTAAGAACTAATAAAGGTCCGCCTAGTAGGAATAAGTAACGGTTATCGATTACTTTCTTCATGAATGAAGCTTTCCAACCTGTCAACTTTTTACCCATAACAACGCCCATTGCATCGTCATGACCTAATGAACATACAGATCCTTTATTATCAAATGCGAACTTTTTCATTTCGCCTTTGCCGCGAACTAACACAGTTAAATTGTGTGCAATGTTATAACCTTCTTGAATTGCAATCTGTGCTGTTGGTGGGTATGGACGGTTAATCTCCTCATTGATGATTAACGCTGCGTCACCAACCATGAATACATCTTCATGACCCGGAGCGTGCATGTACTCATCCACTTTAATGCGTCCGCGCATTGCTTCAAATCCAGACTCTTCCACAATACCGTTACCACGAACACCTGCAGCCCAAACTACAGTTTCAGATTTAAGAAGTTCTGCATCATCACCGTTTGCAACGATAATACCTTCTTCAGTTGCTTCCTTAATTGCTGTACCGATGCGGAATTCTACACCTTTTTTCTCAAGTTGTTTTACAGCGTACTCTACTAATGCTGGATCGAAACCCGGAAGTGCTGTTGGAGCAGCTTCTACACAGATGATACGTGCTTTTTCACGTGGAACATCGTACTCTTTGCAAAGTTCAGGAATACGGTTTGCAAGCTCACCTACGTACTCGATACCAGTAAACCCAGCGCCACCAACAACGATTGTTACTAACTCATCGCGTTTTTCAGTCGCATATTGAGCGAATTTTTCTTCCATATGCTCACGAATTTGACGAGTTGCATTAATGTTAGTGATTGAGAATGCATGCTCTTTTAATCCTTTAATTCCGAACGTTTCTGATTCGAAACCAAGACCGATTACTAAGTAATCATACTCTAATTCACCATTTTTTAAGATAATACGTTTTTCAGCAGCTTTAATCTCTACTACTGTATCTTGTACAAAGTTCACTTTATTTGTATCAATAACGTCTTGAATATCTAGACAGATTTTATCATCTTGTAATGTACCAGCTGCACTCTCATGTAACCAAGTTGCTTGGTAGTGATAGCTGTTGTTGTTTACTAACGTAATTTCAGCTTCACTTACAGATAATGTTTTTTGCAGACGAACAGTCGTAATCATCCCGCCATAACCTGCACCTAAAACTACGATTTTTGGAGTCTTCACTAAATCACAACCCTTTTCTTTATATAATAGTAATAAAAAATAATACCAAGTACTAAAAAATCTATTTGTCAAGAATGTGGAATTTATCACATTCTATATCATAACAAAACGCAGTCAAAAAATCGTACGAAATTTGTCATAGAAATTTAACATAATACTTCCCTATATTAGTCGGTTTTATTCCATAATTCAAGCACCTAGAGAATTATCAATATTTTAAAATAACATAGCGTTTTCAAGGGTTTTTTAGCCTTTTTTTCATGTATTTTCCTTTCGCTATATTTTATACGATTCTAAAACATCTATGTGCAAACTTACTTATTATTCAGTCGTTTTCAGAAGTATTATTAACTGAAATATGCTATCATTTATTTGAAAGTGTCATCATTTGCAGAATTTTCATGTACATATGAACAATATATGAAATCAATATTAAAATTCCATCATCTATAGGGGGAATGAAAATGACAGAAAATCAAAAAGTTTACGACATAACGATTATTGGTGGTGGCCCAACAGGACTATTCACTGCATTTTATGGCGGAATGAGACAAGCAAGTGTAAAAATTATTGAAAGCTTACCTCAACTTGGAGGGCAATTATCCGCACTATATCCCGAAAAATATATTTATGATGTAGCTGGATTCCCAAAAGTGCGTGCACAAGAGTTAGTTGATAACTTAAAAGAACAAATGAAAAAGTTCGATCCAACTGTTTGCCTAGAAGAAGCTGTTGATACGCTTGAAAAACAAGCTGACGGTATATTTAAACTTGTTACAAATAAACAAACTCACTACTCTAAATCTGTCATTATTACTGCTGGTAATGGTGCTTTCCAACCACGCCGCTTAGAATTAGAAGGCGGGGCAAAATACGAAAAGAAAAACTTGCATTATTTCGTTGATGATATGAATAAATTTGCTGGAAAACGCGTCGTTGTATTCGGCGGCGGTGACTCAGCAGTAGATTGGACAATGATGTTAGAACCGATTGCGGACAAAGTTACAATTGTTCATCGCCGTGATAAATTCCGTGCACATGAACATAGCGTAGAAAGCTTACTGAATTCCCGTGCAGAAGTAAGCACACCTTACGTTCCAGTTGAACTCATCGGTGATGATACGATTGAACAAGTTGTCCTTCAGCACGTAAAAACAGAAGAAAAAGTTATCATCGATGTTGATGACGTAATCGTAAACTACGGCTTCGTTTCTTCGCTTGGTCCAATTAAAAATTGGGGCTTAGATATTCAAAAGAACAGCATCCTCGTGAACTCAAAAATGGAAACAAATATTCCTGGTATTTACGCTGCTGGTGACATTTGTACATATGAAGGAAAAGTAAAACTCATTGCTTGCGGCTTTGGTGAAGCACCGACAGCAGTAAACAATGCAAAAGCTTACTTCGATCCAAACGCAAAACTTCAACCAATGCATAGCTCAAGTATGTTTTAATATAGAAATGAAAAGAACTCCTTTTACATGAGAGGAGTTCTTTTCATACTCTCTCCTTTTCCTAACTAAAATACATTGCAATTTGATAAAAAATATTACTTCCTTCCAAAATATGTTACAATAAAAACAGAACGTACGTTTCATTTAATAAAGGGAGGTTTTATTAATGAAAGAACCTATTATCGTAAAAAAAGAAGCTTTCCAAGCAATCGGTGTCTCTATTACGACGACAAACGAAAAAGAAGCATCGACTGAAGGAAGGATTCCAATGCTTTGGAATCGCTACTTCCAAGAACAAATCATGCATCAAATTCCACATCAACAAACAAAAGAAACATTCGCCTTCTATTCAAACTACGAATCAGATGAAACTGGTACATATCAATTTACTATCGGCATGTCCGTTTCTTCATTAGACGATGTTCCTGAAAATATGACAGCCTTAACAATACCTGCCGCAACGTATGCAGTATTTACAACGAGAAAAGGTCCTGTGTCTGAAGTCGTTTGTGAAACTTGGGAATATATTTGGCAATGGTCGAAAGAAAACAAACGTGCTTTTACAACAGACTTTGAGCTTTATGACGAAAGAGCACTTGATCCAAATAACGTACAATTGGATATTTATATTGCACTAGCTTAAAAAAAGATGCCCTTTGGCATCTTTTTTTGTCGTGAAATAGCCACTGTGCAAATTCATTATTATTGTCTACAATGAGAAAGTGCAGTATAGAAATATTAGAAACTGTATAAAGTGAAACTATACTCAGTGGGGGTTTTGTTCATCCCCCACTGAGTATTAGCCCTCACCAATCGGGCGTTTACGGGCAGTTGGTCTCCCACCTAACTTCTTTGCTCGAGCCAAATTTTGAGGTGGGAGTTTTACTGCCCGTTAACGCGGGACAAAATGATTGTTAATAGGTTTTTTAGTCTAAAATCGGTACATAGAAAGGAAGCAATATGGAGGAACTACAACAAAATAAATCTGCTTTAGAAGGAAGCGGAAAACCGTTATTAAAAAATACGAACTTCCTTTTTCTTTGGGCAGCTACGCTCTTTTCAAGTTTTGCTTTAGCCTTTTTTACTTTTTCACAAACATGGTACATAGCAAAAACATTAAACCTTGAGGCTTCACTCGGTATTGTTTTCGTGGCTCTTAGTGTTCCAAGGCTCATCTTTATGATTATCGGCGGAGCATTAGCTGATAAATTCCCGAAAAAAAACATTATGTTTTACTCTAATATTATTCGCGCTATTCTTGTCGCAACCATTCTCACCTGGTTCATCGTCGGTGATGTAACACTATATACATTTGCTTTGTTCGCTTTGTTCTTCGGACTTGCTGACGCTTTCTTCTGGTCAGCAGATGGATCTATTCTGCCTGAACTTGTAGAAAAAAGCCGTTTAACACAAGCAAATTCACTTACACAAATGACAAACCAAGGATCGGTTATTTTAGGCCCTGTACTTGGCGGTATTCTCATTAAATTTACGAACTATGAAACAATTTTTTCAATTACAATCCTGCTACTCATTATCGCTGCAATACTCGTTCAAAAAATACAATTTACAATACCCGAAAAAAATGAAACAGATAAAGGCATGTTTACTTCTATTAAAGAGGGAATTTCATATGTAAAAGAATCACCATTTCTTTCAACTTTCCTTATATGTAGCGCCTTTTTAAACTTATTTTTAATCGGCCCAATGCAAGTAGGCTTCCCGCTCTTCGTCAAAAACGTTCTGCACGGTGATTCACTTCAGTTTAGTTACTTAGAAGCTGCTGTTGGCGGCGGGATGGCGATAGGAGCTGTCATTGTCGGATTAAAAAACATTAACCGCAGACGTGGTCTATTTTGCATTATCATGATGCTACTGTCTGGTGTATTCTTCCTATCCATCAACTTTAGCACTGTACTTTGGCAAGCGTTATTAGCCGGAATGTTTTACGGTATTACAATCGCGATGGCTATCGTTCCACTTATGGCAATGATCCAATCGACGGTAAAAGAAGAGATGATGGGACGCGTTATGAGTTTACTCATGCTTTCATCAATGGGATTCATTCCGCTCTCTTACGCATTTACATCGCTTGCACTTGGGATAGGCATTCCAATTGTAACGGTTATGAAAAGCGGTGCAATCGCCGTTATCGTCTTTGTACTATTTGTAGCAATTCGTGTCCCAGTTGTAAGAAAGTTCGATTAGCTCTTAGAGTCATGTATTATACGCATGACTCTTTTTTAAATGGATCGAATAACGGTATTCCCTTACTTCTCCTTAATGCCGCTCCCCACTCTAATCCAATTTCTAAAAATAAATCTCGCATCGTACTATACAATAGTGCTCCGACATCTTTACGAATTTCTCCGTACTTATACGCTCTCACAACACTTTTAGCCCGCCGAATTAAATTTCCATACACTTCTTCATCAGCTAAAATCTGGTCTAATAAAACACCTTGCTCTAGTAATCCGCTTTTTTTGTAAGCAAGCTCCACTTTACTCCACAGTGTATTAAGCTTCTTCGGATGACTCGTCATCGGTATAAGTGCGTATATAAAAGGCTTCGGTATATCATGACGACAATACGTTTCATCAAGCTCGTACGTTACTTTTCTTTTCTCTTTTATTTGTGGAATGTTTTTAGAAAGAATTGTTTCCCCCTCATTTTTTTGCTCATTTCCACTACAGCCAGTTGCGTGCCCCCCACTTTCACATGCGGACATTTTCATACGGTCATCCATGCGGTCAATCGCAGATGTAAGAAATACATATAAGTTTGCACTATATCCGCCGCGCTTATATCTTTCTTTTGTCGCAACACGCTTTACAATTCCAAGCTCCTCTAGCTTCGCAATCGAGCGACGTACCGTCCGAATACTCTTTCCAATATTCGTCGCAATTGTCTCCATTAACGGACAAGCAACACCAACTGTTTCGTTCTTCTCATTAACCGCATATTTCCCTAAAAAATGAATAACTAAAGAATCAGTCTTATTTAGTTGAAACTGATAACATTTAAAAACTTGTTTTTGATATGTATTAAACTCTTCTTTACTTCGAAATTCACTATATGGTTTCATTAAATTATATAAGCTTCCCATTTTTATCACCTCATTTATAGGTAAGAAACAGGAAGAGAAATTGGCGTGATATTTAATATTTTTTTATTGGAGATGAAAATATGATTGTAATTAGCGCTTGTTTAGGTGGCATTGCTTGTCGTTATGACGGCAACGATAATCTCGTTTCAAAAATAGAAGAGTTATTACAAAAGGAAGACACCATCCTCGTTTGCCCCGAAGTATTGGGCGGTTTACCTACACCACGCCCTTCTGCTGAAATTATCGGTGGTAATGGCGATGACGTTTTAGATGGAAAAGCAAAAGTGATGACGAAAGAAGGACAAGACGTCACGGAGGCTTTCGTGCGTGGTGCTTATAAAGCATTAGAACAAATAAAAGATTTAAACCCAGAATATATCATTTTGAAAGAACGCAGTCCTTCATGTGGTAGTTCTACTATTTATACTGGCGAATTTAACGGAAATAAACAAACTGGATATGGCGTAACAACAGCGCTATTCCGGAGACATGGATTTACAGTAATTTCTGAAGAAGAATTCGAAAACAAAAAAAGGAATTGACCATGATCGTCAATTCCTTTTCTTCATTCTTTATTTCACACCTAATTTTTCTTTCACCTTCGCTGGAAGCTCGTCCTTTTTCACTTCTTCCCAAGCTGTTACGCCCTTTTTATCAGAATGGAATACGCGTAGGAATGCTTCTTTACGAAGGTTTTTCACAGCGGTAAATTCCATTTCTTTTTCTTTACCATCCTTATCAAATCCAGGTAACTTATACTCGAATGATTTGTGCGGCTGACCATTATCAGCTTTTTCATTCTTTTCGATTCCATCAGTAGTAATTTGAACGTAGTACTCATCTTTACCCATACGGTTTAAATCACAGCCAACTAATAGACTTGCAAATACAACTAAAATACTAAAAAGTGCAATATATCTTTTCATTTCCTTCACCTCATGTGTTTTTCTTATATTGTTATCTTAAAGCCTAAGCTCTAAAGAAGAAATTCAAAAACATGACATGAACATTACACTTTTGTAAGATAATAATTATTTCTTCACTCTAGAAACAGTCATCCCGTCACCAATTGGAATGAGTACAGATTCTAATTTCGGATGAGTTGCTACCATTTTAAAAAGGCAATTGCTCTCTCGCAATGATGTAACCTATCTCTTCCTTTATGATGATCACCACGATGGTGACCTTCCTTCATGAACTTATCTTTTCTCATTTCAAATCTCCCTTTGTATACAAAATTTCAAAATAAAAAGCCTTAAGGGAAATGAATTTTATAATTCATCTCTCTTAAGGCTTTTTATCTTCTATCTCTTTACTACCAATATTTCTATGTATCCATTACCGCCAATAATGTCTTTCGCGCCAGTTTCGCCACTTATCACGAATTTTATCACGCAATTTCCTTATACCATTTATTACACCTTCTATTATGCATTCTATTATAATATCTATCACAAGGTATCTTATACATCTAAAAATAGGACCTATCACGTACTTCACTACAAATTCAAAAATATCTTCCAGCATATATCCCTCCTCTTTCTACCCTTCAATTATAGCTGTAAGAAAGAGAACAATTAAAGCAAAATAAAAGACCTTTTTCTATTTCGGCTAAAAACTTAGCACTCTTTTGGCTCACCAGCATTCGATGCTGTATGGAAAGATGACCACATGATGCGATTGCATTTGGATTATCAATTGTAAATTATGCGTTTAGTTTAAGGCAGATTAAAAAATGATAAAATAAAGCATAAAAAATTAGGAGTATATGATAAATAATCAAACCTGTCCTTGTTGCGGTTATAAAACATTAAAAGAACGTAATAATTAGGAAACATGTCCAATTTGTAAGTGGAATGATGCTGAAGTTCAGGTGGTTTCCCATGATATTCGTGGTGTAAATAAAGAAATTGGAAGCCAATAGATGAAAAATAATAATTCTTTATTCAACTAACGCATGCATGAGTTGAACAACCTTAGGCTACTTCGTTAGCTATTTTTTGGTATCAACTGGCAGTTTAGTTTTCAATATGTGAAAAGGGATTTCTAAGTAATTAATTGAATATATATTTATTGTTTACTCATTTTTGGTAGGTTCCTTTATAGGAAATAAGCTTTACTGTATTCCTGTACTTCGCACGGTTCTATAATAACTTATAGTGATGCTGTAACGGGATTTCCTATTAGTGAGATAAGGTATTTTTTAATTCATTCATTATAGAAATTGCAACTCTCTTCCTCAAGAATTATTTCTTTTGGGTGAAAGTTTTTTTATTATATAAGTTTCATTCTGTCATAATTTAAAGTTTTCGAGAGGAGAAATTATATGCATCCTATTTTATTAGATGTTCCGTTACAAATAGAAACAGACAGACTAATTCTTCGAGCACCACTTCAAGCTGGTGAAGGGAATGTAGTATACCAAGCTATTAAGGATTCAATTAATGAGTTAAAGCAATGGTTGCTTTTATTCCAGTCAATTCCTACTGTTGAAGAAACAGAAATTATCCTAAGAAATGCGCATATAGATTTTTTGAAAAGAGAAAGCTTTCGCTATCTTATCTATCATAAGGGGACTAATGATTTTATTGGAACTGCTAGCCTTCACGGAATTAATTGGAAGATTTCTAAATGTGAAATTGGCTACTGGATTAACACGCAATTTAGTGGCAATGGATATATGACAGAAGCAGTAAGTGCGTTAACAAACCTTGGATTTCAGTTATTCAAATTTAGAAGAATTGAAATACGATGTGAATCTAATAACACTAAAAGTCGTACGATCCCTGAAAAACTAGGTTTTGAGCTTGAAGGGATATTACGTAATGAAGATCTTTCAGCTGACGGTAACAAACTAACTGATACCTGCATCTATGCAAAGATAAATTAGATTAAAATTTGAAAATTCCTTGTACAACTAAAGCATGCGATCGTTGTACAACATATCTAAAAGTCGGTTTCCAAATTTGGAAGACGGCTTTTTTGATTTTTTATAACGAACGGTGTCATAATGAACTACGCAAAAAGGATTAAAATTCATGCATTAAACGTAGGACTACTAGAAAATACGATGATGGGGCGCTTCTTTATTCAAACACTGTTGGCAGTTGCGGATATTTGGGGCTAGCATTCACCATCTTTGTAATACTCTTTTTCTTTTTTTACGGCAAAAGAAAAGACCTCCCTAACGATTAGAATCCATCGCTAAGAAGGTCATCTTCCACAACCGTATATTGAACGTTTTAGGGTCGTTTATCTCCCAAAAGATACTTGTTTTCCTGCGGTCTAAACCGTATAATCCGTAACTCTCCGATTCAGTTTCCGCCTAGACTAACGGAATAAAAAAACTTAGCACTCTTCCGGCTTACCAGCATTCGACGATGTACGGAAAGATGATCCGCATCCACATGATGCAATTGCGTTTGGATTATCGATTGTGAATCCGCCACCAAGCATAGATTGCTTATAGTCAACTTTCACTCCTTTAACAATCGGAGCACTTTCTTTATCGATAACAAATTCAACACCGAAAAACTCAAGAACTGTGTCGTCTTCGTTTGGTTCTACTTCAAAACCTAAGCCGTAAGAAAGACCACTACATCCGCCGCCATGTACAGCAAGGCGCACGTACTTCTCTCCATCTTCAGCATCTTTTAACATATCTTTAATTTGAAAAGCTGCTTGTTCTGTTACTTCAATCATGAAATACACCATCCTTTCTGTTCTCATTCTATTATACATCTTTACGCTTCTATCTTGTACTCATACACTCCGCGACAAATTATTTCCGCAGGTCCTTTCATTAATACATTTCCTTCTTCTGTCCATGCGATCATTAAGTCGCCGCCTGCTAAGTGAACTGTAATTTCTTTACCGTGTTCCATTTTTCCATTTAAAATTGCCGCAACGACAGCTGCGCATGCTCCTGTCCCGCAAGCTTGTGTTACACCAGATCCACGTTCCCAAACGCGGAAATTCATCTCTTCATCATTCAAAATCTCGATGAATTCAACATTCACTCGCTCTGGGAACATTTCATGTGTCTCAAGAACTGGTCCTAACGTTGTAAGAGGCGCTTTTTCTACATCATCAACAAAAATAACCGCATGTGGATTCCCCATTGAAACAGCTGTAAATGCATAACGGTGATTATTGTATAAGAAGTTTTCACGAATAAACGGTGTTTCTCCTTCACCAAGCATCGGTATCTCTTCACGTGTTAAACGAGGTGCTCCCATGTCGATTTTCGCTAATGTAACTTTGTCATCTTCTACCGTTACTTCTGCCGTAACAATACCAGCTAACGTTTCAATTGTGAAAACTTTACCTTCTACTAGTTTATGCTCATACGCATATTTCGCTACGCAGCGTAAACCATTTCCACAGCTCTTTCCTTCTGAACCATCGTTATTAAACATGCGCATTTTTACTGGTGCCACGTCAGAAGGACAAATTAAAATCATTCCATCTGCACCAATACCAGTATTAATATTTGAAACCTTTTCCGCTACAATTGCTAAATCTTCTTCTCTAATTTGTTCCTCAAACATATTTACATATATATAACTATTTCCAAGACCATGCATTTTTGTAAAAGAAAATTGGCTCATTTTTATTCACTCCAAAAATAATTTATTATTTCAAGTATAAAATGCATGCTTTTAGAACACAATATGAATGTCCCCCGTTTCTCATATTTGACAGTGTTTTGGCAATAAGCCGTTCTTACACAAATCGTGTAAGAAAAAAGCCCTTCTAAAAGGGCCTTTTTTTTTCGAAATAAACACTCCTAATAAAGTGAAACTTTAATCAGTGGGGGGGTTGTTCATCCCCCACTGATTATTAGCCTTCACCAATCGGGCTTTTACGGGCAGCCCGACTCCCACCTAACTTCTTTGCTTCAGCTGAATTTTGAGGTGGGAGTCTTACTGCCCACAAATAGCGGGATAAATGAAAAAAAGAAAAACGTTGCCTGTTTGCAACGCTTTAAAACATTGGATTTTCATCCAAATAATCATATACATTATTTACAAGTTCTTCTACTGTTGCACCTTGTACAACTTCACCATTTACAAGTGCAAATGGACCTTCAAAACAGATACCACAATATCCTAAACAACCATATTCCATTACGTCTAAATTAGGATCTTTTTCTAATTTTTCTAAAGCCGCTTGCGAACCGCTTGCAAGGTTACCTACACAAAATTCGATTAATGGTTTAATCAAAACTCTCCCCCCTGTATCTCTAAACAATTTACCATTTACTTTAGCAAGTATGAAGTGCATACCTAATTTGCGAAACGGATAAGTAACCCTCTCTACTTGTTACCATTCCACTTTATTTATAAGAAGAAAACTAAGCTGTTTCTTGTTGTTTTCGTTATATATTCTAAACTATTTAGTTACTTCACTATTTCACTTCACAATAGATAGTCTTCTTTATATAACATTCTACTCATAATGAAATAGTAAATAGTAACTAGAAAATGAAAACAGTTTACTTTACTTTTCTTCTTATTGTACAACAGAGTATTCATTCATGCATTGTTATTTGTTCACAAATTCGATATAATTTGATTGAGTAAAGTCGAAATATTTTATTAATATAAAATTGTATGATTAGGGGATATTTCAACAGAAAAGGGGTAATCCATCATGAAACACCTCGTAATACTGGGTGGTGGCTACGGTGGAATGAGAATTCTGCAGCGGCTACTTCCAAGCAACCAACTTCCAGATGATGTACAAGTGACATTAATCGACAAAGTACCATATCATTGCTTCAAAACTGAATATTATGCATTAGTGGCGGGTACAATTTCAGAAACACATATTCGCATACCGTTTCCTGAGCACCCACGTCTTAATATTCAATACGGCACAATCACAAATATTGATCTTGAAACGAAAGCCGTTCATCTCGATGGAGGTGAAACAATCCAATATGATGATTTAATTATCGGACTTGGCTGTGAAGATAAATATCATAACGTTCCTGGGGCGAAGGAATATACACATAGCCTACAATCAATTGAACAAACACGTAAGACATATGAACAATTAAATAGCTTAGAACCAAATGCAACAGTAGCTGTCGTTGGAGCTGGCTTAAGTGGCGTTGAAGTAGCAAGTGAACTTCGTGAGAGCCGTTCTGATTTAAAAATCTATTTATTTGATAGAAAAGATAGAATTTTATTCCCATATCCAGAGAAATTAAGTAGATATGTAGAAGAATGGTTTATAAAACATAACGTTACCATTATACGAAACTCTAATATTACCAAAGTGGAACCAAATATTGTATACAACCATGATGAACCACTTGAATGTGATGCAATCGTATGGACAGCTGGTATTCAAGCAAATGAAATTGTTCGAAACCTTCCAGTTGAACAAGATGGTAGCGGACGGGTTGTTTTAACAAAATATCACAATATTCCAAATAACGAGCACGTTTATGTCGTAGGAGATTGTGCAGCACTTCCACACGCACCATCTGCTCAACTTGCTGAAGGTCAAGGAGAGCAAATTGTCCAAATATTATTAAAACGTTGGAATAATGAACCACTTCCTGATGAACTGCCTGTTATTAAATTAAAAGGTGTTCTCGGTTCTCTCGGCAAAAAACACGGATTTGGTTTACTAGCAAACCAACCATTAATGGGACGTGTACCGAGATTATTAAAATCCGGTCTTCTTTGGATGTACAAATATCATAACGGTTAATACTTTAAAGGCTGTCTACATAGTAGACAGCCTTTTTCTATTCATTTTTTTAAAAAATAACTTTCTCAATATAGATTCACAAAATTTTTCCATTTTAATATTAAAAACTACCGATGAAAAGTGTATGCTATATGTAAGAGTTATTTCATTTTATTATTTTCTTTAGGACCGAATGCGTTCGGTCTTATTTTTTATGCTATAAATACTACACATAATAGGAGGCATTTCATTTCACTTATGAACTTAACAAAACTAAATAATCGAATAGAAGTGAAAAAGAAAGAATTAATCCACCTCGTTGAAAAATATGGATTTTCTCACGATAAAGTCATTTCTCTTAGTCAAGACTTAGATCGTTTGCTAAACTTATTAACGAAGCTAAATACTTCCGTCTCAAGACGATCTAATCCTGCAAACAAAGAAAAAAGATGTTCCTTCTAAATAGATTTTATTTTTCTATTTTTCTCTCTTTTTGATACGATATAACTAGAATCAGAAAGGAGCAATTTATGTTTATATTAAAAGACATCATATATAAGGATATTCTACACATTCCTTACTTACAAATTCAACAAGAAAAAATAACTTGTATTATCGGTGAAAGTGGTAGCGGAAAAAGCACATTACTTCGTATGTTAAACGATTTACAATCACCAACATCTGGTACAATTGAATATAACGGAAAATCTATTTTAGATTATCCTCCCATTCAATTACGCCGTGAAGTTGTCATGCTCGGACAAACTCCGCCTATTTTTGATGGAACAATTAAAGATAATTTATTAATGGGACTTCGATTTTCTGAAAAGCCATTTCCAAATGACGATGCCCTGCGGGACGCATTAACGACTGTTAGCCTAGATAAAAAATTAGAAGATAACGCCTCCTCTTTATCAGGTGGTGAAAAACAAAGACTCGCTTTCGCTCGCATTATACTAATGGATCCGCCCGTCTATTTATTAGATGAACCAACTTCGGCACTAGATGGTGATACAGAACGCCGCGTTATGAAACAATTTACTATACTCGCAAGAGAAAAGAAAAAAACAGTTATCTTCATTACACACTCACAACAACTTCCAGAAGAAATTGCAGATGATATTATTGAAATTAGTAAAACAAACGGTGCAACTAGAAAGGAAGTGCTATCAATTGAAGGGCGTTATTGAACTACAAATTTGGCAACTTGCAGCTGCATATATTTTCATCCTTATTTTAATCGGGCTTGTGAAATTAAAAGGAATACCGCGTGAGAAACAAATTACAATTGCTACATTACGTATGACGATTCAACTTGTACTAGTTGCATATGTTCTTACATACATATTTGAAAATAGTAATCCGTTTTATACAATAGCTCTCATTACTTCTATTACTACATTTGCGATTTTCAACATTTATAAACGAATAAATCTTCCTATGTCAAAAGAATTAAAAAGAGTTGCTGCCATTTCCATGATTGCTGGGTCAATTGGGCCACTACTCTTATTTATCTTTGTCATTATCGGACACGATCCTTGGTATGCTCCGCAATATATCGTTCCTATTGCCGGCATGTTAATCGGTAATGCTATGACAGGTATTTGCCTCGGGGCAAACACCTTTTTAAACAGTATGAAATCACAAAGAGATCATATCGAAGGTGCACTTATGCTCGGGGCAACTCCAAAACAAGCAGCTGCCCCGCTCATACGGGACGCTTTTGATTCTGCTATTTTACCAACAATCAATTCTATGGTCGGAATGGGGATTATAAGTCTTCCGGGCATGATGACTGGTCAAATTTTATCCGGTGTATCACCATTTACAGCTATTCAATATCAAATTGCGATTATACTTGGTATTTCTGGAAGTACAGCTTTCTCTGTTATTATCTTCTTACAGCTTGGGTATAAAACGTTCTTTAATAAAAGGTGTCAGTTGAAAGAAGTTGAAGTACAATCATAAACTAAGTGTTGCGCGCCGAGGTAAATGAAATTATATCAACGATTCTATACGAAATATCGATTTACCGAAAAAAATTGACAATAAAAAGAGGAGGCTACTCGCCTCCTCTTTTACTTACGCCTTCTTAACGAACTGTGATTTTAACTTCATAGCTCCGAAACCGTCAATTTTACAATCAATATCGTGATCTCCCTCGACTAGACGAATACTCTTTACTTTCGTACCAATCTTTACAACTGAAGAAGTTCCTTTTACTTTTAAATCTTTAATTACAGTAACAGCATCGCCATCTTGAAGAACGTTTCCGTTCGCATCTTTTACAACTTTTGCACCGTCATTATTTTCAGCTTCCGCTTCTTTGCCCCACTCATGAGCACATTCTGGACATACGAAAAGAACGCCATCCTCATACGCATATTCTGAATTACATTTTGGACAATTTGGTAAAGTAGCCATAAATTCATTTCCTCCGTTCATTATTTATACGTAAAAATCAAATCGAATTTTTACATGTCGATAAATAAAATTTGTATAGCATTTCTTTATACTGCCATAGTCTCACGTTATTGACAAGCCTACCTCAAATTCTCATTTTTTATTGTATTTTACAAAATTTCAATTAGTATGCCGTTTTTTATGTCTTCCCCAATAAATAAAAGAAGAACCTTCACAAGGTCCTTCTTTTCAAAATTAACGAGTTCTCTCTAGAAACCCCAACTATTTTCTTCAATGTAAATTTGATACTCTTCTAATTCTTCTTCACTTAACTTCTTATTATTTTCATATACTTCTTGCCATTCAAAATAATCTTCACTGAAATAAACAGCAAATTTAATTTTTACGTTTTTCTTCTCTGTATAGTCATAACCAGTAAACTCTACTACGTCATAATCCTTTTCTTTCTTTACAAACTTCCAAGTTGGATTATCAGTCATAACCTCTAAAGTAAATCCTTCATCACTTGAACGAACAACATTTTTAATATTCGGCTCAGTTGGTAAAAGGGAGAGTCCGAACATAGCACCGCCAAACACTATCCCCACTATAACTTGTAAACCAATCATACCAACAAAACTAGCGCCACCCTTTGATTGTAAGTAATACGCCTTCTCATGATCAGGCATATCTTCTGCCTTATGTAAAATACGAACAGCGTGCTTATAATATAAACGGTTTCCTTGCCATCCAGTAAATATCATAATTCCTAATTGAAGAACTAAACTAAATGATAAATAAATTCCATCTGGAATGTCTATAAAAGGAGTTACCAATATACTAGGTACCGACAATAATGTAAGTATAATAAATAACTTATACATTTTACGATGAGCTAACCAAAAAGATGGGAAGAAAAAGGCTACCCAATTCCATGTATTCTCTTTTCCTGGATTTTTTACTTTGCCCCATTTAAAGTCATAATAAGCTGTATTCTTTTGAACAACTTTATGTAATTCTTGTGGAGAAATTGTTTCTTGTAAAACTGTGTCCCTCACGTACATCATCCTTCTCTTATTTCTATATAACTTTATTGTATATCTATAAAAAGAAGGAATCTAACAAAAAATAGTTATATTTCATAAAAATGAACGAAAATCGAATACATTCCGACAATTACCCGTTTCTTATTCCATTTTACTATTAAATATATTAGAATACTCATATATAAGGCATTTAATACACTATGTTAAACATCTTGTGTATTCGCAAAAAAGGATGTCCCAAAATCATTTTGACACACCCTCCTCCTATTATATAAATTACTATTGTGATATGACCAAACCTAAAATCTCGACTTAGGAAACTTCACAAATTAGCTTTCTACTATTTCAAACATATTTCTACTTACACAACTGCTCCAAATTACCCTTCACTTTCTCAATAACATCTTCTATACGTTCCGCTATACATTCCGGCTCCCAATCTCCCTCACCGTGCATAGCGGTATAAACTGGACAATTCTCATCATTACTATCTACAAAGATTGGGTCCCCAAGATACGAATCTATCCCAATTACAATCCATCCTTCTTGCCAATCTCCTTCTTCATTCCCAACTAAGCTTTGCCCTTCATTGTCAAAACTATAACCAAGTTGCCCTTCTTCTATTTCTTCACTATTAAATAATTCTATTGTCATTGGTTCAAATTCATACTCTAACTCAATTTCATTATCCCCAGCACGATCTACATATACTAAAAGTTGTTTAATTTTATTATGGTTAATCATAATATTTTCTCCATTCTATCTTTAAAAAATCTAACTTTATTCATAATAAGCTGCTGCAAGCAACATTTGGGCAATAAAGTGAAACTTTAATCAGTGGGGGTTTTGTTCATCCCCACTGATTATTAGTTGAACCAATCGGGCTTTTACGGGCAGTTGATCTCCCACCTAACTCCCTCACATTCGCCGAATTTTGAGGTGGGAGTCCTACTGCCCGTTAATGCGGGATAAACTTCCACGGTATATTTTCTGGAAGCTTCTCCCCTTGATTTATATAAGCACCTTCACAATCACCTAACCAACCATTTAATGCCTCTAAATAAGTCTCTACCTCTATATTCTCCCATTCATCTTTATTCTCTTTAAAATCCTTTTGAAGATATACAAGAAACTTCAACAAGTCTTCTTTAGAATTTACGTGATCAAGGTATTCAGATATATCCATATTTTGTTCCTCTTTCTATTGCTCGTCATTTAAACTAACTATAATATATGAAATAAGATTCCTAAAACTATTACTTGAGGTGACCAAATATGAAGTCTACAGTTTGGACAGAAGATGACTATTTAAAATTAGCCCCTATTAACGACGAACTAATAAAAAAAGCAGAAGAAGTACTGAACGTAAAGCTCCCAGAATCGTACATAAATCTTCTAAAAGAACAAAATGGAGGAACTCTTCGATTAGATGCTCACCCTACTTCAGAGCCAAATTCTTGGGCAGACGATCACGTTAATGTTTCCGGCTTATATGGCATTTCTTTTAATGAAAATGAATCTAGCATTTTAGATAGCCAATATTTAATTCAGGAATGGGACATGCCTGAGAATATCGTGCTTTTATCTGGTGACGGACATACGTGGATTGCATTAGATTATCGAAATGTAGCTAAAAATCCTTCAGTTATATTTATCGATAATGAATTGGAGGAAATTATTGAATTAGCACCTAACTTTGAAAGCTTCTTACAAAACTTAACTACGTACGATTATGATGAAGAGTAAACCTCTCTCTAAAGGAGTACACACTGGTGCAAGATTTCATTATAAATTTACACGCTGCTTTAAAATCACTTGGGTTTAAGAAAAAAAAGACATACATTTCAATATTCGATTGTATTCTACAAACAAGAATAGAACCTATAAACATCAAAAAGAACAATCTATTGCATAATGTTTCACATGAAACTATCCATATTCCAGATTACCTCTCTACAACTTAAAACAGTACGAACAAGCTAATCACTACTTACAGCAATATTTATATTGCTCTGTGCATCTTAATAATGAGGAAAGAGAAACAGTATTCTTTCATGAAATTGATATGTATATGAGAAAACTAATAGAAAACGCAATGTAATTTTACATTGTGCTTTCTACTAGTCCTTTATCACAGTTCTATATACTTAGTCGCCTTTTATACCTCTCCTACAACGCCCAAGTAATATTCATTTCTTCAAATGACTCCTTACTCACTTCCAACCCTTCGCTACCATCCGTTCCAATCATCGCTACCTCTTCTTTAGACAACATAATTTCCTCGTTTGGATTTTGGATTTTTCTCTCATATACTAATTGTAAAAGCTCTATTTGTTCCTCTGTCAGTTCATACTCTTCTTCCAATCTTTCAATTGCTGATTCCGTATCAAGTAATGGGATTTCTAATAAGAATCCACCGTGTTCTTCCATCTCTTCAAATGAATCGATTGAATATGCACCGTTATCATCAATCCAAAATGCTGTTGTAATGAAAGGAACTGTTTCGCCTTCTACTTCTTCTAATACGTATTGAAGTGCTTCTTCTTTAGCAATTTCTATCACTTCCGAAGGTGCCCCTTCAAAATAATTTGCCGCATCAATCCACTCTTCAATTCTCTCACTATTCACATCTTGAAGACATACGATCGTGTATTTCGGATGAAAAGTAATCGTCCCTCGTCCGCCTTGACTATCTTGCATACTATAGTTAAATCCATCCCATGAACTTTCATGTAAAAAATCAGGAGCATGTGCTACAAAAATTGCATCTGCAATTGACTTTAAAATGCATCCTTTCCATAGTTGCTCTTTATCTATATGTAATTTATATTTTCCCATTCTCTTCTCCTATGCACATATTTTTTCTATTATCTTTCCCCTACACAGTACGTGTAAAGCCTTTTCTACCATTTCTCTCTACACGTCTCAATTAAATGAAGTAAGTACCTCTTCGTCATATCAGCCCGTCTCCAACTAGAGAGCCTTCGCTTTTCTTCTGGATTATGCCGCATTCGCTCTACTTCTCTGAATAAAGGCTCCCACTCATGAGAGTAAAGTTCCAACATATATTGCAATCCTCTATCTTTTGAAACGATTGTTTTATAATCTAGCGTATATAAAATACGTCCCATCGTAACGACAGCTGATTCCACCCATTCTTCTATGAAAAATAAATAGGGACGCTTCACTTTTTCACTCCAGTAATGTTCTACGTTATATTTCATTGTATTTACTACATCGTCCCATTCTATTTGAAAGGGAAGGTCTTCTGCTTCTTTCCCGATAACTGTAATGCCTTGGTTTTTCAATGTCCACCATGTGACCGCGTTAATATCCCAATGACCAATATTAGCCTTACCATCTGCACAATACACGTACTCATTCATTTCATGATTGTATTTCCCTAAGTCAGCAAGCGGAATATACATACCGTCCATTCTTTTACCTAACGTACTTTTCCTAATTTTTTTATGCAGTTCTATAATTTGCTGTTTTTCAACTTCATTCACGGAATCACTTATTACCGTAACAAAGTCAACATCGCTCGTTTCTATATGAAATGCTCCTAGCGCGATTGATCCGTAAATATATACCCCGACTATTTTTTTATCTAAGAAGATTTCTTTTAATTCTACTATGTACTGCCCCATTAATTGCTTTACTTCTTCTGGTAAAGCATGTTTTATTCCACTCTCCACATCTATCCCTCCATTAAAAAAAGCCTCTGCAAATTCGCAAAGGCTTCATGCTTTATAAATATTTCTCGATTTCTTCGTAAACATCCTTCAAACGAGGATTTCCTTCTCCAACAATTTCTCCATTCACAAGAACGACTGGATAAAATAAATCTTCCTCCACTACTCGCTCTGCGAATGCTTTTTTATCCTCATCTTCTTGTTCTTCTTGAAAATCAATATACTCAAAATTAAATTTATTTTCTTGTCCTTCATATTTACGACCAATCGCCGCTTGTAACCACTCAAACGTTTCTGTTGAAGATGGCATTCCAACGCAGCTCGCACAAATTACTTTCGTCCCATACACTTGAACATTAACCATTTTTTCTCCCCCACTTCTCGTTCTAACAGTATATTCAGATGTCTTATTGCATAAGCACATCATTTTACAAATTTATTCTATACCCCTATACTGAAAAAACACGTTGTAAACATGATACAATATTTCGACAATAAAACAAGAAGAGAAAAAATAGATTTTCCCCTCTATCTTGATTATAATAAAACTGATGAAAGGAGTCGATAAAAATGGAAAACCCAAATATGCAAGAACAAGTACTAGAAGTATTAGATAAATTACGTCCGTTCTTACTTCGTGATGGCGGTGACGTTGAATTAGTAGATATTGAAGAAGGTATCGTAAAACTACGCCTTATGGGTGCATGTGGAAGCTGCCCAAGTTCTACAATCACACTAAAAGCTGGTATCGAACGCGCACTACTTGAAGAAGTACCAGGCGTTATTGAAGTAGAACAAGTATTTTAAATTAAAAGCGGCGGTGGCTCGTTCAGCTCTGATTGGCTAAGGTTCTTTCGCATAGAAGGCGCTTTTTGCCTCACAGGAAGGCGCGAAATGGCCGACTGTTCTAGCCGCTGGAGCTAAACATTATCTAAAAGCAGAAGCGGCTCGTTCAAAGCTACTTCTAAAAAAGAGACCAAATTTGGTCTCTTTTTTTGTACGCAAACAATACATACTCCCCTACACTATTAACATCATAAAACAAAATTGGAAATCCTTCTCAAGAAATGCAATAATTAATATATAGTGAATCGTTCACACATATAAAGCGAAAAACATAGGGGGACGACGTATGCCAAAAATAGGGAGTACTTTTGTAACAATTCAAGAATTAGAACAGAAAAAAGAATATTTATTAATTCTTTCACCCGTTATACCGACATGGAATACGAGCTATCAATTTTTATTTAAAGAAATACAACAAGAATTATTAAAAAAGGTAAATGAAAAAATTGAAAGACACCACATTATTTTAACTATATGTACAGATCAAAAAGTAGGAGCATAGCTTCTTATTATATAAAGATAGACACGGGTATCTATTGTGGTATAAAAAAGAGACCTCAATTGGCCTCTTTTTTATACTTTTAAGATAGCCAATCTAATTTCCTAATGCCTAACTTATCAATAGGTAAACGAAATGACTCGTAAAAATGATTCATAAATTGCTCAGTGCGCTTCACATCATGTAAAATGATTTCTAAACGAGCTCTATATATGCCTTTTTGTTCTTCGTTTCCTGTTTGATAATATCGTTCAACCGTTTCAAAGTAGTGAAGCGGGAACAGAAGCCTTGCGAATAATAAGCGCCAACCAAATGAAGAGAGCGAATAATTACGTTCATAATCTGTAATGAATTGAACTACCGTTTGCTCCCAATCTGTCTTTTTTTCTATCATCATATAGCGAATACATTCTGCTATATCCCTACTTGGGTGATCATATACCCAATCAAAAGGAAGTTTTAAGCGCTTCGTTTGATGCCATAATAAAGGTGTAAATCGTTCTTGGCAAATTGTTGCTGCGTCAGTTATTTGCGGTGTATCATCCATTTCTGTATCGACAACATATTGAATTGCATTTTCTGCAACTCCTAAGTAATACGGGAAGGATTCAATAAACAATTGATCGAATACGTCTGAAGGATGGTTCATCACTTGCGATTGCCAAAACCTTTCTAATTGGTCGAGCCTTTTTTCCCATAATGCTTTCCATTCACCAATGCGGCTTAATTGCTCAACTTCTTCTGGAAAGAATGCGCCACGTTTATGGAATATAGAAAGCTCGCTTCCTAATGATGTAGCATGTCGCTCTAACATACGCATACCTTTTAATAAGCAGTAATTTTTTTCTTCTATCTCACTTACATGGTAGCCGTGTATAGTCGGAACGAAAGTCGCAACAGTTATATCCCCTTGCTGATTCATATAATCACTGAGCTTTTTCATCTCTACAAGTACTTCTTCCTCCATTTCTCCAATTGGAACAAGTACATAAATTTTATTGCGAATCCAAAAGCTTTTATAGGGGCCAAGGGGGATTAATTCTTTAACATGTATGTGATAATGCTCATAAATATGCTGAATCATCGCAGTCGCCACCTATGGTTTTTCTTTATATATATGAGCTTGTGCTCGCCTTTCATTCCTATGCACATGATAAAGCAACGAAACGTATACAAATACTAAAAAGAAAAAAAGGTGATAAACATGAAAGAGTCAAATCAACTACAAGAAAGAGCATTACAACTATTACAAGAACGCGGTGTAACAATTGACGATATTGCTGAACTTGTTCATTTTCTTCAAAAGAAATACCATTCAAATTTAGAGATGTCAGAATGTCGCTATAACGTTGAGCGTGTACTATCAAAACGAGAAGTACAAAACGCACTTATTACAGGCATTGAACTTGATGTCCTTGCTGAAAAAGGAATGTTAAGTGAGCCGTTACAAGATATCGTAAAACGCGATGAAGGACTATATGGAATCGATGAAGTCATCGCACTTTCAATCGTTAACGTGTACGGTTCTATCGGTTTCACGAACTTTGGATATATCGATAAATTAAAACCAGGTATTTTAGAATACTTAAATGATAAATCAACTGGAAAGGTGCACACATTCCTTGATGATATCGTTGGCGGAATCGCTGCCGCTGCTTCAAGCCGTTTAGCGCACCGTGCTGAGCATTCAGAGTAACGTATCTAGGCCGTCAGTTTCATACTGACGGCCTTTCATATTCCATAAGCATGAACTCTCTTCCACGGCTCAAAAAAAGAGGTCCTACTTGAAATCCAATGTTTTTATATAGCCTAATCGCTCTCTTATTGAATGTCGCTACACTCAGTCGAAACATTTTCGAATTCAATTCCTCAGTAGCAAATGCTATTCCCGCTTGAAAAAATATTTCCCCCATCCCTTTCCCGGTTAAATCCGGCTTCATTCCAAGTCCGATATCTACAACATCTTCTCTCACATATAAATTGGCATCTCTTCCCCCTGGCACTTGTGCATTTTCTCCAAAGCAAAAATAGCCGATGAATTCTCCATTCTCTCCGCAACAACCGTAATACGTCCCATCTAGTAACTCTTCTATTACTTCAGCCTCTCCTGAAAAACTATATAAATTGTACGGTTCCTCATACGTCCACATATTTATCTCATTCGCTTCTTCTTCTGTTAATTTATGAATTTCCATTCCTTTCGCTCCTCATCAAATATTCTATATATATTTACTCATTCATTTTTCACATTCAATTTCCCTCTAATTACAATATGCATAATTGCATGCGCACACCCATTTAAAAAATGCTAAAATTTATTTGAATCGCTGTTGTTACACTTCTTGATTAAGAAAGACCGTTAACCGGAAAATTAACGTCTTATCAAATTCAAGCAATTGGCACATTTTGTCATCATGAAAGACACTCGAAAGAGTGTCTTTTTTTCTATACCTGAGCAGGACCTGCTCATTTACAAAGTTAATGCATAAATTAATATAACTCTTTAAACACATTATTCCCTTTCTATACGTTGCGGCGTTCGTTGCGACAGATTCGGATAATAAAAAGCACTCCAGCCAGAGTGCTTTTTACTTTCAAACAAGGAGGTTACATATATGGATAGTACTCTTGTATTTAACTTTGGTATCGGTATTGTTATCATTTTATTCGTCTTCTTTGTACTTTGTATGAGCGGGGTATAGTAATCTTTTATGCTGATAACTCCTTTAAAGTATCACTCAATTTAAACTTTCTTAATTGTAATGAAGCAATCATTGCTGCACCTGCTCCGAGTATCACACTAGCTAGGGCCAATATGAAAACTTGATTATACGGAACGATAATAACCGTTAACTCTAAGCTTGATAACACAATATAACTAAACAAAATTCCGCCAAAAATGCCAATACAACCAGCTATCGCTCCGAGTAAAGTTCCCTCTAATAAAACAATCCGTCTCATTTGCTTCGGAATAGCTCCTACCGCACGAATCATACTAATTT
The DNA here is from genome assembly GCF_002975175.1 of Bacillus sp. MYb209. GTDB lineage: Bacteria > Bacillota > Bacilli > Bacillales > Bacillaceae_G > Bacillus_A. The sequence goes on from NZ_PCNZ01000005.1 coordinate 52,325, forward strand.
CAGCACGTCTTTCATGTAAACTTGCGACAATCGCATTCATTAATCCTATACCAGAAATAATGAAAATAATGACAACTAACAAGCGAATTAACATCATCATTTGCGATAATAACTGCTCCTGCTCTTTCAATAGATCATAACTATTAATAACTTCTACGTTCTCTTTATTATTTGTAATTTGTTTTACTTGTTTCTTAATTGCTTCAAATGATTGATTAGAATTTGTCATAATTTGAATCGCTTCATATCCTTGCACGTGAAAATTATCACGGGCCCATTGTTCATTTACAAAAATATCTGATCCTCTTAGCCTTAATCCTTGCTCAATAATCGAAACGACTTTAATCGTTTGTTTTTCTTTTCCTTTCCCTTGTACTTCGATCGTATCATGTAACTGAATCCCTAAATTTTTAGCCGTTTCTTTCGTAACGACTCCTTCACCATCTTGTAATGGCTTATTTAAATTTTGTCCTGAAATCACTTTTGCCTTTGTTACTTTCTGATACGCTACAATATCATTACCTACAACTTCCATTGAGTCATAATTAAAATTATTTTTCCTCCTATATTCATACCATTCTTGATTTGCTTTCTTAAAGTCATAATTTACAAGTTTTGCTGTGAAATCAGCAGCATTCCCTACACTCGCTTCTACACCGTCAACTTTTTTAACCTTCTCCATCCAACTAAATGGTAAAGTTTCAATTTCTTGCGATTCCATCGGTACACGTATTACTAAATCCGCTGGTAAATGCTTTTGTAATCCTTTCTTCGTACCTTCATACATAGAGTTTACATACATCGTTCCAACAAGTGCTAACATAAAACCAAATGCTAGTATAGCAACTGACACCGTTGCCTTATTCCGATAACGAATTACATTACGGCTACTAATCGTCGTTTCAATTCGAAATATCATTTGCAAAGGTTTCGCAATAAATGGCGCTATCATACGAATAAATAACGGAATTGCAAATAACAAACCAACTGCAAATAACAGCGCTCCTATCGCACTTGGATTAAAACCGATATACTCCTCTAATACGTTACCTGCTAGTCCAATAACAGTACCAATAATTAAAATGCTACAACTAAAAGTACTCCATCTTTTTTCTTTTTTCTCATTACTAGGAAGACCGGGCCGAAGTGCTTGAACTGGGGGAATCTTTCTAACCATGAAAGCTGGTATAATAGCCCCTATGACAGACATAACAATCCCTAGTGAAAACGTAATGAGTAAAATCTCACCTGAAATCGAGAATGATTCTTTCCCTGCACTCTCAATATTCACCCATTTATTAATGAATGATGCCGCAATTGTGTGCGTACTCGCTCCAAGAACAATTCCTGCTAGAGATCCAATTGCTCCAATACATAAAGCCTCTAATAAAACGACTAATATAATTTGATTTGGATTACTACCAAGTGCACGTAATAATGCCCATTGCTTAAATCGACTTCTGACAGATAAGAAGAAACTTCCCATTATTAAAAGGGCTACTACAAATAAGGCAATACCACCTAAACTAAAAATTAATGGCTTCATTACATTTAGTCGTTCAAATGCCTTATCGACATAAGTACGCTGATCTACCTTTATATTTTCTATCTTCTTATTTACATCAAGAGCAATTGCCCTTTTCACATTTACATCCAGTGCTTTCACTTGAACGAGATTGAATTGATTTTGTAGATTTAGTTCTTTTTGAAGCCAATTAATTGGAAAATAAGAACCATGCCCCATTGCCGCCATTAAAGGTGGATTCAAAATCCCGACAACTTTAACAGTCTTTTCTCCATGCGGTGGAAACGGAAGTTTGATCATATCTCCTACACGTATATTTTCACGGTCTGTATACCCTTTTGTCAGTGCTACTTCAGCACCTTCTTTCGGATATCGTCCTTCTGCAACTTTATAAGAACGCATTTCTGGTGAATCTTGCTCAACACCCCAATAAGACGGCTTCCCTGATAGCTCTTTATACTGTGGTAAAGGATACGGTATAAGTACTTTTGATATTTTTTCAGCGTTTTCTAAGCCATCTATCCCTTTTAAACTTTCATTATTTAAATACATATCATTCTTTATATATCCAAATTGCAAATTATAATCTCCATAACGACTTACTACTTGTTCCTTCACACTTTGCTCAACTGATTGATTCCCTAGTAATAACATAGTCGCTAACATAACACCTAACGCTGCTCCAAGGGCAATCAACATATTTCTTAACCAATTTTGTTTCATTGATTTCACCGCATACTTAATTACCCAGCGCATCACCTTTACCTCCTACTTTAAAGTGATGATTCATAATTTCTTGAATGTGAGTTACTTGCTGCGGGATATTTCGAAATTTCCATCCCTTACTTTCAGCATGTTCATAAATCACTTCACCATCTAATAAGAAAACAACTTTATCCGCATGGGCCGCTACGAATGGATCATGCGTTACAATGACAGCTGTTTGTCCTAACTCATCACAGGCATTGCGAAGGGCGGCGATTATATTTTTGCTATTTTCTGAATCTAATGCCCCTGTTGGTTCATCCGCTAATATAATAGCTGGCTCATTTGCAAAAGCCCTTGCAATTGCAACCCTTTGCTGTTGACCACCTGATAACTGTGCTGGTAAATGCTTTTCTTTTCCCTTCAATCCAACAAGATCTAATAAGCGATTTGCTGTCACAGTCGCCTTCTTTTGCGAGACATTATCTAACAGTAAAGGCAATCCTACATTTTCCTCCGCACTAAACACTGGAATCAAATTAAACTGTTGAAAAATAAAACCGATTTTATGCCTTCTAAACAAAGCGAGCTCTTTTTCTTTTAATGTTGAAATCTCTGTACCATCAACTCGAATACTACCTAACGATGGAATATCTAATCCACCTAACAGCTGAAGTAAGGTCGTTTTACCCGACCCACTTGCCCCCATAATACAAACGAAATCCCCTTTTTGAATTTGAAGATTGATACCTTTTAATATCTTTACTTTGCTATCCCCAATATCAAACGATTTTTCTAACCTTTCAATTTCAATAATATTCATCCCGATATCCCCTTCTCTCTCTATTTGCCAATCTATATATTCTATTCGAAAATGCAAAATCCCTACTATTTTGTATTTTTTTGTCACATACTAACATTTATATTAACCGGCAGTAAGTGCCCGATTAGTGTGAGCAAATAATCAGTGCGGGATGGACAAAACCCCCACCGATTAAAGTTTCACTTTATTTCTCACGTCAGAAAAGTTGATTCTCGCAACGAAAGTAACCATAATAGTTACACAAATATATAAAAACTATTCACATATCCACAAATAGGAGGAAGAAAAATGAAACATGTAATCGTTTATGCACATCCGAATACAGAAAGCTTCAACCATGCTATTTTAGAAACTGTAAAAAGTGAATTAGAAGGAAAAGGGCATGAAGTACGCGTTAGAGACTTATATGAATTAAACTTCAATCCAGTATTAGGCGCTTCCGATTTCACCTCATTTTCTCAAGGAAACACACCAGAAGATATTAAAGAAGAACAAGAGCATATCTCTTGGGCTGATAGCATTACATTTATTTATCCAGTTTGGTGGGCAGGACTTCCTGCTATTTTAAAAGGATATGTTGACCGTGTATTTAGCCACGGCTTCGCTTATGCTTACGGTGGAAATGGCATTGAAAAGTTATTAAGCGGTAAAAAAGGATTGTTATTATCTACAATGGGTAATACGAAAGAGGCATACACAGCAGGCGGTATGTTTGACGCAATGAAGAAAACAGCGGATGTTGGTATTTTTGAATTTACAGGCATTGAAACACTTGAGCATACATTCTATACAAGTGTTCCTTCTGTGGATGACAGTGTGCGTAAACAATATCTTGAAGAAGTTAAAGACGTTGTGAATCGCGCATTTTAATAAAAAACTCCGGTTATAACAACCGGAGTTTTTTATTTCATCATCAATTTCGGAATATATCTTTGAAGTATACTTTCTAATTCATTCATATCTTCCTGTCTAATAAGTAAATTTACATTGTCATTCATTTTTTCTCGCCCGCGATATAAAAATATATTTTCTTTTGGATTTTCCCATGTTGATGTTTTATAGCCTTTTAATTCTTCGTATGAATAAAAGTTCAATCCGTCTATTACACCTTTTTCATATATTTGTACACTTTTAATCAGATGGATAGCTATTAAAGTCATAAAACAACTTGCTACAGCATAACTACCTGACTGAATGAGAAACTGTTCAACTGTACCAATATCACCACTTACGTACTGAGCATATATATACATACATTGTCCGATGAAGTACGCTGGTCCAAGTAATGCAATCCAACGTCGTTTCACCCGAGGATATGTTGCAATAAGTTTTCCCGCGCTTTTTTTCATTTCATTTATTTTATATATCTTCCATAGAACAAAGAACAAAACACATAATGTAAAAACAAACATAATACATGACATCCAATACACTCTTATTCCCTCCCCCTTTATATCACCACATGTAAATTTTACATTTTATATAACTATAGTACATATGCAATTATGCATAAAAAAACAGGCAACCGCTCCCGGTTACCTGCCTTTCATTACATCTTCTCAATCCACTCCGTCAAGTTATGCACAACTTGCGTTGGTTGTACTTCATATTCTGTTAACTTCTCCACAGTTGTTACTCCAGTGTGGACAAGAAGGGTATGCATACTAGCATTTATCCCCGCTAAAATATCTGTATCGTAGTTATCCCCAACCATTAAAGCTTCTTCTTTTCCTATGCCAAGCACTTTTAACGCTTGTTCCATAATGATTGATTCTGGTTTACCGATAAAGATTGGATCCACACCTGTTGATACTGCAACAACTGATGTTAATGAACCGTTCCCTGGTAATAATCCGCGCTCAGTCGGAATCGCAATATCCCCATTTGTTGAAATAAACGTCGCACCGTTACGTACAGCAAGACATGCTTTTGCTAACTTTTCATATGTGATATCGCGATCTAAACCAACAACGACGAAATCAGGATTTTCATCCACAAGTTCAAATCCTTTTTCAACAAGAGCATCGTGTAAGCCCTCTTCACCAATCATATATACAGTTGCATCTTGTTTACGCTCATAAATAAAGTTCGCTGTAGCCATACTCGTTGTGAATACTTGCTCCGCTTTCGCTGGAATATCGAAACGAACAAGTTTTTCTGCAACTTGTTCTGGTTTACGAGTTGAGTTATTTGTAACGAATAAATATGGAATACCACGTTCTCCTAATGCTTTTACGAAGTCACTTGCTTCTTCAATTTGTTCTTCTCCGCGATACATCGTACCGTCTAAGTCAATTAAATAACCTTTATACATCTATTTGTCTCTCCTTCTATGTTAACGTTCTCACCTATCATACCACTCTTATATTAACCCCTTTTTCAAAAGAAAAAAACGCTTTACCCTAAAGCGTCCCATAACGTTCATTTTTTCTCTTTTATTTGATACGAGCAATTACAATCGCCTTCACACATGTTCGTTAACGTCTTCACATTTGCATCTACAAATAATCGCTTGTACATATCTTTTTCATCTTCACACACTTGCGGGAATTTCTCCGCTATTTCCTTTAACGGGCAGTTTTGCTTTTCAAGTATGAAAGAGCGTTCCCCATCTCTCTTTATTTGAACCATATAACCATTTTTCTCTTGCATAGCAGCTAGTTCCTGTACTTTATACGCTAAATTACTTTGATTACTTATCTTCTTTTGCAACTGTTCTTCCATTCGTTTCGTTCTCGCTTGTAAAACGTAACGAAGTATTTTTTCATCGCCCATTCGAGCTAAATCATCTAGTATTTCAATAGCAAACTGCTTATATTCTTTCGGGAATGTATCTTCTCCCTTTTGACTTAATCCATACAAATATGTTGGTCGTCCAACATGCTGCCTTACCATCTTTGAATAAATTAGCTCATCTTTCTCAAGATTACTTAAATGCCTTCGAATTGCCATTTCCGTAATTTCTAAAGCTTCGGCTAATTCTGCTACAGTATGCTCGCCCTTTACCTTCAACAATTGTACAATCTCTTCTTTCGTCGTACGTGCTTGCCCCATAACTCGCCCTTCTCCCTTTTCTCATATACAATATAAGATCCCCAAAAAGTATTTTGGGGATCTTATAAGCACAATTATTCTGGTACAAATGCAGATACAGGCCCTAATTCCTTTTCTAAATAACTGTGAATATTCACTGGGTATTTCTCTACCACGGCAATATGTTTTTGAATCGTCTTATATAATTCATCATGATTCATTTGAATATAATCTTGCGTAAGCATTTTTCGAAGAAGAATAATTTCTTTAATATGCGCTCCCTCTTCTCCACTTATAACTCTCTCGTCCATTAAAATATCAATAATATCTTCGTAACTTCCTGGATCGCGCATAATAAATCCATCAATCATCGCATTTCCTACATCTAATATACAATCGATAATAAGATGGGCTATGCGCTCTAATGCATAAAATTCAAACTCGGTTTCATATGTCTTTTTCTCTTGAAATGTATTTGTTGCTCGTTCTAAACATACTAGCATTTGTTCTATTTTCTTTCTGTCTACGAAGTACATGAATGTCACCTACCTGGAAATTAAAGCATTTACATTTTAATTGTAACGCTTTCTTCTGAAAAAATCGACAATTTTTCGAATTCACCTTTTCCTCGTTATTTGTTATAGTTATATTTGTATGATTTTTGAAATTGGAGGAATGCAACCTTGGAACGTGAACTCGCACTAGAAATTGTCCGTGTAACAGAAGCAGCAGCCTTAGCATCTGCACAGTGGATGGGCCGCGGAAAGAAAAACGAAGCAGATGATGCAGCAACTACAGCTATGCGTGATATGTTCGATTCAGTAAACATGGCAGGTACAGTTGTAATCGGTGAAGGAGAACTTGATGAAGCACCGATGTTGTATATTGGTGAAGAACTAGGAACAGGTAACGGTCCAGAAGTAGATATCGCCGTTGATCCATTAGAAGGTACAAACATCGTTGCGAAAGGCCTTGCAAATGCAATGGCAGTTATCGCAATCGCAGATAAAGGAAACCTTCTTCATGCTCCGGATATGTACATGGAAAAAATCGCGGTTGGTCCAAAAGCAGCTGGTAAAATTAGCTTAGATGATCCAATTGAAAAAACAATTGAAATTGTAGCAGAAGCAAACAATAAAAAAATTCGTGACCTAACGGTTATCGTGCAAGAACGTGAACGTCATCAAGAGATTATTGACCGTGTTCGTGCAAAAGGTGCACGCGTAAAACTATTTGGTGATGGAGATGTTGGTGCATCAATCGCTACAGCTCTACCTGGGACAGGTATCGACTTATTCGTAGGTGTAGGCGGAGCTCCAGAAGGCGTTATTTCTGCTGCAGCATTAAAATGCCTTGAAGGTGAAATGCAGGCACGCTTAGTTCCAATGAACGAAGAAGAAGAAGCTCGTTGCCGTGAAATGGGATTAGAAGATCCTCGTCAACTTCTTATGTTAGATGACTTAGTATCTGGTGATGACGCAATCTTCTCAGCAACAGGTGTATCTGCTGGTGAATTATTAGACGGCGTGAAATTCCTTGGCGGAGATTTAGCTGAAACATATTCTATCGTTATGCGTTACAAAACAAGAACGGTACGATTCATTAAAACACACCACCATTTAGACCATAAACCACACTTAAACTTAGATATTTAATAAAGGAGCCATGTGTATGGAAGAACGTTTCTTTCTGTACGACGATACAGTCGCTACAAAAACTCGTTTCGTTAGCTTTATGGGGGAAAATGAGCGTCATGATTTAGCGCTTCTATACTCTGATCGTCATTACGGTAAAACGATAGTCCTTGATATGCAGAGCAACAAATTTGCTATCATCGGTCCTGACGATTTAAACGAACCAGGCTACTTAGAGCATGCATTTTCTATGTCTGAAGAAATTGCAGAAGAATTACGCTCATTTTTATTTGAACTTATATAATTTATCTTATACACCAGCTATTTTAGCTGGTGTTTTTTTACATTTAAAGTTTTGAATTTTCAATCTTTTATGTTATACTTATGAACAAATCTATTTGGATAGAAAGGACGTTATCTACGTATGCCAACATTTACTTTGTAATGGACCAGCAATTGGATAGCATTACTCTCAAAAAAGCACCGTGCTTTTTCAAGGGAGTAGTCTGCCCATTCCCATTACGAAGGAACGTAACGCATCTGTAGTATGATGTTTACGGAGGTTCCTCTTAGGGGAATCTCCTTTTATTTTTGTCTACTTCTCATGTCTTCATACTACAAGACATCCAAATAGCTGTATTACGTTCCTTTACCACTATATAAGAGGTGAAGGAAAATGCAGAAAGTACAACTTTCTTGGAGTTTATATGAAAATGAGTTATCCACAATCGAAAAATATTGTAAAAATTGTAGGCGCACTGCCCTTTTTACTGATACGAATATTCGCAGGCATAACGCAAATGGAAAAAACATATACCGATTTGCAATTTATAAATGTCCGAAAGATCATACGTGGAACCAAAAGCTTCACATTTATAAATCATTTACTGATCACGTCGAAACTGTCGATATGGCTCAGCAAGAACAAACTGAAACAAGTACTACCATTTCCATTACACAATACAAAGAAAGTGGTATAGCCGAAATAACGATCGTATTAGACATAGTTTTTGGTTTCCACCGGATTGATAAAGTGTTATCCACATATATTTCAGATTGGAGCCGTACACTCATTGTGGATAAAATTAAAAATGGGTATATCCAATTGAACGGGCAACAAATGAAACCAAATACAACACTTTCTGAAGGTGATTTTATTTCAATTTTCTTGTAAAGGAGACGATTATGCTAAAAATAAAAAAAGGCACAATTGATTTATTGGACGAATTAAATTTGATGTATACAGAATGTAAAGAAGCACTCTTACAGAATCAAATTTACCAATGGGACGATTCTTATCCGACGCTCGAACATATTTCCTATCATTTAGAACAGGACGAATTGTATTGTCTATTCCAAGACCAAGTACTTGTCGGCGCTGTTGTCTTAAACGAAGCAGAGTCTCCAGAATACAAATTGATTGACTGGTCAGAAACATACGGACGCTTTCTTATCGTTCACTCTTTCGTCATCCATCCGCTCGCGCAAGGAAAAGGATATAGCAAAGTACTATTATCCTTTTGGGAAGATGAAGCAAGACGGGAGGGTTACAAAGGAATACGCCTAGATTGCTTTACAGGTAACCCTGTTTCATTAAGCCTATATGAAAAAAACAATTATATTTGCCGAGGTGCTGTTTATTTTGAGAGTAAACAGCCTCCTCATAATTGGTATAACTGCTATGAAAAAATCCTCTTACAATCGTAAGAGGATTTTTTCATTTCTTCACTTTTCGTAATACAAAGTGTGCACAACCGAAGTTACAGTACTCGTATAAATACTCTGATAAAGTACTAATTTTCGTATCATATGTCGAACGTTGATTACTATCATCAAAGAATCCACGCAATCTAAGTTGCTCATAACCCCAGTCTCCAACGATATAATCATATTTATTTAAAATTTCTGCATAGCGCTCTTTAAGTGCTTCTTCACTAAAACCGTCACGAAAGTTTTTAATTACTTCGTACTGAACATTATTAACGCTCACCGTAGTATGAATCTCTTGCTTTTGCTCCATTATGAACTTCCTCTCTAAGCATTCTTCTTTTTATCGTATCACAAAGCATAACAACCAACAATTTCAAATACAAAAAATTGAAAATTAGTGCATGCTATGGAGAAGGAGGTGATACATCGTGAAAAAGCAAATTATACTCTCTCTTCTCACTCTTTCCTTCTTTGCAGGCTGCCAATCAACTAATAAAGCCGAAATGGAGCGTGAAGAAGGAAGTCGTGTTCTTGTTTCCAACAAAAACGACATGTATCATACGGAAAACACAAATACAAGGTTAACGAGATTCGGTTATTCTTCTAAACAGAAGCATGAAGTATCTAACAAACAAGTAGGCGCTATTAACCGTGAGAAAGTCGCCGAAATGATTACGAGCATGACAGTCAAACTTCCTGATGTCACCAATGCCGCTACACTCGTTACCGACGATGAAGTGTTCGTTGTATACCGTGCAAACACAACGGATCCGAAACTCGTAACAGATCAAGTATATAAAACAGCTTTGTCCATCGTCCCTCGCTATTATAAAGCATATGTATCAACAAACCAAAAGTTGATTTCTCAAATTCAAGGTCTCCAATCTGGTAGCTTAAACGATAAAGAATATGAACAAAGTCTTGATATGTTAAAACGTGAAATGAGCGATAATCCTCATTTGAACAATACGGGGGATCAAACTTTAAATGATATGATAAAAAAATAAAAAGGTGGAGAAAACCTCCACCTTTTTACTATTTCTTACGATTTGCATAAACCTCCATCGCATCACACATAAACTGCGCTAAACCTTCACCAAACTTATCAATATTTTTCGTAAAGTGCTCATCAGCAACATACATTTGACCGAGTCCCTTAAATGCCTCTAATGAATATTCACCGAAGTTTTGCAAGTAATCGTACCATACCCCGATTGCTTCTTGCGCCTCTTTAGAATCCGGTGCTCCATTTCGAAGTGTCGCTAGATTTCTGTAAATAGTATTAAACTCCTCCTGTTTCTCTGTAGACATACCCTTCGCTGTTTTATTCGCTTTATCTACAGCCTCATCTCCCCATCGTTCACGCGCTTCTTCTTCGTACAGGTTATGGCTAAAATCAAATCCTTCAAATTTCTCTTTATTCGTCATCTCAATCTCTCCCTTTGTATGCTGAATTGTTTTATTAATTGTCGCTATCACTTTATCCAACCTAGCTCGCTTTTCAAGAAGCATTTTCTTATGAAGCTGTAATGCCTCTTCACGGTCGAATGAAGGACTCATGATAATTTCCTTAATCTTCTTTAAAGGGAAGCCAAGCTCTTTAAAAAATAAAATTTGCTGTAGTGTTTCTAAATTTTCATTGGAATACAGACGATATCCAGACTCTGTCGTCTCATCTGGGGTTAACAACCCAATTTCATCGTAATGATGCAGTGTGCGCACACTAATTCCAACTAAATTAGCTACTTCTTTTATCCTCATTGTCATGCGTATCTCCCCCTTAATACATACGATAAAGTATGACGCAACGTTAGAGTCAATAAAAATTTCATTTTGTTTTTGAAAGATTCATCTCTCCACATTCTCCTACATTTCATGCATAATATATATGTACATACATTAGAAAGCGGTGAAAGTATGGTTTCAAATACTGTAATTGCCAGTATCATAATTCAACTCGTTGTTTCGGTTCTGGTCCCAATTATTGTACTCGTTTATTTCCGTAAGAAATATAATATTAATTGGAAAATAGTTGGCGTTGGTATCCTTATCTTTATCGGGTTTACCCAAATTCTCGAAACACCATTCCAATTATTCATGCGTGGTAATCCCACAACAGCTGAATTTTTAAAGAACCCATTTATCTTTTCGATTTTCGGCGGACTAACTGCTGGTATTTTTGAAGAACTAGGTCGTTTCGTTGCCTTTTACTACTTACTAAAAAAATATCGAGATTATAAAGACGGTCTTGCGTACGGAATTGGACACGGCGGTATTGAATCGATTTTAGTCGGCGGATTCGCTGGGCTTCAAACTCTTACCTTTGCAACATCTATTAACAATGGTAGCTTCGCTCGAATGGTTGAACAATACCCACAGTTGAGCCATATCAAGGACTTGTTAATAGAGCAACCTGCCTACTTATACTTACTTGGTAGCTTAGAAAGAATTATGGCACTCGTTCTGCAAATTGCTTTCACAATGCTTGTCGTATACGCAGTAAAACAAAAGAAATACATTTTCCTCGTATACGCTATACTATTCCACGCACTTGTGGACTTTTTCGCAGCACTTTACCAAACAAAAATGATTAACATCTTTGTAGCAGAAGGAATTACTCTTCTCTTCGCGATTGGCGCTTTCGTTCTTATTCGCAAAATGAAAGAGAAATTAGTGAGTGCTTCAGAGTAAAAATAAACCACCAATTTTGGTGGTTTATTTTTCATGTGGATTATCGCAATGGTGATAGCTTTTTCCTCCTAAAAGCTCCCTCTTTATTTCTGCATCTATAACTATATACTTATGAAACTCATCTACTTCATCTTGAGAAAAGGAAGCAAAAAAATACACTTGGCGATCAGGATGAACAAATACATCTTGAATCACCACTCTACTTCGACAGCCAACATCTGTTTTTTTTCGGAAGGTAAATTCTGCATCTTGTACTTCTTTCCATAAAATTTTCTTTCGAACACTATACGCCGCATTTTTGTATTCCTTATAGACCTTCTTATCTAACTGTTCATAAAACACATCTTCATTCACAAACGACTTATTTTGATTGCTCGGGTATTCTAATTCTTGATTTGATTGTGCATATGCTGTGGACAATTGTATGAGAAAATAAATACTGAATACAATGCATATTATTTTTTTCATAATTGCACCTCAAATTTTCATTTATCCACATTACTTTTCCACATACTTAGATCACTATGCCCTTTCCAAGAAAAAGGAATTTTTCCCACATTTGTCGAAGTATATATCGTCAACTTGAAAGAAGGGGATGAAATATGAAGAAAATTATTGTAATCAGGCATTGTTCAGCAACTGGACAAGAGCGTAATGCCGAATTAACAAACATGGGAAGAGACCAATCAAACACCGTTGCTACATTCCTCATAGCAAATCATCTACAAATAGATCATATTATTTCAAGCCCATTTGTCCGAGCTATCGATTCTATTCGGCCATATGCCCTCCAAGCTAATTTATCTATTCAAGAAGATGAACGGTTAGCAGAACGCATATTAAGCACTGTTTCAATGGATGATTGGCTTCAAAAACTAGAATACACTTTTACCAATATAGATATTGCCTTTTTGGGCGGAGAGTCAACAAAACAAGCGATGGATCGCGCAATCTCACTTATTCAGGAAGTTTTAAAGCTAGAGCATGACACAACATTACTCGTTACACACGGCAACTTACTCACATTAATTTTAAAGCACTTTGATCATACTATTGGCTTTGACGAATGGAAAACTTTAACGAATCCTGATATTTATGAAATTACACTTGATGAACAATCTATCATAAAACGATTATGGGAAGCGCCATCCAAGTAATATCCCTTTCCAATACATTCAGTTGACACCGCGAGAAGATATGGCGAGACTGCAGTAAAACATAGAGAGGGGTATCATTCAATATGTACGAAGACGTACTTTCTTTACTACATAAAACAAATGCTTCATATGAAAAGTTTGAACACGAACCAGTACTTGACTATGAGACTGATCGCATCGTTCGTGAAAGGCTCGGCTTACAAGGTACTCCAAGTAAAAGCCTATTTTTAAAATCAAAATCCGGGGCGTATTACGTATTCTTTACGTTAGAGGGAACTCGCCTCAACCGAGGAGAGATGAAAGAAATAACAGGAGAAAGCTTATCTCTCTGTTCTCCTGATGAGCTAAGAGAAGAGACTGGTTGCATGCCAGGATGTGTAGCTCCTTTCGGTTATTCACAAGATGTAACGATTATTGTGGACAGTTCAATTTATACTTACAAGAAAGTTTTAATCACACCTGGTGTACCTGAATTTACAATTGAATTATCCACAGAGGAATTAAAACGAATTTTATCAACGTGTCAAAATACAGTTTTAGAGTATAAGAAAAAAGAGAGCTAATCATTAGCTCTCTTTTTTCATTATTTCGCTTCTGCTACTTTTTCTTTTGCAGAACGTACTTGCTCGTCCGCATGATAAGAAGAACGTACAAGTGGACCAGCTTCACAGTGGCTAAATCCTTTGCTAAGTGCAATTTCTTTAAGCTCTGCAAATTCTGCTGGTGGGTAATATTTAATAACTGGTAAATGCTTCTTAGATGGTTGTAGGTATTGTCCAAGAGTTAAAATATCCACATTGTTTGCACGTAAGTCATCCATTGCTTCAATTAAATCTTCTCTTGTTTCACCTAAGCCCACCATAATGCTCGATTTAGTTGGAATATCAGGCTGCATTTCTTTTGCTCGACGTAAAAACTCTAATGAACGATCATATTTTGCTCTAGCGCGAACTCGGTTAGATAATCGACGTACTGTTTCAATGTTATGGTTCAAAATATCTGGTTTTGCATCCATTAACATTTTTAAGTTTTCTTCTACCCCACCCATATCAGATGGTAATACTTCGATTGACGTAAATGGATTTTTGCGACGAACAGCGCGTACTGTTTCAGCAAAAACAGCTGCCCCGCCATCCTTTAAATCATCACGTGCAACCGCTGTTATAACAACGTGCTTTAAGCCCATTTGTACTACAGAATCTGCTACGCGTTCTGGCTCTTGTAAATCAAGCTCAGTTGGCAAGCCTGTTTTAACCGCACAAAAACGACAAGCACGTGTACAAACCGCACCTAAGATCATAAATGTTGCTGTTTTCCTTACAGCCCAGCATTCATGAATATTCGGACATTTCGCCTCTTCACAAACTGTATGAAGATTCTTAGAACGCATCATTTTCTTTAAGCCTGTATAGTTTTCATTCGTGTTTAACTTAATTTTCAACCATTCGGGCTTGCGCTTATACTCTGTTTGTTTTGTCATGGTTATCAACTCCGCACAATATGAAATAGTTTACCGTGTTCGCTTCTTTCAATGTAACATATCTATTCTAACGCATGAAAGCGATTTGCTCAAATGAAGATTCTAAGATTTTTTCCAATCGTTCCCTATAATGAAATACTCCGTATATCCCACACTAAAAAGAGTGATGTTGTGAAAGGAGTCTATTTCATGCTTCGAAAAATTTCTCTTTTGCTTTCGATTTGCTTTCTTCTCCACCAAAACATCGCTTACGGTGAAGATAATCAGCAAAGCATATATGAAAAGCGCATGGCACTATATAAAGAAACTGAGCAATCTTCAAGTATTCCGTGGTATTACTTAGCTGCAATGGATCAATATGAAAGAAACATACGGGGCGTAAGAAAGGATATTCCGAAAAAACCAGATGCCATCATTTCCCTTTATTTCAAACCTGAAATATGGGCTGGACCTGTTAATAGTAATGATACTCTCCCCCATACGATTTCTCTATTTGGCGGAATGGGTTTAGATGGTGACAAAGATGGATTTGCAAATGCAAATAACGACCGTGATCTTCTGCATACAGCAGCAACCATTTTAAAGAAACAAGGAACGTCAGAAGACCGTATTAACATTATGCTTTGGGAATATTATAGACGTGCAAAAACAGTTGAATTAATTACAGAATACGCCCGAATTTATAAACATTATGGGCGCATTAATTTAGAAGGAAATGCTTTCCCTCTCCCTATTCGCAGTGACCATAGCTATCGTAGTACTTTTGGTGCTGGTAGAAGTTTTGGCGGCAGGAGAATTCATGAAGGAACCGATATTTTTGCTGGATATGGCGTACCTGTACGATCCACTTGCTATGGCGTTATTGAAACAAAAGGATGGAATCGTCTTGGTGGATGGCGCATTGGTATTCGTGATCTTCATAATAATTACCACTATTACGCTCATTTAGGCGGGTTCTCTAAAGAAATACAGCTCGGACAAATTGTCGAACCAGGAAAAGTAATCGGATTTGTCGGTAGTACTGGTTACGGTCCTCCTGGCACAGCTGGAAAGTTCCCACCCCACTTACATTTCGGCATGTATAAAGACAATGGCTATACAGAATGGGCTTTCGATCCATACATGCATTTAAGCCTTTGGGAACGAAAAGAACGAGCAAATACAAAACGATAACCGTAGCGAATTGCTACGGTTATTTTTTATCTGGTACAACAACTCCGCCACTTCCGTAATAAGTAGGCACCTCACCTTGAACGATGCGCGTCGCAATCGGAATATTTTGCTTCACCTTAATTTCTTTCGTGCGTAACGGAATCATAACTTGTAACGTCACTTCCACTTCCATAATAATTTTGATCGCTGTATTATTAATTCCTTGCGGCTCAACTAGCTGTTTAATATCCGTATTCACATGACCAATTGGCGTAAAATTAATCGGAATATCCGGCCCTATATTACCAAGAAGCGCATTATCGGTTATGCGTCCAAAAGGAATTGACATAGATACCCCATTCTCTTCAAAAATACCAAGTGCTTTCGTATCCCCTTTTTCTACTTGTTGTAAATATTTCTCTATGTATGCAGTAGTCGATGTTAATATTTCATTTACTTGTTTTGTATTTAAATCAATTGTAGATACTTTCCCATTCCTATCCGTTTGCACTTTCATTAATGAATCTACATCAAACCCTTCATTAATTCGGTCTTTTACCGCTTTCGTCATAACTGCTGTTGCCATTTTATGCGTCTCTGTTTCTCCATACTTAATTAACGCTGGCTGAATACTTTTATTTACAATCCATAAACCTTGAACTACCATTACGATAAAAATAATAAACGAAATAAGCAGTATATACCGAAAGGAAATCGGTCCCCTTCGCAACCGCGAATTGTTCGAACGAAATTTACGCATAAGAAAACCCTCCTTCTTATACTATTTCTATGCAAGAAAGAGGGACGATATATACTTATCTCATTTTTAATAGTGCATCTTTTCCAATCGTTCCTACTGGAATACCTAAAGCTTCTGCTCCAGTCGTTACCGATTCTAGTGGTGCTTCAAGAAGTTGTTCAATCGTTCTTACACCAACTGCACGGCCAGCAATAATTCCTCGATCTCCTAACTTCTCATTTAGAAGACCTACATCTAAAGCACCGCACATAATATATCCTTTATCGCTCATTACAGCTAGCAAATTTGTCTTTGGAAGTTTTACGCTAACAGCAATGAACGTATAGTTATCAATTATAATTGGCTCTACATTAACCATAGTTCACACTCCTCTCTTTCTTATCTTTATGACAAGAGAAAAATGAGTGTTACAAGTTAACTAGCCTATAGTTTGACTGAAGATGTATAAGTTATCAACATATCTGTTAACACATCTCTAAGTAATTCTGGCATATAATATTGTTTGTCAGAAAGTGTGGATAGCTCTGGGTATAAGTATCCGAATGTAAACATATCAATCGTTCCTACCGTATATATCCGGTCTAATTCCAGCGATTCGCCATTAATCAATACATCTTCTAGTAAAATTTTATTCCCTGGAATCGTATCTGGAATCACTTCCAAACCATCGTAAATCATTTTCCCCATTACTTTTCCACGAAATCCGAATCCTTTCACCTCAAGATTCTCCATATTCGGACGGCGCGCTTTCAAAATAACTTCTCTTAACGTTTTCCCTGGTACTTTTAATAGACATGGATTAATTGGATGTGGACAAATTCGATGAATATCTCCGCGCGTCACAACACCTTCATTTAATCCATCAAGAAGTACACCAGCGTTCACCATCCCAACATCCGCATTACACCACTCTTTAAGTGCACTTGCCAACATATGAGAAAATGACGTCTCCTTAAACCAATCGACCGGCAATGATTCTTTTAAATGAACGACAGGCTCAGCCATTATCTGTTTACTTTCTTCCTTTAGCATTTCAATTGTGGATAACGGCTCGCTATAAGCACCTAACCGTTCTGTCTTAATCGCTCTACCGTCTTTTTTCAAGAGTTGCTTCGTCTCTTTATCCACAGTAAGCTGAACGTGACCGACGTAATGTCCCCACTTTTCACAACAGCAAAGCAAAGTATCGTTTACAAGAACACCACGCTCAAATAAATGATGCGTATGTGCCCCTAAAATAACATCTATATCATAATGCTCCGCCATATACTCATCCATACTTTTTCCAAGATGAGAAAGCACAACCGTAATATGAGCTGTATCCTTAACTTCTTCTAAAATAGACTCTAAATGGATGATTGGATCTTCAATATGCCAATCTAACATATGATAAAACTCTGGATAAGCTACCGTTAATCCAATAAAGGCAATCGTAATCCCATCTGTCGTTGTATGTAATTTATAAGGCTTCGCCCATGCTGGACGTACGCCCTCTTTTTCAAATAAATTCGCTACGAGCACCTCAAACCCAGCATCATCATATAGACGATTCAAATGCTCCTTCGCTAATGTAATTCCTTCATTATTTCCGATCGTTACATAATCATATAACGCCTCATTTAATAACTTTGTATTCCCAAGTCCATTTGTCGCTTCCGAAATACTATGAAAACGATCCACATGATCGCCAATATCCACAGTTAAAACAGTCTCTCCCGCTTCCTGCCTTCGCTTTTTCTCCCCTAGTACAAACCGAGAAATTTGCGGCCAATTTTCAAAATGACTATGTATATCGTTTGTATGATAAAGGTGGATGATCGTTTCTTTATTTATATTCAGAGAAAAAACCTCCTCTCAGTTCCTTACTGCCATTTACGCTACACGTACGCAATAATCCTGTAAATACTTTTCGTCTTTTCTTGCTATTCTACATTGTACTCGCATTATAAGAAAAAGCAAAAGATTCTCCTTTCAACATGGAAAATTTCACATTATCATCTATGTAAGGAGGTGTTCTCTATTAATCGATATAGTTTTCTCTCACTATGGTTTTCATTAGCAGGAGGCATTTTATTTATCACTTCCGTACTTTACTTGCCTAATCTATTTCTATTTATTAGTGTCCCACTTATTATTCTCGGCCTCATATTCAGCATGATTGCCCTATGTAAAAACGAAGAGAGCAAATTAAGATTTATCGGTATCTTCGTCTTACTTATATTAGTTATTTTTATATTAGTATGCGTTCCTTTTATATTTGTAGCGTTTGGATTTTAGAGCCGTCTTTTGATGGCTCTTTTCACGTATTAAGGGGTATTTTCGGCCGTCCTCCATGTCTTTGTCGACAAGTCGATATATTTGAATAATCGTTGATACATTTAGCTAAATACTAAGTGGGGTATCTACGCCCGAGCTCCATATATAACATAAAAAAGCGCCCTGCATAGCAGGGCGCTTTCATATTTCTATTTAACCAATAGAACCTTCCATCTCAAACTTGATTAGGCGGTTCATTTCTACTGCGTATTCCATTGGAAGCTCGCGAGTAAATGGTTCGATGAAGCCCATTACGATCATTTCTGTAGCTTCTTGCTCAGAAATACCGCGGCTCATTAGGTAGAATAATTGTTCTTCTGATACTTTAGATACTTTCGCTTCGTGCTCAAGTGAAACGTAATCGTTTTTGATTTCGTTATAAGGAATTGTATCAGATGTAGATTGGTTATCCATGATTAACGTGTCACACTCAATATTAGAACGAGAGTTTTTCGCTTTTGGTCCGAATTGTACGATACCACGGTAAGTTACTTTACCACCATGCTTCGCAATCGATTTAGAAACGATTGTTGAAGATGTGTTTGGTGCTAAGTGAATCATTTTCGCACCAGCATCTTGGTGTTGGCCTTTACCAGCAATCGCGATAGATAATGTTAAACCACGAGCGCCTTCGCCTTTTAAGATAACTGCTGGGTATTTCATCGTTAATTTAGATCCGATGTTACCGTCAATCCATTCCATCGTTGCGTTTTCTTCACAAACCGCA
Organism: Bacillus sp. MYb209; assembly: GCF_002975175.1. Taxonomy (GTDB): domain Bacteria; phylum Bacillota; class Bacilli; order Bacillales; family Bacillaceae_G; genus Bacillus_A. Next base: position 72,038 of record NZ_PCNZ01000005.1, read on the forward strand.
CGTTTTGTAACTAGGTTGTATACGTTGTTCGCCCAGTTTTGGATTGTTGTATAACGGCAATATGCATCTTTCTTAATGATGATTTCTACTACCGCACTATGCAGTGAGTTAGTCGTGTAAACAGGTGCAGTACAACCTTCTACGTAGTGTACATGTGCGCCTTCGTCTACGATGATAAGCGTACGCTCGAATTGTCCCATATTTTCAGAGTTAATACGGAAATACGCTTGAAGTGGTGTATCAACTTTAATACCTTTTGGAACGTAGATGAATGATCCACCAGACCAAACTGCAGAGTTTAATGCAGAGAATTTGTTGTCTGTTGGTGGGATTATTTTTCCGAAATGCTCGCGGAAAATATCTTCGTTCTCTTTTAATGCGCTATCTGTATCTTTGAAGACGATTCCTAGAGCTTCTAGGTCTTCTTTCATGTTGTGGTATACAACTTCAGATTCGTACTGTGCAGATACACCAGCTAAATATTTTTGCTCAGCTTCAGGAATACCTAATTTATCAAATGTCGCTTTAATTTCCTCAGGTACTTCATCCCAAGACTTCTCAGATTTCTCAGATGGTTTTACGTAGTACGTAATTTCATCGAAATCTAAGTCGTTTAAGTCGCCGCCCCATTGTGGCATTGGCATTTCATAGAACTTATCCAGTGATTTTAAACGGAAGTCTAACATCCACTGTGGTTCTTCTTTCATACGTGAAATCTCTTCAACGATTTCTTTTGTTAAACCGCGTCCAGCACGGAAAATCGAAACGTCTTTATCCTTGAAACCATATTTATAATCGCCGATATCTGGCAGTTGCTTCGCCATGTTGGTGTGTCCCTCCTTATATAACCTCGTTTTTAGGAACCTTTAACATTACTTATCTTCGTTTAAGCCCTTTTCTAACGCTTTCCACGCTAATGTTGCACATTTAATACGTGCCGGGAACTTGCATACGCCTTGTAATGCTTCAATATCTCCTAAATCAATGCTGTCATCATACTCTTTTCCTAGCATCATGTCAGAGAAAATTTTAGAAAGCTGAAGTGCTTCTTCAATTTTCTTTCCTTTTACTGCTTGTGTCATCATTGAAGCTGAAGACATTGAAATTGAACATCCTTCGCCTTCAAACTTCGCTTCTTGTACAATACCCTCTTCTACTTTCATCGTAAGTTGAATACGATCGCCGCAAGTTGGATTGTTCAAGTTAACGGTAACACTATCTTCTAACACGCCATGGTTACGAGGATTTTTGTAATGATCCATAATAACTTGACGATATAACGTATCTAAATTATTAAATGACATTTGTGAAATACTCCTTTGTCTTGATTAGCGATTCAACAAATGTATCAATTTCTTCTTTTGTATTATATAAATAGAAGCTCGCACGTGCTGTTGAAGAAGCTTTTAGCCACTTCATAAGTGGTTGTGCACAGTGATGTCCTGCGCGAACCGCAATGCCTTCTACATCTAATACAGTTGCTACATCGTGAGGATGTACGTCTTCAATATTAAATGTAACTAGACCAGCGCGATGCTTTGGACCATAAATTGTAACGCCATCTACTTCTGATAGTCTTTCTAAAGCGTATTGCGCTAATTCATGTTCATGCTTTTCAATATTATGAAGACCGATTTCTTCTAAGAAATCAATTGCCGCACCAAGTCCGATTGCATTACCGATAATCGGTGTACCTGCTTCGAACTTCCACGGAAGCTCTTTCCAAGTAGACTCTTGTAAGTCTACGAAATCAATCATTTCACCACCAAATTCAATTGGTTCCATATTGTTTAGCAATTCTTTCTTACCATATAATACGCCGACACCTGTTGGTCCGCACATCTTATGAGCAGATAATGCGTAGAAATCACAGTTTAAATCTTGTACATCCACTTTCATATGAGGTGCACTTTGTGCTCCATCAACGATCATGATTGCACCGTTTTCATGTGCGATTGCTCCGATTTCTTTTACAGGGTTAATCGTTCCAAGTACGTTTGACACGTGCATAATAGAAACGATTTTTGTATTCGGTGTAACTGTTTGACGAACATCTTCTAAAGAAATTGTACCGTCTAGTTGAAGCGGAAGGTATTTTAAAGTTGCGCCAGTTTTCTTCGCAACTTGTTGCCACGGAATGATGTTACTATGGTGCTCCATGTAAGAGATGACGATTTCATCGCCTTCTTTTACATTATCAAGACCATAGCTAGCTGCTACTGTATTTAATGCAGTTGTCGTTCCGCGCGTGAAAATAATCTCTTCCATTGATTTCGCATTAATAAACTTGCGAACTTTCTCACGTGCACCTTCATACGCGTCGGTAGCTTTCGTACCGAGCGTATGAACACCGCGATGCACGTTAGAATTATATTCTTTATAATAACGTTCTAACGTTTCAATGACTTGAATTGGTTTTTGAGAAGTTGCTGCACTATCGAAATAAACAAGTTGTTTGCCGTTCACTTTTTGATCAAGAATTGGAAACTGTTTGCGTATTTCATGAATATTCATTAGCGAACTTTCCTTTCAATTACCTCAACAAGCTGTGCTTTTACTCCTTCAATTGGAAGCTCATTTACTACAGGTGCTAAGAATCCATGGATGACTAAACGTTCTGCTTCGCGTTTTGGAATCCCACGGCTCATCAAGTAGTATAATTGGTATGGATCTACGCGGCCTACTGAAGCTGCGTGACCTGCCATTACATCATCTTCGTCGATTAAAAGAATTGGGTTTGCATCACCGCGAGCTTTCTCATCTAACATAAGAACGCGAGAAGATTGTTGTGCATTTGATTTAGATGCACCGTGTTCAATCTTACCAATTCCATTAAAGATAGATGTTGCACTATCTTTTTGTACTCCGTGTTTTAAAATCCAACCTTCAGAGTGTTTACCGAAGTGAACAACTTTAGTTGTAAAGTTTTGTGTTTGGTTACCACGGCCAATTGTTACTGTTTTTGTATCAGCAAATGATCCGTCGCCCATTAAGTTCGTAACGTTCTCTGAGATTGTATTTCCGTCATTCATAAGGCCTAGAGCCCAATCAATACGGCCGTCGCGTCCAACAATGCCGCGGCGGTTAACGTAAGTTGTTACATCTTTCGCTAATAAATCAACCGCACCGAATTTCACTTGTGCGCCTTGTTCCACGATTACTTCTGCTACGATATTTGCAATACCTTTAGCATTTTCATTTGCAACGTAGTTTTCTACATAAGTTGCAGTACTGTTCGCATCAGCTACGAATAATACGTGGTTATATACGTTAGCTTCTTCGCCGTCTACTAAGAATACAGCTTGAAGTGGAGTTTCAAGAACAACGTTTTTCGGAACATATACGAATGCACCGCCGTTGATTAATGCAGCATGAAGTGCAGTTAGACGATGTTCGTCTACTTTCACGCCGTCTTTCATTAAGTACTTTTGTACTAGTTCAGTATGCTCTGTTGCAGCTGTTACGATGTCTGTAAAAATAACACCTTTTTCTTTCGCTTCGTCTGCTAAAGAAACGAACGCAGTTGTACCAGTACGTTGTACCAATACGCTGTTATTTTCATCGATTAAGTTTTTCACTGCCTCTGGAAGCTCTGTTAAAGAACTTACAGGCTCTTGCTTAGCAGCGTCGCCTTTTCCGATAAAGTCCCATTTGTCAATTTTCGTTTTATCAGGCGTTGGCATTGGAAGTTCAGTTGCTTGTGCAAGAGCTTGTAAGCGGAACTCAGTCAACCAAGCAGCTTCGTTTACTTCGCTTGCGCGCTGACGGATTGTTTCTTGATCGAAAGGTAATGTACCGATTGTCATGTTTATGCTCCTCTCTTACGCTTCTTGCTCTGCTGTTTCGTCTTCAATACCTAATTCTTTTTTAATCCAGTCGTAACCTTCAGCTTCTAGACGTTGTGCAAGCTCAGGGCCACCAGATTTAACGATACGACCGTTCATCATAACGTGAACGAAGTCTGGAGTGATGTAGTTTAATAGACGTTGGTAATGCGTAATCATTAGGCAACCGAAATCTTCACCGCGCATTTGGTTAATACCTTTAGATACAACTTTTAATGCATCGATATCAAGACCAGAGTCGATTTCATCTAAGATTGCGATTTTTGGCTCAATCATCATTAATTGAAGAATCTCGTTACGTTTTTTCTCACCACCAGAGAAACCTTCGTTTAAGTAACGTTGTGCCATTTCTGGATCCATTTCTAGGAATTCCATGTTTTTATCTAATGTACGGATAAATTTCATAAGAGAAATTTCTTCGCCTTCTTCACGACGTGCATTAATTGCAGAACGTAAGAAGTCAGCGTTTGTTACTCCGCTAATTTCACTTGGATATTGCATTGCTAGGAATAGACCTGCTTGCGCGCGCTCGTCTACTTCCATTTCTAATACATCTTCACCGTCGATGATGATGCTACCTTCTGTTACTTCATACTTTGGGTGACCCATAATTGCAGAAGATAAAGTTGATTTACCTGTTCCGTTAGGTCCCATGATTGCGTGGATTTCTCCACCTTTTACTTCAAGGTTTACACCCTTTAAAATTTCTTTGCCATCAATTGATACATGTAAGTCTTTAACCGTTAATGTAGAACCAGCCATCTCAATACCTCCATTAATCCTATATATACATTTTAAAAATTACTAAAACGTTCATATTCTCATTTTATTCTCATTCTAATCTTATATCAAATAAAATGATATCGCAAACGCTGAAAAAATGTAACAATTTTTTCACAAATGTATATAAGTATTTCCCTTGCATCCTTATATGATACACCTTTCTTCTTATTTATATAAAGAAAAAAGAACTGGTAATTTCCAGTCCTTTCCTGCACTTATTCATTTACCGGAAGTACAGCACCTTTATATTCTTTATTAATAAAATCTTGAATTTCTTTTGAATGTAGTACTTCTACTAGTTCTTTAATTTCTTTTTTCTTCTCATCGCCTTTACGAACTGCAATAATATTTGCATAAGGAGAGTCTGATCCTTCAATTGCAATTGCATCCTTTTTCGGATTTAATTTTGCATCAATTGCGTAGTTTGAATTAATAAATAAAGCATCACCTTCATTGTTTTCGTACAGCTTCGGTGAAAGTCCAGGTTCTACATCTGTTTTAAACTTTAAATTTTTCGGGTTTTCTACAACATCTTTTACTGTCGCTTTAACAACATCTACACCGTCTTTTAATTTAATAACGCCGCCTTTTTGTAACAACGCTAACATACGACCACGCTCAGCTACGTTATTACTCATAATAACCGTTCCTCCATCTGGAAGCTCTTTTAAGCTTTTATATTTCTTAGAATAAATGCCCATTGGCTCTAAATGAATTTTTCCTGCGTTTACAATTTTATATCCTTTTTCTTGAATTTCTTTATCTAAATACGGAATGTGTTGAAAGTAGTTCGCATCAATTTCTTTATCCGCTAACGCTTTATTCGGTAACACATAGTCCTGGAATTTTTTAATCTCTAATTTAATACCTTTTTTCTCTAATATCGGTTGTGCTTTCTCTAAAATAACAGCGTGCGGCACGTTAGAAGCTCCAACAACAAGCTTATTCTCCTCTTTCCCCCCGCAGGCAGCTAATGTAAATACAGACAGTGCTGTAACAGCTGACAGTATAATCTTTTTCATATGACGTCTCCCCTTCTCCCCTATAGTTATGTAGTTAGAAAAAAGAGCCGGCATACACCAGCCCTTCTTCAAACGATTATTCTTTTACAGGAACAACTGCCCCTTTATATTCTTTATTAATAAAATCTTCAATTTCTTTAGAATGCAGCACTTCTACAAGAGCTTTAATTTCTTTCTTATCTTTATCGCCTTTACGAACTGCTACTACGTTTGCGTACGGTGAATCACTACCTTCAATTGCAATTGCGTCTTTTTCTGGATTTAATTTCGCATCAATTGCATAGTTAGAGTTAATTAGAACTGCATCGCCTTCTTTATTGTTATACACTTGTGGTAATAAACCAGGCTCGATATCCGTTTTGAATTTTAAGTTTTTCGGATTATCTGCAATATCTTTCGGAGTCGCTTTAACTGGATCTACTCCGTCTTTAATTTTTAAAATGCCTTCTTTTTGTAAAATTGCTAAACCACGTCCATGATCAGCAACAGAATTACTCATAATAATTGTCGCCCCGTCTGGAAGTTCTTTTAAGCTCTTATATTTTTGAGAGTACACGCCAATTGGTTCTAAATGAATTTTCCCCGCTATTTCAAAATCATATTTTTTATCTTTAATTTCTTTTTCTAAATACGGAATGTGCTGGAAGTAGTTTGCATCTAAATCCTTATCCGCCAATGATTTATTCGGCAACACGTAATCTTGGAATTTTTTAATTTCTAACTCAATTCCTTTTTTCTCAAGTAACGGCTTTGCCTTTTCTAAAATAACAGCGTGCGGTACGTTAGAAGCACCAACAACTAGTTTCTTTTCATCTTTATCTTTCCCACCACAAGCAGCTAGCCCAAAAATCGAAGTTGTAATAAGTGCTGTAAGTAATAATTTTTTCATTTGAAATACCCTCCCGTTTTTCATTATCTTTTATCTATTCGAGTCGTTACACTATCACCAATCCACTGAATGAAAAATACAACTAGTAATACACAAATTGTCGCAACGATTGTTACATCGTTATTTCCTCGCTGGAACCCTTCTAAATAAGCAAGTGTTCCAAGGCCACCAGCACCAACAACACCTGCCATTGCTGTATAACCTACTAAAGCAATTGTCGTTACCGTAATACCAGATACTAATGCTGGTAACGCTTCTGGAATTAATACTTTCAAAATGATTGTGCTTGTTTTTGCTCCCATTGCTTTTGAAGCTTCAATTACACCTTTATCAATTTCACGAAGTGCGATTTCAACCATTCTCGCGTAAAATGGTGCCGCTCCAATAATTAAAGCTGGCAGCGCTGCACTCGCTCCGAGAATTGTTCCAAGAAGAATCTTTGTGAATGGGATTAATAAAATAATTAAAATGATGAACGGTATAGAACGGAAAATGTTTACAAACGCTCCAATCACCGTATTAATCGCTTTATTTTCCCATAAATTATCTTTCGCTGTCATAAAGAGTAATAGTCCTAAAATAAGTCCTAAAACAAATGTGGCAAGCGCTGCGATTGCCGTCATATATAACGTTTCACCAGTTGCTTCTAACATTTGATTCCAATCAACATTTGCGATTAACTTATCCATGTGCAATCACCTCCAGCTCTACTTGATCTTGATGAATCCCTTCTATTGCTTGCTGGATTGCTGTTTCTTCACCATTTAAATGAACGACTAAACTTCCGTAAGAGCCGTTATTCGTTTGTGCGATATTTCCTTGCAAAATGCTAACTTCTATATCACCGCGCTGCATTAACCTTTGAAGTACCGGTCTTTCTACCGCTTCACCGACAAACTGCAAACGAATTACTTTTCCATCTGGATACTTTTCTATTAAACTTTCAATCGTTTCATTCGTATCTTCAGAATCAGTTAACTGCTGTACAAATCGTTTTGTAATGTCTTGCTGTGGATTACGGAATACGTCAAGTACTGGACCCGTTTCTACGATCTTCCCTTTCTCCATTACAGCAACTCGATTACAAATTTTGCGAATAACGTGCATCTCATGCGTAATCAATACAATTGTTAATCCGAGACGCTTATTAATATCTAACAATAAATCCAAAATTTGATCCGTCGTTTCCGGATCAAGAGCTGACGTTGCTTCATCACATAAAAGTACTTGTGGATTGTTAGCTAACGCTCTTGCAATCCCGACGCGCTGCTTTTGTCCACCACTTAGCTGAGATGGGTACGCGTCTCCTCTTCCCTCTAATCCAACAAGATGAATTAACTCATCGACACGTTTTCTTCTCTCCGCCTTATCGACACCTGCAATTTCAAGTGGGAATGCGATATTTTCACGCACAGTTCGTGACCAAAGTAAGTTGAAATGCTGAAAAATCATTCCGATTTCTTGTCTTGCCTTACGAAGTTCATTTCCAGTAATTGCTGAAATCACACGATTCGCAATTGTAATTTGCCCAGACGTTGGTTTCTCTAACTGATTAAACAATCGGATTAAAGAACTTTTCCCAGCGCCACTATATCCGATAACACCAAATATTTCGCCTTTCTCTATTTGTAAGTTGGCGTTATCTACAGCAGTGACATCACCGCTTTTTGCCTTATATATTTTCTTTACATTCTCTAATAAAATCATGGTGTATCACCCCTTTTTTAAATAAAAAGCGCAAGCGGCTCGTTTAGAACAAGAGGGCGTTGGAATCCCTGACGTAGAGGCGCTTTTTGCCTCATAGGAAGGGATGAAACGACCGACTGTTCTAGCCGCTGGAGCTAGATTTCATAAAGATTTTAGATTTACTCCGCAATTTTTTATTTTTGATGCGTGTAATCTATCGCTACTGCTCATCTTGCTGTTTGAATGTCCTCCGCATTCAAACAACAAAAAAACCTTTCCGCTTCTAGAGAAGCAGAAAGGTTTATATGCGTATATAACAACATTATCCCTCTCTCTCATCTCTCAAAGCATTTGCTTTGCAGGAATTGGCACCATTTCAACATAAGTTGACGGTTGCCGGGCTTCACAGGGCACAGTCCCTCCACCTCTCTTAATAAGAGAAATCAGATTAAATTTTCGTCTGATTTAAAATTTATGAAATTGTCTATATTTTATGAATTGAATTGTATCAATATCCACATGCTGTGTCAACAGAAATTTTCGTAAAAAAAGAAACTTCAGAATTTTAAGCTCCGACTGACATCGGTTTACATATATGAAACATCGATTCAACTAATAACATCGTTCGATACGTTCCAGAATATTGTACCCGTCCATCACTCATTAACTTTTGCAACCTCATATTTCCAGTCACTAATTTTTGTACATCCTCTTCCTCTAAACAAACGATTTGTTCCGTTCCTCTCGCCTCTTTCAAAAGTTCTATATAATCTCTTGAAATTTGTAACGAACAGCATTCATCTCCAAAACGAAAATTAACAGTTCTTTCTCCTTGCCTTAAAAGCGGTTCTAAATGATATTGACCATTAGCGTAATTTACAAATGATTGCAGCAAAGAATATAATTTCATCCTAAATCACATCCCTCATATCACTTTCTATTACATACCATTCCCTCTTATTAAAGAGCAATCCTGTTACTTTCGCTCGACAAATACTGTATCTATCACGCATGTCGACATATTTCCCAAGAAATATGTCGAGGCGGCAAAAACTTTGCCGCCTACTTTAATTCCGTATATAAATATTCAACCGAATGAAATGCATATATTTTCTTCATCAGTGTCCCATTTTCAAAAATAAGTAAACACGGTACACTTTCTATCCCATACTCTTTCGCTAAATGCGGGGCATAATTTAAATCTAACATTCCAATTTTCAAATCTTCAATCGTCATCTCGACGACCGTTAACATCTTCTTTGCTAATTGGCATGTTCCACACATTGGTGTATACACATATAACACTGTTTTTTCTTCATTTCCTATTAGGGCTGTAGCTTCGGCACCTGTCCAATCAATCACTTCTATCATTCCTTACCGTAAATATTCTGTATAAACGTCAATGTCAGCTCCCCATAACACATTTGCTAAATGTGAAGAAGGTGCAGTCGCCACCTCGCGATACGAGCGATCAATATAAATATGCTCTGCTTGCGGAAATTCTTTTCGGAATTGTTTCCTTAACTTTTCTCCTGCATCATCAGCATCCACTAGCACATATACGTCCTTATCAAAAAATTGATCAATGAGCTCATCCATTTTCGACAAACCAATTGTACCATTTGTACAAACAATTTCCACTGGTTCACGAATAATAGATTCAATCTTTCTTCTATCCGATTTACCTTCTACAATAATGACTTTTTCCACATAAATCATATGTCATCACCCGATCACCATATACTATACAACCTTTAACTTAGTATATAGTATATTCGTTATTTTCATGTTGTTTCCTGTTTATTTTTGCAAAAGAAAAGCGGAAGCGGATCGCTCAGAACAAGAGGGCATTGGAACTCCTGAACTAGAGGCGCCTTTTGCCTCAAGTGAAGGAGTGAAATGACCGACTGTTCTAGCCGCTGGAGCTGGATCATAACGAAAAGCAGAACCGGCTCGTTTAGATTGTGAGGGGAATGGAGCTTCTGACGTAGAGGCGCTTTTTGCCTCGCAGGAAGACGCGGAGCCACCGAACAATCTAGCCGCTGGAGCTGGATCATAACGAAAAGCGGAACCGACTGTTTAGCCCTGTTGGCTAAGGTTCTTTCGCACAAAAAACACATGAAATCTTACCGAAGAGAAGTTATTCCCCTAATAGCTGATTCATTTATATGTGATTTAAAACTTATTATGTACATAAAATAAAAAAGGACAGCACAAAGGCTGTCCTTTTTCTTCGACTATAATTAGTCTTGGTTTGTCATTTCTGCATATTTTTCTGCAGTTAATAACTTCTCAACTTGGCTTGCATCAGAAAGTTCAACTTTAACCATCCATGCACCCTCGTATGGAGATTCGTTAACTAGTTCTGGTTGGTCACTTAATTCTTCGTTTACTGCTACAACTTTACCACTTACAGGTGCGTATAATTCAGAAACTGTTTTAACAGATTCTACGCTTCCGAATGGCTCGTCAGCTTGAATTGTTGCACCTACTTCAGGAAGTTCAACGAATACGATATCGCCTAACTCACCTTGCGCAAAATGAGTAATACCGATAACAACCGCATTACCTTCTGTTTTTACCCATTCGTGTTCTTCAGAGTAACGTAAATTATTTGGAATGCTCATGACTGTACCTCCAGTGAATGTATTAATTATGTAAAAATACCTTATTGGTACTTTTTCCACACACTTTCAAACTGCTCTTCGTTAAAACCAAGTGTTCCACTCGTTCCATCTGTTACAATTGGACGTTTAATTAACATGCCATCAGATGCTAAAAGCTCGTACATTTCGTCTTCGCTTGCATCCTTTAACTTATCTTTTAAACCAAGTTCGCGGTAACGCATACCACTTGTATTAAAGAATTTTTTTAATGGTAATTCACTTTTCTCATGTAAATTACGTAAATCTTCTTTTGACGGTGGATTTTCAACAATATGAATCATCTCATATGCTACATCGTTTGCCTCAAACCATTTCTTTGCTTTTTGACATGTGCCACACTTTGGATATGAATAAAATGTTACTGTCATAAATTCACCTACTTTTTTACTAACCTTTACCTTTATCATATAGAAAACATTTTATTATTTCAAACGATTATTCGCTAAACTTTTACTTATTTCGTGATAATTTTTAATAATCCTGCTAATTTTTCTTATTTTTCCGCCATTTATTAAGAAAAAATAAATATATAATTTTTTTAAAAGTTTTTTCTCATCCCACGCCGAACATATATCTTAAACAAACGTTTGATTAATTTCATATTTTTCTACCTCAGCCTTTGGAATACGTAGATTCTTTCATACCGAACAAATACCTTAAACAAACGTTTGATTAATTTCGTGTTTTTCTACATCCACCGTTGAAAAACATGATTTTTCCCATACCAAACATACCTCTTAAACAAACGTTTGATTAATTTCATGTTTTTCTATATCACCGTTGAAAAACATGATTTTCTATACCGAACATATCTCTTAAACAAACGTTTATTTAAAAAATAAGAAGCCCTTTTACAGGCTCCTTCATCATCGACTTAAATAATCCGAAATGGTTTGAAATACTACTATATACATATTATGAATATTTTGATTGGAAACCGTATCATTATATAATCCTATACCCCAATATTGTCCTTCGGGTCTTCCCATATTCACAAAACCTTGCGTATACATCATTGCCCTATCCCTTGGAGCATTGTCAAAATCTAAATCTTTTTCAGTAAAAATCAAATACGGTCTATCTTGTAAACCAATAAAAAACACCGGCTTCTTTAACGATAAAAATAAGTCCGTATACTGTTCCTTTGATGCTTCTTGAAAATATTCTTTCATGACGAGAAAACCATCAACTTTTGCTGATTTCTCCCGCATCTCTTCTAACTTCACTTTTTCAAACTTTATATTTCTAAATGTATCTTTCGGCTTTTCACCAACAACTCCAATGACGAGTGCTCTCCCGTTATATTCTAAATTCTCTCCTTCTTTATCCTTTGCACACCCAGTACTCACTAGGCATAACAATATAAAAACTAAGAAATAAAGTGAACGCTTCATATAGCACCCTCCCCCTCTTTTAAGTCAAGTGACAAAAATGTAAGGTGAATTCAAGAAAATGTAAGTAAAATCGATAGCCCAATTGGATTTTCTATATTATAATCAATTGAATTTATTTACATTACTAAAACATAGGAGATTATCATGAAAAAATTTAAACTTTCATCTCTTCTTCCGTTAAGTTATATACTTCTACTCGTACTCGTAAGTCCCCTTTACGATGTATTAAATAAATCTACTGTTCACGCAGTAGATGTCACAACTGTAGTAGATGATTGGATTCCATTTGTGAAAGCATTTATTATTCCTTACTTACTTTGGTTTCCATACTTATACGGTGCACTTATTTATTACTGTTTTGCTGATCGAAAGCAATATTATGTCACTTTAAGTAGTGTAATTCTTGGAAAACTTGCTTGTTTTTCGATTTATTTTTTTTGGCAGACAACTGTACCACGCCCAACCGTCGTTGGAACAGATGTATTTTCCGAACTAGTCCGCTATATTTATAGTATTGATCATCCAGTAAACTGCTTCCCAAGCATTCATGTCCTTACGACATTTGTAATTATGTTAGCTGCCTTTAAGCGTAGAGAACAGCATACTTTGGAATATTACATCCTTACTTTCTTCGGTACGCTTATTATTTTATCAACATTATTTACGAAGCAGCATGCCTTTGTAGATGCAGTTTCTGGAATGACGCTCGCAAGTGTACTATACTTCGGTGTCCAGCTCTTATTAGCAAAAGAAACAGTGACAGTTCCAGTAAAACAAAATCATAAAATGTAAAAAAGCAGACTGTGGCTTCTTCAGTCTGCTTTTCTCTATATTAAGGAGATTTTCAAATTAAGATTGCGGTACAGTCATATCACCAGAATGAATACGACCTGCTTTTTTAAGAGCAATGTAAAGTATATAAGAAACAGCTACTGGGATGATAATATAAGTGATTATCATCGCTGGGACAACCTCCCACCCTTGGCTGGAAATTAAATTAATTGGTGCGATAAGGGAGCTTAATCCAAGACCTGCAATTTCTTTTCCTGCTTCCAGTTGGAAAATTAATGCTGATACTGGGCCCACTATAGCACTGGCGACGACAGTTGGGACGAGAATCATTGGATTTTTAGTAATGTTCGGCAACTGTACTTTTGGAGTACAAAGTGCCTGAGCTAATATGCCACCTAAATTATTTTCTTTCGCTGAAATAACAGAGAATCCGATAAATTGAGCAACACATCCTGCAAGTGCTGCACCGCCTGCAACACCATCTAAGCTAAGTGCTATCGCTAAAGCAGCTGATGAAGCTGGAGAGATAAGTAATAGTCCCCAAACTACAGCAATCACGATAGAAGCGATAAATGGGCTACCAGCTGAACTATCTTTAATGAATGCTCCAACTGTATTTAAAACTGGGCTAATATTTTGAGCTAACCAAATACCGACTAAACCAGAACCTAATATTGCTGCAAATGGAACGAGCATCATATCTAAAGCAGTTTTTCCACTTAATCGTTTACCAATATAAACTGCTAAAGTCGCTGTTAATAATGCACCAATTGGTTCGCCTGTTTTAATGATGAGACCAGCTTCAGTAATTGAAATTGAACCAGCTCCAATTGCTCCAGCTACCATCGCTGAGAAAATTACAAGTCCGTTTGCACCGAGCATAAAAGCAATCCCGGCTCCAATTGCTGGTGCCATAAGTGATTTTGCAACAACTCCGATTGTAATAAGTAACGGGATATCAACAATTCTTCCTATATTTTCGATCAGTAAACCAATTCCAAGGGATACGAAAATACCCTGTGCGATTCCGGCAGAAGCTTTAAACATACGAGACATTATATATTCCTTCATTTGTTTCACCTTCTCCTATAATTTAGTAACCAATTGTTTTCATATAATCGCGTAAAACATCGTTTGATTTTGCAAAGCGGCTTTCTTCATCTTCTAATAAGTTCAGTTCTACCACTTCTCTTATACCGTCTCTAGTAATAATTGCTGGTACTCCTGTACAAATATCGTATTCGCCATATTCACCATCTAAAATGGCTGAAACAGCGATAACACGGTGATCATCATTGAAGATTGAGCGAGCAATATACGCTAGAGAATTTCCAATTCCGTAATAAGTAGTTCCTTTACGTTTATAAATTTCCCATCCAGCTTTTGCAGTCTTCTCAACAATTTCATCTAAATCTATTTCACCAAAGCATTCTTTTTGTTCCTCTAAAATTTGCAGAATTGGTTTTCCACCAACAGTTACATGAGACCAAGCAACCATTTGAGAATCACCATGTTCTCCTAATGAATACCCATGAATACTACGAGGGTCTACATGTAACATTTCAGATAAAATTGTTCTTAAGCGAGAAGAATCTAGTGATGTACCTGTACCAATCACACGATTTCTAGGTAATCCAGATAGCTTCCACACTTGATATGTAATAATGTCAACTGGGTTCGATGCGAGTAAGAAAATGCCATCAAATCCACTTTCCATTACGCCGCCAACAACACTTTCCATAATCTTAGCGCTTGCTCCTAAAGTGTCTAAACGACTTTGTCCAGGCTTCGGCGCTGGTCCTGCTGTAATAATGACAATGTCCATATCTTTGCAGTCTTCATAACTTCCTGCATATACTTTTGTTCTTGTATTTGTAAAGTTAATGCAGTGCGATAAATCCATCGCTTCTCCAACTGCACGTTCATGATTTATATCAATTAACAATAGCTCTTCGCAGATTCCTTGATTCACAATGGAATACGCACAGCTTGATCCAACTAATCCAGTACCGATAATTGCAATTTTTCTTGTATTTCTTTTCATAGCAATCTCTCCTAATTGATCATATAATCTATTTCTTTTGTTCTTTACACTCTTCATTATAGAGATTCCCACGATAGAAACCATGGATACTTTGTGAAACATTGAACAAACTTTTGTCCTTTTTGTGAATTGTTATATTCAATTTTCGTCATATTTGTTACAACTGGAAAAATATTTATTACATATTTATTGACATGTACAAAACAAAAAAACGAGCGACTTCATTCGCTCGTTTTTCAGCACACTATTCCGCACTTAATTGACTTTTTAATTGTTGCACAATCATCGGATTAGCCGGTGCTGCTGGCTTATAATAACTTTTTTGCTTTGCGTATTCATACATATTACGTTGACGCATTTCATCTTGATTACGAATTTGAATTAACGTTTGATGTAACTGTTCATTATCAGACTGAGAAATATAATTTGCATAACTTGTTAAACTTGAATTTAACCCTGCTAAATAATCGTTTACCATATCTTTTTCATTCATTTCTCTCTTCCTCCTATCCTAAAAAAGTCATTAATTGCTGTTTCGTATTTCGTGCATCTTGTGCATCCTTTTGCAGCATTTGTTTCAGTTGTGGATCTGTACAAGCCTGTGCATACTGGTCCAATTTGTTAATGATTGTCGCATGTCCACCAATTAAATGACGTAAGTTTTCCACTTCAAGCTCTGTTAAATTTTGCATAGATCATACCTGCCTTTCTTTGTTCATTCGTCATTAGTATTTGGTTCTTTTTGGATTGTATGCGTTAACTTTTCCTACTTATAAACAAAATAAAAGATGAATAGCTAGGCCATTCATCTTTCATGCTAAATATTCGTTCAATTTTATAAAGAGGCAATCATACTTATACTCACAAGTAAGTTCCATGCAATATGTAAAATGATACTAGGTACAATAGATTGCGTCTTCTTATATAACATAGCAAATACAATCCCCATCATCATTGCTGTAATCGGATAACCATCATGAAGAATCCCAAAAATGAAGGAAGAACCCATGATACCAATTAGAAAATTATATTTTTTTTCCAAAAACCGATATAAAATACCTCGAAATAAAATTTCTTCTATAACTGGTGTAATTATATCGGTACTTAAAATATATATAACACTTTGAATTATGCCATTTTGAAGAGGTATGTTTCCTAATTGTTCTTGTTGTTTCTCTGGGCTTTCAAAACTAAACACATCAAACATTAAATATTGTGATAAACAAATGATAATAACATCAATTAATAGATACAAGTATGTCTTCCCATTCTTCAAAACAGATATATCCCAAATGTTCTTAATAAAATGAAGCACTGGTTTATAAGCAAATGAAACAATAGTAACAACAGCTGCCTCAAATAGGGTTAAATAATAAACCTCTAAATTATTACGTATTGCTTCTTCTCCATAAATCCCAAGAGCTAAAACAAGGAATAATCCCCCTATTAATAGGAACCCAAAAATACTTGCTATCATTACTAATAAATTTTTATATGTTAAATTGTCCGTTCTCTCTTCTACGCTATAAGCTTCTAATACTGTTTTACTCATACTATTCCTCCACTTGTTTTAATTCATTTTTATCTATAATTCTTAATATGAATATATAAATAACATAACGAAAAATAAAATAAGAATAATATGCAATTTTACATATTGTGAAAACCCTGCATTCTATAGTTTTAGAATTCAAATTACTATATAATAATTATTAAATAAAAACTCCGAAAACTCATAACATCCTAGTTATCAAATCAATCACCTAAATTAAAAGTAGCACCTTTACAAAAATTCTTTCTATTTGTTATTACACCATCTTGCTTATTCACCATGACACTCGCATCATATAAAACTTATTAATTGAAGGAGAGATAAACATGAAAACACATGACTTCCTTACAGAAATCCAGAAAAGCTCTGAGCCTAATCCATATCACGATCCTATCGTATTTATTTTCTTTGGCTTTTTCTTAGCTATATATACCTTTTTAAAGCCTGCAAAATAATATCATTTAGGAGTAGCACCACATTACCGTCAAGCTACCGAAACTGGTTACCCCCAAAACGAAAAAAATGAGTCGAATTCTTATAAACAATTAGAGAAAGAAAATTTTTTAGTTTTGGGAATACCTTAGACTCTTGGCTTGATGGATATGCATAGTACCTCTTTTAGTGAAAAATGTACCTCTACGGCCTAGTTTTACACATTTCTCGGCTGAACTGCAAAAAAAGAAAAAAGGATGCCCTGTTATGGAAATCCTTTCTAGTTTTAAGCCCGAGGGCTTGTATTTAGTTTACTGTGGTAGAGTGAATTTAAACCCTTATGAAATCTTTATCTTGTAGTCTAAAAACAAGTATTCTGAAGTGTGTTCAACATATCCTTTATTTAATCGATTCACTTTCCATAAATCCCCTTAATGATTTGGGTACGTTTCTTTCAAAAAACTTACAGATTGTTTAATTAGCTCTTTTAGAACATTAATATCAATGTCTGCTATTTTATTAATGTATATACACGATTTTCCAGACGTGTATTTTCCAAAGTTTTTTAATAGTTCTTCACGCCTAGGATCACCCTCTGTAAAATACAAACTAATTTTAGCTTTTCTAGGAGAAAACCCTACTAATGGGGCATCTCCTTCATGACCGGATGCATATTTATAATGGTATGTACCAAATCCGATAATACTTGGCCCCCACAGCTTTGCTGTATATCCTGTTGTTTCAGTAAATATATCTAATAATTGATATGCATTTTCTCGCTTTTTAAGACTTTCAACACTTTCAATAAACTCAATTACACTATTGTTAGTTTCTGTTGTCTTGAGTTTGTACATATTAGAGGCACTCCTTTTTAGATATGGATTTTATCACATACATAATTATAATACAGCCGACACTATACATATCCATCAAGTTACGATAAGTTTGTATCCATATAATGAAAAAACGCTATTCTTTTTGTGGAAATATGCAGAAATAATGGTGTTTTTTTACTTAAAGACACTTAGTACTCTAAAATTGATGGGTATGGGGCGCCAAGAACCCTCTAAATTATTAGAGGGTTCTTTTTACTAAAACTACAATATGAGTTACTAATCCATTCTTCACTTCTTTATTGCTAAATTCCCCTCCGCTTCTTCAATCGCTCGTTGCATATGTAGCAAAGGATCTTTAATCATCTTCCCATGCCCTGTCGCCAATATAGTCGGCTTATATTCCAGCAATTTCTGAGCGCTTGTTAACGCCATATTCGCATCCCAAGTCCCGAACACCGGAAACGGAAAAAGCCACTTCAATTGCCCCGCAACCGCCACCCCGCCTCTCGTTTGAAACGCATCTCCAACAATGAGTGCATCATTTCTCGTATCTAAAAACGCCATTGATCCTGGTGTATGACCTGGAGTCTCAATCGCTACAAGAGAACCAATTCTATCTCCCTCCTGCAACAGAAAATCTGGAGTAGTCTGTATCTTTCTTGACACCCCCACTTTTATTGGCGTGTTTCTTTCTCCCTTTTGCAGTGACAAATCTCCTTCAAGTAAACGAGCATCTCTTTCAGAAATATAGACCGAAACATTCGGGAGTTCTTGTTTTATAGCATCAAGTGCTCCTACATGATCATCATGTGCATGTGTAATAACAATATTCGTAATTGGTTTCCCTATTTTTCGAGCCGATTCTAAAATCTTCTTTGCACAAAATGGTAAAGCTGCATCAATTAAAGTTAATCCTGTTTCTTCTTCGACAAAGTAACAGTTAATTGGACATAGACGCGGTAAAAATGCGATTTGATGAACTGTTCCTACTCTTATTAACTGCATCTCCTTTACCTCCATTAAAAAAACCGTTTACAAATACATATGTTCAACAGCCCTTTTCAAGAATCCACCAACAAAAAACCAGTAGCCATAAGGCTACTGGTTCCCTCTCATCTATTAAACTGTGTAACGCTCATCTTCTAAAATTTTCGCAGCAATTTCACGTTTCTTCGGAATTACGTTAAGTGGTGTGTGGCGAGTTAATTTACGTAATGATGATAACATCATACGTAGCATGTCGCCGTTTTCAACTGCGATAAGTGTTTCTTTCGCATCTGCTTCAATTTCGTTGAATGCTTCTTGGCAGAATACTTCAGTGTATAACACTTTTTGTTTATTCTTTTCAAGGCCAGTTGTTTTAATTGCTTTTTCTGTACGAAGAACAGCTGATTCCATTGCGTATAGGTTGCTTACAATGTCAGCGATATTCACAAGAATTTCTTGCTCTTTATCTAATGCTTTACCGTATTTTTGAGCTGCTAATCCAGCTACCATTAATCCGATTTTCTTCGCGTTCTTTACTAAATATTTTTGAAGTGCTAATGGCTCATCGCCTACTTCTTCTGGCATCATCATCATTAACTCTTCTTGTAATTTTTGTGCTTTTTGTAGTAATGGTAATTCACCTTTCATCGCTTTACGTAAGAACGTACCTGGTACGATTAGGCGGTTGATTTCGTTCGTTCCTTCGAAAATACGGTTAATACGCGAATCGCGGTACATTCTTTCAATCTCGTACTCTGCCATAAATCCGTAACCACCGTGAATTTGAACACCTTCATCTACTGTATAATCTAACACTTCAGAACCGAATACTTTATTTAAAGAGCACTCGATTGCATATTCAGCGATAGAAGCTGCTACTGCTTTACCGTCTTTTACTTCTTCTTCAGATAATGTGCTCATGCGGCTTTCGAATAAACCTACTGTACGATATACAGAGCTTTCAGCTGCATATGTTTTCGCTGCCATATTCGCAAGTTTCTCTTGAATTAATGGGAAGCGAGCGATTGGTTGTTTGAACTGTTGACGTTGATTTGCATATTGTGCTGAAATTTCTACTGCACGTTTCGCAGATCCAACTGTACCAACACCTAATTTATAACGGCCGATATTTAAAATGTTGAACGCGATAATATGGCCTTTACCAATTTCACCAAGTAGATTTTCTTTCGGTACTAATGCATCCTCTAAAATTAACGTACGAGTTGAAGAACATTTAATACCCATTTTCTTTTCTTCTGGGCTTGTAGATACACCAGCGTATTCTTTCTCTACGATAAATGCTGAGAAGTGCTCGCCATCTATTTTTGCGTATACGATAAATACGTCAGCGAATGCAGAGTTTGTAATCCATTGTTTTTCACCATTTAATACGTAATGCGTACCTTCTGCATTTAAACGTGCAGTTGTTTTTGCACCTAATGCATCAGATCCTGAACCTGGCTCAGTTAATGCATATGCAGCTAATTTTTCACCAGTTGCAAGTAGTGGTAAATATTTTTTCTTTTGCTCTTCGTTACCGAATAATACGATTGGTAAAGATCCGATACCAACGTGAGCACCGTGAGTGATTGCAAAACCACCAGCGCGCGAGAATTTCTCTGCGATTAACGCTGAGCTTACTTTATCAAGACCAATTCCGCCGTACTCTTCTGGTACGTCAGCACCTAATAAACCAAGTTCACCAGCTTCTTTTAAAAGACGCACAGAACGATCAAACTCGTGTTGCTCTAAATATTCAAGCTCCGGAAGAACTTCATTTACGATAAAGTCCTCTGTCGTTTTTGCAATCATTTTATGCTCAGATGAAAAATCTTCTGGCGTAAACACTTGATCAATCGTAATCTCATCTACTAAAAAGCTACCGCCTTTAACCGCACTTCCTACTGTTTTTTCCATGAAAATTTCCTCCTTTATATTTTCATAAGCCGCTTTTCTCATTTTGAAAGAAGCTGGCTCTCACGTTTATTTTTTATAAAGTGAAACTTTAATCAGTGGGGGTTTTGTTCCTTCCCACTGGTTATTAGTTGAACCAATCGGGCGTTTACGGGCAGTTGATCTCCCACCTAACTTCTTTGCTCCAGCCGAATTTCGAGGTGGGAGTTTTACTGCCCGTTAATGCGGGATAACCCTTTGTTGCTTCCATTCTTTGCTTTAGCGTCCTCTTGTTCTAAGCGAGCCACCTGCACTTTTTTTATAATCTAGTTCCAGCGGCTAGAATGTTCGGTGGCTTCACTTCTTCCTACGAGGCAAAAAGCGCCTCTACGTCTGAAGCTCCATCCCCCTCACATTCTGAACGAGCCGCTTCCACTTTTTTTATAGTAATTCAAATACTCCCGCTGCTCCCATTCCGCCGCCGATACACATTGTTACGATACCGAATTGTTGGTTGCGGCGTTTCATTTCGTGAATAAGGGATAGTGTTAGTTTTGCTCCTGTACAGCCAAGTGGATGTCCAAGTGCGATTGCACCGCCGTTTACGTTTACTTTTTCTTCATCTAAACCAAGTTCACGAATAACTTGGATAGATTGAGAAGCGAACGCTTCATTTAGTTCGAATAGGCCGATATCAGATAGCTCTAAACCAGCTAATTTTAACGCTTTCGGAATTGCAGCGATTGGGCCGATTCCCATTACTTCTGGTGGTACACCAGCTACTGCGAATGAACGGAATTTTGCAAGTGGCTTCATGCCATCGCTCACTGCTTTTTCACGATCCATTAATAGTACAGATGCTGCACCGTCACTCATTTGTGAAGAGTTACCAGCCGTTACAGAACCGCGAACGTTAAATGCTGGACGTAATTTACCTAAAATGTCTAGCGTCGTCTCTGCTCTTACACCTTCGTCTTGTGCGAAAATGATTGTTTCTTCTTGCAGTTTGTTATTTGATCCAACAGTACGTAATGTTACATCTACAGATACTGTTTCATCAGCAAAGTTCCCTGCAGCTAATGCTTTTGCAGCACGTTGATGACTTCTTACCGCGAATGCATCTTGCTCTTCACGAGAAATTCCATATTTCACAGCAACTTGCTCTGCTGTATGTCCCATACCCATATAATATTCTGGAGCCGCTTCTACAAGGCGACTATTCGGACGAACAACGTGTCCCATCATCGGAACTAAACTCATTGATTCCGCTCCGCCTGATAATACAGCTTCAGAGTGACCAAGCATAATGCGTTCTGCTCCGTAAGCGATACTTTGTAAACCTGAAGAACAGTAACGGTTAATTGTAATAGCTGGAACATCGTAAGAAAGTCCTGCTAGCCCGCCGATATTACGAGCCATATTCAAACCTTGCTCTGCTTCTGGCATCGCACAACCGAAAATTAAATCATCAATTGGTCCTTCATAATTCGCACGCTTTAACGTTTCCTTTACTACTAACGCCCCTAGATCGTCAGGACGAACTGTTTTTAATGAACCCCTCTTTGCTTTTCCAATTGGTGTTCTTGCTCCCGCAACAATGACAGCTTCTCTCATGAACGATATCTCCCCTCGTTATTAGTTACGTAATGGCTTTCCTTTTACAAGCATGTGCTGCATTCTTGCTTGTGATTTCATCTCACTTACTAAGCTAATAAATGCTTCACGTTCTACATCTAATAAATACTGCTCATCAACTTCTGTTCCGTACGGCACTTTTCCGCCCGCAATGACATATGCAAGTTTCTTCGCAATGTGAAGATCATGCTCAGAAATGTAACCTGATAAATGCATTGCTTCTGCACCAAGTACAAGCGTTGCATATCCTGTCTCACCAACAACTGGTATCTTTTTGCGGATAGGCGCTTTATAACCCGCTTCATATAAAGCAAGTGCTTTTTGTTTCGCATCATATAGTAAGTGATCACCATTCACACTAATACCGTCTTTATCGCCTAAGAAGTTGTTCGATACAGCTTCTTGTGCTGATGTAGAAACTTTCGCCATCGCTACAGATTCGAATACTTTATTCGCAACTTTTTGTAAGTCGAATTCTACACCGTTTGCCATCTTGTTTAAGTGTTTAATGTATAGCTCTTTGTTACCCCCTCCGCCAGGAATTAGACCAACACCTACTTCTACTAAGCCCATATATGTTTCGCTAGAAGCTTGAATGCTCGCTGCTGGTAAACAAACTTCTGTACCGCCGCCAAGTGTCATACCATATGGCGCTGCTACAACTGGCTTAGAAGAATACTTAATTTTCGTCATTGCATCTTGGAAGTTTTTCACAACCCACTCAATTTCAAAGTAGTTGTCATCTTGTGCTTCCATTAAGATCATTGCAAGGTTCGCACCAACGCAGAAGTTCTTCGATTGGTTTCCGATAACAAGACCTTTATAATTTTTCTCTACTTCATCAACAGCGTAGTTAATCATTTGCGTAATATCCATACCGATTGCATTGCTCTTCGAATGGAATTCTAAGCAAAGGATGCCGTCGCCTAAATCAATTAAGCTCGCTCCGCTATTTTTCTTTAACACACCGTTTTTCGCTTTTAATTGCTTAAGCGAAATTGCTTTTTTGTTACGTTCGATTAGCTTATATTCACCGTTATCGTAATAGTAGCTATCGCCATTATCATGTTTATAGAAAGTAGCAAAACCTTTCTCTACCATTTCTTTCACCCAAGCAGGTACATTTACGCCGTTTTCTTCCATCTTTTGAACGGATTTTTCAACGCCAATTGCATCCCAAATTTCAAATGGACCTTGCTCCCAGCCGAAGCCCCATTTCATCGCTTGGTCAATTGCAACGATATCGTCAGCAATTTCTTTATGAAGTTTTGCAGAGTATAAAAGAGTTGGTGTGATAATATTCCATAACAACTCTCCTGCGCGATCTTTCGCGTATACAAGCGCTTTCAATTTATTCGCTAATCCTTTTTCTTGCTTACTTAGCTCTACGGATGCAGCTTTTAATTTTTTACGCGCTTCATATTCCATCGTTTCTGGATTTAATTCTAAAATTTCTTTTCCTTGTTTTAAGAAGAAGCCTTGCCCCGTTTTACTTCCAAGCCATTTTTTATCAAGCATGTCATGCATGAAAGCAGGTACTTTAAATACATCACGCTCTTCTTCTTGTACATTTTCATATACGTTATTTGCAACGTGTACAAATGTATCTAAACCAACAACATCTAATGTGCGGAACGTTGCGCTCTTCGGACGACCAATTAATGGACCTGTTACAGAGTCAACTTCTCCAATGCTATAGCCACGCTTAATCATTTCTTGAAGCGCTACAAGCAAGCCATACGTACCGATGCGGTTTCCAATAAAGTTTGGTGTGTCTTTTGCGATAACAACGCCTTTTCCAAGAACGTCTTCGCCAAATAGTTTCATGAAGCTTAATACTTGTGGATCAGTTTCTTTCGTCGGTATTACCTCTAGAAGTTTTAAATATCGTGGTGGGTTAAAAAAGTGTGTGCCTAAGAAGTGTTTCTGGAAGTCGTCTGAACGACCTTCTGCCATTTTTTCAACGGAAATTCCTGATGTATTTGAGCTCACAATCGAGCCAGGTTTACGGACCGCATCTACTTTTTCAAATAGTGTCTTTTTAACATCTAAGTTTTCAACTACTACTTCAATAATCCAATCTACATCAGCAAGACGCTCAAGATCATCTTCTAAGTTTCCTGCTTCAATCAGTGCTAGATTACCTTTCACTGTCAGAGGAGCTGGTTTTTGCTTTACTAGTTTTTGCAAAGCCGTGTTACTAAAACGATTTCTCACACTTTTATGTTCTAATGTAAGTCCCTTCGCTTCTTCTTCTTTCGTAAGCGCCGGTGGTACAATATCAAGCAATAATGTCGGAATACCAATATTAGCTAAGTGTGCCGCAATTCCTGAACCCATTACGCCTGAACCTAGAACAGCAGCCTTTTTAATTTGGAACATCCATTTCTCCCCCTATTCTTGAATGAATGCTCATTCAATTTTTCGACATAAGTCGCAATCAATGAGTGAGCCTCTACTAATAAATATATGATACAGTTTGAATTTTCGCAATATATTTATTGATAAAATTTTCTGAAATAAATATATTTCTTTCATTTGGCTATGCTATACATGTGTATTTTCTTCATTAAAATGCACTTTCCCTTTTTATAATCTGACGAAACTGGAGGAATATATATGGCAAAACTTAAGAAGAACCCTTCAAAAGCTGGAATTAGCGCAGCAAGCGTAACTGGAAATGCAGGTCCGCATAATCACGGTGTTGAAAAAGGGCGTCAAGGTAATAACCAACAATATAAGAAGCATAATATGGGCGAAAAATAACGCTATATTTTTGGGCAGAGAACGTGGCATAATGATTAATGGCTGCTTTTTCTGCCCAATTTATTTGTACATATGGAAAACAAAAGAGGGAACGACGATGAAACGAACAATAATTATGATTGTAATGATTGCCACACTATTTACAGGGATGATTTTCTTCTCTTATGCACAACGGCAACAAGTTGTAAGAGTAGATCAACCTAACATTACTGGTCAATATGGGATTACAATCGATGCAGACACAGGGAAAATTTTGTATGGAAAACGTGAAGATGAACGCTCTTATCCGGCTAGTATAGCCAAAATGATGACGACTCTTCTCTTACTAGAGAATGTAAAAGAAGATGAGGAAATTACGGTTACGGAAAATGCGATTAAAACGGAAAGTCAAAGTAAGAAGATTAAGCTTCACGCGGGTGAAAAATTAAAACGTGATGAGGCATTAAAGCTTATGCTGATCATTAGTGCAGACCCAATCGCTGAATCAATTGCAGAACATATTGCAGGATCAAAAGAAGGGTTTGTTAAAATGATGAATGCTAGAGCGAAAGAACTTGGTACAAAACATGCAACTTTCAAAAACGCAAGCGGTGCTGATGCACTTGGAAATAAAGTATCACCTTATGACATTGCTATTATTACGAAAGAAGCCTTGAAGTATCCGATCGTTTTAGAATATATGAATTCAATACATACAACACTACATACTTCAGAGCGCTCTCCAAAAATTGCAAACTATGGACGAGAAGAACTATATGACGATCCATATGCGATTGGAAGTAAAAGCGGTTTATCAGCACTCGGAAAATATACAGTTGTAACAGTTGATGAAAAAGACGGTAAACGTATCATTAACGTCGTATTATCTTCTACTCGTACACAACTATATCCTGATACGAAGAAAATGGCGCACTATGCATTTCAGCAATTAAAATAACCAAGGAGAAATTTCTCCTTGGTTATTTTTTGATCATACCTTTTAATACGAACGCAACGTTCGCTGGACGCTCTGCTAGACGGCGCATGAAGTAACCATACCAGTCGTTTCCATACGGTACGTAAACACGCATTTTATAGCCTTCTTTTACTAGCTCAAGTTGACGCTCTGTACGAATACCAAATAACATTTGGAATTCAAATTGATCCCTTGAAATATTGTGTTCTTCGGCAAGTTTTTTTGTATATTCAATAATCGCTTCGTCATGTGAAGCAATTGCAGTATAATTTCCATTTAATAAGTGCATTTTAATAATTTTTTTATAATTGTCATCTACATCTTTCTTGTCTGGGAACGCTACTTCTTCAGGTTCCTTATAAGCCCCTTTTACAAGACGTAAATTAGGATTATAAGCATTTAAATCTTCAATATCTTTTTCTGTACGATATAAATAAGCTTGAATAACAGTACCAATATTATCGTATTCAGATTTTAATTGTTTAAAGATATCAATTGTTTTCCCGCAGCGCGTATAGTCTTCCATATCAATTGTAATAAACACACCATTTTCTTTTGCAGCTTCTAAAATACGGCGCATATTGTTCATTACGATTTCGTCAGAGATATCTAATCCCATAGAAGTCATCTTTAAAGAAAGCTGCGAATCAAGACCTTCTCTTCCAATTGCACGAATCGCTTCAATCGATTCGCTAGCCATTTCATTTGCTTCCGCTTCATTATCAACGAATTCACCTAAATAATCGATTGTTACACAAAGACCTTGCTTATTTAATGCTTTAATTGCAGCTGTCGCTAATTCAATCGTCTCCCCTGCGACGAATCGACCTGCACCAAAGCGTAAACCGTACTTTTTAGCCAGTTTTGTTAGCGCTTTATTTTTAGACAAGAAAAGAAACGAATTTCGCATTAATTGTTCCATGTAATTCACCCCTAAGACTATACTTTATCTGTTTTTTACCCCTCTTCAAAATTATATCACTGTTTAAAATTATTTGATACAAATAATTATTTAGATAATTTATAAAATACTATCAAAACATTTAAAACCCTATATTCTCGCTTGTAAATATGAAGAAATATTTTTCGACATTTAGAAAAAAGGAGTTTACTAGGGAAAAAATGAGCATGCCGAAAATATTCGACATGCTCACAAAACCATTTATATTTCATCTAAATTATATGAGGATATTAATAACAAAAACTTGAGGTAACATTATCTCAAGCCTTCTTACTTCTCATTTCGCTTCTCATCATTCAGCTTTTTAATATTCGTAATTAACTGTACCATCTCTTCTTTTGCATCTGGATACGTCTCATTCCAATGTTTCACTAAAGCTGGCATCGTCTTAGCTATATAAGAATAAAGTGCCCATTTCTGTACCTGCTCTTTTCGCTCTTCATTACTTTCTCCTAGCAATAATTCTGTATATTTCTCTAATAATCCATCAAATTGCTCATTAAACTTTTCACTCATCTTATTTTCCTCCTATATGAAAAAAGCAGCGAAGATCGCTGCTTTTTCTTATAATTTTGATCGAACAGAGTTTAATTTCTTCTCCATCGTACTTACTTTATCACGGCGATCATCGATACGAATTGTTGTCGCAACACGCTGTGCACCTTTCGTATATGGAACTTCATGCATTTGTTGAATGACTTCTAAAATGACAGGAAGATCTCCTTCAATAACTGTATTCATCGGTGTTAATTGATACTTCACGCGATCAGCATTTTTCTCTAGCACCTTTTGTACTTCTGCCACATATTCACTAACACTTGGATTACCTGTTCCTACCGGAATAATCGATACGTCAACAATTGCCATAGTAACACTTACCTCCTATAATCGCTTCTTATATATCCATTGTCTATTTTACCTAAATCCTCATCACTTTACTAATCTGTTTTCTTCTACTTTAAACTGCTCAACCAATCTCTCTAAGTCCTGCATATTCTCTGTCACACTTTCCATCGTATGAGCTACTTTTTCTAAATGATTCACTTGTGACTCAGTTGCTGCATTTACCTCTTCAGAAACAGCCGCACTCTCTTGACTCGTGCTAGCAATTGTTTGCATAACTTCTGTAATTTCTTCTTGCTCGTGACCTATGTTATTTACCTCTTCTACAATTTTTTCAACTGAGGTACTAATAGTATTTACAACTGACATAATTGTGCGAAATTCTGTCTCCGCCTCTGTCGTAACTTTATTTTGTATATCCGCAATGTCTTTCAATTTACTTACAACTTCTACAACTCGTTTTACTTCTAACTGCACACCACTAATCATTATTGCAATCTCACCCGTTGCCTCTTTTGATTGTTCAGCTAATTTTCGAACCTCTTCCGCAACAGCAGAGAAGCCCTTACCTTGCTCACCTGCACGTGCTGCTTCAATTGAAGCATTTAAAGCCAGTAAATTCGTTTGATCCGAAAGACCTTTTATAAGTTCTACCACATTTCGAATCAATCCAACCCTTTGCTCTAACTTACCGGATGCTTCTTCCGTATGAACAACGATAGAAGATGATTGTTCTCTTGTACGAACTAAATTTCGCATCGTATTGAGTCCCTGCTTAGATGCTTCTTCCGCCTTGCCAGTCACTCCCTTTATTTCACCAACGGAACTATTCATTTCTTCCATCGACTGCACCATATTTTCAAGTTGCGCTGAAACCTCCTCTACACTATTAGCAAGAGTAGACGCGCCTCCGCTCACATCATCCATTGCACCTGAAACTTCTCTACTAGCTGCTACAGTTTCATTCGTTAAATAATGCAGATTGTGAGTCGATTGCTGTACTGTCGATACACTATTTTTAATTTTACTTACCATTTCATTCATTTGCTCAACCATATCATTAAAGTGAGTCGTAAGCGTACCAACCTCATCTTTACTTGTCACCTTCATTTGCAACGTTAAATCACCTTCCGCTACTTTTTGAACGTGATTTGTTAATAGTTGTAATGGTCTTGCTAATCTTCTTGAGAATACATATGAAGCTAATATTCCAATTAATAAACTTATACATGCCATTATAATAACTGTATTTCTTGTTTCTATTAGTAAGTTATCAATGGACTCTTTCGGATATACAATCCCGATTTTCCATTTCATCTTATCAAACAATTGACTATAGGCTACTACATCTTTTCCACCTAATGTCGCCGCCGCAAATTTCGTTTCATCTTTATTTAAACTTTTAACAAGTGGTTCTTTCGAAACATCTTTTCTTACTTTCTCCGAGTACACAATGGCAATATTTTTATCATTTATGATAAACATTTCTCCACCATTATTATATTGAATATTATGGAGTAGCTTTTGAATCGTCCCTAGTGATACATCCATTGCTACAACACCTAACACAGAACCATCTTGTCCGACAATGGCTTTTGAAACTCCAATACTTAACTTACCCGTCGCGATTTCATATTGTGGTTGTCCCCAAATAATCGATTTTGTATCTACTTCTGACGCTTTATACCAAGGACGACTTGTTGGATCATATCCTTCCGATACTTTGCCTCCTTCAGCAAGATTTGCACTCAACGTTTTTTTATCTTTCGTCCCTATGTAGACATCTAAAATATCAGGATGATTCTTTTTAAACCTTGAAAATTCCTTTAAAATAAAACTCTCCTCTTCTGGGGTAACCCCATCTTGTAGCATGTTTTGAATATCATCATGAGTTCCATAATGACCCATATCTTCTTCAATTCGCTGCATAAATGCAGTTAACTGCTCTGTCACAAGATCCATCGTATTTTCAGAATACTGGTCTAAGGAGTGCGTTTCTTTCTCTTTTTGCAATTGATACACAGCTGTACCTAATATTACAAACATCATAGAAATAAGCACCGAAAATACTACTGCAATTTTTAAACGTAAACTTCTCAACATCGTCCCTCAAGCACCCCCTTCTCGATGAAATTTAATCATATTAATCACTATATTAAGTATAATAGATAAATCAGAAAGCTCAATCCATATAGTTTAAAAACTTGAAATTTATTCTCATTTCAATCAACCTACTTGTTATCTCAACACTTGTGTAAAAACAAATAGTTCATTATCCTTAACATATAATCTCATTCGTTCGGAGGGAACTATGCTACAAAAATTCGGTTTCTCACAATATGAAAGCCAGGCCTATGAAGTTGTCGTATCAAGCAATGAACCATTAGATGCAACAACTATCGTTAAACATTCAGGTGTTCCAAAAGCAAAAATATACGAAGTGTTAGCACGACTAATTGATAAAGGGATGGTAATGGATTCTGTTTCTGAAAAGAAAAAATTGTATACCGCATTACCACTCAAGCTAGCAATTGAAAAGTTAACGACAGAATTCCAATCTAATATTAAAGAACTTGAAAATAATATTTCTAAAAAGTCATTTACAGATGACCGCGTTTGGAGTTTAAAAATGCAGTCTTCTATTAAAGTACAAAGTAGGCAACTTGTAGAAGATGCGAAAGAATCCATACGCATCTCCGCATGGAACGATACCCTTTTAGAATATCTTCCTTTACTAGAAGAAAAAGCAAAACAGGGTGTCCAGATCGAGTCCCTCATAGTTGGAAAAGTAAAAACAGATTTAGAAAACATGCATTTTCTAATCCCAACTGAAGAACCTAACGCATTAGAGCGTTACTTACTACTCATCGTTGACGATCGTGAAATTTTATTTGCTGGTGTAGAGCAAGAATCATGGCAAGCGATGAAAACAATGTCACAACCTTTCGTGAAGTTCTTTACGGAGTTCTTCTATCATGACGTTGCACTTGCGAAGATTACAGAGAAGCACCATGATCTCTTTATGCAGGATGAGGAAATTAAGGAATTGTTGATGAAGTTGAGGTATTAACAAATCCCAAAATCGATTCTACCATTTGAATAGATAATATAATTTTCCATACAAAAAAAGCTGTACCAAACGGAGTTTTACATACTCATTTGGTACAGCTCTTTTTTATCCCGCTATTTGTGGGCAGTAAAACTCCCACCTCAATTTTTCTACATTTCTTTTCTATTTTTCAACCTTAACACATATGCACCAGCAATAATAAAACCAATCCCTAGAATAAATAAGAGCGCAAACTCTTTCGTACCACCTGTCATTGGTAAACGAACTTCATCCTTAGCAGGCTTTTCTATTGCCTTCACATCATCTATAGAAGGTTTTACTTCTCCACTCGGTGTTTGAGGCTGATCCGGTTTAGGAGTTGTAGAGGGTTTCTCTTCTTTCCTATTCTTTACAGTATGCTTAATAATTTCTCCATTCTCTTTTATTTCAAATGAGAATGTCTCTTCATTAATTACATATCCATTCGGCGCTATTGTTTCTTTATATGTGTACTTTCCGTATGGTAGTTTAAATTTCGCTACACCTTTTTCATCCGTTTTCCCTTTTACTACTTCTTTCCCTTGCTCGTTATAAATTGTAAACTCTGCATTTGGTAATTTCGTATTTCCATCGGCTACATCTACTTTTGTTATTTCTAGTTCACCTTCTACTTTTTTATCTTGAACGATATGTTTAATAATTTCTCCATTCTCTTTTATTTCGAATGCGAATGTCTCCCCATTAATTACATATCCATTCGGTGCTATTGTTTCTTTATACGTGTACTTTCCGTATGGCAGTTTGAATTTCGCTACACCTTGCTCATTCGTTTTTCCTTTTACTACTTCTTTCCCTTGCTCGTTATAAATTGTAAACTCTGCATTTGGTAATTTCGTATTTCCATCGGCTACATCTACTTTTGTTATTTCTAGTTCACCTTTTATATTTTCATTTTTCAATTCTAATACAGCTGTTTCACCAGTTTTCACCTCAATTTTTTTAACAGCATTGTCTAACACATATCCAGCCGGCGCTTGAATTTCTTTCACGCTATATATACCGATAGAAAGATTTCCTAACTCCGCAATCCCCTTATCATTTGTAGTAACATTTTGTTTAAAGTTTTCATTAGAAACTTCAAACACAGCCCCTTTTAATACTTCCTTCTGCTCTCCTAATTTCATAATCCTTAAAGATCCTACCGATTCCCAGTTTACGATTAAATCTGTACTGATTTTCTCACTATTTCTTTGTAACAATACCGTTGTGTTTTGAATTTTTTCCGAGCCTTTAAAAGCTATTGCTTGTAAATTTGTTAAAGTAGATTTCACTTTCATTTTAAAATTCCCACTAATCGTATCTTTCGGAATTAAAATTTTGAATTTTTCATTAATTGATAATGTACTTTTCTCTTCTCCTCTTTCATTTACAATTCTAATACCTTTAGGAGCATTTTCAGGAAGAATTGTATAGGAACCAGACACTGCATTTGTTTGAATTGCATAAAACCCTGTTTCTAAATAATCACCTTTTTGCATTGCAGTTTGTGGATCTATAGAATTAACTTTAAAAAATACATCTTGTGATCCAGTTTCTTTTTTTGAAGCCTCTACTAAACGCTTCATAAGATTATGTACTTGTTCATTTTTTACAACTAAATCTTCTTCAGTTAATTCATTTGATGCAATCCATACTGCTAATTGTGTAGCATAATGCGCTTCTTCCACTGTCGCTACACCTAATTCAGATGGGCTTTTTTTGGGATATCCATTAAGTAAAACACGGTATACAGCATCAGATATTTTTCCAATATCAGGTAAATCTTCTCCATTAGGAGAACGTAAATCAGGCGTTAAACAATACGCAATACTACCCGAGGCAGTTTTAATTATTTCGGTCTTTATGTCACGATCTTTTGCTTTACTATAACTCCAATCCATTTCATACTTTTCTCTGTTCATTACTTCTGCTTTTGCTTGTGGTACTACAATTCCTAATAAAACAATAAGAGCACTAAAAAAACTAAACCATTTTCCGATTACCTTTCGTTTCACTCTCTCCACCACCATATATAAATTTCTACATGAAGCAATCTTACTGTTTCATTGTACTTATAGTAAAAAAAGAGAATAGGTGGTTTTTTTGTAACATACTGTCGAAATATTGAGAAAGTTAAATGGATAAACTGCGAGTTTTGAATTCCTCATTTCCATTTGACTATTGATAAATAAAGATAATTTGTGCTCAACCCTTTAAACATAATAAAAAGGCACTTTCAAAAGTACCTTTCAAATTTGCTAAAATTAGATTACTTTATATCTTTATATACTAATTTTACAAATAAATACTATTACTTATTCTTCTCCTTTATCTCCATCAACAGCTCAATAATTTTCTCATTCTGCTCCACTTGTTTCTCTGAATTTTGATAGATGAAACGAACCCATCTAAATACAAAAATAATAAGAAATAACGGAACTATCGACATTAGAAAACCAATAATCGAAAAATTCGAATACATATATTATCACCTCGCTACCTACCACCTTCTCTATTCCTCTACTAAATCCTTTAATTTTCTTCAAAAAAAGAACCTATCAAACGATAGATTCTTCCTTCACAAGCTGATTAGAAAGCCCTCTCGTAATAGAGAAAATCGTACAAAGCAGCGCCAATATAATGAAAACGCCGCCTACCCAAGCGTTATATATAACAGATGATTTCTCAATAACAACTCCGCCCACTGTTGAACCGAGCGCAATTCCTAAATGAAGTGCAGAGTTATTTAAACCTTGCTGAATACCAGCTGATTCTGGTGCAATTTCAATTAAATAGTTTTGCTGTGCTGGCGAAATCGCCCAGCTCAGCATACTCCATAATCCCATCATAATGATGAAGAGCGGGAATGAGAATGTCATCATCGGCAACATAAAGATTGCACATGCAAATACGATAATGATGGAAATAATACTTTTCTGCGATCCCCATTTATCCGCAAGCCAGCCGCCAAGGCCACCTCCAAGTACCGCTGCAATTCCGAAAATAAAGTAAAACACACTAATCCAGTTTGCTTCAACATGCATGACATCTTTTAAAAACGGTGTTAAATATGCGTATAGCGTTAAATGACCCGTTAAAAATAAAAATGATGTTAACTGTGCACTTACAATTTTTTTATCTTTTAACGTAGCGATTTGTTCTCTTATTGATAATACTGATGTCGCTGGTACTTTCGTTAAGAACAACGAAATACAAGCGATTGCCATAACAGTTAATATCGAAATTAATACAAATGGAGCACGCCATCCGTATGCATTTCCAAGCACAAGGCCGAGTGGTACTCCAAGTACGAGTGATCCACTAATACCCATGAAAATGATTCCAATTGCACGCGCACGAAAATGTGGCTCTACTACACTAGAAGCAAGTGTTACCGATAGTGCAATAATAAGCGATCCACTCGCTGCACAAATTACCCTCGAGAACATTAACATCCCGTAATTCACACTAAATGCTGAAATAATATTTCCGATTAAGAAAATCGACAATGCCCCAACATACAATCTTTTTCTTTCAAACTTTCCTGTTACTGCTAATAAAACTGGACCTGATAGAGCGAATACTACTGAAAATATTGTAATAAGCTGACCAGCTGCACTAATCGACACACCTAAATCATTGGCAACTAAATCGAGCGTTCCTCCTATAATTAGCTCAACCGTTCCGACTACGAAAGCCGCAATAGCTAAAATATATACACGAAAATTCAAGTCTTCCCCCACACTTTCTCTTTTGGTTACTACTATTATAGTAACCAAAAGAGAAAGTGGACGCAAGTATAATTTTTTTACAGCAAAAAAGGCAGGCGTATTATACGCCTGCCCTTCAATCATTAAACTCCAGTTTCTTTCTTCTTATTTAAGTACCAATACACCGGAAGTCCTGTAAATACAATTCCAATCGATAAGAAACAACTTATCGGATCGTTAATAATCGCACTTCCAAGTACAAACAACGATCCTAAAATCGCAACGATTGGTACAATTGGGAATAACGGTACACTATATGCACGCTCTTTATCCTTGTTACGCTTTCTTAGAATAAAGACACCAATAAACGTCATTACATAGAAAATATAAATAATGAATACGGAAATCTCAGATAGCTTATTCGGATCACTAATAAGCATTAAAATAATTCCTAATATGATTTCAACAGTAATCGCATTCGCTGGTGTTTTAAACTTCTCGTGTGCCTTTGCGATAAACTTAGAAAACGGAAGGTGTCCACGCTCTGCCATCGACATCGGAATACGCGGGAACGTTAAAATCTTCCCATTTAAACAACCGAAAATAGAAATGATAATACCAATACTAATAATTTTCCCGCCATATTCTCCAAGTAGCATGCCCGCAGCTGTCGCTGTTGCATTTTCTCCAAGGTCTACAATTTTCGCTGCTGGTAATACATTTAATAACGCTAAGTTAATTAATACGTAAGCAGCAGTTACAATTAAAATCCCAACTGTCATTGCCTTTGGTAATAACTTTGTTGGATTCTTCATTTCTCCGCCGATAGAAGCAAGCAAAATCCAACCATCATAGGCAAATAAAGTTGCTAAAATTGCCATCCCGATACTTTGATTTTCTGATATCGGTACAACTACGTTGAAGATATCACTATTCCCTTTCCAAAACCCTAGCACAACAATTAATATAATCGGAATCATCTTCCCAACTGTCGTAACCGTTTGGACGATGCCCCCATATTTTGTTCCCATACTATTTACAACGCCTAGGAACACAACTGTTCCAATTGCGATTGGTAAATTCCATACTTTATCTAAATAGAAAAAATTGATCATTAAAGAACTAAAATACAAACCTAACGTTCCAATAATAGCTGGTCCATAAACAATTGTTTGCATCCAGCCAGATAAATACCCCCAAAAACTTCCGTAAATCTCCTCTAAATACGTATACAACCCACCATTTTTCGGAATTTGCGCCCCAATTTCGGCTACTGTTAAACCACTTGCTAACGTCAACAGACCACCAATTACCCAAGCAAGGATTGCCATATTAGAACTCCCCGAGTAATCTAATACGCTCCCTGGTTTCATAAACACACCAGACCCAATAATAGTTCCTACTACGATAGAAAGTGCTACTGTTAAACCAATTTTGTTTTTCTCATCATGATGCATGCTGCGTATCCTCCTTCCAATTCTAGTGTGATGCAAAAATGAAATAAAAAAACACTCCTCCCTAAAAAAGGGACGAGTGTTTTATTCGTGGTTCCACCCTTGTTTCAATTAGTAAAGTGACACACTTCACCAATTTCTCAAGTCTAAATAACGGTTTTTGCCGGCAAGCAATTACTAGATATCCGTTCACTGCTGCAGTTCAGAGGTGGTAATCCATTTTTCCGTATTAGGAAGCTCACAGCCAAAGGCCTCCCTCTCTGAGAATCGTAAAAAATTGATCATGTCCTCATCATCACTTCTTGATGTCGAATTTTGTAGTTATTGTTCATTATATTGAATTGTTAGAAAAAATCAATATATTTTTTTATATAACATAAAAAATATTTCTCTCCTTATATTATAACAGAAGTTACCATATTTCTCTAATTTGCTCTCTCGTTAACAACGTGATCTGGTAAATGAAATTATATCGACTTCCCAACAAAAAACGACAACGATAGCAACCTACATAATAAGAGGAGGCTGTTCCAAAGACAGCCTCCTCACATATGTATCTTTCGGTTGCCCACACGAAAGATACGGCATAGTTCAATTATTTATCATCTTTTTTCATGAAAAATTTATGATTTGGAAGATCGACATTTAATTCCGCTAGTTGTTTCTTTTCATTTTCTAGAATCGCTTTCGCTTTTTCTTTTGCCTGATCATCTAAGTTCGCAAAGATGTCTTCATGCTTCCCTTTCTCTGGAAGTTTCACGCCTAGTTCCGTCAGTTTCTCTTTCACTTGCTCACGAGTTAATTTCCCTGACTTTTCTTGCTCAAAAATTGACTTCGCTTTTTCTTTTGTCGCATCATCTAAATCCGCGAACATATCTTTGTGCTTCCCTTTCTCTGGAAGGTTTACTCCTAATTCTTTCAATTTTTCTTTCGCTTGCTCATGAGTTAATGCTCCGGACTTTTCTTGCTCAAAAATTGACTTCGCTTTTTCTTTTGTCGCATCATCTAAATCCGCGAACATATCTTTGTGCTTCCCTTTCTCTGGAAGGTTTACTCCTAATTCTTTCAATTTTTCTTTCGCTTGCTCATGAGTTAATGCTCCGGACTTTTCTTGCTCAAAAATTGACTTCGCTTTTTCTTTTGTCGCATCATCTAAATCCGCGAACATATCTTTGTGCTTCCCTTTCTCTGGAAGGTTTACGCCTAATTCTTTCAATTTCTCTTTCGCTTGCTCACGAGTTAATGTTCCAGACTTTTCTTGCTCTAAAATTGCTTTCGCTTTTTCTTTCGCCTGATCATCTAGATTCGCGAACATGTCACCACGCTTCCCTTTCTCTGGAAGGTTTACGCCTAATTCTTTCAATTTCTCTTTCGCTTGCTCACGAGTTAATGTTCCAGACTTTTCTTGCTCTAAAATTGACTTCGCTTTTTCTTTTGCCTGATCATCTAATCCTGCAAACATTTCCTTGTGCTTACCCTTCTCTGGGAATCTCACACCTAGTTCCTCTAATTGTTTCTTTGTATCATCCATAATCGTTTTTACTTTTTGTTTTGTAGTGGCATCTAAATCCTTTTTCGCCGTTTTTGTAGGTTGCTCAGCTGCTTGCGTATTCGTTGCCGCAAATGCTGGTATGCAGGCTCCTCCTATAATTCCAAATGATAAAGCACCTGCAATCGCTAAATACCCAACTGTTTTTTTCTTCATAGGAAATTTCCTCCTTCATATTTCTAAAGCATGTACACTTACGTATACAATGCCAATAGTAATGTTGGTTTCTTAAAATTTCCTTAACGATGCAAATAAAAAACACCGCTCATCACGAGCGGTGTTTCTCTAAGCTTTTTGTAATTGTAATTCTTCACGTTCCATTATTTTTCTTAATACAATTGTTTGTGTCATTGTAAATAAGTTACCTGTAATCCAATACAACACAAGTCCTGACGGTGCCGCAATACCCATAAACAAAATCATTGCTGGCATCATAATTTGCTGTATTTTCAGCATTTGCACTTGCTCTCCAGGCGTTATATTTGATTGGAACACCTTCATTTGAATAAATGTTGTTAACGCTGCGATAATCGGTAATATATGATATGGATCTGCATGTCCTAAGTTTACCCATAAAAATGAAGATGTACGAATCTCTTCAGTTCGGCTAATCGCGTAATACAAAGCAGAGAAAATCGGCATTTGTATAAAGATTGGCCAGCAACCAGCTAACGGATTCCAACCGCCTGATTTCATTAGTTCTGACATTTCTTTTTGATACAGCTTTTGTTTTTCAAGATCTTTACCCACATCACCGTGTTTCTTTTTCAGCTTCTGTAATTCAGGTTGCATTTTTTTCATTTTCATTTGACTACGATATTGCGAAACAGCTAATGGAATCAGTGCTGAACGAACAACAAGCGTAATGACAATGATAGCAATCCCAAAGCTTCCACCAGATATATGATGAGCAACAAATTGAATCATATACGATATTGGATATACAAAATAATGGTTCCAAATTCCCGTACTATGTGAATCAATTGTGCCTGCATTACTGCAGCCAGATAAAACAAAAACAAGTAATAATGATAAACTAATGAGCCCAGCTCGGTATGATTTTAACATGTTCATTCCTCCAATGTTTCGTAATTAATTAGCGAAACATTGGTGTATACGGACCTACCTCGTCACTCTCTCCGCTCGATTCTTGTCTGCGGACAGAACGAATCATTCCATATTTATAAAAAATAGAAAATAGCGGTACATTTCTTGTACCCTCTTCACACGTATCAACTAGTTTAAAAGCTCTCTGTCTACCGCTCGATGCTTGCTGACGCACAAAGCGAGAAACGTTAGCAAGAAAAAAGACTTCTAATACACAAAGCGCTGTCGTTACAAACGATATATATAGAATTGCATCCTGCAATAAAAATTCCATCGCTTCACATCCTTAATAAAGTCATTTTAGCACATTCAACAAACATTCTCTATTTCCTTTTGTTCTCAAAAGTTTTTTTGCATATTTTCTCAAAAAATTATGCTAGAAAACCAATGTATTCGCTTTCTTTAGTATATTCACACGTATCTTTGAATAGGTTTAATTTTTTAGAAATTTATAAAATTTTTGCATTATAATAAAACTATTGCCAGTTTTTGAAAAAAGCTTTATTCTCTTCTTGTAATCAAAAATGAATATGGAGATGAAACATACTATGGGTCAACTAGGAGACGCCGATTACGTTCCCGACACCGCCTTTTTATCCTTCCCAGCAGCTAAAACATTTCACTTAGAATTTATCATACAGCTAGTTGTTATTTTTATAGCTTCTATTTTGTATGCAATTTCTATGAATATGTTTTTTATCCCGCATAATATGATTAGCGGTGGGTTCGCTGGTGTAGGGATGATTATCGGTTATTTAATGCACTACAATATCGGAGCACTTATCTTTTTACTAAACATTCCGCTTCTTATTTTAAGTCACTTTTACTTAGGTAAGAAGACAACCTTTTTAACGGCATACTTTGTAGCTGTATCATCTTTAGCGATGAACATTATCCCAGTACACCAAGTCTCAGACGATATTTTACTTTCTTCTGTATTCGGTGGTGTCATCTGCGGTGCTGCCTCAGGAATCATATTCCGATTTGCTTCTTCAACAGGTGGTTTTGATGTTGTTGGATTGATTGTAGCGAAACATCGCGATGTTTCAATTGGAGCAATCATCTTTGGATTCAACTTAATCTTACTTGTTGCAGCAGGATTTATTTTCGGATGGGATATTACGCTTTATACGTTAATTAGTCGGTTTGTAGTCAGCAAAGTAATTGATGCCGTGCATACAAAACATATTAAATTAACGATAATGACAATTACAGAAAAAGGTGAGGAAATAAAAAGCTCACTATTACATCACGGCATACGTGGCGTAACAATGGTAGATGCTGTCGGCGGCTATACAAACCATAAGAAGAAAATGATTTACACTGTCGTAACTCGCTACGAGTTAGGCGAAATGAAACGAATCATTCGCCAAGTAGACAATCGAGCATTTATGAATATTACTGAAACCGTTGAAATCGTTGGACGTTTCAAACGTATATAAAAAAGCGCAAGGAACTACAATTCCTTGCGCTTTTTATTTTTTACACTTATTACAAAATCAGATAATTCTATTATTGTGGCACTAAATGTGTTATAATAAAAGTAGACTTACAAAAAAGAGTATATAGACTTGGAAGTTTCTCTTATTATTATAAGCAAAAAGAAACGAGCAGTCGGGTATATTTCAGACACCATACACGTAACGGCTAAAAAAAAGCCGATCATCTTAGTTATTCTTCACTGATCTTTTTATAAAAAGATACGTACAACTAAAATTCACTTCAATATACTATACCTACCTTTTTGACTTCCAAATCATCTTACTACATAAGGAGATGAACATATGAATCAATATGTACGATACACAATAGCTGTCCTGTTTGCCATCGTAGGCGGTGTGATCTGCTTCTGGACAAACACCCAGCTTGGAGAGAATATCATTTTTAATGGAATCGAAACGCTTGTAAGCGCTTCAATTTTAGGTGGATACATTTTCTTCCTCTTCAATCCAGAAGAAAATGCTCAAAAAACAATGTTATTAACAATGATCGGAATCGTTGGTGGATGTATTTCCTACTCAATGACAAACTATACATTACCACTTCAATTAAGCTCAGCTTTCTTCCACGGTCTATGGACTTGGTTTATCGCATTCTGCCTAGCAGACGTATTCAACCTATTACAAGACCACGAAGAAGAAAATGGTCAACAAATTGAAAGTAACTCTTAAGCTGGAAGATACTCTTCCAGCTTTTTTAGATCACCTCATATACCCCGCATAGTACTTCCTGGAATATATCATTATATCGACGTTTCAACACAGGATATCGATTTAACGACATCGTTCGACATCCCTAAAGCACAACATACCCTATCCCCCAAGCAACTTACTACCGAACTCCACAATTAAAAAGATAACTACAAGAATCGCAAGTATCTTTAATGCCACATACGTCACTTTAAAAACAGCATAAATGAGCAAGACTAACAAAATAATCGCTAAAATTTCCATATATAATTCCTCCAAGCTTTGCTCTTCTTACCTCATTTTACTCGCCCCAAGCTTTTTACGGAACGGCATAAGATTACATATAGAAAAGAGGATACCTCACCCATCGTAAGATACCCTCTCCTTCAACTGCTCAAACCATTCTCTCTCTAATTGTAAATATCCTATTTCACTCTTCTCAGTGCTCTTCAATTCTTTATCAGCTTTCCTCATATAAGTGCGTGAAGCTTCTAAATCACCCTCTAAATATTTAACAATTCCTTGTGTGCGGTAATACCCATTTAAGTCCATTTTTGTAATTGCCTTTGCATGTTCCTTCGCTTCTTGCAGAGAAAGACTTTCCTCCTGATACAGTACTTTATATAAAAGATACCAACTATGAAAGATACTAACGAAAAATTTATTTTCTTTCGTTACAGGTAGTTGAACAATTTGTTCTACATACGGTATCGCCCTTTCCATTCCCTCTTGATCAGCTCGGGCATAAAAGACGAGCATAAGTCCACTCATTATCTCGCTTATACTTTTATCCTCTTTTAATTTTTCCTCACTAAGTTCTATTAATCTCTCATCCCAATCTTTCGGTCTTTTGTAACTAAATAACTCACTCGATACTTGAATCGTGTATAAATGCTCTCTAGCCTTTTCATCATCTTTAATTAAAATGAGGAATTGCATGCCATCGCTTAATAGCGTTCCCTTAATTGGAATTGCTGTGACGACAAAGATTGCAAGGTGTAACACAGAAAAGTATAAAAGCATGTGGTAATAACTCACCATATATATGTAACCTGATACAATGCCAAATACGAAACTCGTTAACGGTCCGCTTAAAGTCATCCATGCCCATTTTCTTGAAAGGTTCGGTGTTTGTGTGGAAGGCGGCACTAACATTGCAACGCCACCAACATACATCCATATTTTATTTTCTCGAATTCGTATTTTCCCCTTTTCTTTTTGAACAGTAATAGGCCCTACTGTCATAAACTTAAATTTCAAACCGACTATCAAACCACATATTACATGCCCTAATTCATGAATAGCTAACACTAGCAATGCAATCCCGAAAAAGGCCCATATTTCTATAATTTGCTGTACTTTTTCTATTCGAATGAACCCATATAAAGCGGAGAAAACGAAGGCAACGAACATTGAAAAAGCAGGTCTTCTTAAAATGTCCAACGCTTTTCTCCCCTCAATAAATCATCTTTTTATGCATTTCATACATATATGTTCCAACATGTAATACCCAAACGAACGAAATCATAATGACCATAAAGAAATCTTTTCCGTCTAAAAGTGCATACGCAATCGCCGCAAACCACGCACAAACAAGTGTCATATTTGTATATTGATATGCCTTATATCCGGCTTCATGAACGATTTGCTTTTGCCCTTCATCTGCATTCTTCGCCCACATTTCCATTGACTGAGAATACGTGACACTCTGTTCTGGATATAGATTGTTATACCTTTTCTTCATTGCAAATCCTAACCAAGTTATAGCAATAAAGCATACTGCAGATGCCACTGTACTTACACTCACAAAGAATAAGTTCCCCTCACCTGTATACGTTCGGTAAAAAGCAATAACTGAGCAAACAAACCATGATGGAATAACAATTTCCATTATTCGAAGATAAATAAGTACTATTCCTAATCTTCGTCCCTTAACATTATCCTCTTCATCTTTCGTTTGTGCGAGCGCTCTTGTACGCTTCCAAATATAATACATAGCCGCTATACCGAATACACTCATCATAATAATGCTAATAACAGGAGATATTTTGCTAGTACCAGCTGTAGCAATATCTCCTATTACATACCCTATAAATCCACCAAATATCGCTCCTACCAACAGCTTAAATATAGCAGACATTTTCCCCTTCGCCTTACTCTTCATTTTCGTCTTCCCCCTCCACTAACGTAAATATCTCCTCCACCGGCGCTCCAAAAATTTGTGCGATTTTTAGCGATAATACAATAGACGGCGCATAATCCCCACGCTCAATTAAACTAATGGTTTGCCGTGATGAGCCAATCGCTTTCCCTAAATCCCCTTGTGATAAACGATGCTTTGCTCGCAATTCCCTCACTCGATTTTGAAGCTTCATGTCTTACCTCTTTTTCATTTATTTAATTAAAATTGTAAATAATATCCTGATAAATGTCAATTATCATTGTCATTTTGACGTTAATAATTGACAAAAATAAGGATTTATTATGATGCAAATAACCTATATAATGAATGTGAAATATTAAACAAAGGAGGTGACATATGAATAAAACATCTACCTTTTCTTACATTCTTACTAAGCTAACAGCAACTTTCTTGTTATTATTACTTATTAGCACACTTCTCTTAACAACTAGTCAACAAACACTATATAGTTTCTTAGCTGGATTACGGGAATTACTATATGTTCCCTTCATTCCTCTTCTTGCTTTATATGCAATTTTTTGCTCTATTTGCATCGATAAATTGAACTTAAAAACACATACAAGACTTAAGAGATTATGCCTTTATATTTTTTGCGGCTATTTATTCTTTCTTCCCTTCCTAATATTTAAAGAAGCTGCTCTAATACAGTTCTTGTTCCTCGGTTCAATTGGAGCAGTATGTTCTCTTTTTTTCTACTTATGTACAGTCATAGCAACAAAATTTAATTGGATACAATATTTCGTGCCAAGCATTATGCTTATTATATTTATCACAATCAACTTAATCGATCTAGCAAAGATTGGAACATCAAAAGAACAATGGATCGAAACAAAAACAGAAAACTCTTTCGAAGCATCTTTTCAGCATTTTAGCGGTGAACATAAAGTCCCAATTGAACTAAAACGGGGTGACATATTAGAATTTACCGTTGAATCACCATCTGAAAATCCAAATGGCTACATGAGAGACATAAGAATGGCTAGTGAATTTGAAGAGGAAGAAAACTATTTAGCTTCAAACGGCCCTAATACATACCAATTTGCGGCAATTAAGACAGGAACTTATTACATTATAGTTAGCGGAAATAAGTTAAAAGGGAAACTGAAAATAGATTGGAACATAAAG
The DNA here is from genome assembly GCF_002975175.1 of Bacillus sp. MYb209. Lineage (GTDB taxonomy): Bacteria > Bacillota > Bacilli > Bacillales > Bacillaceae_G > Bacillus_A. The sequence goes on from NZ_PCNZ01000005.1 coordinate 116,444, forward strand.
TGAAACTTTAATCAGTGGGGGTTTTGTTCATCCCCCACTGATTATCAGCCCGCACCAATCGGGCTTTTACGGGTGGCCCGACTCCCACAAATAGCGGGATAAAATAAAAAGGCAGTGCTTTTGCACTGCCTTCCTAAATTCTGACATAGAATGGATTTCATATTAACTTGCGTTTTGTACGAATACTCGTTTTAGCTGTTTGCGGAAACGAACGCTCAGCGTGATTACTACAATTACAACTACTCCAAAGATGATTTTACCGATATTATCTTCCAGTACTCCGAAAATATCATGTAAGTTACCACCTAGCCAGTAGCCACCAATTAAGAAGAATGATACCCAGAATAAAGCACCTGAATAAATTGTAATCGCAAAGCGGCGAAACGGTAAGTTAATGATACCTGCAAAGTATCCTGTAAAATGACGTACACCAGGGATGAAGAAGCCAATAAAGATTAGAAAATATCCATACTTATCGAACCACATTCTCGTTAAATCAATTTTTCTTTGTGTTAAAAATACGTACTTCCCGTATTTTTGAACAAAAGGCATACCAAGCTTATTCCCTAAAAAATATTGGATCGTCATTCCTACACTTGTCCCAATAAAGGATAAAATAATTAAAATAGGTAAACTTAAATCACCCTTCTGTGCTAAAAATCCCGCATATGCTAATGTTGGCTCTCCCGGAAACGGAAGTGCAATATATTCTAACAGCAAGCCTACAAGTACTACATAATACCCGTATTGCTGAAATAATTCATGAACCCATTCCATGTCATCTCCCCTTTCATTCACGTACAAGTTGTTACTATTATTGTATAAAAAAATTGTCGAAATAACTATCACAATAGCTTACATTTTTATTACATTTTTGTAAGGCTCATGCTAAAGTTTTCTGTTCTTTATTTAATTATATAAATTATCGTTTTAAAACGGGATGACGCCTATCTATTGCAATGGCTAGAGATAGATGTCATCCCGTTTTCAGCACTCGGAAATCGCCTCATTTTGTTCTCTATAAAAAACCATAACAAACTCATACTAACTTCATATTAGCTTCATATATGTATTGTAAGATTATATCGGAATTTGTTGAAAAGTTTAATTACTATATTACCTAAACATTAAATTGAATAAATATAAGTCGTTTTCTGAAATTGAAAAAAGGGAGAATAAGAATGGAAGCTTATAAAATGCATGATTTTATTAATAAAAATGTTGAATCTCATCCAAATGAAACGATTTTTAATTTACACATATGTGAAACAAATGAATTTGACGTAAGTTTAACAAAATCCACAACGCTATCTTTTGTCGTTTCTAAAAAGAATATTAAAATTGTCACGAAAAAATGGACTAATTCTAATCAAGAAAGCATGATTGGAAAAAGTTATATCATTCCAACGAAAGCGTTTCACTATTTTTTACCTATGATTTCTGAAACAGAAGATGAAATGAGTATTCAAGTACAGAGCTTCGGACTACACGGTGAGCTTTTACTAAATGAAAGATTGCTCATTGATAAAAACAACAAACATAATACAAAAATTACTACTTTTTTTGAATCACTAAATGAAAACGTACATCAAGCATTACGAGGATTACAAATTCATTGTATGTAATACTACTAAAATAGTAAAAGGAGAATATCAATGAAAAAATTACTAGTAACTATTATGTTATCGTTAGTTTTTTTAACTGTTCCATATATATCTGCAGAGGCAGCTTCAACTAACGAACAACTTATCGTTGACACGAAATTAAATAAAATGGATTTCTATCAAAATGGAAAGCTTATAAAAAGCTTCACTGTCGCTACTGGCAAAACAGCAACACCTACACCTAAAGGTACTTTTCAAGTGGTAAACAAAATTAAAAACCGTCCTTATTATACAGGGCGTATTAAAGGCGGCGATCCACGTAATCCACTTGGTGACCGTTGGCTCGGATTAAATATGGCAGGAACATACGGAACAACGTATGCGATTCATGGGAATAACAATAATCAAGCGATTGGTAAAGCTACAACACTTGGCTGTATTCGCATGTATAACAATGATATACATTGGTTATTTGAACGTATTCACGAACGTGCCACTGTCACTGTAAAATAACCTATGAACAAGATTTACATGTAGCCAAGAATTTTATATCTTGGCTTATTTTATTTATTCATTTACAGTAGCTAAACAACTCTACTTGCATATATAATGAAAGTAGACTGCACTAAATAGCATAAAAACATTAATAAACATAGATATTAAAATTATACAGTTATAATATTTTATAAATTTCACATTGCATACTATAATAGAACTACTGTGATCCTGAAATATTCAGTCCAATAAACAATTCCCCTTGCTACTTTTATGATTATTTTATAGCGGGGGCTTATTATATGTATATACAACCTGAGTCATCCGAAAAATGATGAATTCGAATATTGCAGTAAAAAGCGTTATTTAGGAGGTGTTACTATGACGCATATACTGGTGATTGAAGACAACCCAGATATACAAGAACTTATTCGTGAATTTTTAACTGCCCAAAATTTTACCGTTGATGTAGTTGGCGCTGGAACGGAGGGTATTCTTCTTTTCCAAAAAAACTCATACGACCTTGTCCTCCTTGATGTAATGTTACCAGATATAGATGGTTATAGTATTTGTAAAATTATGCGAGGACAGTCTGATGTACCAATCATTATGTTAACAGGCTTACATAATGAAGAGAGTGAAATTAAAGGGTTTGAGTTGGGCGTTGATGACTATATTACGAAACCGTTCCATTACACGGTATTTATTAAACGCGTAGAAGCTGTATTAAGAAGGACAACAACGAAGGAAGCCGAAACTGCAACTATACTACAATTCCATGAATTGATGTTAAATTCCACAGCATATGCAGCTTATGTTCATGGTAATCAAATTGAACTAACAACTAAAGAATTTGAGATTATATATACGTTGTTACAAAATCGAGGAAAAGTATTATCAAGAAGTGATTTGTTAAATAAGGTATGGGGCTATGAACATTATGGTGATGTAAGAGTTATAGATACACATATTAAAAATTTAAGGAAAAAATTAGGGATTACTTATATTAAAACGGTGAAAGGCATTGGCTACAAAATCGAAGCATAGCAAGGATAACATCACCAAAAATATTTTCATCAAAACCCTATTGTTTTGTGTTCTTTTATCAATTTGTTTTTATCAAATCATTTATTTTCTAGCTTTAAACTATGATAAAGGGCATTATGCGAAAAACCCTGAAACTCAAACTGCAGAACATGCGGATTCAGTTCCGAAAAACGAACAAAATAAAAGAGAACGGAATAAAGTTGTTTCAGAGAGTAGCATCTCAAATTTCCAGTCATCTATTATAGATTTCAAAACACTCTCTACTGCTATTAATCATCTTTTGCAACCTAGCCAAACTACAAAAGCAAAAGAAAATATAGCACATCTTTCGGAGGAAAGTAACAAAACTGAATCACATACTAAAGCGGAACAAACAGCCGCTAACACTGATTCCTTACATACACAAAATACAGCAAAGAAAACAAACGAAACACATGATAATCCTAGTTTAGCAGATGCCTTGCAACAATTAGCTCCAAATATTGGTGCAACAATGCTTGTATTATCTCTGCTCGGTTCTTTAGTTTATGCCAAACTAATTGCCAAACCTTTTCAATATATGAGTGATACTTTAAAAGATATTATAAATCTGGACTTTTCAGATCAACAATCACCTAACAAAAATACAGATCAAACAGATTTTAATTTGCAAGTAGCCGCTTCACAAGTCCCAACCATTGTGAAGAATCTACATGAAACAAATAAAGATTTAAGAAATGAGCTCAAGAAAGAACAACAATTAGAACAATCTCGCAAAGAATTTATGTCTATGGTATCCCATGAATTAAAAACACCTATCGCAGCCGTTATGGGACAAATAGATGGCATGATTCACGGAATCGGTGCTTACAAAGATAGAGATAAATACTTAAAACGTTCCTACGAGATGATGCAAGATATTAACGTATTAACGGAAAAGATATCAGAATTATCCAAAATACAAAATCCTCAATTCAAACCGAATTTAGAAGTTATTTCACTATCTAACATCATTGAGGACGTTATGAAGAAAGTAGATTATTTTATATCAGTAAAGCAATTAAATGTTCAATCTAATATTAAACAAGACGTACAAATTTTAGCTGATCCTAAATTTATTCAAACTGCTATTTTTAATATTATTTCAAATGCAATTCACTATACAATCGATCGTCAGCATGTATATATAAAGCTTTATGAAAAACCAAACGGTTACGCATTAGAAGTATTAAATACAGGTTCACAAATTGATGAGGACAAACTCGCTCATTTATTTGAGCCTTTCTATCGCGCTAATCCTGGAAACAACGGTTTAGTACAAGGTAGCGGTCTTGGATTATATATTGTAAAACAAATACTAGATAAACATCAGTTTCCTTATGGAATACAAAACACACCTCAAGGTGTAAAATGCTCAATTGTCTTTCCAAAAACAATGTAAACTACTACTATAATTTCATACCCCAAACTCATACTTCGTATGAGTGGCGGAATTTTGTAGAGTCTCTGACTCTGTTTCGTTCGCCCGTTGTCCTTATTAGGATAACGGGCGTTTTTTATTTATCCCGCTATTTGCCGGGCAGTAAAACTCCCACCTCAAAATTCGGCTGGAGCAAAGAAGTTAGGTGGGAGTCGGGCTGATAATCAGTGGGGGATGAACAAAACCCCCACTGATTAAAGTTTCACTTTATATAAGGAGGTTTTCACATGGAGAAATTTAAGTATTCATTACTAGTTTTATTCGGCGCTTGTAGCTACGGCGTACTTTCAACTATTTTTAAACTCGGATTCATCGACGGATTTTCAGCACACCAACTACTAGGAGGACAATATGTCTTCGGATGGATTGGACTACTTTTACTCGTTCTTTTCTTTTCACGTCATAAAGTATCAAAAAAACAATTCTTTTCGTTACTAATAGTCGGCACAACAATGAGTATGACAGGTATTTTCTATGCTATTTCTGTAGAAGAGCTGCCAGCCTCTATCGCTGTCGTTTTACTCTTTCAGTTCACTTGGATTGGTGTAGTCATCGAAGCGATTGCGAATCGAACATTCCCAAGCCGTGAAAAAGTTATATCTATTATTATTTTATTTACTGGTACATTGTTTGCTGGTGGAGTATTTGAAGGTCTTGGACAAAACTTTTCTACGAAAGGTATTATTTTTGGACTATTAGCTGCCGTCTCTTTCTCATTCTATGTATTTGTAAGCGGGCGCGTTGCTACAGATGTTCCGCCTTATACGAAAAGCTTTCTTATGACAACGAGTGCTACTCTTATTGTATGCTTATTTTTCCCGCCTACCTTTTTAACAGATGGTGCCTTACAAACAGGCCTATGGAAATATGCTTTCTTCCTTGGATTGTTCGGGGTTATTATACCTGTCATTTGTTTTTCAATTGGGGTACCAAAAGTCGGAACGGGACTTGGTACAATATTAGGTGCAGCTGAATTACCAACAGCAATTATCGCTTCCATTACACTCGTTCATGAAGTTGTATCACCTATGCAGTGGCTTGGTATTATTTTTATATTGTTTGGTATTTTCACACCACAACTGCTTACAGCTAGGAAAGGAAAAGAGCATAATGCGTGAAAATTAGATACTTGTACAAAAATGCAAATGAAGTTAAAATACGGTATATATTTTAAAATAAGTAAATCTATTTGGAGGTATAAATGACTATTTTAAGCATAGCGTGGTTTGCTATTATGTGTATCTTCTTCCTAATAAGATATATGAAAGAAAAGAAATTTTACGACTTGCTCCTCATTCCCATTTGCATATATGCAGGAGCAGTGAAAACTCCATTAGCAGAGTACTTAAACTTTAATACTACATTCAAGATAACATATGATATTGCAGCTATTATTCTCGTAATCCTTGCTGTACTTTTCTTTTTAAAAGATAAAAAAGAGAATCCTACTGCATAACTAAAGACCTTTCATTTATTTGAAAGGTCTTTTCCTTATATTTCACTTTACCGCTCCATATAACTTCTCTACCTCATGTTCAATTTGTTTTACATCGATTCGCTCAAATAATGGCCGCACATTATCAATTCGGTTTGGCAACGTATTTTGAGGTTCCCAATTTACTTTAACACTCGATAATGTATTTCTAACTCTTTCACTTGAAAACGGTAAAAATGGTTCAAGCAGTTGTGCAAAATTAGCGATAAGATAAACACAGTTACAAATCGTTTCTTCACATGAAACTGGGTCGTCTTCTCTTTGTTTCCAAGGCTGCTTTTCATCAAAGTATTTATTTGCAAAGCGTACTGCATCAAATATTGTTTCTAATGCCACCTTAAATTTAGTTTGTTCAATTGTTTCTCCTACACCTTTATATAATCCTTCTACCTTATCTCTCAGCTCCATATTAATATTTGCTTTTGGCACAATGCCATCATAATACTTTTCAATGAACTTCAACGTCCGATTCACAAAATTCCCGTATGCGCCTAATAGTTCACTATTATGACTGTAAATGAATTCACGCCATGAAAAATCAGTATCACGATTTTCTGGTGCATTTACTGTTAAAAAGTAACGAATAGAATCTGGATTATAGCGTTCCAATATATCAGGTACCCATACTGCCCAGTTTTTACTTGTCGATAACTTTCTTTTTTCTACTGTTAAATACTCATTCGAAACGATATGACGCGGGATCGCTTCTTCTCCTATTCCAAGTAATACCGCTGGCCAAATGATTGAATGAAACGGAATATTATCCTTACCATGTACATAATATGTTTTCGCATCTCTATCCCAAAACTCTTGATCAGCTTTCTCTGTTTCTTCAGCCCAGTGTTTACTCGCTGAATAATATCCTGTCACAGCTTCAATCCATACGTAAATTTTCTTATCTTCATATCCTGCCACTGGAATTGGTACCCCGATTGGTAAATCACGTGACACTGCCCTATCTTGTAATCCTTCCTTTAAATATCTCTCTGTTAATTGAATTGCATTGTCGCGCCATGTTCCTTTCTGCTTTGCAATTTCTACAACCTCTTTAATTTGCTGCTGAAATTTATGCAATGCAAAATAGAAATGCTCTGTTTCCTGTACTGATGGCGTACTACCGCATAACTTACATTTCTTTTCTAACAAATCGAGTGGATCTAAAATAGCGGAACAAGCATCACATTGATCACCCCTCGCCCCTTCATGACAATGTGGACAAATACCTTCTACATATCGATCCGGTAAAAATTGCGTACACGTTTCGCAATAAGCTTGTTCAACTACTTTTTTATAAATATAACCTTCTTCTAATAGTCGCAAAAAGACTTTTTGAACAGTTTCATGATGGTGCTCACTATCTGTACGTGTATAGCAATCATACGTAAAACCAAGATTATGAAAACATCGCTGGAATTCTTCATGATATTGATCAGCTATTTTCTTTACTGTAACCCCTTCTTGTTTTGCTCTAATTGCAATTGGCGTTCCATTACAATCGCTTCCTGAAACATACAACACTCTCTCACCTTTTGCCCGATAATAACGTGCTAAAATATCTCCTGGCAACAAACTAGCAATATGCCCAAGATGTAACGAACCATTTGCATACGGCCAAGCGCCTCCAATAAAAATACTCATCTTACATTCCTCCTTTAAAATATAAAAAGCCCCGCCCCTATCTTAAAAAAGATAAGGGCGGGGCTGTATAAACAGTCGCGGTACCACCTTATTTCGTCAGTCATTCACATAACTAACCTTAACAAGTACGGAGCTATATGCTCTTATACTGTGGTTTTGATAACGAGTACCAACTCTCGTCGCCGCCTACTATTATCATTTGATAAGTTCAGGACGAAGCTCAAAGGCCATTGTTCAAATGAATATTCTTGCTTCTTCTCAGCTACCGAAGCTCTCTGGAAAGAATGTTTTCATTCTACTTTTCCTTTTCAACGCTTTTATGTATAACACGTATTGTACGACTTAATAACAGAAAAATCAAACTTTTTAAAAAAACAGGAAATCCTACTCAATCACCGAATAACTATATGTTCACAAAAGGAGTGATAAAATTGAATCAAAAGCAACTAAGCACGATAAATGAAAAAAGCTGGAACGCAGCTGCTTATGAAGCTTGGACAAATCGCCACGGGGCGCCAGAGGATTATGCGAAAAAGCTCATGGAAGATCCAATACGCGAGGTAGATCATTATTTACCCTACATACAATCTCCAAAAGGAAAGCGTATTATTAATTTACTCGGATCAAAAGGCAATAAAGCAGTTGCTCTTGCCCTTTTAGGAGCCGATGTAACAGTTGTAGACATTTCAGCAAGTAATGCGAAATATGCCAATGAACTAGCAGAGGCTGCTGGAGTCTCTATTCAATATATCATTTCCGATGTACTAGATTTAAATCTATCCCAATCATTTGATATCGTGTTACTGGAACTTGGCGTGCTCCATTACTTTTTAGACTTAAAGCCACTCTTTCATATAATCTCTCACTTACTAAAACAAGATGGGACATTTATACTGCGTGACTATCATCCCGTTTATACAAAATTATTAGGAATAGATCATCCATCATTTCGAGCAAATGGAAATTATTTCGATGAGAAACTTATTGAAGATGACGTAGCTTATAGTATTCTCCTTACGGAATCACAGAAAGAAGCCTTACCAAGAACAAAAATTCGGCGCTGGACACTAGGAGAAATTATTACAGCAATGGCGGAAACAAATTTCAAGGTTGAAAAATTGATTGAAGAACACGGATCTCATCAAAAATGGGTCTTCCCTTCTACTGCACCCGAAGGAACTGAAGAGCGTATACCCGCTCTATATACATTAATTGCGACAACATGCAAAAAAGGATCCCTTCACGGATAGGATCCTTTTTTTGCATGCTTACGCATATAAGTTGAGGTTGGAGATTACCATAATTCTGTAGAATAGGACACAAGATATTTCAACATTCATCTCTGACTCACGTCGTCAAAAAGGGGTATGACCAACATAACGAAGAGTAATGTTTTAGTTGATAGTGATAATCGTTATCAACTAATTAGAAGTATACAGGATGTCATTTCAAATTACAATAGCCTTTCTGGTTTTTATTTATGAATTTTTTGATATAAAAATGTATACATTTTAAGAACATTTACTCATATCAATTTGCCTCCTTCCGTTATCTGCTATAATTTTCACTGAACAGATTAATAACTTCATAATAATGTTTTTATTAATTCCGTTTTTATATTTATAAATTATAATAAATAGTTCTTTAAAAAAGGTAGGGTAACGATGAAATATATTAGTATTCGAAAAAAAATACTCTTCACACTCTTAAGCATTTGTTCCTTATTTAGCATTGCTCTAATTATTATTCTTACATTCGCTATGAACCAAGCAAATGAAGTTGAAACATTAAAAAATGATGTATCGAAAAGAGCAACCATTTTAAAAGAACGCGGTGATTGGTTCCAAGCGCAAGTTGCTGGCTTACAAGAACATTTACTATCGCACGATCAAAAAGGATTAGATAAATTCAACCGGGAAGGAAAGAAATTAGCTGATACAAGAGAAAAAGTAACGAGTGATAAAAAACTCCCTGAAGGAATGAAAGAGGCCATTTTAATGGGCGCAAAGTGGCGAAGCGTCATAGACAATGAGGTTCTCCCCCTTGCAAGTGAAGGGAAATGGGACGAAGCATCCAAAATCGCTTTAGCTCAAACAGATTACGTAAATGACCTTTTAAGTCGATTTACTAAATATGCAAATAAAGAGAATGAAAAACGTGATACATTAATTGCTGAAGTTCAATCTTCTTCATCTCTTATCCAATATATTATTTTCTTCTCACTCATTACATGCACACTAACTTCTATTTTATTAGCATGGTGGTTCTCTGGTAAACTCGTTAAACCTATTCGACAAATTGATGCGAAATTAAAAGAATTAGCTTCTCAACATGGCGATTTGACTGCGAGATTGAATGTAACTAGTAAAGATGAAATCGGTGATATTGCACATTCCTTTAATCAAATGCTCGCTAACTTACAACGTATAATAAAGCAAGTTCAACAAACATCAACAAGTGTAAAAGAAGCTTCAGAAAATATGTTCATCGAAACAACTGCATCTATGGACACTACCGCACAAATCCAAGAGACTATGAATGCTCTTGATCATAATATTCGTTCACAAGTGTCTAGCATCGAAGAGAGCTCAACGGCAATGGATGATATGGCAACAAGTGTTCAGCGCATTGCAGAATCTGCCTCTTCTGTTGCTAGCTTAGCTGTTACAACTTCAGAAAAAGCAGATGATGGTAGTAAAGTAATTAAAAAATCTATTACACAGATGAATACAATCAATGACGCTGTTAACGCTACATCGCAAGTGGTAGAGCGACTCATTACACATACAAACCATATTGATACTGCTCTTCAATCCATTTCTAACGTTGCAGAACAAACGAATCTACTTGCTTTAAACGCTTCTATTGAAGCTGCCCGCGCTGGTGAACATGGTAAAGGATTCGCTGTTGTCGCTGATGAAGTTCGTAAACTTGCGGAACAATCTAAACTAGCTGCAACCGACATTAACCATTTACTTTATCAAATTCAAGAGGATACAAAAATAGCTAATGAAATGATGACACAAGGTCAATCAGAAGCTTCACAAGGAATCACAGTCATTCGTATGGCTGGCTCTTCATTCTCAGCAATTGTTAACCACGTTAACAAAGTCTCTACACAGATGCAAGAAATGTCTGCAACTGCTGAAGAAATGGCCGCAAGTTCTGAGGAAATGAATGCAGCTTTAAATAATATCGCTTCTATTTCAAACGAAGTTGCCGCTGAAACATCACAGACAGCACATTCAGCTGGTGGCCAAGTAGATGTAATGAAAGACATTGCTACAAAGTCATCAGAAATGAAAACTGCAGTACAAGAACTTGAAGTTCTCGTTTCTCATTTCAAAACAAATGCATAAAGTGAAACTTTAATCAGTGATTTTTTTCTCCTCCCCCACTGATTATTAGCCTTCACCAATCGGGCTTTTACAGGCAGTTAATTTCCCGCCTAATTTTGAGGTGAGAAATTAACTGTCCACAAATAGCGGGATAATAGGAAAAAAGAGGGATTTCTTTTTTTAGCCCCTCTTTTTTACTTTAAAATATATCTTTCTCTCTCCCACTCTGTCTGCTATAATTCCTAAAGGAAATAAGAAAGCTTTATTCCAACTTTAAATAGGAATAAGGCTTTCTTTTAAATCGTTATATAAAGTAATCATAATACTCAAATTTTACAAAGGAGGTTTTTCAATCATATGAATTTTATTAGCATTCGAAAAAAATTAATGTTCATGATGGGAACGATTTGCGCTTTATTTGGCATCGCATTAGCTTTTATTTTATTCTTCACTATTGATCAGTCTCGTAAAGCTGAAGCATTGCAAAAAGAAATTTCTCCTCTTGCAACAGAGTTAAAAGAACGTGGAGACGCTTATCAAGTACAACTTTCTGCTTTAAGAGGTTATTTACTGCAACATGATCAAGTCGAATTAGACAAGTTTCATGAAATGAGTAAACGTCTTGAGGATTCAAAAAATGAACTTCTTTCTAACCCTAATGTTTCTCAACAAGTAAAAGACACAATGCAATTAGGCTCTACATGGAGACAATTTATTGATGATAAAGTTGTTACTCTTGCGAAAGAACAAAAATGGGAAGAAGCATTACAAGTTGCTTCTAAAGAAAATGGTACGGTTTATAAAGTTATTGGTGATTTCACAAACTATAGCAACGAACAAGCTAAGTTACGTGATCAATCCATTGAAAAAATTGACCAATCATCACTACTAATTGAATACGTTGTATTCTTATCACTTGTTATATGTATTGTCGTTGCAATTATTCTTGCATGGTGGTTCTCTGGTAAACTTGTAAAACCAATTCAACAAATTGATACTAAACTAAAAGAGTTATCTTCCCAAGAGGGTGACCTAACAGCTCGTCTACAAGTAAATAGCAATGATGAAATCGGTGCAATTGCCACATCATTTAATAACATGTTAGAAAACTTGCAGCACATCATTAATCGTGTTCAAAAAACTTCTGTAGAAGTACAAAATGCTTCTGAAAATATGCTAGAAAAGACCAATACATCGCGTGATGCAACAATAAAAGTTCAAAGCTCAATGTCCAATTTAAATGCCAGCATCCAATCGCAAACTTCTAGTATGGAAGAAAGCTCGACTGCAATGGATGATATGGCAATGAGTGTTCAGCGCATTGCAGAATCTGCTTCTTCTGTAGCCGAACTAGCTGTAGCCACGTCAGAACACGCTAACGACGGAAGTACTGTTATTCAAAAATCTATTTCACAAATGACGACGATTCACGAAGCTGTAAATGCTACATCAGAAGTAGTCGAACGTCTAATCACTCACACAAAATACATTGATACAGCTGTACAATCTATCTCTAATATCGCTGAACAAACAAATCTACTTGCTTTAAATGCTTCTATTGAAGCGGCTCGTGCCGGTGAACAAGGAAAAGGATTTGCTGTCGTAGCTGATGAAGTTCGTAAACTTGCTGAACAATCAAAAACAGCGGCAACGGATATTAACCAGTTGCTACATCAAATTCAAAATGATACAGAAACTGCTAGCTCTATGATGTCTCAAGGTCGCTCTGAAGCATCTGAAGGCATTAACGTCATTCGTGAAGCAGGCTCTTCTTTCACAACAATTGTTGGTCAAGTGAATACAGTGTCTACTCGAATTCAAGACATATCAGCAACTGCTGAAGAAATGGCCGCAAGCGCTGAAGAAATGAATGCTTCACTTAATAACATCGCTTCAATTTCTAATGACGTTTCAAGTGAGACTGTCGCAACAGCACAGTTTGCTGAACAGAAAGTCATCGTGATGAATGAAATGACTCTAACTGCAAAACAAATGAAACAAACAGTTGAAGAATTAGATCAACTCGTATCTCATTTTAAAACTGAATAGCTTTTCAAAAAATATTCCTCCTTCAAGAGGAATATTTTTTTGAGCTCATTTCCTGCACTTTATACGCATATCCGTTATAATGAGAATCGATATCATTAATATTTAGGGGGTGCTACACATGTCACAACAAGCATTTGAAGAAAAGTTATATGCAAACTTAGAAGCTGTTATTGACCCTGAATTAGGTGTTGATATTATCAATCTTGGATTAGTTTATGACGTTACAGCTGATGAAAATAATAATGCTGTTATTACGATGACGATGACTTCTATCGGTTGTCCAATGGCTGGTCAAATCGTATCAGACGTTAAAAAAGTACTATCAACGAACGTACCCGAAGTAAATGAAATAGAAGTAAACGTTGTATGGAATCCACCATGGACAAAAGAACGTATGTCACGCATGGCAAAAATCGCATTAGGTGTCCGTGATTAAATAAGGAAAAGACCTGACAATCCAGTCAGGTCTTTTTTCTCTTATTATTTTACTCCTACTGCGTCATAAGCTTTCGTTACAGCTTGTAACTCTTTAGAGTTTTTACCGTATAAATCTTCTGCTGATTGAAGTGCTGCTTGACGCATCATTTTAAAGTCAGAGTTTGCAGTTAAATATTTTGTAAGAGCACGATAGTAAATTTTTTCTGTTGCTTCACGGCCCACTCCAGTTACTTTCACACCGTAATGAGTGCCGCCCTCAGATACTAAGTATGCTGCTTTATTATTGATGCTACTGTTAATATGAACGCCGCCATTATCAGCTGTTCCAGTATAACGTTTATTGTAATGATCTGGGTAACCTTCGCCAGGTTTTAATGGATTTGGAATAGATGCTGGATCTTTCAGAGAACGAAGTGCATCACCAGGTTTACCAGGTGTATAAATGTCAGCACCTAAATCCCAGCTCTTCTTCTCAACCATTACACCCATAATATCAGACAATGATTCGTTTAATGCACCTGACTCATTTTTATAAACAAGGTTTGCTGTATGTTCAGTTACAGCATGCGTTAATTCGTGACCGATAACATCTAGTCCAGCAGATAATGGAATGAATGTCTTGCCATCGCCATCACCATACATCATCTGAACACCGTTCCAAGCTGCGTTATTCCAAGATTCACCTACGTGAACAGTAGAAATAAGTCTCGCACCTTTATCATCGAAAGAGTTACGGTTAAATGTCTTTTTATAGTAATCATATACTTTTCCTGCATTCACATGCGCATCAACTGCCGCTTTATCTTCGAAGAACTTAGATTTACTTACAACTTCTTCTCCTGTATATCCAAGAATTTGTGAGAATAAATTAAACCAGTTTTCATCCATATTCTCTGCATCAAATGTATGGACACCTTGTCCTCGTGTACCATCAAATAAGTTGAACGCTCCTGTTTTCGTATCTTGAGCAATTTCAAATGATTGTCTAGCCCCTAATACTCCGTAACCAAATCCAGTAATGTGATCTACAGCATTATATTTCTCAATAACATTTCCATTTGTCGCATCAACAAAGTAATGCCAATATCCTGGAGCTGGTTTTGAAACCGATGCTTTTACAAGATACGCAAGATAGTATTGGCCATCTTTTTCATACACATATAAATCTTTTTTCACACCATCATAATTCTTTACTTTACCAATTTCTTTCTCAATATTAGCTTTTGCAATCGTTTCTGCTTGTTCCGCACTAATACTTGCAGATGCAGGAATATTTTTATCATCTAAATTCGGAATAACTTGTCCGAAAAACGCTTTTACATTATTCTCTTTATCAAGCGTAACCGTTTGATCTGAACCATACACAGGAATGTTATTATGCTTCTCAACTAACTTCACATGTGTTGTACCAGACTCAGCATCTTTTTCTTCACCAACGATATTGAAATGTTTTTCAATATTTCCTGCTAGTTTAAACATATCTTTTTTATTCTCTAAATATTGAAAGACCGTCTCTTTTTTATCTAGTCCTTCCGGTGCTTTCCATTCTTCACCTATGTAAGCTGGTGTTTTAAACTCTTGGTGATACTGGATTTTTTGCTCTTCTGCTTTCGTCGTAGTTGCTCCAAATGCCCCAAACCCACTTGCGATAACAGTTAACGCTAATGCTGATGAAATTATTTGCTTTTTCAATCTAACACTCCCCATTCCCCTAAGAATTTTTGACACTCTTAATACAATTCTAAATACTTATTCGTATACCTGTTCTCAAAAATTGAGAAAGTTTTTTCTGACAATTCGACTCACCAAAAAGAGGACATCGAAAAACGATGTCCTCTTTCCTATAACTTTTCATTCCGCTATTTATATGTTGGAAAGCCACCACTGATTAAAGCCTCACTTTATTGTATTTTCATTTCAATTGCTAAATAGTGAGACTTCTCTTTCGCTTGAATTTGAATATCTTCTTCTACAGCCTCCGCTGCATCACGCATTACAAGTGTTTCACCGTTTACAACGCTGCTACCTTCAATTTGTACAAGGTACAATTGACGTCCTTCTTTAACAGGAAAATGAATTTCTTTACCAGCTTCTAATGATAAAGAATATAAATTTGCATCTTGATGAATATGAATTGGTGCATCTCCATCAGAAGGAGATACCATATGGAACCACTCATTTTCACGTTTACTCCAATCAAATTTAAACTCACCGTAGTTTGGTTTATGACCATCGCGGTCTGGTAAAATCCAAATTTGCAATAAACGTAATGTTTCACTTCCTAAGTTATGCTCACTGTGAAATACACCAGTACCTGCACTCATATATTGAACATGCCCACGCTCAATTGTCCCTCGGTTCCCCATACTATCTTCATGTGTTAATTCACCATCTATAACGTAAGAGATAATCTCCATATCACGGTGCGGATGCATATCAAAACCAGTTTGTGCCGCTATTAAATCATCATTCATAACACGTACTGCTCCAAAATTCATGTTGTTTGGATTATAATAATTTGCAAAAGAAAAATGAAAATGTGTATTTAACCAACCGTGATTTGCTCTTCCCATATTTTTATGATCAACTTTTCTAAACATATCCTTCACCTCATATTATCTCGAAATCGAGATATTTTTTTGAATTTTATCACTGCAACTTCTTCAGTAATTCTAATAATTGTTTTTGTTCTTTTCTATTTAACTTCTCAAATTGCTCTGCTTGAAATGTTTCTTGCGGTGAGACTATTTCTTCATATAGAACCTTTCCCTTTTCTGTTAATGAAATATATTTCGTGGTACCTTCTTGTTCACGCTGAATCCAATCTAGTTGCTCCATTTTATTTAAAAGTTGAGTAACATTTCCTTTCGTAACAAACAACTTATTTCCAAGCTCCTGCTGCGTTAAACGATCATGTCCTCCAATTTGAACTAATACATCAAACTGAGCGGCAGATACATTCCACTTTTTCAAATGCTGATTCGTCTCACGAATACTTCTATTATAAAAGCGTGATAAACGAAACCATAATAGTAATCCAAGTCTTTCCTCTGCTTTCATTCCATCACCTCGCTCATTTGATACTATTAGTTTAGAACTAAACTTAATAAAGGTCAACTACTTATTTTTCATTAGCAACAAATAAAAGCACAGTGATTTTTCTCCACTATGCTTCAGATTAAATTTCTATTTTTATATTCATCTAGCTTCCTCTCCGCGAAATGCCTCGCATCTTTCTCGATCCATCTTTCTTCGTATAGTTCATTTCCAACATATAGTACATCATTCTTATGCTGCATCGCATGCCTGAATTCATGCAATAGCGTTTTGAGCACTTGTTCATACTCTTCCCACTTACAAATGAAAATTAATTGTTTTTCTTTATGATAAAAACCACCTACCGGGAATAAAAACTCCTCTTCTTCTCCTCCTAATGATAAAAGGACATGATTCGCATCACACGTATCACAAAAAATAACTGGCGTTGTGCTTATTTCAATAAGGGAAAATAAATCATTTCTTAACTTTTTGACATCCCAAGGAAGCTCCGAATCCAACACATACCAATTCTCAACTTGTTGATATACATTTTGAAACTGGAGTTCCATTTCTCAATAATCCCCTTCCCAAACTCCCTTTTCCTATATGTATGCCACAATATGTAAAATATTAAACATATCCTTCTCTAACAAATAACAACAAGTTATTAATTTTCCATAAAAAAGGAATCTATTTAACTATAGATTCCTTCACGATAATACCTTATATAAAATCTGACCTTACACGTCAATTGTTTAAAATTTAGCTATTCTTCATATCCCACTTAAAGATTTTATTTAAAAATTTATATACATTCTTTGACTCTTTCGTTAGAAGCGGACCTAAAATGGATAATATAAGCACATATAGTGCTGAGAATGGTTTCAATACCGCCATTAAACCACCCGCGATACCGATATTAGCCATAATGATTGAGAATTCTCCCCTTGAAACGATTGTTAATCCAATATTTGTTGATGCTTTATGAGATAGTCCAGCTTGTCGTCCTGCAATCATCCCTGCTACAAAGTTTCCAATTATCGTCAGAAGTACAGCACCTAACGTTAACCATATTGCTCCGCCCAATGAGAATGGATCTATACTTAATCCGAAACTGAAGAAGAAAATAGCTCCGAAAAAGTCTCTAAATGGAACAACAAGATGTTCAATTCGATCACTATGCTCTGTCTCAGAGAAAACTAACCCTAAAAGAAGTGCCCCGATTGCTTCTGCAACGTGAATTGTTTCTGAAAAACCAGCAATGAAGAACAACGAAGCAAATACTACAATAATAAAGATTTCATCAGAACTAATATTCAACAATTTATTTAATAACGGCGTAGCCTTTCTAGCTACTACGAAGAATAGAAGCATATATCCTAAAGCAATTCCAATTGAAGTGAGGGCACCTAAGAACGAAGCGTGATCCCCAAGGACTAAGCCAGAAACTACTGATAAATATACAGCAAGGAATATATCTTCAAACATAATAATTCCTAAAATTAATTCGGTTTCATTATTACCAGTTCTTCTTAAATCAACTAACACTTTTGCAACGATAGCACTAGAAGAAATCGTAATAATACCCGCAATAATTAAGATTTCGAGTAACGGGAATCCCATTATAAATCCGTATAATAATCCTAGTGAAAAGTTAATCAAAATATAGATTGTTCCGCCAATCGCGATAGAACGTCCAGATTTAATTAGTTTTTTCATCGAAAACTCTAATCCCAGATAGAAAAGAAGGAACAGAACGCCAATCCTTCCAAGGAAGGATATCACACTTGCACTTTCAATAAATTTGAGATCGATAACACCTATTGTCGGCGCGTGCGGCCCTACTAACATGCCAAGAACGATTAGAAAAGGAATTACTGAGAATTTAAACTTCCCAGCAATTACCGCCGCAATTGCTACTAAAACTAAAGCTGTACCAACTTCAAAAATTAAAGTATCCATCTAGTCAGTCCCCCTGTTCGAAAGTAATTCATTAATAATCTTTTTAATTTCTTCTCTCTCACCAGAAACTACAAGCATATCTCCTTCTTCAATCACCGTGTCTGGCCCTGGATTAAATAGCTTTTTCATGTTCTTTTTCATAACTGCAATTATAGTTACGCTATATGTTTTTCTTATTTCAAGATCACCAATTGTTTTTCCAATTGCTGGCGCTGCATTCTCCACTTTGAACCACTCAATTGCTAAACCTTCAAAGACCATTTCAACATTTTCTAATGCCCTAGGCTTATATACCATTCCACCTAATATTGCTGCAATTTGTCTTGCCTCTGAGTCACGCAATGAAATACTTGATAGACTTTCTTCATGGTCTGAATCAAAATGATACATTTCCCTACGTCCATCATCATGAATAACAATCACCATTTTTTCGTTACCTTTCGTAACGATCTGAAACTTATAACCAATACCCGGAAGTTCGCTTTCTCTTATATTCATACTAGTTCCTCCTCAACAATCTTTATTTAAATTTTCTGTTTTTCTGTCTTTTGTTCATCCAATCAATTTTAGAAATTCTAGCCATTCAGGATACCTGTGATTTGGAAATCTTTTATTGTAATAATAAGTAGCTCCTAGAAAGA
The DNA here is from genome assembly GCF_002975175.1 of Bacillus sp. MYb209. Taxonomy (GTDB): domain Bacteria; phylum Bacillota; class Bacilli; order Bacillales; family Bacillaceae_G; genus Bacillus_A. The sequence goes on from NZ_PCNZ01000005.1 coordinate 135,649, forward strand.
TACTTGAAGATGTAATGATAAAAAATACATTACTTCTCATCTTTAGACTCTCAAGGCTTACTTTCAATAAAGTTTCTTCTTTCAAATTATCCCCTCTTTCTCGCTTTAAATTTAGTTTTTTAAAATGTAAATAATTCTAAAAATATTACGATGTAACATAATCATAACATAAAACACATTTAAGTAACATCATTTTTTAGAAAAATTGATTCTGGTATATTTTTTGCATATAATTTTCTTATTACGAAAAAAAGGAAGTGTATTATATGGTTGATATCTTTAGCAGATTCCTTGAGGTAACGAATAATATTTTATGGTCATATATTCTTATTGCAATGCTAATCGGCTTCGGTCTTTATTTCTCTTTTAAATTAAAATTTGTCCAAATTACTCATTTCGGTGAGATGGTCAGTTTAATTAGTAAAGGATTCAATCGAAAAGAAAAGAAAAAAGATAGCATCTCCCCGTTCCAAGCATTTTGCTTAAGTGCAGCAGCACGCATCGGTATCGGGAACTTAGCTGGTGTAGCACTCGCAATTTCTATGGGTGGACCTGGTGCAATATTTTGGATGTGGTTTATCGCTATTATCGGTGCAGCTACTAGTTTTGTAGAATGTACTCTCGCACAAATTTATAAAGTAAAAGATGGACGTGGATTCCGTGGTGGCCCTGCTTACTATATGGAAAAAGGTTTAAACAAGCGCTGGATGGGCATTTGGTTTTCACTTCTCATCACAGTTGCATACGGATTAATTTTCAATTCAGTACAAGCAAATACAGTAACAATAGCATTTGAAAATGCTTTTGGACTAGAACGAACTATCGTAGGAGCTGTATTAGCTTTATTAGTTGCTGTTATTATTTTTGGTGGTATTAAAAGCATTTCACGTATTACAGAAATGATTGTTCCTCCAATGGCAATCGTTTATATCGGCGTAGCTGTTTTTGTCGTTATTAAAAACTTCAATATGTTACCAAGCATTTTCCTAGAAATATTTAACGGCGCATTTGGTTTAGACCAAGCCATCGCTGGTGGTATTGGAGCAGCAATCAAGTTCGGAATTCAGCGCGGTTTATTCGCGACAGAAGCAGGTATGGGGAGCTCTCCTAACGCAGCAGCAACATCAGATGTATCTCACCCTGTAAAACAAGGACTCGTTCAAGCATTAGGTGTTTTCATAGATACATTCTTAGTATGTACATCAACAGCATTTATCGTATTATGTTCTGGACTTTATAAAGGATCTAACTTACAAGGAATTGAATTAACACAACAAGCATTAAGTTCTCAAATTGGACCGTGGGCAAGCACTTTCTTAGCGATTATTATTTTCCTATTCGCTTTCAGTTCCTTACTAGGAAACTACTATTATGGTGAAACAAATATCGCATTCATTAAAGAAAGTAAAACATGGTTAATGATTTATCGCGTTGCAGTTGTCGGAATGGTGTTCTTCGGATCAATCGCTGCCCTTCAAACAGTTTGGAGTTTAGCTGATTTCTTTATGGGACTAATGGTATTCACAAACTTAATTGCTATCTCATTCCTTAGCAAATTTGCCTACGCAGCATTAGTAGACTATATAAAGCAAAAGAAACAAGGAAAAGATCCTGTTTTCGTTGCAAGTTCTATCCCTGCCTTAAAGAATACGGAGTGCTGGGATGGACAGGATGCAGAAGAGAATAAACAAGCTGGATAACAACTAAAAGCGGAGGTGACTTGCTCAGAACAGGAGCGAAATGACCGACTGTTCTAGTCACTGGAGCTGAATATCACTTAAAGCGCAAGCGGCTCGTTAAAAACAGGAGCTATATATCAAATAAAAAATCCCTATTACTTCACAGTAATAGGGATTTTTTATTTACAACAGTTCATAATTTGTTCAAATTAATTCCAGCAAAAGGGTTGATTTATATAAATCACTAGATTATAATAATTATAAATTAGTAATTCATATAACATAATAACTCAAGAGGAGATTGATCATAATGAACAAACAAGTAATCGAAGCATTAAACAAACAAGTAGCAAACTGGAGCGTTTTATTTACAAAACTACACAACTTCCATTGGTACGTAAAAGGACCTCAATTCTTCACACTACATGAAAAATTTGAAGAGCTTTACACAGAATCAGCTACTCACATCGATGAAATTGCAGAACGTATTTTAGCAATTGGCGGCAAACCAGTAGCAACAATGAAAGAATACTTAGAACTATCTTCTATTCAAGAAGCAGCTTACGGAGAAACTGCAGAAGGGATGGTCGAAGCAATCATGAAAGACTACGAAATGATGCTAACTGAACTGAAAAAAGGCATGGAAATCGCTCAAAACTCTGACGACGAAATGACATCTGACCTACTACTAGGCATCTACACAGAACTAGAAAAACACGCTTGGATGCTACGTGCGTTCTTGAATCAATAATAGATTTAAAAGCGGAAGCGGCTCGTTCAGAATCGCAGGGCATTGGAGTTCTCGACCTTGAAGCGCTTTTTGCTTCGAGCGAGAGAGCGAAATGACCGGAGATTCTAGCCGCTGGAGCTGGATAGCATTAAAAGCGGAAGCGGCTCGTTCAGAGTCGCTTCTTTTATGTAGTCGTCGCACATCACAATGGTACATAAAATTATATCGGCGATTTTTCAAATTTATCGACCGCAACTCGAATTTCATCACCGATTTTTCATTTTATCGAAGTTCCGACAAAGAATATCGACTTACCGACAAATCACGACAATATTAACACTCCTCTCCTCTACTTTTATCAATATATTACAATCTCATTTATGTTAAAATATAGGAAACACCCTTTAGTAAAATAGATCCAAAAAAGCTTTTCCAAGTTCATCATTTACGACTTAAATGACGGGAGTGGTTCAGTTGAAAGACTACTTAATTAGAGCATTTTTTGCGTTAATAACAGTTGGGATTCTCTTACTTACAGCTAATATTTTCAACATACGTGTCGAGGTTAAAGACTATGCTTTCCTCGTTGTTGTAGCAATTGGTGGCGGCTGGGGTGGCTGGTACCTATATAAAAAACAAAATAACAATAACAATAAAGGCATTCCGAAATAATATGGAGTGCCTTTATTCTATAATACATAATTAAGCTTAAATCACTAATAAAGCAGTCCCAAAAAACATCATACAAACCCATATTCTATGGTAAATAAAAAGAATTCATTTTGAATATAGAAATAGTCCAAAATCTTGCATAACAGAGGTATGACCCATTTGCCGCAACATTGTGGCTATATTCCCACGGTGATATGCTCCGTGGGTAACGACGTGTAGTATTGTTTCAGAAACCGTCGTATCCAGGTGCCCAGCATATGGATTATCAACCTCAAACACTTTTTCATAATCTCGTTGACTACTTAAAAGTTCTTTATATCGTTTAGATAATTCATAAAAACTAGTTTCCATTTCCTCAATATTTTTTTGTTTCCAGCTGTTCTTTCAATTGGTTTGTGTGTACCATTGCATCACTCATGCTTTTACCAGAAATAATCTCGAGCCAGGCTAAATCTGTGAGGTATATGTGAGACATTACTTTTGCCACCGAAGAAAAAACACTCTTAACTTCCTTATGGAAAATGTCTTGCGGTAGTTCTTTTAAGCGATTTAAAATAACTTCATTTGCCCATAAGTGGTAGTTATACATTTTTAATACAGAACGACCCATGCTCATTTCTCCTCCAATTTTCATTTTAATGATTAGATTATGATACATAACTGATTAAAAATTCCCAAAGGATTACATCTATAAAATTCATTCTGATTTCGATTAAAAAAACCTCTATTAACTTCATAAAAAACATTCGCTATCTTCCACAATCTGACCCTTTAATGGAACAATTCTATGTCACTCAATAATTCCTTACTCACCTTTTATTCAGATGTTCTTTTTCTTTAAGTCATAAAAACATACCTCCATCCACTTCTCCCCTTCCATATTTTTATATCTAAATGTCAATATATTTAAACAAATAAAAAACACATGCTTTTTAAAAAAAATTTACATGTGTTTCTATAAATCTCTATAAAATTGTATTATGATAGCTGCTTCCACTTCGTTCCCAAAACAGGACGCTCGTAATTTTGGATTTCATGAATTAATTTATCTGCCGTCTCGGCTGAAACAATCAACTCTTTATTTGATGGATTCATGAACCCTTCATCCGCTGCACGTTCAACCATTTGCAAAATTGGTCCGTAAAAGTCTTTAATGTTTAATAAACCAACTGGCTTATTATGTATACCAATTTGTGACCAACATACAACTTCAAATAGTTCTTCAAACGTTCCGTATCCGCCTGGTAAAGCAATAAAAGCATCTGCAAGCTCTGCCATTTTTGCCTTACGCTCATGCATCGTTTCTACTTCAATTAATTCCGTTAGTCCTGTATGAACGATTTCACTACGGAATAAACCACGCGGCATAACACCTGTTACACGCCCACCTAAACGAAGAACTTCGTTTGCTACTTCTCCCATTAATCCAACGCATGAACCACCGTATACGAGCTCATAGTCGTTTTCAACAAACATTTTTCCTAATTCAATTGCCTGCTCTTTAAATTCTGGTCTCTCCCCTAAATTTGAACCTGCAAACACACAAATCTTTCTCATCCCTACACCCCGAAACTATATATTGTTATGATACAATGAATATTGTACAACATATTGAAGGGATGAGGAAGAAATGGATATCGTCGCATTTCAAAGATGGGTGGAGGAATTTTACGAAAAACGAAGCTGGTCACAGTATAATTCCTTTATTCGCTTAAATTTCTTAACAGAGGAAGTTGGAGAAGTTTCACGCGTTGTTCGCGCAATCGAAATTGGGCGTGATCGTCCTGATGAAAAAGTGAAAACAGAAGAAGAGCTAAAACAAGAACTAAAAGAAGAACTTGGTGATGTACTATCTAACCTTATTATTCTTTCACAAAAATATGATTTAGATTTACAAGACATTATGGAGGCACACGTCACAAAGCTTTCGAAAAGGTTCGAGGTATCCAAATGAGAATATTATCAATTATGGTATAATATTCTTGTCACAATACTAAGGGGGATTTTATGTTATCTAAAAAATTGCACGACGCATTAAACGATCAAATGAACTTTGAATTTTACTCTGCCCATGCTTATATGGCAATGGCTGCTTACTGTACGGCGGAGAGCTATGATGGTTTCGCTAACTTTTTCCTTGTACAAGCTGAAGAAGAACGCTTCCACGCAATGAAGCTTTACAACTACATTAATGACCGCGGTGAGCGCGCTATTATTACTGGATTTGATAATCCAAATAACGAATACGAATCTGTACTGAACGCTTTTGAAATGGCACTTGAGCACGAGCGTGAAGTAACGAAGCGTATTTACAACTTATCTGATATCGCTTGGGATGAGCGTGAGCACGCAACAATTACATTCTTAAAATGGTTCGTTGATGAGCAAGTAGAAGAAGAAGCTTCATTCGATAGCATCATCCAAAAATTAAAACGTATTACAAGCGATTCAAATGCACTATTTATGCTAGATGCTGAATTAGAGAAACGTACATTTACGCCTCCAGCTGAATAATATTTTGATCACCTTAATGAATGTATTAAGGTGATTTTTTATTTTCTCCCTAGCTTAAAATCACTTTAAATTTCCTCATTTTTGACATGGCACTAGTTTTAAAATGGTATTATTTTCAATATAAAGTGAAACTTTAATCCGCGGGGGTTTTGTTCATCCCCCACGGATTATTAGCCTTCACCAATCGGGCGTTTACGAGCAGTTGATCTCCCACCTAACTTCTTTGCTCCCGCCGAATTTTGAGGTGGGAGTCTTACTGCTCGCAAATAGCGGGATAAAATAATATACGAGGAGAGAAAAAATGAATCAGCGTGTAGAAGCTGTTGATGCAATCCGTGGTTTCGCTTTGTTTGGTATTTTACTTGTCAATATGACCTTAATTCAATTTGGATTCTTCGCCAGTGAAAAACCAACTTACATATTTGGAAAACTTGATGAAGGTGCTAATTGGTTTATTCAATTTTTCGGCACCCACAATTTCATGTCCCTATTCTCTTTTTTATTTGGTCTTAGCATTATTTTGTTGCAAAAAAGTATTATTGCGAAAGGAAAAAAATTCTTCCCCACATACATAAGACGTATTATCATTCTTTTACTACTAGGCTACATTCACGGCACCTTTGTTTGGGAGGGAGATATTTTATTTGCCTACGGGATTATCGGGATTTTCTTAATGATGTTCATCAATCGAAAACCGAAAACGTTGCTCATTTGGGCATCTATTTTACTAGCACTCATTATGCTCGCATCTTACCAATCGGAATCAACATCGAACCCCTATGATGATTTCGCACCTTATACCGAAAAGGAACATAAGGTCCATGAGACTGGAAGCTATGTGGATCACGTCAACTTTAGATTGACTGAAAATCCTTTTGATTACATGGGGATTAACGGTGTATTCGGATTAGTTTTCATATCAGTTTTCGCAATAATTTTTATGTCTCCACTTTTCTTACTCGGAATGTATGTGGGGAAAAAGGGCTGGCTATTTGAGGTCGATCAACATATACCTGCTGTCAAAAAAATCTGGCTTATCACTGGGATTTTCTCTTTTACAATTAAAATCTTAGCCATATTCGTGAAACATCCGATTTTAATTATGTTACAAGATAGTCTTACACCAGTAACCATGACCTTCTTTTACGGAAGCACGATTATTTTATTATTCCATTACAAAAAGGTAGCGCGTTTACTAACATACATGGCGAACATGGGAAAAATGTCGGTTAGTAATTACTTAGCGCAATCTATTATCGCAACAACTATTTTTTACGCATATGGATTTGGCTTATACGGTAAAATTGGCTATTTCTTCGGTATTCTTTTAACCATCGGAATTTATACGATTCAACTATTAGTTAGTACCTATTGGCTACAGAAATATCGAATGGGTCCTGTGGAATATATATGGAGACTGGGAACTTATTTGGAGAAACCACAATTTAAAAGAGACTTGGATAAAGCAAGTTAAACAAAAAGTCGTTTATCCCCCGAAGTGAGAGATAAACGACTTCTTTATTATTTATTAAAGCATAACCCCAACGATAATCGCTGATAATATACTTACTAACGTTGCACCGTATACAAGTTTTAATCCGAATGAAGATACAACGTTTGCTTGTTTTCCATCGATACTCTTCGTTGCACCTGCGATAATTCCGATAGATGAGAAGTTCGCAAATGATACAAGGAAAATTGATAAAATACCTACTGTACGAGCTGATAACTCACCAGCTACTTTTCCAAGATCAAGCATCGCAACAAATTCGTTCGTTACTAATTTCGTTGCCATAATTTGTCCTGCTGTTAGCATCTCTGAAGTTGGAATACCCATTATGAATGCTAATGGTGAGAAGATGTATCCTAAAATGCTTTGGAATGTGATTCCGAAAATAGAATCGAACACACCGTTAATTGCTGTAATTAATGCTACGAAACCGATTAACATCGCCGCTACTGTTACAGCGATAGAGAAACCTAGCATAATATATTCGCCTAACATTTCAAAGAATGTTTGTTTCTTATCTTCTTGTAATTCTAAAATGTCATCTTCTTCGTTCACATCATACGGATTAATAATATGAATGATAATAAATCCACTAAATAAGTTTAGTACAAGTGCTGTTACTACATATTTTGGATCAATCATTTTCATATAAGAACCGACGATTGACATCGATACTGTCGACATTGAAGATGCACATAGTGTATATAAACGATTTCTTGGTAATTTGCTTAATTGATCTTTTACTGTAATAAATACTTCACCTTGGCCGACAATTGCCGCCGCTACTGCATTATATGATTCAAGTTTTCCTAAACCGTTAATTTTACTTAATACGAAACCGACTGCACGAATGATAATCGGTAAAACTTTAATATGTTGTAAGATCCCAATTAGTACTGCTAAGAAAATAATTGGTAATAATACTGTTAAGAAGAATGGTGCTTGTCCATCATTTGCTAGACCACCAAATACGAAATTAACCCCTGCTTCCGCAAATTTTAAAATAGCGCCAAATCCATCTGCAATCCCTTTTACTAATACAAATCCGACCTTTGTATTTAGTAAGAAATACGCAAGTACCAATTGAATTACAAGCATAACTGCAATTGGTTTATATTTAATTTTCTTTCGATCTGAACTTATAAGGAACCCTAGTACAAATACTACAAGTAAACCGACTAGAAACATTACTAACTTCATATGTGAATCCTCCACTTCCATGAGTTATCAGTCGTATAACGAATGACGTCCGACCATTGATGTTAAAAAATATGAACCCCTAAAATATTTTGAACTGCCTTCTAAAATCAGTAAGCGTTTACATAAATTGCAATTTATAACAGGTAGTCTCTTCTTCTCTACCGTATTTAACGTCTGAAATGGATACCACCTACAAATCAAATTGTAAGCGTTATCTAATTGAAATGCAATATAAATTTAAAAAGATTTTTATATGTTAATATATTCCTAATTGATTGGTTTTTTTATGTAAATTCACCATGAAAAATAGCCCTAGCTATGAGCTAGGACCACCCTTTTTATAACATAACACCAACGATAATCGCCGATAAAAGACTTACTAATGTCGCACCATATACAAGTCGTAATCCGAATGATGAAACAACGTTTGATTGGTTTTCATCGATCCCTTTCGTTGCACCTGCGATAATTCCGATAGATGAGAAGTTCGCAAATGATACAAGGAATACAGAAAGAATACCGACTGTACGAGCTGATAAATCACCAGCTACTTTTCCTAAATCAAGCATCGCAACAAATTCGTTCGATACTAATTTCGTTGCCATAATTTGTCCCGCCGTTACCATTTCTGATTGCGGGATGCCCATTACGAATGCTAATGGTGAGAAAATATATCCTAAAATAGCTTGGAATGTAATACCGAACACTGAATCAAACAAGCTATTGATTGCTGTAATTAATGCTACGAAACCAAGTAACATTGCTGCTACCGTAATCGCAATCGTGAAACCAAGCATAATATATTCGCTTAACATTTCAAAGAATGACTGTTTTTTCTTATTTTCTAACTTCAGTGTATCTTCTTCTTCCGTAATATCGTACGGATTAATAATATGAATAATAATGAAACCACTAAATAAATTTAATACAAGTGCTGTTACTACATATTTTGGCTCAATCATTTTCATATAAGAACCAACGATCGACATCGATACTGTCGACATGGAAGATGCACATAGTGTATATAAACGATGTTTTGGGATTTTACTTAATTGATCTTTTACTGTAATAAATACTTCTGCTTGCCCAACAATTGCAGCTGCTACTGCATTATATGATTCTAATTTTCCTAAACCATTTACTTTACTTAACAAAGTACCAATAGCACGAATAAGTATCGGTAAAATTTTAAAGTGTTGCAGAATTCCGATTAATACTGCAAAGAATACGATTGGTAATAAAGCTGTTAGGAAGAATGAAACCTCTCCTTTATTAACAAGACCACCAAATACGAAAACGATTCCAGATTCCGCATATCCAAGAAGTGCTCCAAATCCATCTGAAATTCCTTTTACTAAAATATAACCAATTGGCGTATTTAATAAGAAATACGTTAACGCTAGCTGAATAACAAGCATAATCGCGATTGGTTTATACTTAATCTTCTTACGATCAGAACTTATAAGAAAACCGAGTACGAATACAACTAGTAATCCTACAAGAAACATAACAAACTTCATTAATAAAATCCTCCATTTAACTCATCATTAACGTTGAACGTCTGACTACTCAAAACAAGAAATAATCCGAACTTTCCATTTCTCCTCCAAAACCTTCAATCGGATATGAAAAACCATAAAACCTCTTGTTTCAAAGCCATTTTCCATTCTAACACAAATTATAACTCACATCCGCACTTTTCTTAAAAAAATACATTTTATTATAAAATACTCATTAATGTTCGTATTTTCCCTCTTCCCTTAGTTTATCACCATAAAAAAACGAGCATCAAATTTCTCTGATGCTCGTTCCTTTTTTATTATACAGCTTTTTCTTTATCTGCTACTGCTGGCTTATCCCAGCACTCTGTATTGTTTAAACCGGGAATAGACTCCGCATAAAAGACAGGATCTTTTCCTTGTTTCTTTTGTTTTACGTAATCTGATAATGCCGCGAAAGCATACTTAGAAAGGAATACAATCGCAATTAAATTAATAACAGCCATAATACCCATGAATAAATCAGCTAAGTCCCAAACAATTTGAATTGTTGCTACAGACCCTAACATAACCATACCAAGTACCGCGATTCGATAAACATTTAGTAAAACTTTACTTCCATTTAAAAACTCAATATTCGTTTCACCATAATAATAGTTTCCTACCAATGAACTAAATGCAAATAAGAAGATTGCCACTGCTACAAATATAGAAGCCCATGGTCCGATATGTTGACTTAATGCTTGTTGCGTTAATTGAATTCCGTTTAAATCAGCCGCTCCAGGCACATCTGATAATAAAATAATAAATGCTGTACAACTACAAATTAATAATGTATCTGTAAATACCCCTAAAGTTTGAATGAAACCTTGTTTCACTGGATGCGTTACGTTAGCTGTTGCTGCAGCATTTGGCGCACTACCCATACCAGCCTCATTTGAGAATAATCCACGTTTTACTCCTAATAAAATCGCAGCTCCTAATCCCCCGCCCACTACTTCTTTAATTCCAAAAGCATGTAGGAAAATCTCTTTAAATACATATGGAATTGCCGTAATGTTTGTTACAACAACGAATAATGCAACTGCTACATATATAATTGCCATTACTGGAACAATCATTTCAACCGCACGTGCAATTCGCTTAACCCCGCCAAAAATAATGATTGCAAGTAAACCAGCCATAAACAGACCTACAAGTCTACTATCCATTTTAAATGCGCCATCAAAAGCTGCCGCTACTGTGTTTGACTGCACGGCGTTGAAGATTAATCCGAAACTAACTGTTATTAGAACAGAGAAGACAACCCCTAGCCAGCGTTTCTTTAAACCTTTTTCCATATAATACGCTGGGCCACCGCGGAATGCATTCCCATCTTTCACCTTATAAATTTGCGCTAACGTGCTCTCTACAAATGCAGAAGCTCCTCCGATTATCGCGATTAACCACATCCAAAATACAGCTCCTGGTCCTCCTGCTGAAATTGCAATTGCTACACCAGCTAAGTTACCAGTTCCTACACGAGATGCTGTACTCATACAAAATGCTTGGAATGATGAAACACCGCTCTTCTCTTTTTGCGCTTTTCTTGTTTTCGAACTCGCTCCATCCCCAAGTAAACGAATCATTTCACCAAAGTAACGAATTTGGACAAACTTTACACGGAAAGAAAAATAAAGTCCTAATCCAATTAACATTGCAATAATAATATATGACCAAAGAACATTATTTATATCCCCAATAACCCTAGTTAAAAAATCCATCATTGCGTTCCCCCTCTTCATAACACTAAGAAGATTATATTCTAAAAACTTTTAACAATCAAGAATTTTCGACACGAAATGTAAGGTTTTGTGACATGGAAATGTTAACAATTATAACATCCGTATTTTTTATAAAAATGATATTAATCATCTTTTAACCTTAATATCATTTATCACAACAAAAAAAGAGCATCGAATTCATCTCGATGCTCACCTTTTTATTATACTGCTTTTTCTTTATCCGTTACCACTGACTTATCCCAACACTCTGTGTTTGTTAAGCCAGGAATAGAATCCGCGCTGAATACCGGATCTTTTCCTTGTTTCTTTTGCCTTACATAGTCCGCCAACGCAGCATACGCAAATCGGCCAAGAAGTGTAATCGCAATTAAGTTTGTGATTACCATTAGACCCATAAATAAGTCTGCCATATTCCATACAACTTGAAGTGTCGCAACAGAGCCGAATAGTACCATTCCAACTACCGCAAGACGATAAATCGTTAACCAAGTTTTACTTTGTTTAATAAATTCAATATTCGTTTCACCATAATAGTAGTTTCCTAGAAGTGAACTGAAAGCAAATAAGAAAATAATAATCGCTAAGAAGCCGCTTGCCCACGAACCAATCTGTGAACTTAGCGCAACTTGCGTTAATTCAATACCTTCTAAATTTGTTGCCTTATATGCACCAGAACATAGTACGATAAACGCTGTTGATGTACATACTAAAAATGTATCTACTAATACTCCAATTGTTTGAATAAAACCTTGTTTCGCTGGATGCGTTACATCCGCTGTTGCAGCCGCATTCGGTGCACTACCCATACCTGCTTCATTCGCAAATAATCCGCGCTGAATACCAAACTTCATTGCAGCACCAATACCGCCACCTACAGCTGAATCTAAACCGAATGCACCTTTAAAGATTTCTGTAAACATATCCGGTATTAAATAATAATTTTTAATAACAACGAAAATAGCTACTGCAATATAAATAATTGCCATCGGCGGAACAATCATTTCTGACATACGCGCAATACTTTTCACACCACCAAAAATAATAACCGCAACCAATACCGCAAGTACAATCCCTACAACATAACGCTCAATACCAAATGCATTTTTAAATGCTAATGTCACTGTATTTGCTTGTACTGAGTTGAAAATTAAACCGTAACTAATTGTAATAAGGATAGAGAACCAAATTCCCATCCAACGTTTATTTAAACCTTTTTCCATATAATAAGCAGGACCTCCACGGAAGCCACTACCATCTTTTATTTTATAAATTTGCGCAAGCGTACTTTCTACGAAACTTGAAGACGCCCCAATAATCGCAATAACCCACATCCAAAATACAGCTCCTGGTCCTCCCATAGAAATAGCTAGCGCTACACCAGCTAAGTTCCCGATTCCAATACGAGCTGCTGAACTCATACAAAATGCTTGGAATGACGATACACTTCCCTTTTTACGTGTCTTTCCAGTTAAGCCATCACCCATTAATCGAACCATTTCCCCTAAATGAGTAATTTGTACAAATTTTAATTTAATAGAAAAATAAAGCCCTAAACCAATTAACATTGCAATAAGAATATATGACCAAAGAATTGTATTCGTTGATGAAACGAATTGTTCTAAAATATTCATACAATTAACCCCTCCTTTTCTTCATAAATCGAATTATATTTAAAAAATATTCAAAAATCAACATTTTTCGACAATTTCCAACTTCCAAATGTTAGAGGTTTTATAACGTAATTATGTTTTTATGACTTACCTTTCACTAACTGCACATACTAAAACAAAAAAATAATTTCATAGACAACACCATTGACAAAAATGCACACCTGTAACTATAATGATTACACCTAGTTGTAACAAACCTAATTACACTAAATTTATTTATTTTTAGATATACACTTTAATAAAGAAACTTGGAGGGAATCATTATGAAAATTGGAATTATCGGAGCAAGTGGAAAAGCTGGAAGTCGCATTTTAAAAGAAGCATTAGATCGTGGACATGAAGTAACTGCAATCGTAAGAAGCGCTGCAAAAATTACAGAAGAAAATGTAAAGGTTTTAGAGAAGGATGTATTCGCTCTTACATCTAACGACCTAGGAGCATTCGATGTAGTTGTAAATGCATTCGGCGCTCCAGCAGGACAAGAACATCTTCACGTAGATGCAGGAAATGTACTGATTGAAGCTATGAAAGGTGCACCTAACACGAAATTACTTGTTGTTGGCGGCGCTGGTAGCTTATTTGTAGACGAAGAGAAAACAACACGTGTATTTGATACACCAGGTTTCCCAAATGAATATCTTGCAACTGCTCAAAACCAAGGTAAAAACTTAGAAATCTTACAACAAACAAATGATATTACTTGGACATTCATCAGCCCTTCTGCACTATTCGCATTAGGAAAACGTACTGGCTCTTACCAAGCTGGCAAAGACAACCTTCTTATTAACTCAAAAGGTGATAGCTACGTAAGTTACGAAGACTTCGCAGTTGCAGCACTTGATGAAATCGAAACTCCAAAACACTTAAACGAACGCTTCACAGTAGTTTCTGAAGCTGAGTAATAAAAAAGCTCGTAAACATAGTGTTTACGAGCTTTTTTCATCATCTGTTATATTGATTCGGTTTATGTGGTTCATTTGGTGTATAGGGTTTATTTGGTTTATTATCATGACCATTTGCTTTTTTCCAACTTACCGCTAACTCTGGACTTGTTTTTTCTTCACTACGCTCAAGTAACACAACTGCATTTTGAATCGTTGGCGTTCCTTTATGCGCAATTCCTTGTAATTTCGTTAAATTTCCTGATACTTTAAAGCTAAATCCACCCGCTGGTGTTTGTTTCGGAATTAAAATGCGGAATTTCTCTCCCACATTAAATTCAGTTTTCGCTTCACCTTTTTCATTTACGAACTTCGCGCCTTCTGGTGCGCCTGTTGCTTGTACTTTATAAGTTCCGCTTTTAGCGTTTGTTTGCACTGTATATAAACCAGTTTCAAAAAACTCATCTTTCAATACTGCTTCTTGTTCTTCTGAAGGTGTTACACTCATCGTAATTTCTTGTAATTCTTCACTAGCGTTTGCTTTTGCCACAATATCTTTCGTTACTTTTTCTACATTTTTATTACGGAAATCTAAATCGTTAATATCAATTTGTTTTAACGCATTCCACACCGCAAGCTGTGTTGCGTAATGTGCATCTCTCCAATCGGAAACACCTAATTCTTGTGGGCTCTTCTGTGGATACCCGTTTAATAGTACACGGTATACGTTAATATCTACTTTACCCATTTCAGGTAAATCTTGGCCACTCGGAGATTTCAGATCTACATTTAAGCAAAAAGCAATTTTGCCATCTGCTGTTTTAATAAGCTCTGTTCGAATTGGTTTTTTCTTTGACTTACTATAACTCCAATCCATTTGATACTTCGTGTGATCCATAACTTCTGCGGATGCCTTTTGAAGTGGGAATAATAAGTTCGCAAATACAAATAAAACACTCAAAAAAGCGGCCATTAGTTTGAACGATCGTTTTATATTCATGTCTACAACCCCTTATATAATAACAAATTTAATACTGTTTATTATTTAGTTAGAAACGTTTTTTATGCATAGACAAAATAAAAAAGAGTGCAAACTTTTTGCACTCTTTTACCTACTTTGAACTTAAAAATCAAAGTTATCAGGATCTGGACCGACGCGGTGGTTTTCATTTAAAGCATCAATCTTTTCCATGTCTTCTTTCGTTAATTCGAAGTTAAATATATCAGCATTTGCAATAATGCGCTGCTCTTTCGTTGATTTCGGAATTGTTACAACTTCATTTTGAAGATCCCAACGTAAAATGATTTGTGCTGTTGTTTTACCGTACTTATCAGCAACTTCTTGTAAAGTTTCGTTATCTAATAATTGCCCTTGCATAAGTGGTGACCATGCTTCCATTTGGATTCCTTGTTCTTTACAGAAAGCTTGTAGTTCTTTCTGCGTTAAACGCGGGTGATACTCTACTTGGTTAATCATCGGCTTAATTTCCGCACCTTCCATTACATCCTTCAGATGATGGATTTGGAAGTTACTTACGCCAATTGCACGCGCGCGCCCTTCTTTATAAATTGTTTCTAACGCTCTCCACGAATCTTTATATTTTCCTTCAACAGGCCAATGAACAAGATATAAATCTAAATAATCTAGTTCTAATTTTTTTAAGCTCTCTTCATATGCAGCAAGTGTCGTTTCATATCCTTGATCTGCGTTCCACACTTTTGAAGTAATGAATAAATCTTCTCGAGAAATCCCTGCTTCTTTTATACCAGCGCGAATGCCTTCTCCAACTGCTTTTTCATTTCCATAAATCGCAGCCGTATCAATACTGCGGTATCCTTCTTTAATGGCTGCTTTTACAGCCTCTACAAGTTCTGGCCCATCTTCTACTTTAAATACACCTAAACCGAACCAAGGCATTTCTACACCGTTATGCAATACTGTTTTACTTTGTAAATTTTTCATTATATTTTTCTCTCCTTTATTTTGCTTGATCTCTTTTTTCTAAGCTCATACTCCAAGCTGTTAAGATAACAGCGCCTACTACCATAATGCCGCCTACCCAAGCTGTATGAATTAACCCTAACGAGTTCGTTACAATACCGCCCAAATAAGCACCAAGAGCAATTCCTGCGTTAAATGCTGCAATATTCATTGCTGATGCCACATCGACAGCGTTCGGTACGAATCGTTCCGCCAAAATAACGACATATACTTGTAGTCCTGGAACATTCATAAACGCGAATAGCCCCATAAAAATAATTGTGATAAGCCCCGCTACTTGAAATGGTGCTGTAAATGTTAGTACGAATAATACAATCGCTTGAATAAAGAACATATAAAATAATGAACGAATTGGATTATGATTCGATAACTTCCCGCCAATCATATTTCCAATCGCAATTGCAATCCCGTACACTAACAAAATGATTGTAACGGTACTCGATTTAAACCCTGTTACTTCTTGTAATAGCGGTGATAAGTACGTAAATGTTACGAATGTTCCACCATACCCTAATGCAGTAATGACGAAGACAAGTAATAGTCTTCCGTTCGTGATGAGTTTGAATTGATCACGAAATGATACAGACGTACCCTTTTTTAAGTTAGACGGAATTAGCATGCTGTTTGCGACTAAGGCAACGATTCCAATGACCACAACCACCATAAATGACGCTCTCCAGCCAAATTGTTGACCAATAAATGTTCCAATTGGGACACCTGTAATAGTCGCAACGGTTAAACCAGTAAACATAAAAGCAATTGCGCTAGCACGTTTATTCTCTGGTACAAGTGCAGCCGCAATTGTTGAGCCAATCGACATAAACACGCCATGTGCAAATGCAGAAACAACCCTCGCGATAAGTAACACAGTAAAACTCGTTGCTACCGCTGCAATTCCATTACCAATAATGAAAACAATCATAATCCACATTAATAACGTCTTTCGCGACATACTAGCTGTTAACGACGTTAAAACTGGAGCGCCAAATGCTACCCCTAACGCATATAAAGAAACGGTTAAACCCGCTGTTGTAACAGAAACATGTAAATCCTCCGAAATAGATGGTAATAAACCGACGCTAATAAACTCGGTTGTACCAATTCCAAACGCACTAATTGCTAGCGCTAATAAAGCAAACATACTTCTTCGATTCGTCTGAACAGCCGAAGAAGATACTGTATATGAATTCAATTGAACTCCTCCTTAATACGAGAAATCCAATCATAATAGTGCGATAAAAAGGCCTTTTTATCTTCTACAAAAATAACTTTACTGCTCATAAATGCTATTATGAATGGCTTCACTCTTTTTTTGAAGAACGCACTTTAAAGTACGATAGGTACCAAAAAGTAACATAGGTACTTTTTAGTACCGTACTACTCATTTCCCTCTTACGTATGCTATTATGAAACATATTCAACACGATAAAAAGTACGTACTTTAAAGTGCTATAGGCACTAAAAAGTAACATTTAACTTATTTAGCTTCTTTTGTTGAAGAACTGAAATTCACATTCATCAAAGGAGATTTTCATATGAAGAAATATAATATTCCTGTTGAGGCGACTTTAGAGGTTATCGGTGGCAAATGGAAAGTCGTTATTCTTTGTCACTTAACGAAAGGCACAAAGAGAACGAGTGAACTAAAACGTTTAATGCCTGGTATTACACAAAAGATGTTAACACAGCAATTACGTGAATTAGAAGAGGATGGGGTTATTCAAAGAAAGGTATACAATCAAGTACCACCAAAAGTAGAATATTCCCTTACTGACTATGGATGGTCTTTAGAATCCATTCTTGATTCTCTTTGTACTTGGGGCGAATGTCATCTTGAAAAAAGCGGTAACACATCGATGCTAATCGCAGAGAGTGAACAATAAGAAAAAAGGAAAAAACGAACGTGAATTTGTTTATTTTTTCCTTTTCTTATTATTATATAGGTATACTTCTCATCGAAGTAAAATAATTTATGCGCTTTCATACCTTGTCATTACTAGGTTACGGGCTCAATATCAAATAATTAGGAATCATTTTTATGTTAACATACGTGTATATAGTATATAATATAGGATATATATTATATACACTTTCCGATAAGGGAACTTTCCATTATGCGGACAAGCCATGTATCGGACAGTTCATAAATAATAGGTAAGACGTTATGGTTTTAAATTTATGTTTTCAGCCTACTTGCTGTCATAAATTTAAAGGCATTTTATTGTGTTTTGTGAAACTTTGTATAAAGTTTCATAACATTCACTACCTTACCTAAATAAGGAATATTAATTCCAAAAAAATAAGAGTATTGCTATCGTAAAGGAGAATTGGAGATGCCAGAAACTATGACTCAAACAAAGCCAGAACAAGAAACTGTACAAATTTCTGCTAGCCAAGGACAACTTGATGTACTTGATCAGTTGTTAAAACCTGAGGTACAAGAATCATTAACAACACTAGTAGCGCAGCTTCCAAAATTAACTGAGCTTGTTAACATTTTAACTAAGTCTTATGACTTCGCTCAAACTGTTGCTACTGATGAAGTATTAAAAAACGACACTGTTAGTGCAATCCAAGAACTTGTAGAACCTGTAAAAGATACAGTAAAAAGCATGGCTGCAACTGCTATCGAAGCGAAAGATCGTGCTGACGAAAGCAACGAAGTTATCGGTCTGTTCGGTCTATTAAAATTACTAAAAGACCCACAAGCACAAAAAATGTTCCGCTTTGTGAACGCATACCTTCAAATTAGTGCAGAACGTAATAATAAATAATTTTACTTATAACAACAATTAGTAAAGACGGGGGATAACATACTATGTCAAAACAAATTGTCATCTTAGGCGCTGGTTATGGCGGTCTTCTTGCCGCTTTAAACGTACGTAAATACTACAGTAAATCAGAAGCACAAGTTACAGTGATCAACCAATACCCAACACACCAAATCATCACTGAACTACACCGCCTTGCAGCTGGTAACGTTGCTGAGCAAGCAATTGCAATGCCACTTACAAAGCTTTTCAAAGGCAAAGACATCGATCTTAAAATTGCAACAGTTGAGTCATTCTCAGTTGATAGCAAAGAAATCAAACTAGCTGGTGGCACTACGCTATCTTACGATGCACTTGTAGTTGCTTTAGGAAGTAAAACTGCTTACTTCGGTATTCCAGGACTAGAAGAAAACAGCATGGTATTAAAATCTGCTGCTGATGCAAACAAAATCTACAAACACGTTGAAGACCGTATTCGTGAATACGCTAAAACGAAAAACGAAGCTGATGCTACAATCGTAATCGGTGGTGGCGGATTAACTGGCGTTGAGCTAGTTGGTGAGCTTGCTGACATTATGCCTAAACTTGCAAAAAGCCACGGCGTAAATCCAAAAGAAGTTAAACTTCTTCTTGTTGAAGCAGGTCCAAAAATCCTTCCAGTATTACCAGACCACTTAATCGAACGTGCAACTACTAGCTTAGAAGCACGCGGTGTTACATTCTTAACAGGTCTTCCTGTAACAAACGTTGCTGGCAATGAAATCGACTTGAAAGACGGTCAAAAAATCGTTGCTAACACATTCGTTTGGACAGGTGGCGTACAAGGTAACCCATTAATTGGTGAATCAGGTCTTGAAGTAAACCGTGGTCGTGCAACAGTTGATGCGCACCTACAATCTACTTCTCACAAAGACGTATTCGTTGCTGGAGACAGCGCTGTTGTCTTCGCTGCAGACGGTCGTCCATACCCACCAACTGCACAAATTGCTTGGCAAATGGGCGAGTTAATTGGATACAACTTATACGCAGCACTAGAAGGCAAAGCATTCGAAGAGTTCGCACCTATCAACTCTGGAACACTTGCTAGTCTAGGACGTAAAGATGCTGTTGCTACAATCGGAGCAAGCAATACTCCACTTAAAGGTCTACCAGCATCATTAATGAAAGAAGCAAGTAACGTTCGTTACTTATCACACATTAAAGGTCTATTCAGCTTAGCTTACTAATCTGAATACAAGCCCGAATCATGCCCTGCATGGTTCGGGCTATTTTTATCCGTAATTTTCTCTACTTTATTTATTCGGCAGAGTAATAATATAACCCTCTTTAATTATCTAAATATACTGACTTTTTCTCATCAAAATTGTGTATATGAAAAGAGCGGAAGTAGGTATCTTCCCTACTTCCGCTCTTTCACAAAAACTATTCTCCCAATTTCACTAAGCTGTAATTCTTCTTCCCTTTGCGAATGATAATAAATCTTCCATCAAATGAATTTTCGACCGTAACATCCGTACCCACATCCGTTACTTTCTCGCCATTCATAGATATAGCCCCATTATTAATATCTTCACGCGCTTGTCGTCTAGATGGTTCAATTCCTAAATCAACTAGCCACTCTACGATGTTTTTCATCTCTTTTGAAGACTGGAATGTTGGCATCTCTTTAAATCCTTGTTCAATTTCATCGGCTGTTAACGATTTAATATCTCCGCTAAATAATGCCGATGTAATTTTCACAGCCTGCAAAAATGCTTCTTCTCCATGAACGAATTTCGTCATTTCTTCAGCTAACACTTTTTGTGCCTCACGTTTATGTGGCTCCATTTCTACTTTCACAGCTAATTCATCAATTCGCTCTTTCGTTAAGAACGTAAAGTATTTTAAGTATTTAATTACATCACGGTCATCTGTATTCACCCAGAACTGGTAAAATTCAAACGGTGTTGTTTTTTCCGGATCAAGCCAAATAGCACCACCTGCTGATTTACCAAATTTCGTACCATCCGATTTTAATAATAACGGAATTGTTAGCCCGAATACTTTCGCCTCATGACCTTCTAATTTACGAATTAAATCTAAACCACTCGTAATATTTCCCCATTGATCACTACCACCGATTTGCAATTGAACATCTTCTTCTTTGTATAAATGGTGGAAGTCCATCGCTTGCAAAATTTGGTACGTGAACTCTGTAAATGAAATTCCTGTATCTAAACGACTCGCTACAATATCCTTCGCTAACATGCTATTTATGCTAAAGTTTTTTCCGTAATCACGTAAAAACTCGATAATGTTTATTTTATGTGTCCAGTCATAGTTATTTACCATCTTCACTTCGCTATTCCCGCCAAAGTCAAATAGCTTTTTCATTTGTGCTGTTAACGCATCTACATTATGCTGCACCACTTCTAACGTTTGTAGTTGACGCTCTGATTGACGTCCACTCGGATCACCAATTGTTCCTGTTGCTCCTCCAATTAAAATAACAGGATGATGCCCAGCTAATTGAAATCTTTTCATCATCATGAACGGAATCAAATGTCCGATATGCATACTATCACCGGTCGGGTCTACCCCGCAGTATAACGAAATTTCTTTCTCTTCTACTAGCTTACGTAATCCTTCTTCATCTGTCTGTTGATTCACAGCACCGCGCCATTCTAATTCATCGATAATATTCATCTCTTGCCATCCCCTTTATTTTTTTAAAAACAAAAAAGCCCCTATGTCTACGATAGACATAGGGACGATTATTCACCGTGTTACCACCCAGTTTGCATAAATAGCATAGCTATTCATACCACTCTTAGCAATAATATCGATTGCTATTCCGCTTAGCATTACCTAAGATACTCCAGAGTGTAATTCACAAGTTTGTTTGTGCTAGGTTCCAGCAACCCCTAGCTCTCTTTGATAACAGTGACAAACTGCTACTAGGCTCTTTCAACGTATTTCATATGTTAAATTATTAGCCATTATATTGAATTAAAAACAAATTGTCAATAATACCTAAATGTTTTCCAAAAATAATTCATACTTTTATACGTTTTTTATTCAAAGGTTACTGTAGATCTTCTCCAATAATCCTTACTTCTCGCTCTAATTTCACACCGAATTTTTCTTCAACAGTTGTTTGTACAAAATGAATTAAATCAATATAATCTTGTGCAGTTCCGTTATCAACATTCACCATAAATCCAGCGTGTTTTAAAGAAACTTCCACTCCGCCAATTCGCTTACCTTGCAGTCCTGATTCTTGAATAAGCTTACCCGCAAAATTATTTGGTGGACGCTTAAATACACTACCACATGAAGGATACTCTAACGGTTGTTTTGATTCACGCTTAAACGTTAAATCATCCATTTTCCCCTTGATTTCTTCACGCACACCTTCTTCAAGTTCAAACTTCGCTTCAAGAATAATGTAATGATTGTTCGCAAATACACTCTTACGATATCCAAATTCAAATTCATTTTTCGTTAAAGTGCATAGCTCTCCATCACCTGTCATTACAACTGCTTCTGTTAATACATAAGCTACTTCACCGCCATATGCACCAGCATTCATATATAACGCTCCACCAACTGAACCTGGAATACCACAAGCAAACTCAAGTCCTGTTAAACAGTGATCCAATGCAATTCGTGACACATCAATAATCGCTGCACCACATTGTGCGACAATCGTTGTCCCTGTTACAGTAACACCTGTAATATGAATTAAACTTACTGTAATCCCGCGAAGACCACCGTCTTTAATAATTACATTAGATCCGTTTCCTAAAAACGTAACTGGAATATTGTATTGATTCGCATACTTTATAACTTCTTGAATTTCATCATAATTCGTAGGAGCAACGAACACATCTGCTTTCCCGCCCACTTTAATATGCGTATGATTCTTTAACATTTCATCTTGCTTCACATGACCTTCAGGCAATACTGTACTTAAATATTTATAAACCTCTTGCATATTCATTTTACGATTCCTCTATTTCTATAATCTTTTTATCCCGCTATCCACGGGCCCATAATATCCCCACATAACAATGCGCTACAAATAAAAAGCACAAGTGGTGGATAAAGTGTACATAAAGCACACCTATAAACCTCTTAAATTATAAGAGGTTCCACTCATATTAAAATATATATTGCATAATAAAGCAACCCAAATGGGCTACTAAACTTGACATGTAACTATATAGACAACAAATTGTAAAATATATATGTTTTTCAAAGCAATACCCTTCAATATCTTACTATACCATACGAAAGAAAAATGGTATTTTTTTGTAATCTTTTTTATTTTCATCAATAAAAAAAGAGCACATCCCACAGAATGCGCCCTTTCTATACTCTTTAATTTATTTTTCGTTCTCTTCTTTTTCCTTATCAAACCATAATAGCTCATCGTCATCAACTTCACCATTATAATTGATTAGAATCTCTTCTCCCGCTTTTATATCTTTGTAAGCAAAGAAGTTAAACGTATGATTCTCAAAGACAATATCATACGTTGCATTCGGCTTATATGAATGATTAAATAACATGCCGTATCCTAAAAGGAATGCCGTATGATTTACCCCATACTCAAATGCGTAGTCAGCAAGTAACGTTTTCTCAATGTGTTCATGCTGTTCATTCGGATAAGAGATAACTGGTGCTGAGTGTATCAACTCACCCTTTTTAATATCACGAGTTGCAAATACACCTCTATTAAATTCTCCATCACTAAGTTCAGAAGTCTTAACTTCAATCATATGCGTCACCTATATATTTCTTTCTTCGAAGTATTTTTCTCCTTAAGCTTGGCAGAAAACGCGGAGAAAAGCAATTAAATTCCTACCAAGTATAAAAAGAGCACATCATTTGTGCTCTTTTTAAGTGAAATTGTTTTTCTAAAATATTCTTTAACGACTCCGCTTGCTAATTAACCGCATGTGACATCCTTTAAGATATTCTATAAGGCCCCACTTTCTACACTTATACGTATCAATTACTTCAATTTAAATACCGCGCTCACTGGGTTGTGATCACTATTTTCAAATTTTAAATCTTTGCCTTGTACATTTACAATTTCAACATTCGGCGAAACGATAAAGCCATCAATAATAGTGACAAAGTTTTCACCTTCCACATACTTCTTCACATCATCCCTTACCGTCATCACAGATGGATCTACAGCCCATTGAAATCCTCCATCCGCAAAGTCCGTTGGTAACTCTACTAGCCATTCAGGACGCTCTTTTACAAACTTAGGATCACTTAATTGGACATTAGAAAGTAACTGGTTCCAATCTCCACCTAATATTACGTAATCACCATTTTGATAACACTTGTTCATATATTCTTTTAAATATTCCGCTTGTTGCTTTCTAATTTTTCCGCCCTCATCATAAGCAGATAAATGTACGTTTACGAGCCTAACATACTTCCCATTATTAACAGGGATTTTATGTTCAACAATCGCTCGATCTAAATCAAATAAACGCTTCGGCCAAGGCTCCATTCCTGGTAGTTGGAACCTCTTCGCTGTTTGAACTGTGTATTTAGAAAATGTACTTAATCCTCCCTCAGCATATCCCATCGGTTTTGTGACTGGGACAGGAACCCACTTTGTATCATAGTTCTTTCCAAACGAAGATGCATACTCTGATAATCCTCGCTTTAGAAACTCATGCTCATTTACATCAAATGATCGGTGGGATTTTATATCAACTTCTTGCAATAACGCAAAATCGCTATTCTCATTTTGTAAAAATGAAAGCATATTTTTCAAATTAATCTCAGTTTGCTCCTTGCTACTCGAACCAGAGCCTTTTCCACCGTCCATAAAGAAGTCTTGGTCCTTATCTAATCCAGCGTATCCAATATTAAATGTTGTAACTTTAAATTCATTTTCTAGCTGCAGCACACGCTCTTTATTATTTTCAACCTTTACGTCTAAAACATTCGCTGATTGCTCTTTTGTAAGTGTCATATAAGCTAAAAAACCACCTAGAATACCAGCTACTATTAAAATAAATATTAATACTATTTTTAAAATTTTCTTCAAAACACATGACCCCTTTTTGTAAAATAACATATTTCTGTATTTTCAGTTAAATGAAGATAGATTAAAGACACAAGAAATATTTTACCATAAAGAAAACTTCATATCATTATATTTAGCTAACAAATAATCATTGTATCTCTCACTGCAATTATCTTGAAATTCAATCATAACATTTAAGAAGACAAGACTGTAAGGCAATTACAATCCACAACAGAGAAATTGCAACTTCAAAGAATATACAGATCCTACTTTTCGCACTTTTCATTAACATATTTATTGGCAATCCAAAATAATATTTAGTAAACTATACATAGAACTTATAGGCGATGGAGTTCGCCATAACTGCTATTTAGCTAATGACTCCTACCAGTATGACTACTGGTAGGAGTCTATTTTTTTTGAGTAAACTATTAGAGAGGTGAAGAAATTGAAATATATTATTGTTGGCATAGCCGGTATATTAGGAGCTCTTTCCCGTTATTATTTAGGTTTTACTATCGATACTCTTTGGCATCATGCATTACCACTCGCTACATTAACGATTAACTTAATTGGTTGTTTCTTACTTGCTTTGTTGACCACCTATATCGCTCGGTTAAACATCTTATCCTCCGAAGTTATTACCGGGATTGGAACCGGATTTATCGGTTCATTTACGACATTTTCAACATTCAGCGTAGAAACTATACAGTTAATCAATCATTCACATTTTGGTATCGCATTTTTATATGTATCATGCAGTATGCTAGGCGGTCTAATTATGTCTGGGCTTGGCTATAAACTTGGAGGTTTTTTACTAAACAAACACCTTGAGGAAGGTGAAATATCATGATTAACGCTTTATTAGTAGCAACAGGAGGATTCTTCGGTGCCATTACACGATTTGCAATTAGTAATTGGTTTAAAGAAAGAAACAAAACTTCATTTCCGATTGCTACATTCCTCATTAATATAACCGGTGCATTTTTACTCGGATATATAATTGGCAAAGGGATAACTACAAATTGGCAATTAGTATTAGGCACAGGATTTATGGGCGCCTTCACTACATTTTCAACGTTTAAATTAGAGTCTGTTCAGCTTTTCAACCGCAAAAACTTTGGCGTACTATTTCTATATTTAAGCGCGAATTATATGATTGGTATCCTCTTCGCATTCCTTGGGATGAAGTTAGGTGGAATATAAAAAAAGCGACTCTTTTACCGATCGCTTTCTTTCATAAAAAAGTATGCTCCGCCATATGGAATTGAAAATAAACCAGCTGGATACACATCATAATGTATACTTTGCACAGGAAGCTGCGAATGCGACATATACTGACTCTGCATCATTTGCGCTACTTGTGCTTGTTGTTGCATTTGAATGGCCTGATGCACTGCCTGAATTGTCATCTGTGCCCCGGCCAGCGTAATAGCTGCCCCTACTTGTCTTCCAGTGTGAAAATAATGATTCATCATTCTTCAGCTCGCTTTTTATACAGAATGAATTCCTTTTACATGTTATGTTTACATACGATGCAAGTGTTTTAAATTTACATAAAACATGTTTTTAGCCCAACCCATACATAAAACACCTTCATAGAGTATATAAATGCCCACAAATATATGAAAAGGAGTGAGAATATGAGTTTCTACGAACAACAGCCTTTTACTCAAGATAACTATTATCGAGATCAACATTGGCATCCCCAAAATCCACTAAAACACCAAACAATCGCTATAATTGGTCCTGCTGTTTCTCACGGATTACGTGAAGCTGCTCATCTCGGCTATCAACACGCATTAACCGAAGCTGTCGCTATCGGCTACTTACTTGGAAGAGGTTACGATTATAATACCGCTTGGAAAACCGTTGAATCTTGGTGGAGACCACCAGGATCCCCGCTTCCTACTCCATACTAAAGCAAAAAGACCGTAAATATACGGTCTTTTCACTTTACCATGCTTTCTTTTTTCGAAGCATCGAGAAAATAGCCATGAATAAAATCGCAATAATTCCAGTAAAAACAAATAAATAAGCTAATGGAATTAAGAAAAATGGTTCCACTAAAGTTCCATCCGGCTTCACTTCCGAACCAATTATATTAAACATAATTATACATAACACTCCTAAAAATATCGGACTAGCCGCTAATAAATATTTATTTTTCATAATATATTCTCCTTCAATCTCATAATTATTTTTTTGTATTCCTTTTCACTATTCTTACTACCATCATAATAAATCCAACGGCATTAAAAATCAACAATTATTTATTGTTTTACAATAAATAATTGTTGATTTTTATGAAACCCAGACGTAAAGAGGCTATAGACAAAACATTGTCTATAGCCTCTTCAATCAATTATTTCGATCCAAAATACGCCTTTTGGAACATACACATTCTTATCGCATTATGGTAGTTACCATCAACGAAAAATTCGTCTTGTAACTCACCTTCCACCATAAATCCAACCTTTTTATAAACATGTACAGCCTTTTCATTTTCTTTATCAACAACTAAATAGAGTTTATGCATATTTAATACAGAAAAAGCGTAATCCATCGCTAAACGTGTTGCTTCCGCTGCATAACCGTGTCCTTGATAATTCGGATCAATAATAATCTGGAATTCAGTTCTTCGATGAATATAATCGATTTCCACTAACTCGACTAATCCAACCATCTCATTATCTTTCTCCAGGATAAAACGGCGTTCACTTTGATCGTGGATATGTTTATCATATAAATCCTGTAGTTCTACAAAAGCTTCATACGGCTCTTCAAACCAATAAGACATAATATGCGCGTTATTATTAAGTTCATGCACGAACTTTAAATCTTCCCGTTCTAAAGGACGTAACTTTAATTCCTGACTCATTTCTATAACCTCCAAGTAAAATAACCTCTTCACTTAATTTCTCAATTTTTTTCGATTTCAAACGCCCTATTTACATTGTAAACCTTCAAGTAACTTGAAGGTCAAGACGAAAAAGCAGTGCAAATTGATGTCTGCACTACTACTCTTTTCTCAAATCTCTCATATTTGATATGTATAAAGCAATGACTAAAACAAGAATGGATCCCGCATATAATAGCGTCTCCATTGGTTCCTCATGAGATACAATAATCAATCGAATTAAAGCCGTAATCCCGATATAAATAAAATAACGTAACGGAAAATGATAATTCGATTTGAAATACTTAATAATTAATGCGATGAACTCAAAGTATAAGAAGTAGACAATGATACTTTCAACTAATTTATAAGATGTATACTTCTTCGCCGAAAATATGTATTGAATAAACGTGATTGTCTCATTAATTAAAAAGATAGATAAAACAATGGATAATATAATTAGAGCTATATTTAATATCCATTGTAAAACACTCGCAATAAAATGATCGATATTAAATGATTTCATTCTCTTTTAAAACTCCCCTTCATATTAATACGTACTCATTATAGCAAAATTATAATTGCAGAGGGGTTAAATCATATTTTCGGCCTTTGTTTTTTGGTTTAAACTCCACAAATAATCTAAGAAACCAAAATGATTTTAATTTTTGCATTCATCTGATTGAAAGATGGATGTTTTTTTCATACATAATAAAAAATAAAAAATTTTGTCACAAAACTCGTTATTCCGGGTTCTCTATAATACAGGCATCAAATGAGAGTGAGGTTTTAACTGACATGTTAAAAATAAAAAAGGAAGACAGGCCTTTTTCGGATGTGACATTTGAAGATTTGTTTAAACAAAACTATGTTTACGTTGTGAAACAGATCGTATGGATTGTCAAAAATCAGACTATCGCTGAAGAATTAGCCCAAGAAGTCTTTTTACAGCTATATCGCAACGATTGGAAGAGAATTGAACACTTACCTGGATGGCTAATAAAATCTTCTACTTATGTAGCGTATAAATATCTACAATCTGAAAAACGACATCAGGCGAGAGTAGATAAAACCATACAATATCATGAAGTACAACATATTTCATCATTAGATGATGACTGGATTAGACAAGAAGAAATTACAAAGGTACAAATGGTACTCAGTAACATGGATGAACGGGATCGAACCATTTTATTAATGAGGTTTTCTGACTTTCAATATAAGGAAATTGCAGAAGTGCTTCAAATTGACATATCTTCTATTGGAACATTATTAGTCCGAGCCAAACAAAAGTTTCGTAAGATTTATAAACAGTTAGAGGAGGCGTAATAAATGAATTGTTATGATGTGGGATTTATTCAAGCATATATGGATGGGGAATTACCTTATGAGACAAGAAAAGAATTCACAAAACATTTAGATACGTGTAACGCATGCCAAGACTTATTACTAGAAATTAGTAAATTAAATCACTGGGAAAATGTCATGTTAGAAGAAGAAACAGTACATTCATCAAAAGAAATCAAAATTGATGTAGACCAAGCGTGGAAAGCATTTGAAAGTCGCGCAAAATTTGAAGATGTTTCTTATATCAATCAAAAACCTGAACAGAAGAAGGGATTATTTACAAATATGAATAAAAAATCAAAACGTTTCATGTATATAGCAGTAGCGGTAGCGGGGATTTTTACAACAGCCATGGTTCCACAAGTGCGAGTGGCAGCTACGAATGTTGCCTCCTATTTTTCCAATGCAATTTCAAATGATACGATTATATACGAAGGAAGAGACGTTGAAAATGGTCAATTTATTCCGCTTGATGAAAAAATTACAGATCAAGGTGTTACGGTAAATTTAAAAGAATTATATGTGGCGGATTCACGTATATCCGTTCATTACAAAATTGAAAAAGAGAATGGAAGTGTAGTACCGTTTGAATTTGATACAAAGGGGTTACAACTTGAAGATGACGGCAAAGTAAATGGACAACAAGAAAACAACCCAGTGTATAAGAAAAATGAGTACTTCGGACAATTAGCATTTATTCAAGGAGCAAGTGGTGGACCATTCGAACTAAAAGCATCCGGTGAAGAATTAAAGCATATAGGTATTCGTTTTAAGGATAGACCAGAAGGTGTCATTACATTTATCGAAGGTCCTGAAGGGAAAGATTCTTTTAAACAACCACTTACATTAGATGTAAATATAAGCAGGATTGGAAAAGTATCTGGTTCTTGGAAAGGTCAGCTTCAATTCGATCCTACCAAATTGAAAAAATAAAGTAATTTCAAATGAAAAAAAGAATAAAACGAGATGTATTCAATACCATGCTTATATTCTTCCTTGTGTTACTTACGTTTATTTCATACATGATTTCAACTCTACCTTTTTTAATTTCATAATCATAAAAAGGTAGTATAGTAAGTAGCCGGTTCCTTAACGTACAGGGAATCGGCTACTTTGTGTCCAAGCGTACAATTTTCTTTTTTGGATATGGTGCCCCCTACATGCAAAACTTACATAAAATCCAGATGAACTCCAAATAAACTCCAGATACTTGCTTTATGCTAAATGTAATCTTAAACAAGGAGGTAATGAAAAATGTTTAAAACATTATTAGCAGGAACACTTTTAAGTACAGGATTATTAGCAGGTGGTGCAGTAGGTACAGAAGATGTGAAAACGAACAAACTAGAATCGAATAAAAAAATAGAATGGAGACAAACAAATAAAAGTGAAAAAGAATCCGCAAAAAAGATGGAAAAAGGTACAGAAATTGGTCAAAATCAATCAATGTCAGTTACAACAAGTGTAGATGGAACAACAACTTCTTCACCCATCCATAATTCACCTGAAGACGCAGTGCCAGCAATTCCTAACGAAGATGTGAAATCTAACCATAATCAAACCTTTGAAATGCCTGAGGACACTAAATCAAAACCTGTACATGATTCTTCTAAATAAGCTATAAAATGAAATAGGATCATACGGTCAGATAAGTAATAATAGAATCCCTGTTGTATACAGCGCAGGGGTTTTTGATGTTAAAAAAGTTCCCTTCACTAGTCAAAAGCAAATAATGAAAAAACGAAAGAAAATGCAGTCTTACGCCTTTACATTAAACAAGAGGACGTAAAGAAAACAGATATACCAGCAAAAATAAAAGAAAAATTAGGTGTAAAATAATAAATAATTATTAAAAACAAATAAAAGGAGTATCTCTTATTTAATAAGAGATACTCCTTTTATTTTTCGAACCATGTCTTAGCCACAAGCAAAAAGAACCATAAACTTGCAGAAAGTTTATTTTAACTTCCCTATTGATAGGTTAACACGATAATTCCCATACTTTAATAGTCGCCCCAGAAAGTTATCCAATTCTTCATTAGAAGCAAAATGTGTTTTTAATAAATAACATCCCTCACCACTTATACGATGCACTTCAGAAATCCCTTCTTCTCCTTGAAAGAAATTCATAAACTCTTGATGATTAGCTGTTGTTACAAACAAAGTAACAAATGCAGTCACTATTTGTCCTAATTTGATTCGGTTTATTGCGATTGTATATTGTTCAATAATCCCTAAATCCTCTAATCTTCGAATTCGATTTCCTACAGCCTGCCCCGTCATATGTATTTTCTGACCAAGTTCTTTCCATTGTATTCTTGAGTTTTCTCCTAATAATTTCAGTATCTCAAAATCTGTTTGATCAATGATATAAACCAATCCTTTCACCGTGAAAGTAGAAAGCCAGAAAGTGTTTCGCCAGCTTATTCTGCTTATCGATACAATTCACTATACTTAGTTTATCCTCTTACATCGCATTGTTTATCAGTTATATTTACTTATAACACAGAGGACGCAACAAAAAAATACATCTAGATTTAAAGGAGGTTACAAATATGTTATTACAAGAAATTCTATCGTTCAATGAACAATTTGTAGAAAATAAGGAATACGCTCCTCGTGAAGCGACAAAAATGCCTAAAAAACGTATGGTTGTTGTTTCTTGCATGGATGCTCGTTTAATTGAGCTACTTCCAAAAGCTTTAGATATACACGATGGTGATGCAAAAGTTATCAGAAATGCAGGTGGTAAAATTGCTTCTCCTTTCGATAGCGTTATGCAAAGTGTTGTAGCATCAGTATATGATTTAAATGCAGATGAAATCTTCCTTATCGGACACCATAGATGTGGTGCGAGTCAAACTAATCCAAAAGGAACACTTCAAAAAATATTAGATCGTGGAGTAGCTTCACCAGAAATTTTATCAGCTATTGAATACGCTGGTGTTGACCTTGAAAAATGGTTATTTGGATTCGATGATGTCAACAATTCAACTCAAGCTAATGTTGATTTAGTAAGAAATCATCCGCTTATTCCAAAAGATGTTCCTGTACATGGTTTAGTTATTGATCCTCACACAGGTAAATTAGATTTAGTAGTTGATGGATATACAGCATTAAATAGTATGAAAAATTAATTATTACTTAAATGGAAGGAAGTTATTAGATATGAATAGACAAGAAGCTACGCAAAAAATTATGGAAGCAAAAATTAAAAAAAGTTTAACATGGGAAGAAATTTCAAAAGTAAGCGAAAACTCTGAGACTTGGGTTGTAACAGCGTTATTAGGACAAGCTACAATGACACGTTCAGAAGCAGAAAAAATCGGTAAACTATTAGAATTAGATGAAGAAGTAGTTCAAGCATTAACAGTAGTTCCACTTAGAGGTCAAGTAATGCAAATGCCTCCTACTGACCCAATCTTATATCGATTATATGAAATGATGTTACAATACGCACCAACTCTTAGAGAATTAATCCTAGAAAAAGCTGGCGAAGGTGTAATGAGTGCAATTAACTTCAATCTAGGTGTGGACACACAAGAAGATCCAAAAGGTGGCGACCCTCGTATCGTGATTACACTTAACGGGAAATTCTTGCCATTCCGTACATGGTAATTAATTAAATATCCATCTATATAATTAAAATAATTTTATAGACCTAAAAAATCCATCCTTTTTAATCTAACTGTATAAAAAGGATGGATTTTTACTATGAGATTCTTTTTCGGCAAAGGAGAATAATATGAATAAAAAATATTTTGAGACGGGCTTTAGTATTCTACAGTGGTTTGTGTTTTTATTAGCAAATGCAATTGCATTGCCTATCATTATCGGTGGCATATTCCATTTATCAATAGAAGATATCTCAACATTAATGCAACGAACTTTTTTAGTCGTGGGAGTAAGCTCATTTATACAAGCATGGTTTGGGCATCGCTATCCCATTGCGGATGGTCCAGCCGGTTCATGGGTAAGTATATTTGTCATACTGGGACAAGTAGCTATGCATCAGGGACAAAGTGCAAAAGATGTATTACAACTTTTAGAAGGTGGATTAATTATTGCGGGTATATTACTCTTCGTTCTTGGTATAACAGGGCTTGTTCATCGAATTCTACGTTTATTTACCCCTTTGGTTACAGGGACTTTTCTTTTAATCTTAGCTCTTCAGCTTAGTGGTGTGTTACTAAAAGGAATGATGGGATTACAAGGGTCTGCAACTCATCCTGATTATACAACAGCTACTATTGCACTCTTTGTTTTTGCCATGATTACCTTCTTATCAATTAAAGGGAAAGGATGGATGAAAAGTTACGCTGTGTTACTTGGCATTTCATGTGGTTGGCTTTTGTATGCTTTATTAAGAAAATCATCTCATATGCCTTCACACACACCGTTAGTTAAGTTACCAGAGATATTTGCTTGGGGCACACCTAGATTCGATATTGGAATGACTCTAACTGCAACTTTATTTACATTCCTTTTAGTTGCAAATACGATTGCTGCTATTTCGGCTGTAAAACAAGTGGCTCCGTTATCTAAAGAAAATGAAAAGCAAACACTGAACCGTGGCGTGTGGGCCGGAGGTATATCACATATTATCTCGTCGTTGTTCTCTACAATTGGAATTGTACCATTACCTGCATCAGCAGGATTTATTCAACTAACAGGACAAAGAAAAGAGAAGTCATTCCTTATAGCAAGTCTCATATTAGCAGGAATTTCTTTTATTCCCTTAATTGTAAGCTTTATATCCTTGCTACCAGGCCCTATTGCTAACGCTACACTTTTAGCAACATTTGTCCAGATGATAGGAATTTCATTTCAATCGATTTTACGTGAAGAATTAAATCAACGCCGATTAACTATATTAGGAATTTCATTATTAATCAGTTTGGGAATAATGTTTCTTCCAGAAAGTGCATTTAGCGGAATTCCTTCTTCCTTACAATATGTTTTAAGTAATGGATTACTCGTAGGTACTATGATTGTCATTCTACTGGAACAGTTTTGGAAAGAGTAAAGTATTTATACACTTAATTATAAAAAGGAGAATTAAATGAATTTAATAGTGGATTAAAAAGATAATATTCATATTTCTCTTTTTGATTATTGTTACCATACCAATTTTTACTTTTTACACCATGAAACTAAATACGTCAAAATCGTTTCATGACGTTATTACTTCCACATACTTGCACTTTATATAATAACGGTACAGTACAAATAACATGCTGTATAAATAAGTGTGGAGGGATTTACTATGAACGAAGCGTTACTATTAGTCGACATACAAAATGATTACTTTGAAGGCGGCAATATGGAATTACATCAGCCTGAAAAAGCCGTACAAAAAGCGAAGGAAGTATTGAAAGTGTTTCGCGAAAAACATAAAACAGTTATTCACGTACAACATATTGCGAACAATGAAGGGACTACTTTCTTCTTACCCGAGACAGTAGGGGCTCAAATTCATGATGACGTACAACCGATTGCTACTGAAAGAGTCATACAAAAACATCACCCTAACAGTTTTTTAAGAACAAATTTATTACAAATATTAAAAGAAGAGAAAATAGACCAACTAGTCATTTGCGGTATGATGACTCATGTATGTATTGATGCAACAGTACGCGCTGCCAGTGATTTAGGATTTCAATGTGTTGTAATTGAAGATGCTTGTACAACAAAAGATTTAGAATTCCAAGGAAACCTAATTCCAGCAGTACATGCTCATCAATCGTTCATGAGTGCATTAGAGTTTGGTGATATTTACGCAAAAGTCATGTCAGCAAGCTGTTTTGCAAACAAAAACAAATAAAGGATTACAGTTCCATATCAAAAAAAGAAAGGATAAATCTCTTATTCTTTCTTTTTTTCAATTGTCTTAATGACAGTATTTATACGATAATCACCATAATGTAAAACATCTGCAAGCGTCTCCTCTAATTGTTGGTGCGAAGATGTATGAAGAATCATGATATAACACCCATCGCCACTTATGCGGTACATTTCAGTAATTACGTCTGTTTTTTCAAAGAAACTTTGAATTTGATTGTGATAATGTGGTGCATGCAAAAATAGCGTAACAAATGTCATAATAGATCCTTCCAGCTTAGCCCTATCTATGTCTATCGTATATTTTTGAATGACCCCTGCCTCTTCTAATTTATTAATTCGTTTCCTAACAGCCTGGCCAGTCAAATGTACTACTTCTCCAATTTCCTTCCAATTCATTCTAGCGTTTTCTTGTAGCAATTGTATAATCTTAAAATCTGTTGAATCAAACATGGCCATCCCCTTCCTATAGGAATCAAATTTTATAAGATTTTCATTTCCCCTACAGTATAGTTCAAAAATTTTGCAATATAATCGATTAACTCTATTAGGAATTACATTATTGTTAACTACTTTCCTTCCTCCTTACAATGTATTTTTTGATTACTCGTAGGCATCATGATTGTTATTCTACTGGAACCAAGTGTTTGAAAGAACAATACAGCAAGCTAGCGATTGTTTTTTATAAATATGCAAATTTTTTAGGAATTAGTTTATCTTTTTTTAATAATTTATTTAGAGGGAGTTTATACTCAGGTATTAACATAATAAACATAGCAACTAAGTTCATTGATTCAATTTGAGTCTTTTCATATGTGGCTTATAGCAAAAAGAAATATAGACGAACTGCTACTATAATCGCAAACCGTACTACTTAAAATCATAAAATGAGGAGACGATAAAAATGAACAAAAAAACAAAAGCACTATCATCCATACTGCCCAGATTTACATTAGCATTAACAGGGTGTGCTGGTACTAAAGCTGAAGAAAATCATAGTAAACAAAAAAAGCTGCTGCCTATAAAATACAGACAGCAACTTCAACTAGAGTAGCTGTTATGATCTATGTAAGCTACATTATATAATTTGATTTTCTATTAGTTTTTTGGCATACTCATTTTTTACATTTTGTAACTAATAAACAGCGATTGGCCCATAAGGGCCATTGATAATTTCTATTTTTGTTTCAAAAATATCAGTCAAAATTTTTGGGTCCATAACCTCTTCTACTGTTCCAAAAGCAGCAATTTGTCCATCTTTCATAGCACAAATTTTATCAGAATATTTGGCTGCAAAATTTATGTCATGCATAACAGTCAGAATTGTTCTTCCAAATTCATTAGCCGCACGTCTCAAATGCTCCATCATTTGAACAGAACGAGCAACATCAAGGTTGTTCAGAGGCTCGTCCAAAAGTACATATTCAGTCTCTTGGCACAATACCATCGCTACATATGCCCTTTGTCTTTGACCACCAGAAAGCTCATCTAAATATCTATTCTCTAAATTAGTTAAATCTAAAAAATCGATATATTTAGAAATAATAACTTCGTCCTCTTTAGTTAATCTTCCCTTTGAATAAGGAAAGCGCCCAAATCCAACTAGTTGTCTAATAGTAAGCCTAGTTACAAAATGATTTTCTTGTCGCAATATAGTCAAAATTTTTGCTAAGTCTTTTGATTTGGATTCAGAAACATCCATATTTGCTACCTGAATTTGACCTTCATCCATATCTAAGAGTCGTCCAATCATCAAAAGTGTCGTGGACTTTCCAGCGCCATTTGGTCCAATTAAAGAAGTAAAGCCCGCTTTTGGTATTTCAATATCCAAAGGTCCTATTTTTACCTTATCAGTATAGAACTTTTTAACATTATCAATTTTTATCATAAAGCCCTCTTCCTTAAAACTATAGTTAAAAATATTATTCCACCAAATAATTCGATAATAACTGAAACTACACCTTGAGCATGGAATACATGATACATTAAAAAGTATGCACTCGTCATTATCAAAAATCCTATAGCAAGAGCCATTGGAAAAATATATCTATGATCATAAGTTGACGCCGCCTGATAACTCAAAGTCGCTACTAAAAAGCCGTAGAAAGTAAGTGGTCCAATCAAAGCTGTTGAAATGGACATCAAAATAGCAACTAATACAAGCGTATAAATTACACTAGGTTGATATTTAACTCCAAAAGAAGTAGAAACATCCTTTCCTAGTGACAATATATTCAAATTCTTAGAATGAGCAAAAATTAATACTGCCACAATTATGACCATAGGAATTACAATAGGAAAATATGCAGAATCTGCATGATTAACAGAACCAAATAATCTTGCTTGTAAAATATCAAATTCTGAAGGCGCAAGTAGTTTTCTCATGAAAGTTGACACAGAATTTAGCCCAGTACCAATAATAATTCCAACTAAAAGCATAAGTTGTAAATTCCCGTATTTACCGGAAAGTAACCATCCATAAAGTATCAAACTCATGAAGACCATAACAACAACTTGAAATAAAAATGATCCAATTCCACTAAAATTTATCAATACACTAGCACCAAAGAAGAATATTGTACTCGTCTGAATTGCTGAATAAAGTGATTCGAAACCTAAAAGCGAAGGAGTAATAATCCTATTATTCGTAATAGAGTGGAAAGCAACGGTCGACAAGCTATGGCAAACTGCAGCAATAATCATTGCAACAATAGCTACTATCCTTCTCTTAACAACTGGGATAAAAGAAGGTGAATCTATCGGAACTGGATTGTTATAAACTAAAAGTCCATATGAAGAAAGGAGGCCTAAAGCAATCAATGTTATCAGTAAAATCCAATAACGTCTTTCTTCCTTCTTAGAACGAAAAGCACTAGCTGATCTACTTTCATTATGAAGGCTAGAATCGATTTCGACATTTTCTTTATTTCTATATTCTAATGTGATCATCGCAGCCTCCTTGGTTTTCTTTGTCTCAATAAAATAGTAATAAACACGATTGCTCCCACTGTTGCAAGTATTAAAGAAACAGGTACTTCAAAAGGCTTTATAATTGTTCGAGAAATGATGTCACAGGCAGTTATTGTCCCCATTCCGATCACACATACCCAAGGTAAATTACTCCTAAGATCATCACCTCTAAACATTGAAACAATATTTGGCACAATTAATCCCAAGAAAGGTAAGTTTCCAATAACAGCTGCAACAATTCCAACTGCAACAGAGATAAGAGCAGTCCCAAAAAGAACAATTCTATTGTAATTAACTCCAAGGCTTGTTGCGACATCTTCTCCTAGTCCAGCTAAAGTCAATCTATTAGCATACATAAAAATAAGCAAAGTAATGATAACAATCAACCATAAATATTCATATCTTCCCACCTGAACGGTAGCAAATGAACCTACAAACCAAGTTTCAATACTTTGCGTCATTTGAAAAAGGAGCCCCATAAAAGTAGACACTGCAGAAATAACTGCTCCAAGCATCAATCCAATAATCGGGACAATTAAAGACGAACGAAGTTTAACTCTTCTTAAAAATAGAAAGAAAATCATAGTTCCTATAAAAGAAAAAATGATTGCACCAGTCATTCTTTGAACTAAAGTCGGGGCAGGAAATAATAAATATACAAAAAGCAAGCCTAAACCTGACCATTCAATAGTCCCCGTTGTAGTAGGTTCAACAAAGCGATTCTGTGTAATTAGTTGCATTACGAGCCCTGCCATCGCCATTGCAGCTCCAGTAAGCATTAATGCAACTGTTCTCGGAACACGAGTTATGAAAAACATCTCCATTCCGTCCTCTTGTCCACGTATATCATAAACTCCAGTAAACAGTGATATAATCCCTAAAATTATAACAACTATAATCGCTATTATAAAAGGTTTTGTCCATAATTTATTGTGATTATAAAACTGGGGTTGAGAAATATTCTCAACCCTAGAAATTATATTTTTTGACACTGTTTCGTACTCCTTTACACTACTTAGCTAAAGTTTTTGCAATATTTCCAAACAACTCTATATAAGTCTGAATTGATTCATTTGTGTAAGTATCCTCTGGTGCATAAATAACCTGTTTTTTAGAAACAGCAGTTGTGTTTTGAAGAGCAGGTGATTTAGAAATAACATCTTGAGCAGGAGATGAAGTAGCTGCATCAGATGTTGCAGCATCACGATCTAATACGAAAAGCCAATCAGGATTTGTTTGTGCAATAGCTTCAACAGAAACGTCATCACCTTTATGACCTGCAGTAGAATTGGAAACTTCTAGTGCTGGAACCCAACCGAAAATTTCATACATTGGCCCCCAAACACGACCAGAATGAGGAGCAGCAAAACCAATATTCCCACCAGTAACGATAACACTCATAACCTTATCTTTTCCATTATAAGCAGATTTTGCATTTTCAATAGATTTATCAAAATCAGCTACTAATTGTTTAGCTTCTTTATTTTTATCAAAGATTTTCCCTAAAGAAATCGTAGAATCTTTAAGTCCTTTTACTAAGTTTTCTCCAGGCTTAGTAGCTTTCTCAGAAACATCAACATTAAGATCAATAACAGCTGCATTTGGCACTAATTTTTTGATCTCTTCGTAATGGCCAGCAAATCTTTGACCAACGATTACAAGTTCAGGGTTTGCAGCTGCTATAATTTCAAGATTTGGTTCGCGGTGATTTCCAATATTTTTAACTGAATTATCCTTTACATATGCTGAATCTGCAGGCATTACATCCTTTGGAGCAGCCGCTAATTTAATTCCCCAATCAGCTAAAGTTTCAAAAGTTCTATTATCCAAAGCAACTACATTCTTTGGATTTACAGGGACTTTAACAGTTCCATGTGCATCAGTGATTTCAACCGTTTTTGGCTTATCACTACTATTACCTTTATTAGCCTTCGAAGTTTCTTTACTTGAATCTGAGCAAGCTACTAACATTAAAGTGAAAATTGCTAGAATACTCACTAATTTTAAAAGCATAGATTTTCTCATACGTATACTCCTTATAATGTAATTTATTTCGAAAATGATGACGTCCATAGATTGAATTAGATAGTAACTTGTATTCACCTAAATCGCTATTGATAATCATTTTCATTTGAATATCCTGTTAATTAGTATAGTCATTAATTCTGTGAAAATCTTGTGAATGATGTGAGTTAATAGAATTAAGCATAATTTGTATACCAAAAGTAATATGTGCCGTCAGGCGTGTTGATTAACCTTTATTTTACAGAGAATACATGAAAGAATGTTGATTTTCTTTTCAAGTAGGCACTTTCATTGGATACGGCCTCAACTAATGCGTGCTAGAGTCATCCCCTCCACACTAACCAATAGATGAGCACCTTATAAACTATGGTTTCTCCTACAAAATACGCCCATTAATAGCTAATATTTTCATAATTCATTGCCTGATAGAAATATTCTTTTTATAGTTTCCGTCTTTTAATATTTCTCAAAAACTATTTGATTATTAGATTTAATAGAAAAAACGAGTAAAACTGAATGAAACAGTTTTACTCGTTTTTTCTATTATGCTGGATATTGATTATTATGATAAACTGTACTTTACCTATTATCTTATTTTTATCATTCAATCATTGAATAGCCCCTGCCATGTATCGTTTGAATATATCTGTCTTTCTTCTCGCACTTTAACTTTTTTCTTACATACCCAATATATAAGTCCACTACATTTGGATTTACTACTACGTTATATCCCCAAACCTGGTTCAAAAGCATTTCACGGCTCAATATTGTATTTTTATTCTTAATTAAAAATACAAGTAAATCGTACTCGCGCTTAGTAAGCGAGAGATTTTTACCACCTTTTTTCACAATATTGCTAGATGCATCAACAAAGAGATCTTTAAACTGAAAAAAGTTTGTCTCATTTTGCTGGATACAGTCACTTCTCCTTAAAATCGCTTTAACCCTTGCTACTAATTCTTCTTTCACAAATGGTTTTCTTATATAATCATCTGCTCCTGCTTGTAACCCTGCTATGCAATCCTTGCTAGAAATATTGTCGGTCACAATAATTATCGGTGTCGTTTTAACAAGTCGTATTTGTCTGCAAATTTCTGGTCCGGATATACTTAATGAATCCCAATCCAATACGATAATATCCCAATCTTGTTCATATATTATATTTAAACCTTGGTTTTCATTGTGAAGTTTTAAAATGAAATAGCCTTCTTGCGTTAGACCGCTTACGATTTTCTTTGCTAAAGACCGTTCATTCTTAATTACCAACACCTGCTTCACCGATGGTTCACCTCTACTTCAATATAACTTAGTTAGATAAAAAATTATCCTAAAAAAATAATTTAAGATTTATAAATATTAAATTCCTAAAAAAGCCATTATAACAGCTTATTAGGAGAACTCTATACAATCTTACAATAGATATGGATAAAAACACAAAATATATGAAGATTTAAATAAATCTTATTTAATCATTAAGGGGCAGCTATAGTCTCTACCTGCTTATCATCAATAACTATTTCTTCATTTTCTGTCTCAAGGATGCCGCCCCATCCCCATCAACTTAAGCATTTTATAAAACTACAAAACAAAAAAACGGTATTCTTTCTATTAGGCTTTACTCTATTCAGATTGTGAAGTTTCCTACTTAAACTAACGGGGCAGGTTAGTTTAAGTAGGAAATATTTGAATTAAGATAGATATAAGTAGAAAAACTAATAAAGTAATAAGTTTTACTTCAGTAAAATAAGGTATATTATATTTGTAGAATAGATTCTCTTTAAAGACAAGAAAAGTAGGTGAGCAAAGTGGGAAAATATCAATTGGATTACAAAAGTCAGGTAGCTGTGACAAAGTTTCATGAAAAACAGACGCCTGCCAAATTTGATAAAAAGCAGCAACTTGAAAAATTGCGTGCGGAGTATTTGAAAAAGAAGCAAAAACAAACGGATAAATAGCATATTGCATTCTTCTGAATTTTCTGTATATCACATAAACAAACACAAGAAAATAGGTAAGTTATTCATCGTTCAAATATATACAGGCTATTTTTTCAAACCTCTTACTTAATGAACTAATGCATGCGTTAGTTCATTAAGAATAACTAAAAAAGTCGATTCCTTGAGATGGAAATCGGCTTTTTTTATAAGTGACATTTCCTTAGCGTTGTAAATCCGCATTTTTCTGACGTTACCCCTAATTAGACTAACGAGGAGGATGGTTGAAGAAGACAAAAAAAATTTGAGTACAAAAAGAAAATAGATTTTAGATAACTTTTTTTTGGGGATTTATATGTCATTTGAACAATGCCAGAGGATCAATTCATTAATGTCAAACTTTGATAGAACGTGGTTTATTGCTGGAGGATGGGCGATTGACCTTTTTATTGATGAGGAAACAAGAGAACATAAAGATATAGAGTTTGCTGTCTTTCGAAAAGACCAACAATATCTGAAAGATTATCTTAATAAATGGGAGTTCAAAAAGGTAATTAAGGGTAAGTTCCATACTTGGGAAAATGAGTTTTTAGATTTGCCAATTCACGAAATACACGCTTCGAATATGTTAAACGGAGATAAAATAGAAATTCTTCTTAATGAAACAGAAGGAAATGATTGGATATTCAGAAGAGACTTTAGGATTTCTTATCCACTCAATTCCGTTTGGAGTACTACTAAAACAGGTATTCCATACCTAAATCCAGAAATTGTACTTTTATATAAGGCGAAGAATACAAGAGAAAAAGACCATCAAGACTTTATCGCTATAAAGGATTATCTTGATAATGAGAAGAAAAAATGGCTGCGATATGCTTTAGAAATACACGAACCAGGACATAAGTGGCTTCAATTTTTAATCTAAAAATTATTTAACTTACAGGTGCTTTTAGTTCAATGAAATTAAAGTACTTTATTATCATTTTTATAAATAAATTTGCAGAAATTATATGTTTTTAAACAACTTTTAAAAGCCCTATTACATTTCATATGTAGTAGGGCTTTGGTTTTTCTAAATTAAATTTAAACGACTTCATTATCTTTGGACATTATGAGCTCATAAAAGGTGATCTTTGGTACCAAGATTGAATAAATCCTTCTTAGCTTTAATTCAGAAACATTAAAATCACTGGAAGCATAAGTTGGCCAGAAACAAAAAGAACCATAAGCTTGCCGTTTCGGCAAACTTATGGTTCATATCATACAAAATAAAAAAACCACCAAATATGTATTGGTGGAGACGGTGGGAGTCGAACCCACGTCCAAAAATATCGGCACTTAAGCTTCTACGAGTGTAGTCGATATATTAGCATTTCGCAAACTCTTCGGCCTATCGACAGGCTTCCAAGTTGCTAGTCTGATTGTTCTCTTCCTTCGCCCTCAGACGGCGAACTCCGGCGTAGTCCACTTAGTTTGAGTCCCTTACCCTACCACATGGACGATGGAGGGAGGAACCTTTAGTGCAATTAAGCAGCTAAAGAAAGATTGTTTTGTTTGCCAATTATAGGCTTTGACGTTTTAACGAGGCCGATCCCCTCGACTCGCAACCTAAGCTCGAACTATCCCTGTCGAATCCGTAACGTCCCCATGATAAAAATGGAGCATACGAAGAAAATATCGTGATAGCTACTAAGAGCTGTTTTTCAATGTGCAACAATCTTACATAGGTTATTATATCATACGCGCGCCGTTTTACAAATGTAAATATCTGTATTACATCTTTTGACGATCACGGAACACACGTGCAATTTCACGTTTAGCTTCTTTCTCTTTTAAATCGTGACGCTTATCGTATTGCTTCTTACCTTTTGCTAAACCAAGTGCCATTTTCGCAAATCCATTTTTCAAATAAATTCTAACTGGAACTAATGCATATCCTGTTTCTTTTGCATAACCTGCTAGCTTATCAATTTCTTTTTTATGAAGAAGTAACTTTCTTGTACGAAGTGGATCGTGATTGAAACGATTCCCTTGTTCATATGTGCTAATATGCATATTATGAACCCATACCTCACCGTTATGTATACGTGCAAACGCATCTTTCAAGTTCACGCGTCCAGCGCGAATCGACTTAATTTCCGTTCCTTGAAGGACAAGCCCTGCTTCGTATGTTTCTTCGATGAAATAATCATGAAATGCTTTTTTATTTTGCGCAATAACCTTACCTGTACCTTTTGGCATATAACGTCCCTCCTCTATCTTTACTATTGTAACAAATGTGAACAAAAAGCGAAAGTGGCTCGCTCAGAATGTGAAGCGAAGCCACTCTTTTCTTACTTACGCTTTTTCTTTTTCTTCTTGAATCCTGGTACATTTTCAAAGAAGCCTTTTTTCTTCTTACCATTACCGTTACCATCTTTTTTCCCTGGCTGACTAGCGGATGTGGATGCTGATGCGGATGCTGATCCTTTTCCTTTTCCTTGTCCACCACGATCAAACTTTCTTCCTGTGCCGCGCTCGCCACCGCGCTCATTACTACGTTCGTTACGTCCACCGCGTTTCTTTCTGCCTGTTCTTGGCTGTTCAATCACAACTGGACGATCTTTGAACTTACGACGAGGTGTGCCTTTCATGCCAACGATTTCAAAGTCGATTGCGCGCTCGTCTTTATTTACGTTAATAACACGAATTGTAATTTCGTCACCGATGCGGAATACGTTACCTGTACGTTCTCCAATCATCGCAAAATGTTTTTCGTCATAACGGTAGTAATCATCTGTTAAATAGCTAACGTGTACAAGACCTTCAATTGTATTTGGAAGCTCTACGAATAAACCGAAGTTTGTTACGGAGCTAATCATACCGTCATACTCTTCACCGATCTTATCAAGCATATATTCTGCTTTTTTCAGTTCGTCTGTTTCACGCTCAGCTTCAACAGCACGGCGTTCCATATTAGAAGAGTGCTCTGCA
The DNA here is from genome assembly GCF_002975175.1 of Bacillus sp. MYb209. Classification (GTDB taxonomy): domain Bacteria; phylum Bacillota; class Bacilli; order Bacillales; family Bacillaceae_G; genus Bacillus_A. The sequence goes on from NZ_PCNZ01000005.1 coordinate 180,587, forward strand.
ATCTCAGGCAAGTTTTCACGCCATTTCGCTTGCGTTTCGTTGTCTACTTTACCATTAATGATGTATTCACGAATCAATCTATGAACAATCGTATCTGGGTAACGACGAATTGGCGATGTGAAATGCGTGTAGAACTCAGTTGATAAACCGAAATGTCCTAAGCTGTCCGAATCGTAACGTGCTTGCTTCATAGAACGAAGCATAACTGTTGAAATGACTACTTCTTCCGGCTGACCTTGAACCATTTCAAGAATTTGCTGCAGCGCACGAGGATGTATTTCGTTCGCACGTCCTTTTACTGCATATCCGAAGTTTGTTACAAACTCGAAGAAACGCTCCAGTTTATCTTCTTTCGGATCTTCATGGACACGGTACATAAACGGTACGTTCATCCAGTGGAAGTGTTCTGCTACTGTTTCGTTCGCAACAAGCATAAACTCTTCAATTAACTTCTCTGATACAGAACGATCACGCATTACAACATCAGTCGGTTTTCCTTCTTCATCTACTAGTACTTTCGCTTCTTTAAAGTCAAAGTCAATCGCACCGCGGCGCATACGTTTTTCACGTAAAATCTGTGCTAACTGCCCCATTTCTTTAAACATTGGTACTAGCGGTTCGTAACGTTCAATTAGCGCTTCGTCTTCATCTTCTAAAATGCTTCTTACGTCAGCATACGTCATACGCTCTGTCGTTTTAATTACACTTTGGAAAATCTCATGCTTTACAACATCACCTAGATTGTTGATTTCCATTTCACAAGATAGTGTCAGACGGTCTACTTTCGGATTTAATGAACAAATACCGTTTGATAAACGATGCGGAATCATCGGAATTACACGGTCTACAAGATATACACTCGTTGCTCTCTCTGCTGCTTCAGCATCAATTGGAGAACCTTCTTGAACGTAATGACTTACATCCGCAATATGAACGCCAAGCTTATAGTTACCGTTCTCAAGCTTCGTTACTGTAACAGCGTCATCTAAGTCTTTTGCATCTGCACCGTCAATTGTAACAATCATTTGATCACGTAAATCACGGCGATCTTTTATATCTTCTTCTGAAATCGTTTCTGGTACACTGTTTGCATGCTCCATAACTTCTTCAGGGAAAGCTAAAGGTAAATGATGTTTATGAATGACAGATAAAATATCTACCCCTGGGTCATTTTTATGACCTAGAATTTGAATAACTTCACCTTCTGCGCTTAAACGGTTCTCTGGGTAGCTCGTAATTTTCACAACGACTTTATGACCTTCTACAGCACCCATTGATGCGCTTTTCAAGATAAAAATATCACTTGTCCAGCGCTTATTATCAGGTACAACAAACCCAAAGTTTTTCGATTCTGTATATGTACCAACTAGTTCCTTCGTTCCACGCTCTAAAATACGAACAATCGCACCTTCTTGGCGTGATCCACTTGATTGCGCGCTAACACGTGCTAATACTATATCACCATGAAGTGCACCATTTAATTCTGTAGGTGGGATGAAAAGATCATCATCCCCAGTTTTCTTCTCTTCTGGTACGACGAAAGCAAAGCCACGTGCATGTCCAATTAACTTACCGCGTACTAAATTCATCTTTTCAGGAAGACCGTAGCGATTACTACGTGTACGAACAACAAGTCCCTTCTCTTCCATCATTACAAGTGCCTTTACAAAATCTTTAAAGCCCTCAGAGCCTTCGATTCCAAATGCAGCTTCTAATTCTTGTATCGTTAACGGTTTATACGCTTCTTCTCTCATAAATAATAACAACTTATCAATATGTTCTTGTGTGATTTCTTCCAAGCAGAAATACCTCCTTTAACCCTTATATTATTTAGTGTATCCGAAAGATGGGGGATGTATAAAGTGAAACTTTAATCATCTCCCAATGATTTTTTACAGCTTTCATAAAGTGAAACTTTAATCATTGGGGGGGTTATCCATCCCCCACTGATTATTAGCCCACACCAATCGGGCTTTTACGGGCAGTTATCTCCCACCTAACCTCTTCGCATTCGCCGATTTTTGAGGTGGGAGTCTTACTGCCCGTTAATGCGGGATAAAAAATTCCCTTATGAAAAAAAGAGGCAACTAGACCTTACCAATCTAGTTGCTCCAAGAAGTTATATACATCCTCATGTAGCACATCACGTTCTTTATCAAGTGTAATGACATGCGTAGAGTCTTCATACCATTTAATGTCTTTTAACGTAGATTCTACACCGTTATAAATAATGTTAGCACTATCTGTATTAATCATCTCATCATGGCGTGCTTGTACAACGAATGTTGGAGCATAAATCATATCAACATTATTGCGTACGTCACGAATCAACTCTTGTAATGCTTTTAGTGTATTCATCGGTGTCTGTTTAAATTCAAACATTTCCTGCTCAATTCGTTCTGGTGATTTTTGCTCACGCTTTTTATATTCGCGGGCATATGCCAATATACCTTGGTACATAATTTCTTCACTTTTAATGTACATCGGTGCACACATTGGTACAACACCTAAAATCGGTAATGTATAAGCAAGTTTTAATGAGAATACTCCGCCTAATGATAATCCAACCGCAGCTATTTTCTCGTAACCTTGATCTTTTAAATGCTGATAGGCATTCATTACATCTTTCCACCAGTCTTCAGGACCTGTATGAACAAGCTCTTCTGGTGGTACGCCGTGTCCTTTATAAATTGGCGCATGACAAGTATAGCCTTTCTTCTCTAAGAAACGCCCTAGCATGCGTACATCAGCTGAGTTTCCTGTGAATCCATGCAATAATAAAACAGCGCGGTCTCCACCTTCAAATGTAAATGGTTTTGGAGATGCTAATTTCATCATGTACTTCTCCTCTTTCTCTTCTGTAATCTAGTCGTATTCTTTCTATTCTTAGTGTACCATATTTATAATTCTATAATCTAATTAGAAACTTTTTTCGAATAACAAATTAAAAAAAGAAGAACCATTAGCACAAATCAGCTAACGCTTCTTCTTTTTAATTCTATAAATTTAAGTACGTAACACCAATTGTTAGTACGAAGAATAATACAGCTAAGACAACTGTAATACGGTTTAATACCGCTTCAATTCCACGTGCTTTTTGCTTACCAAACAATTGCTCTGCACCACCTGAAATAGCGCCTGAAAGGCCTGAGCTATTACTAGACTGCATAAGTACCATAACAATCATTAAAATCGATACAACAATAAGTAAAACTGATAATAACGTATGCACTTGGCGTACCTCCTACAAAGATTCAGTTAGTTTAAATGTTAGCATAAATCCTATAGAAAAGCGAGAGCTATAGAGTCACTCTCGCTTTTCTTCTATTACATGAACATCATTGCAAATAAAGGTCCGAGCAAACATGTCAAAATTGCTGTCAATGTCATTGTTACCGATCCAATAACACCTTCATGCTCGTTATTTTTCATCGCTCTCATAACACCCATAATATGAGAAGCGCATCCAAATCCGATTCCTTTACCAACCGAGTTTGTAACGCGGCTCCATTTTAATAAAATTGGTCCCGTAATCGTTCCAGTAATACCTGCGATAACGACAAAGGCTGCTGTTAAGGACGGGACACCGCCAACTTGTTCAGATACACTCATCGCAACGGGCATTGTCACTGACTTTGGTAAAGAAGATAAAATTAAACTTTTATCTGTTCCCATAAGTGAGGCAATAGCAAAATCACTTGCAATAGCAACTGTTGTACCTACTAGTACACCACCAGCAATTGGTACAACATATTTTTGCAGAACATGACGTTGTTTATAAAGCGGGATTGCAAATGCTACTACACCTGGTCCAAGTAGCTTCGCAATCCAACCTCCACCACTTTCCATATAATTTTGATATGGTATATCAAGCACTATAAATAAGAAAGCCATTAATCCTGTCGCTACAAGCATTGGAATGGTAAATGGTGTTGGAAATAATTTATAGATTTTTTTAGATAATTGATATAATAGCACCGTGAAAAGAACCCAACCGATTCCGATTAATATTTGGCTCATTGTGTCTCTTTTTCCCCTCTATTCGCAAGATATTGTCCTGTATGTCCTGCGACAATAATAATTAAAAACGTACTCGCTACAACTGTAATGAAAAGAGAAATTCCTTTAGTCATAAAAAAAGCACCGTAATTCATTAGGCCAAGCGTTGGCGGAATTAATAAAAACGGCATAATAGCAACGAGTGTTTCTGCTCCTAAATCAAACCATTTCACTGGAAGTACTTTTAGGCTAAGTAAAACAAGTAGGAGGAACATCCCAATCAAACTACCTGGAATCGGAATATTCAACATTTCTTGCACCCAATTTCCAACCATATAAAATACATAAAGAGCAGCAATTTGGACAAGAATCTTTGTAAGTTTCATGTTCATCATCCCTCATGTTTATACGATCTTCTGTTAATATCCTTATCATAGTATAAATTGTAAAAACCTGCAATTTATCAAATCGACAACGAAAATCCACTATATTATACGCTTACACCCTTGATATGACTGCGTTTCCGCATGTAATTTACGTCAAAAACCTTGACCTAATATATAAAGTTTATATTTTCTGAATTTTAGCAGTTATTATTTCGATAAAACAAAATCCTTCACTCCATTTTTATTCTGCCTTCTCTCTAGCACACATATATATAAAGATAGGTGGTGAACATATGTCTAAAAAAGTTCTTGTTTTTTGTGAGCCTGGAATCGATGATACGATAGCCCTCCTCCTCGCATTCTTTATCGATGAAATTGAAATTGTTGGGATTGTCGCTGATCACGGCAATGTTCCAAAAGAAATGGCCGTACAAATCACCAATTACCGTCATGACCGAATCTTACGCTCAAGGAGCAAGCATCGGTGATTTCCGCTCTTTAGTAGGATCAAGCCCATTCATCAATCGGCCCTCGCAGCAAATTGTTATCGATTTTGATTATAATCTCTTCTTTAAATACTTCATGTCACTTATGACGGACGAACAATTTTAGCATAAAAAAAAACAGACCGTGATTTCTCACGGTCTGTCGTTATTTTCTACAATTATCGTTTGATATTGTAGAAAGATTGTAAACCAGCGTAAACAGCGATTTCGCCTAGCTCGTCTTCGATACGTAATAATTGGTTGTACTTAGCAATACGGTCAGTACGGCTCATAGAACCAGTTTTGATTTGGCCAGCGTTAGTTGCAACTGCGATGTCAGCGATTGTAGCATCTTCAGTTTCACCAGAACGGTGAGATACAACTGCTGTGTAACCAGCACGTTTAGCCATTTCGATTGCTTCGAAAGTCTCAGTTAAAGTACCGATTTGGTTAACTTTAATTAAGATTGAGTTAGAGATACCTTTTTCGATACCTTCAGCAAGTTTTTGAGTGTTAGTTACGAATAAATCGTCACCAACTAATTGTACTTTATCACCGATACGCTCAGTTAATAATTTGTGACCATCCCAGTCGTTTTCGTCTAAACCATCTTCAATAGAGATGATTGGGAAGTCTTTGCAAAGCTCCTCGTAGAAATCAACCATTTCTGCAGAAGTTAAGCCAGTACGGCCTTCGCCTGCAAGGTCATATTTACCAGTTTCTTTGTTGTAGAACTCAGAAGAAGCAACGTCCATTCCTAAGAATACGTTCTCGCCAGCTTTGTAACCAGCTTTTTCGATAGCTTCGATGATTACTTCTAATGCTTCACGGTTAGAACCAAGGTTTGGAGCGAATCCACCTTCGTCACCTACTGCAGTGTTAAGACCTTTGTCATGTAATACAGCTTTAAGTGCATGGAATACTTCAGCACCCATACGGATTGATTCTTTGAATGTTGGAGCACCAACTGGTAAGATCATGAACTCTTGGAAGTCAACGTTGTTATCAGCGTGAGAACCACCGTTGATGATGTTCATCATTGGAGTTGGTAATTGTTTTGCATTGAATCCACCAAGGTAACGGTATAATGGAAGACCAACGAAGTCAGCTGCTGCGTGAGCTACTGCCATAGATACACCAAGGATAGCGTTAGCACCTAGTTTACCTTTGTTTGGAGTGCCATCTAATTCGATCATAGCACGGTCGATACCAGCTTGGTCAGTTACGTCGAAACCAACGATTTCTGGAGCGATTGCTTCATTAACGTTGTTTACTGCGTTCATAACACCTTTACCAAGGTAACGAGATTTGTCACCGTCACGTAATTCTACTGCTTCGTGCTCACCAGTAGATGCACCACTTGGTACGATAGCGCGTCCGAATGCGCCGCTTTCTGTGTAAACTTCTACTTCTACAGTTGGGTTACCACGAGAGTCAAGGACTTCGCGAGCATAAACATCAATAATTGTTGACATAATAAATTCTCTCCTTTTTATATAAGCAAATTATTTAATAATTGTTTTACCTGTCATTTCTTTCGGTTGTTCCACATTTAAAAGTGTAAGCATTGTTGGTGCGATATCTCCTAAAATACCACCTTCACGAAGCTCTACATCATTTTTTGTAACGATGAAAGGAACCGGGTTAGTTGTATGAGCTGTCATTGGTCCACCATCAGCAGTTAACTCCTGATCAGCATTACCATGGTCAGCAGTAATAAGTGCTACACCATCTTTTGCAAGAATCGCTTCTACAACTTTTCCTAAACATTCGTCAGTTGCTTCTACTGCTTTAATTGTTGGTTCCATCATCCCAGAATGGCCAACCATATCACAGTTTGCAAAGTTAAGAATGATAACATCATGTTTATCATTTTCGATTTCATTTACTAAAGCGTCCGTTACTTCATAAATGCTCATTTCAGGTTTCAAGTCATACGTTGCAACCTTCGGTGAGTTAATTAAAATACGCTCTTCTCCTGGGAATTCAGCCTCACGACCACCGCTAAAGAAGAATGTAACGTGCGGATACTTTTCAGTTTCCGCGATGCGAAGTTGCTTTAATCCCGCTTGCGCAACAACTTCACCTAATGTGTTATCAAGGTTCATTGGCTTGAATGCCACGTAACCATCTACAGTTTCACTGAAATGTGTCATACAAACGAATTCAGGAATGTGAGGTACTTTTTCACCACGATCGAACTCACGGAAGTCTTCGTTTGTAAATACACGAGCAATTTGAATTGCACGGTCTGGACGGAAGTTATAGAAGATAACTGCATCATCATTATTGATTGTTGCAACTGGCGTGTCATCTTCGTTAACAATTACAGACGGCAATACGAATTCATCATATATACCATTTGCATAAGAGTCTTCTACACACTCTTCTGCTGATTTATAAGTAGGGCCTTCACCATTCACCATAGCACGGTAACATTTTTCTACGCGATCCCAACGCTTGTCACGGTCCATGGAGTAATAACGACCAGAGATAGTCGCGAATTGTCCTACTCCTGTTTCTTTAATTACTTCATTTGTTGCATCGATATAACCTTTTGCTGTTTGTGGTCCAACATCGCGGCCATCTAAGAATGCATGGATATATACTTTCTCCACGCCTTCTTTTGCTGCTAAGCGAAGAAGAGCAAACATATGGTTCATATGACTGTGCACACCACCATCAGAAAGTAAACCGAATAAATGAAGAGCAGTACCTTTTTCTTTCACGCTTTTAATTGCATTTCGGAAAGTTTCGTTCTGATCGAACTCACCTTCACGAATTGCAACGTTTACGCGTGTTAAGCTTTGATATACTACGCGGCCAGCACCGATATTTAAATGACCAACCTCAGAGTTACCCATTTGACCTGCTGGAAGACCTACTTCCTCACCACAAGCTGTAAGCGTTGTGTGAGGGAATTTGTTCCAGTAACCATCAAAATTAGGTTTCTTAGCTTGTGCTACAGCATTCCCGTAAGTTTCTTCACGTAGTCCGAAACCATCAAGAATGATTAAAGCTGTTGGCTTTCTCATTTTACCGCCCCCAGAAGACCTAAGAACGAAGCAGGCTCTAAGCTAGCACCGCCAACTAAAGCGCCGTCGATGTCAGATTGTGCCATATACTCTTTAATGTTTTCTGGTTTTACGCTACCGCCGTATTGAATACGAACAGCTTCTGCAGCTTCTGGAGAAACAGCTTCTGCAACAACTTTACGGATGTGCGCACATACTTCATTTGCATCTGCAGAAGAAGAAGATTTACCTGTACCGATAGCCCAGATTGGCTCATAAGCGATAATAGTTACTTTAACTTGCTCTTCTGTTAAACCTGCAAGTGCTTTTGTCACTTGACCTGCTACTAGATCAAATGTTTTTCCGCTTTCGCGCTCTTCTAAAGTCTCACCACAACAAACGATTGGTGTTAAACCATGTTCAAATGCTGCTAGAGTCTTTTTGTTTACTGATTCGTCTGTTTCAGCAAACATTTCACGACGCTCAGAGTGGCCAAGTACTACGTAGCCTACTTTTAAGTCGCTAAGTGCTACTGGGCTAATTTCACCAGTGAACGCACCATTTTTTTCGAAGTGCATGTTTTGTGCACCTACTTGTAAGTCAGTTCCTTCAGCCTTTGCTACAAGACGCTCTAGGAATAGAGCTGGAGAGCAAACTACTGCATCAACAGCTGAAGCTGCTGGGATTTGACCTTTAACTTCCTCTACGAAGCTAACTGCTTCAGATAGAGTTTTATTCATTTTCCAGTTACCTGCGATAATTGGTTTACGCATGCTTTGCACCGTCCTTTTTCTTTGGCTGCTACTTATTTGTCGTTAAGACAAACTACACCTGGAAGCTCTTTGCCTTCCATGAATTCTAATGACGCACCGCCGCCAGTAGAAATGTGGCTCATTTTATCAGCCATACCGAATTTTTCAACAGCTGCTGCAGAGTCACCACCGCCGATAACAGAGTATGTATCTTCTGCATCTGCTAATGCTTGCCCTACTGCTTTTGTACCTTCTGCGAATGGAGTCATTTCGAATACACCCATTGGTCCATTCCATACAACAAGCTTAGAGTTTTTAATTACATCTGCATAAATTTCACGTGTTTTAGGACCGATGTCCACGCCTTCCCATGTAGAAGGGATAGAGTCGATACCAACGATTTGAGTTGTTGCAGTTTCAGAGAATTCCTCTGTGATGACAACATCAACTGGCATATAGAAGTTTACGCCTTTTTCTTTTGCAAGTTGCATAAATTCTTTAGCTAGTTCAATTTTGTCGTTTTCACATAGAGATAGACCAATCTCATGACCTAAAGCTTTAACGAATGTGTAAGCAAGTCCGCCACCGATGATTAAGTTATCTACTTTGTCTAATAGATGACGAATTACACCGATTTTATCTTTTACTTTCGCACCACCGATGATAGCTGTGAATGGACGTTCTGGGTTAGAAAGTGCTTTACCTAATACATCTAACTCTTTTTCCATTAATAAACCAGATACTGCTGGTAGGTAGTCTGCGATTCCTGCTGTAGAAGCGTGAGCACGGTGAGCTGCACCGAATGCATCGTTTACGAAGATATCAGCAAGAGCTGCAAATTCTTTCGCAAGTTCTGCATCGTTCTTTTCTTCGCCCGCATAGAAACGTACGTTTTCAAGAACTACTACGTCGCCTTCGTTCATTGCTGCAACCATTTCTTGTGCAACTGGTCCGAATGCTTCGTCCGCTTTTTTAACATCTTTACCAAGAAGCTCGCCTAAACGTGCTGCTACTGGAGTAAGACGTAATTCTTCTACTGCTTGACCTTTTGGACGGCCTAAATGACTTGCTAAAATTACTTTCGCACCTTGCTCTACTAAATATTGAATTGTAGGAAGAGCTGCACGGATACGAGTTTCATCTGTAATTTTGCCTTCTTTCATAGGTACGTTGAAATCAACGCGGCAAAATACGCGCTTACCTTTTAAATCTACGTCACGAATTGATTTTTTGTTCATTGGATTTCCCTCCGACTACTAGTTAGGATTGACAAAACCCATTCAAAAGCTTAACACATTTGCTTCTAAAACGAAAGAAGAGAGAGAGGGAACAAACCCTCTCCCTCGTTTTGTCATTGATTGCTTATATACTTAAGAATTAAAGACCTTTAGAAGTCATGTATGCAGCTAGGTCTACTACGCGGTTAGAGTAACCAGTTTCGTTATCGTACCAAGAAAGTACTTTAACCATGTTACCTTCCATTACCATTGTAGATAATGCATCGATTGTAGAAGAAGCTGTACATCCGTTATAGTCGATAGATACTAATGGCTCTTCGCTGTATCCAAGGATACCTTTTAATTCGCCTTCAGAAGCTGCTTTGAATGCTGCGTTTACATCTTCAACTGTTACTTCTTTGTCAAGTTCAACAACTAAGTCAACAAGAGAAACGTTAGCAGTTGGAACACGTACAGCGCCGCCGTTTAATTTACCTTTAAGTTCTGGTAATACTAATGCTACAGCTTTAGCAGCACCAGTAGATGTTGGGATCATGTTTTCAGCTGCTGCACGAGCACGACGTAAATCTTTGTGTGGTAAGTCTAAGATTTGTTGGTCGTTAGTGTAAGAGTGAATTGTTGTCATCATTCCGCGTTTTACGCCGAATTTTTCGTTTAATACTTTAGCGAATGGAGCTAGACAGTTTGTAGTACAAGAAGCATTAGATACTACGTTGTGGTTAGCTGCATCGTATTCTTCGTGGTTAACACCCATAACTACAGTGATATCTTCGTCAGAAGCTGGAGCTGAGATGATAACTTTCTTAACTGATCCACCTAAGTGTTTCTCAGCGTCTGATTTTTTAGTGAAACGGCCAGTAGATTCTACTACTACTTCTACTCCGTAGTCGCTCCATGGTAATTGAGCTGGGTCACGCTCAGCGATAACTTTAATTTCTTTACCGTTAACAACGATGCTGTTTTCGTTAGCAGATACTTCTGCATTTAAAGTTCCGTGAACTGTATCATATTTTAAAAGGTGAGCTAATGTTTTAGCATCTGTTAAGTCGTTGATTGCTACTACTTCTACCTCAGAGTTGTTAAGAGCTGCGCGGAATACGTTACGTCCGATACGTCCAAATCCATTAATACCAATTTTAGTCATTTAAATTTCCTCCTTGGGGGATTATATTAAAGGGTAATACCCTTTGTTAATTGTTTTGCTGCACCTTCATCTGTAATTAGAATTGAAGTGTGCCCTTGCTTTATTACAGCCTGTATTGCTTTTGCTTTTGAAGAACCTCCAGCGACTGCGACAACGTGAGATACATGTTGTAAATCTTCAAGTTGCATACCAACTGTTCTTACTTTATGAACAACATTTCCTTGTTCATTAAAGTAGTAACCGAAAGCTTCGCCAACTGCTTCGCTTGCCTGAATCTTTAACCAATCTGCTTCTGAAGTATTTCTGCGACGTGCCATTGTTAACGCATCACCAATTCCATGAATGACGATATTGGAAGATCGAATCAACTCAAGAACTTCTTTCACGGAGGGCTCTATTACAATAGACGCATATGCTTCGCTACTAACGTGATCTGGAACATACAATAAGCGATAATTACTCATCGTATTTTGTGCCATTTTGGCGCAAATGGTATTGGCTTCTAACTCGACACCTTCTCCAATTCCACCACGTGCTGGGACAAATAGCATATGTAAATCTTTGCAATCAAGTTGCATCATGTCCGCAGCAGCAGCTAGCGTAGTTCCTCCAGCCACAGCAACGATATTATTCACTGTCAGACGGTCTTTTATACAAGTCACACAAGCACGGCCCATCTCCAGTTTGACCCAAGGTGATTCATCACTATCACCAGGGACAACGAAAACTTCATCCAAGTCTAATGTTTCCTTAAGTTGTTTTTCTAAAACCTTTAACCCGGAAATTTCTTTCATAAAGTCTTCCAAAGCAAGAACTAAAGCTGTTCCTTCTTCTGTCAAAGTCATTCCAGAAGAAGCGACGTGAACTAAGTTTTGTTCTTTCAAAACTTGAACTTCACTTCGCAATACTCGTTCTGTCATACCGAGACTTGCAGATAAGTTTCTTCTTCCAATCGGCTGCATAAGCCTAATGTACTGAAGCACTTGCATTCTCGTTTGCATAACAGGTAGCAGATCAGGTAATAATTTTTTTGTGTTCTGAATCCATGAGCGCATATCTTTTCTCCTCACTACATCGGTTCATTTTCCTCCGTGGTCACTTTATGTCCCATAGTGACATTTTGTGTCCCACTTTGGTTAAAAAAATAATCCCTGCTACGTGTATTATTGTAACAGGAGATAGAAACTTATTCAACTCTTAACTGCATTGTTTATATAGTTTATTATGACACCTTTGTGAATGTTACCATATTCTACTTGTCTTCCGCCTATTTCTACAACAGGAATCATTAGATGGTATTTCTCTAAAAGTTCATTATCTTCATATATATCTATTTCCTCAATTTGAAAAGAATATTCATATTGTACTTCCTTTAAAACTTGTTTCGCCTTTTCGCAAAGACCACAATCTTTTTTTGTATATAGTACAACTTTCATCTTCTTCACCTATCCAATTGTTTTTCTTAGAGACGAAGCAGGAATATGCATTTGTTCTCTATATTTCGCAACCGTTCTGCGAGAAATAACGATTTCATGCTCTTCTTCTAATAATTTTGAAATCTTTTGATCCGAAAGTGGCTTTTTCTTATTTTCCGCTCCAACAAGCGTTTGAATGAATTGTTTCACACGCTTTGTAGAAACCGCCTCATCTTCCGTCGTAGAAATAGCATTACTAAAGAACGATTTCATCTCAAATAAACCGTGCGGCGTTTGCACATATTTATTACGCGTTGCACGACTAATTGTAGACTCATGCACACCTAACTCTTCCGCCACCTCTTTTAAAGCAAGTGGTTTTAAATACTCTGGACCTTCCCAGAAGAAATCATGCTGTTTTTCCATAATAATATTCATCACTTGCAGAAGTGTTTGTTTTCTCTGTTTCAAACTGCGCATAATCCATTGCACATGCTGATACTTCTCCGATACGTAAGAAGCCACTTCACTTTCACTATTATTTAGTAACGCACTATACTCAGAGTGAATTTCAATTCTCGGCATATTTCTCTCATTCATCTGTAAAACGAGATGATCGCCATTTTTTTTCACCGCCATATCAGGCACGATATAAAGTGGTTTATCAGAAGAAAATGCAAGACCTGGTTTCGGCTGTAATGATGTAATACAGTTCACCGCATCCTGTAATTCCTCGTTGGTACACTTCATAGCGTGAACAAGCTTTCGCCAATCTTTCTTAACGAAATAATTAAAATGATCATCTATAATTTCTTCCGCTAACCCATTCCTTCTTTGTAAGCGCTTCAATTGGATTGATAGACATTCCTGAATATTACGCGCACCTACCCCTGCTGGCTCTAACGATTGAACAAGCTCTACAGAACGGTCCACTACATCGATCGGCGCAGAAAGAAGCTCTGATAGCTCTTCATTTGTTTCTTGTAAATAGCCATTTCCATCCATGTTCATAATAATGAAAGAAGCTGTTTTTCGCTCTTCTTCATCTATTTTATAATACTGGAGTTGATTTAATAAATGTTGCTGAATCGTTATCGAATCTACACTGTAGATTTCCATTTGATTGTCGACTTGTTTGCTGGTACTTTTACTTGTGTTAGAGCTCTTTTTCTTCTCCCTCTCAAAACCACCTAACTCAATAAGGGGATTCTCTAACGATTGCTCATACAAAAACTCCGATAATTCTTGTACATTATACTGGAGCATTGTAATCGCTTGCCTTAACTCTTGTGTCATTGCCAAACGTAAGCTTTGTTCTTGTAAAAGACTTGCCTTCAAACTAATCTCCCCCTTGTTTCTATTGTACAATAAGTTTGGTAAAAGGAGAATCCTAACGCAGACACCCATTCCAAAATATTATTAATTTATATGTATTAATGAGATTTACATCTTACAACCGAAATTTGAATAATATTGAAAGAAAATAATGAACCTAATTTATTATCACCACATACTAATAGTAAATCCTATAACTAGATATAACAAGAGGGAAATAAAAAAGCCCTAACCTACAAAACGTAAGTTAGGACTTTTTGACGCGCCCAGAGGGATTCGAACCCCCGGCAGACGTGGTACCGGAAACCACCGCTCTATCCGACTGAGCTATGGGCGCATGATTATAAAACAGACTTCATTTTCTTCTCATAATAATAGCAATAAAATCCATCTAAATCAATAAAAATATCCCCTTAATCCTTTACACACCTTAGCTAGAAGCATATAAATACATTTCTCTCCTAAATTTTCCAATCATAAGTTCACCCCAAATCACAAATTATAATCTTTGAATTGACATTCCAAAGGGGGCTTCATTCAATGACTGTAATTACAAAACTAAAGCAAACTGTTTCTGGATTAAAAAGTGCACAAGCTAGCTTAGAGGGATTCGCTCTTGATACGGATAACCAACAAGCAAAGCAACTTTTCCAAACAGCTGCGCAGCAAACGCAAACGATTATTGATTCTTTAAACCCACGTGTTGAAGAAGTCCAACAAGAAGAACCACAATACACACAGCAATAACCAAAAGTGCCATTTCATCTAATGGTACACAATTTGAGAAAAAGGATGATATGCAATCATCCTTTTTCTATCAAATTACATAATGCAATAGAAATGGAATGATTATAATGCGAAAACTCGGAATCATAGCCGCGTTATTTGTGCTCCTATTCGGTTCACTTACCGGATGTGATAATAGCCCATTAGATAAAAAGGTAAAGAAAGAAGACGCAAAACGAACGAAAGAAGAAAAGGGCCCCAAGTTAACAAAAATGAGTACAGAATCCTTTAATCAATCTATATCGCAAGAAGCTAAGAAAAAAGCTCTCGCTACGGAGGGAATTATAGAAGCTACCGCAGTTAATACAAATTTAGATCTTTACATAGCCGTCAAACCTGAACATCACGAAAGATTTGGTTTAAAACCGTTACGAAGCAAATTAAAAAAGAAGCTAAGTGATGAAAACCCTACTTTCGATATTCGTGTAAGTACAGACAAAAAGATCTTTATGCTCATAGAAGAACTTGAAAACAAAATTAAGAAAAAGAAAGTAAGTAAGGATGGCATAAAAAAACAATTGAAACTCATCCAATCAGAAATGGGATCTAATATTTAAGCTTTCTAAAAGAGAAGGAAGGATTGAAATGTCTAGTAAAGATAAAAATTTAACACCTGTACAACAAGAATATAAAAAATTCGAACAACAGCGCGAACCGAAGCGCCCCGTTTTAAAAAATTGTATAAAAGCTTTTTTCGTCGGGGGATTAATTTGTCTAATAGGCCAACTGATTTCCACCTTTTATATTACTTATTTCGATTTCACTGAAAGATCTGCTGGAAATCCTACAGTTGCAACTCTTATTTTTATTTCTATGCTACTGACGGGATTTGGCGTCTACGATCGCCTTGGGCAATTCGCCGGCGCTGGTACTGCGGTGCCTGTTACGGGATTTGGCAACTCCGTTATCGCTGCATGTATTGAACACCGTACAGAAGGGTTTGTTCTCGGCGTTGGGGGTAACATGTTTAAACTAGCAGGATCAGTTATTTTGTTTGGCGTATTTTCAGCTTTCGTCATCGCTCTTATTAAAACCATTCTCTTTCAATGGGGAGGGCTGTAAATGTTACAAGGACACCGAACATGGGTATTCGAAAACAAACCAGTTATAATCTCAACAGGTGTAGTCGGTGGCCCCTTTGAGGCAAAGGGAAAAATCCCTGAAGACTTCGATACCCTTCATGAAGATTTATGGCTCGGACAAGATTCCTATGAAAAAGCACATAAAATTTTGTTTGAAGAAGCTTGTAGCCGTGCTACAGAAAAAGCGAAACTTCGAAAAGATGATATTCAATTCGTTCTCGCTGGAGATTTAATTAACCAGATTACACCTACTAGCTTTGCTTGCCGCACACTTGGTACACCTTATCTCGGTTTATTCGGTGCTTGTTCTACCTCTATGGAAGGCTTAGCACTTGGCGCAAGTATTGTAAATGCAAAAGGTGCAAAATATTTATTAACTGGTGCATCAAGCCATAACGCTGCCGTGGAAAAACAATTCCGTTATCCAACTGAATATGGTGGTCAAAAACCCCCTACTGCCCAGTGGACAGTGACCGGTGCAGGCGCAGCTATTTTAAGTGATACAGGACATGGCCCAAGAGTAACTTCCGCCACAATTGGGCGCATTGTTGATATGGGGTTAACAGATCCATTTAATATGGGGGGCGCGATGGCTCCTGCTGCTGTCGATACAATTGAAGCTCATTTAAGAGAAAGAAATCTTGATGCATCTCACTACGATTTAATCGTAACAGGCGACCTCGGACACGTTGGACGCGAAATTGCTTATGACTTACTACATAAACATGGGACAAAAGTAACAAGTGAACAATTTCAAGATTGTGGACTACTCATTTATAGAGAAGGTCAACCTGTAATAGCCGGCGGAAGTGGCCCAGGCTGTTCAGCAACAGTCGTGTACGGACATTTATTAAATAGAATGAAAAAAGGAGAATTCAAAAAGATACTAGTTGTTGCGACAGGTGCTTTACTATCTCCCATTACATTCCAACAAGAAGAAACAATTCCATGTATCGCTCATGCTGTATCGATCGAATTTGGAGGTGCAACACAATGATTTTTTTCTGGGCTTTCGTCATTGGCGGACTTATATGTGTAATTGGTCAACTTATGTTTGATGTCGGTAAACTTACTCCTGCCCATACGATGGCAACACTCGTTGTTGCTGGAGCTATATTAGACGGATTCAATTTGTATGAACCACTAATTGATTTCGCTGGGGCCGGGGCAACAGTACCAATTACAAGTTTCGGAAACGCCCTCGTTCACGGTGCGATGGAAGAAGCTGCAAAACATGGAATCGTCGGCGTAATTACTGGTATGTTTAAAGTAACGAGCGCAGGTGTATCAGCAGCGATTATTTTCGGCTTCATTGGAGCATTACTATTTAAACCGAAAGGATAAGAGGTGTTTGCATGACTGTTATCGCTAGCGTAAAAACTTGCCTTGCCAGTGTAAGAGGGGCTCAAGCAAGTTTAAGCTCCCTTTCATTAAATTCACAGGATGAAGAATCAAAACGCGTATTTCATGAATGTATGTTAGAAATGGACAGCGTCATCGCTGATTTAAAGGATAGAATTTCAGTATTAGAACGTGAAGAACCTCAATATAAAGGGTTTTAAGTAGACTGGAGGAAATGACTATGTCTCACCTGCCCGAATGGACACTCGTTATTCTTCGCTCTGTATTCATATTAATCATTTTATTCGCTATTACGAAATGGTTAGGGAAAAGACAAATCTCTCAGCTCTCCTTTTTTGAATACATAGCCGGAATGACAATCGGTGACATCGCTGCCCAAGTATCTACAGGGCTCGATTCAAAATTTTTCCACGGCGTCTTTGCGATACTCATTTTCGCTGTGGTACCTTTTTTCACAGGAATCCTCTCCTTAAAGAACAAAACAGCTCGGGACTTCTTTGAAGGGAAATCTACCGTATTAATAAAAGATGGAAAAATACTCGAAGATAACTTAAAGAAAGAAAAATATACAAGTGACGAATTACTTGAACTACTCCGAGGAAAAGATGCGTTCAGCGTAGCTGATGTTGAATTTGCAGTACTAGAACCGAGTGGAGAATTAAATGTATTATTAAAGAAAGATCGCCAACCACTTACAGCAAAAGATATCAGCTTAAAAGTGCCAAACGAAAAAGAACCACAAACTGTTATTATGGATGGAAATGTACTAGATGAACCTCTTTCAGCAAGTGGACATAACCGCGCTTGGTTACATTCTGAATTAGAAAAACTCGGCGTTGTCATTGAAAATGTATTTCTCGGTCAAGTTGACTCATACGGACAACTTACTATCGACATTTATAATGACAAACTTCAAATGCCTTCTCCTCAAAACAAACCTTTACTATTGGCATCTTTAAAAAAATGCCATGCTGATCTTGAATTATTCTCTTTAGAAACGAAATCACAATCAGCGAGTGATATGTATAGTAAAAACGCGAAACAAGTTGAAAAAATTTTAAATAAAGTAACCTATCTTTTAAAAGAATAAATACCGAAAGAACGCTTCAGTAAAAAGGCGTTCTTTTGCCTTTTCTACACCTTTAATCACGTTTAAATTTATGTAATTCGGTTATGATGTTGAAGATACATAAGCAGGGAATTTAAAAAACATAGCGAATAAATCATGATACAACTACATATTTTTTTGATTTAAAGTGGTTTCGTTTGACCTTTATTGACCATAATTGTATTATAAACTAAGAAAGCTTTCAAAGGAGGAAATAACAGATGAATTTAATTCCTACAGTAATTGAACAAACAAATCGTGGAGAACGCGCTTACGATATTTACTCTCGACTATTAAAGGACCGCATCATTATGCTTGGTAGCGCAATTGATGACAACGTAGCAAACTCAATCGTTTCCCAGCTTTTATTCTTGGAATCTCAAGATCCAGAAAAAGATATTCACATCTATATCAACAGTCCTGGTGGTTCTATCACAGCTGGTATGGCAATTTACGATACAATGCAGTTTATTAAACCACAAGTATCAACAATCTGTATCGGTATGGCTGCATCTATGGGTGCATTCTTACTTGCAGCAGGTGAAAAAGGAAAACGTTTCGCTCTTCCTAACAGTGAAGTAATGATTCACCAACCACTTGGTGGTGCACAAGGTCAAGCGACTGAAATCGAAATCGCTGCAAAACGCATCCTATTCTTACGTGAAAAATTAAACCAAATTCTTGCTGACCGCACAGGTCAACCACTTGAAGTTCTACAACGCGACACAGACCGCGACAACTTCATGACAGCAGAAAGAGCTCTAGAATACGGCTTAATCGATAAGATTTTCACAAGCCGTTAATTAATTAAAAGCGGAGGCGGCTCGTTCAGCTCTGACTGGCTAAGGTTCTTTCGCATAGAAGGCGCTTTTTGCCTTCTTATGCGGAAAGTTCTTAGACACGAAGAGCTAGCCACTGGAGCTAGATATACTTAAAAGTGAAAGCACCCTGTGTAACAGGGTGCTTTTTTATTATGCACCCGGGCAGTATATACCCCATCTAGTATCCCTCCAAATATATCAGCGATTTTTCAATTATATCGACGTTTCGACACAACATATCGATTTATCGACAATTCCCGACAAGCGCGAACCATCCACATACCCCCACTTATTGTTAGCCCCCACCAATCAGGCTGCCCGCAAATAGCAAACTAAAAAGCTATCGCACATTCGCGATAGCCTTTTATTGTACATATGCAGCTAATGCTTCCAAAGCCTCTTCTGCATCTGAACCTTCTGTTGTGATTGTAATCATGCTACCAGTTCCGATCGCTAAGCTCATAATCCCCATTATGCTCTTTGCATTAACTGTCTTTCCATCTTTCTCAATGAAAATATCAGAATGAAAGCGATTTGCCTCTTGTACAAACAACGCAGCCGGACGTGCTTGTAAGCCGTTTTTTAATGAAACTTTAACCCGTTTTTGAACCACAGCTCCATTTCCCCTTTAACCTCTTATTTTTTTGCTACCGTTTCCCCCGCGCGTAATTTCTCTGCAATTTCATCGATTTTACGCAAACGATGATTAATACCCGATTTACTAATTTTCCCCCCGGATACCATCTCACCTAACTCTTTCAATGTTACATCTTGATAATCTCTTCGTAACTGTGCAATTTCTCTTAATTTATCTGGCAAAATATCAAGCCCAACCGTCTCATCAATATAGCGGATGTTCTCAATTTGCCTTAGCGCTGCACCAATTGTTTTATTTAAATTAGCTGTTTCGCAGTTAACTAAACGATTTACTGAATTACGCATATCGCGAACAATTCGAATATCTTCAAATCTTAAAAGTGCATTATGAGCACCTATAATATTTAAAAACTCTGTAATTTTCTCAGCTTCTTTCAAATACGTAATGTACCCTTTTCTTCTTTCCAACGTCTTACTATTTAAATCAAATCCGTTCATCAGTTCACATATAGAATCATTATGTTCCTTATATAACGAAAAGATCTCTAAATGATAAGATGATGTTTCTGGGTTATTTACTGAACCACCTGCTAAAAATGCACCGCGTAAATACGATCGTTTACAACATTTCTTCTCGATTAATTCCTGCGATATATTTCGAATAAACGAAAAGTCATCTCGAACAATGTGAAGATCTGCTAATATTTCGCGAGACTTCTCAACAAGCCGCACGATATATACATTATTTTTCTTCAATCGCATTTTTTTACGAACAAGTAATTCTACCGTCACATCATATCCTTTTTTCAAAAGCGTATAAATCCTTCTTGCAATTGCTGCATTTTCCGTTTGAATATCGATAGATAGGCGACGGTTTGAAAAAGAAAGCGATCCGTTCATTCGAAGCAACGCCGATAATTCTGATTTCTCACAGCATTCCTTCATTTCAAGGTTGGTCAACTCTTTCTTTGTTTCTGATGCAAATGACACAGTCAACACCT
This sequence comes from Bacillus sp. MYb209, assembly GCF_002975175.1. GTDB lineage: Bacteria > Bacillota > Bacilli > Bacillales > Bacillaceae_G > Bacillus_A. The sequence continues at coordinate 201,112 of NZ_PCNZ01000005.1, forward strand.
CCTTATACTATTACTTTGGAACAAAAATCTTGTCCTATATGAATGAGGAGCGTTACCTCAAACGAGGCAACGCACATTTATAACAATGAATATAAAATAGAAGCTAACTTTAATGTATCATGTCTTACAACACGATCATCATATTTCGCTAATCGATCTTGAATGATTTCAATATTATGTTCAGCAAAACGATCTGTATCCAGTGCAACTGGTTCCGACATTTCTTCCTCATATAACTTACGTAATTCACGAGGAATATCACGATTATTTACAATCGCAGTGTCGATAAATGGTTTACCTAAATGATCATGTAACGCCTGCACATGATCAAACGCAGTATAACCCTTCGTTTCGCCCGCTTGCGTCATAACATTACATACATATACCTTCTTCGCTTTTGCAGCAAGAACAGCGTCTCCAATTTTGTTAACAACTAAATTCGGTAATATACTTGTGTACAGACTTCCTGGACCGAAAACAAGCAAATCAGCTCGTTTAATTTCCGTCAACGTTTCACATAACGGTTCTACATCTTCTGGAGTTAAAAAGACACGATTAATCTTCTTCCCGAAATAAGGAATCTTTGATTCACCTGTTACAATTTCTCCATCTTCTAATTCTGCATGAAGTACCGCACTTTGATTCGCTGCTGGTAATACACGTCCTCTGACATTTAATACTTTACTCGTTTCCGTAATCGCGTGGTAAAAGTCTCCTGTAATCGAAGTCATACCTGCCAATAGTAAATTTCCTAACGCATGCCCTTTCAGTCCGTCTCCAGTTGTAAAACGGTGCTGAAATAAAGCTTCCACTAATGGTTCTACATCCGATAACGCAACAAGTACGTTACGAATATCACCTGGAGGTGGAATTTCTAACTCATCACGTAGTCTACCTGAACTGCCTCCATCGTCGGCTACTGTTACAACTGCTGTAATATCAACAGGATATTGTTTTAATCCTCTTAATAAAACAGAAAGTCCAGTTCCACCCCCCATGATAACAATTTTAGGTTTTCTCTCTTTTTTCATCCCTTAATGGCCCTTTCTCTTCTCCACATCACGATGAGATACATGAACGCTATACTCTGGTTTCAAATGTTTCCCAAGGTACTCTGTAAGCGTAACAGAACGATGTTGCCCACCTGTACATCCAATCGCAATTACAAGTTGACTCTTGCCTTCTCTTTTATAATGAGGCAGCATGAAAGTGATAAGATCCGTCAATTTCTCTAAAAACTTATGTGTTTCATTAAATTTCAACACATACGACGAAACTTCTTCATCCAGTCCTGTTAATGGCTTCATATGTGGAATATAATATGGATTTGGTAAAAAACGAACATCAAATACTAAATCAGCATCAATTGGAATTCCGTACTTAAATCCAAATGACATAACATTTACACGAAATGCTTGCTCAGTTTCTGTTGAGAATAAGTGAACAATTTTCTCTCGTAATTCTTTCGGTTTCAAATCAGACGTATCAAGCACAATATTCGCTCGCGCCTTCATATCAGTTAATAGACCACGCTCAGCTTCAATTCCCTTTAACGGCAAGCCAGTTGGCGCAAGTGGATGCGAACGTCTCGTTTCTTTATAGCGAGTTACAAGTGTGCTATCTTTCGCATCTAAAAATAAAATATGAGGAATAATCCATGTACGTTCTGATAAATCATCAAGTGCTCCCCATAAATATTCAAAAAACTCTCGGCCACGTAAATCAATACCGAGTGCTACTTTATTCATTTTACCCTTTGAATCCGCCATAAGTTCAATAAACTTCGGCAATAACATCGGTGGTAAATTATCTACACAAAAATATCCTAAATCTTCAAAACTTTGTAATGCTACCGTTTTTCCAGCTCCAGACATCCCTGTAATAATTACCATTTTTATATCATTATTCTCTGTCATCGTATCCTCTCCTTGCAGGTTTAACTCGGATCTAATCGATATGAAAGCAACTCAAAATCTGGGGTATATACAAATGTACCGTAGATTATACCATTTCCTTTAATTAAATAATCAATAATGTGATAATCTCCTGGTGCCATTGCTAAATCATCAATTTTATCAAATGTATGCCAACCAATGATGCCTTCTTCGCTCTCTAATTTGTTTTCTCCTGCAAAATCTGTTGCTAAAAAGGAGAACATCATCCATTCAGAAACAACTTTATCACCTTCTTGGATGACAAAGGTGAAGACCCCTTTTAACGCTGGGTTCTTTAAATAAATACCTGTTTCCTCACGATACTCGCGAACAACGGTATCTCTTACTGTCTCACCACGCTCCATTTTCCCGCCCGGTGCAACCCACCAATTTCGGCGAGGTTTTTGGAGTAAGAGTACTTCATTATCTCTAATTAACACACAGTTTGTCACTCTTTGCATGTTTCTTCACCTCAGCTACTTGCAGCAAAATTTCTCACTGCATACTCATTTCATTATACTATCAAAAACAGTTTGCTACAACGAAGGTACCAGTCCCCTTTCGCTAAGCAATTGTAAAAATTCTTTCTATAACAATCAATCAAAATACCTTACTTCCCATGAACATTACATAAAAATCCCCTTAACGATTTTTATCGTTAAGGGGATTAAAACACTTATTTCTTACCGAAATAAGTAACAATCGCAAATCCTAAAATAAAAGTAATAATTGAACTTACAATTGAAATTCCACCAGTCGGAATGCCTGGGAACACAATGACAATCGACCCGATAACGAGCCCAATAATTGCCGCAAATGTCATACTTTTATAACGATCTAACAAATAACTAATTCCTTTACTACTTACAACAAATCCGGCCATCACACCGGCACCGATAACCACGATTAACGGTAAATTGAGTGTAGTTAAAGCGTTAATTGCTGTTGGATACACACCAATAATTAATAAAATAAACGATCCACTAATTCCAGGAAGAAGCATAGCCATACTAGCCATCCATCCTGCGAAAAACAAACCAATTGCATTTAAAATTGTTAACGTCGTAATTGGATCAGCTGCCTTATCTGGTTTAAAGAATGCTGTTATTGCAACAAGAATTGCTGCAATTATTAACAGGACAATATGACTACCTTTAAACGTTGCCTTTGCATCAGCTTCTCTCATTAACATCGGTAATATACTAATAATTAAACCGAGGAAGAAAAATTGAGTCGGTTCATAATGATTTGCTAATAAATATTTAATAACGTGACTTAACGTTAGAAAAGCTGCCGCTACACCAGCTGCAAGTGGTATTAAAAATGCTAAATGTTTTTTCCATTCACGACTAAAGAATCCGCTAATTGCTGCGAGCAATTGTTCATAAATCCCTAACACAACAGCGATTGTTCCGCCGCTCACACCAGGAATTAAATCACTAACGCCCATACAAAATCCACGATATATATTACGCCATTCCATACTGAATAAATTCCTCATTTCTTATAGTGATTTTTTCCGTAAATTCTAGTATAACAATAAGAATCATTATATTCTTAATTATTTTTGACAGAAGTTTGACATTTGAACAAAAAAGAAAGCCACCTACCGGTAGCTTTCTTCTCAAAAGGAAAAATACCCTTATTTTTCTGTTACAGTTTTTAATTCTTCTAATAACTCTTCTACGTAGTGCTGTGCACTCTGTGCTGCAATACTACCATCGCCTGTTGCAGTTACAATTTGACGAAGCATTTTTTCACGAACATCACCAGCTGCGAAAATACCAGGAACTTTCGTTTCCATACGCTCGTTCGTTTCAACATAACCATTTTCATTTGTAATACCTAGCTCAACAAACGGTTTTGATAGTGGTAACATACCGATGTATATGAAAACGCCGTCAGTTTTAACTTCTTGTTCTTCTCCACTGTTTACATCTACAAGTGTTACGCTTCCTACTTTACCATTTGCATCGTTAATTTCTTTTATAGTGTGATTCCAAATGAAATCTACTTTCTCATTTTGGAAAGCACGATCTTGTAAAATTTTCTGTGCACGAAGAGTGTCACGACGGTGAACGATTGTTACTTTTGATGCGAAGCGTGTTAAGAACACACCCTCTTCAACAGCAGAATCTCCGCCGCCAATAACAACAAGTTCTTTCCCTTTAAAGAATGCACCATCACATACTGCACAATATGATACACCGCGGCCGCCAAGTTCTGTTTCACCTGGCACACCAATTTTTTTATACTCTGCACCGCTTGCAACGATAATTGCACGTGCTTTATATTCTTTTTTACCAGCAATAATTGTTTTGTACTCTTTACCATCGATGATTTCTTTCACATCACCGTATGCATATTCAGCACCAAATTTCTTCGCATGCTCAAACATTTTATTTGATAAGTCTGGTCCTAAAATAGACTCATAACCTGGATAGTTCTCTACATCTTCTGTATTTGCCATTTGTCCACCTGGAATACCACGCTCAAGCATCAGTGTGCTTAAATTCGCACGAGATGTATATACCGCAGCTGTCATACCAGCTGGTCCTGCACCAATAATAATGACATCATAAATTTTTTCTTCTGACACACTATTCACTCCCATTCATTCATACACATTAAGTTACCCTCATTATACTGTTAGCATCATTTTTTTCCCAATGATTTGCCTACCCTACGTATGCGTGCGCTTAACAGCCTGCACATACTTTCGTACAGTCGCTACAGATACATTATATACATCACCAAGCTCTGCCTGTGTCATCTTATTCCTTTGTTCGCCGCGCACAATGTATTCAATTGCCGCTGACCAACCGTACACATTTGTAAAAGTCGCTCCAGATGTATATAAACGTATGAACGTACAAAACCAAAAATTTAAACACTCTTCGATTAATTCATCGTCTTTTTTCGTATAATTGTATAATGCATCCGCGATTCGTACGCACTGTTCAAATTGCTGTAAATCAGCTGGGATGCTTTTATGACTATTAAGTAAAAAGAAATATTTTGCAAGTTGCGATACGATTGGAACACCATTTTTCGCTTGCGTTACATCAAAGAAGAATCCAACCTTCTCTGGTGTTGACAATTCATTCATTAAATATAAAGCTAGCATTTTCTCTTCTAGCGTCGTACTTTGCCGAAATGATTTTCGTAACTCTTCAAATAAAAGATTTTGTCCTTCATCTGCTAAATTCAGTGCATTCCACGGTTCTTTTCCTTTTTTATCAGGATGCAATTCTACAACATGTTGCCACATTTTTTCAGCTACTTGCTGTTCCTTCACCATATACGCAGAGTATGCAAACCAGTAATAAAAACTAACGTCTCCTTCGTACCCTTGACGCTTTAATACTTTGAACCATTTATATGCAGGTTCAAAATGGCCAATTGTTGCAAGCGTTGTTCCAAGTTTCAAACGATGCTCAAATGAAATTGGATATACCGAAACTAACTGCCCTGCTAATGACTCTACTTGCTTATGCTCTCCAATTGAATATAGAAAAATAAGCGTATTACAAAGCGCGTGCATATTACCAGGATTTTTCTCTAAAATCATTTCTGTTAACTTAAGCGCTTGATCCACATTACCTGATTGAAAATGTGCAATCGCTAAATTATTATGGCCCGACCAAAATTCTGGATATTCTTTCGTAACAACTTCTAGTGTAGCAATCGCCTCTTCTAATTGTCCGTTACGAATGTAGCGGTTCGCTTCTTCTTGCATAACAATTAGCTCATCTTCATCCTCAATCTCTTCCGCACCCATTGCTTCTTCTTCCATAATCTCAAGCAATTCTAATGTATCTTCTACAAATTCCTTCTCTTCCGCAACTTCTAAATATCGCTCTGCATACTTCTTCGCCTGTTGAAACAAGCCCATATATGCATAATTATTTGCAATAAAATAATAGCATTGCTCAAGTTCAGGATTGGATCTAACAAGCTTTAGAAATATCTGATTCGACTCTTGATATTCACCAGAGTCAGATAATGCTATTGCTAGTTGGCATAAAATAAACGGCTCCTTCTCGCTTTCTGCCGCTCTTCGAAAATATTTAATTGCATCTTGCAATTTTTGCCCTTTATAAGCCCTCATCCCTTTTTTATAAAAGAAGTCCGCTAACTGATTAAAAGAGATAACTTGTCCGCTCTCCTTATATATTCTTTGATTTTTCCCCATATATCCTCCAGTTTTTTGTTTTCTTCGTTCACACATTCTTCTATCTATAAGTATAAACGATTCCGTAAAAAACAAAACAGTATATTATAATCAATTATTTCCTTTTTATTCATAAAAAGAGAAGGGAAATGTTACATTTTTAACATCAACCTTCTCTAGTGGCCATTTCCTCTTTCGTATAAATAATACGCATCGGATTTCCGCCTACGAAAGCGCCGCCTGGTACATCTTTATGGACAAGTGTGCCTGCAGAAACGATAGCACCATCTCCAATCGTCACACCTGGTAAAACTGTCGTATTCGCTCCAATCATAACTCCATTCCCTATGACGATTTCTCCGAGTCGATACTCATGAATTAAATATTCATGCGCTAAAAGCGTTGTATTATAGCCGATAATTGAATTGTCTCCCACAGTAATCTTTTCTGGAAACATAATATCTGGCATTACCATAAGTGCAAACGACGTTTTCTTTCCTACTTCCATCCGTAAAAACGTGCGATATAACCAATTCTTCACGGATAAAAATGGCGTGTAACGTGCGATTTGGATGATAATAAAGTTTTTCATTACCTTCCAAAAAGAAACTGTTTTATACACATTCCACAATGAATTTTCTCCTAAAACAGGATAGCGCGTTGTCCGTCGCACTGAACTCTCTCCTCTACTTATATAAAGTGAAACTTTAACCGGTAGGAACTCTTTTCCCCACTGATTACTAACTCTCATCAATCAAGCATTTACAGGCAGGAATCATACTACCCGTTAATGCGAGACAAAATCGGTAGTAAATCACTCATTTTATCTAGCACATAATCTGGTTTATACGCTTCTAAATACGCTCTACCTTTCAATGTCCATGAAACCGCTACTGTTTTCGTACCTGCATTTTGTCCACCGACGATATCATGATGATTATCACCAACCATCAATGTTTCTTCTGGCTTTGCATCTAATAATTCGAGCGCTTTTTGAAGTGGTTCTGGATGTGGTTTCACATGTTCCACATCATCAATTGTCACGACAACATCAAAAAACTGATCAAGTTTTGAAAGCTTTAATCCCATTTCAACCGTCTGTCTCGCTTTCGTTGTAACGATGCCGACTTTATAACCTTGCTTCTTCAATTCTTGAACCGTTTCATATACAGTTTCATATTCTTCCACTAATTCATCATGATGCTCATGATTAAATTGGCGATAACATGTAATCATCTCTTCAACCTTGCTTGCATCAATCTTACTAAAAGTGTCATGCAAAGATGGACCGATAAATGGCAATACATCTTCACGCTTATACTGATTAGAATAATAGTGATTTAACGTATGTAAAAAAGAAGAGATAATAAGTTCATTTGTATTAATTAACGTTCCATCTAAATCAAATAACACTGTATTTATTTTCATCGTCCTTAATCCTTTCATTACCTGAATATGAAAGAAGCAGCATCTTATATAAGATGCTACTTTTCTCTAATTTTCTAAATATCTTTTATCAGCTTGCCCCATTTTTCGTCTCGCAATAATGAAAATGATAGAAATAACAACAATTCCAATAGACATTACTTGTGCAATACGAAGTGGTCCTAACATTAAACTATCTGTACGCAAACCTTCTACGAAGAAGCGTCCCACCGAATACCAAATTAAATATGTGAAGAATAATTCACCACGGCGTAAATTCACTTTTCGTAACGCGAGTAGTAAAATAACACCTGCAAAGTTCCATAATGATTCATATAAAAACGTTGGGTGATAATACACACCCTCAATGTACATTTGATTAATAATGAAATCCGGTAAATGAAGACCTTCTAAAAACTGTCTCGTTACTTCATCACCATGCGCCTCTTGGTTCATAAAGTTTCCCCATCGGCCAATTGCTTGTCCTAATAAAATACTCGGCGCAGCAATATCCGCTAACTTCCAGAATGAAAGCCCGCGTCGTTTCGCAAAAAGGATCCCTGTAATAACAGCCCCGATTAAACCACCATGAATCGCCAAACCACCTTGACGAATATTAATAATTTGACTCGGATTTTGCGAATAATATTCCCATTCAAAAATGACATAATACATTCTCGCAAAAAGAATGGCAATTGGTACTGCGATTAATACAAGGTCGATAAATGTATCTTTGTGAATACCAAGCCTTTCTCCCTCGCGAGTTGCTAGCCAAAGACCTAATAGCACACCTGTACCGATAATAACCCCATACCAATAAACAGGGAACGGTCCAAGTTGGACTGCTATACGGTCAAGCTGTGGTACAGAACCTAACAGCATATATATGACCTCCCTCTCCAGAGTCTACTCTTGATTTCCTAACTCAATCGCACTCATTAATCGTTCAGAGAACTGCTGTGCCGCATTGACTCCCATACGTTTTAATCTGAAGTTCATCGCTGCTACTTCAATAATAACAGCCAAGTTTCGACCAGGACGAACTGGAAGTGTAATCTTCGTAAGTTCTGTATCAATAATCTTCATCTTCTCTTCATCAAGACCTAAGCGATCATAATTTTTCTTTTGATCCCAAATTTCAAGATTAATAACAAGCGTAATACGTTTATAATTTCGTACTGCCCCTGCACCGAATAACGTCATTACGTTAATAATACCTAGACCACGAATTTCTAATAAGTGCTCAATTAAATCAGGTGAGCTCCCTACTAATGTATCTTCATCTTCTTGACGAATTTCTACGCTATCATCCGCAACTAGACGGTGACCACGCTTTACAAGTTCAAGCGCTGTCTCACTTTTCCCGACACCACTTTGGCCTGTAATTAAAACACCAACGCCATAAATATCTACTAACACACCATGAACAGCTGTTGTTGGCGCTAACTTACCTTCTAAATAATTTGTTAAACGACTTGATAATCTCGTCGTCGTTTGAGCAGAACGTAATAAAGGCACACCTGATTCACGTGATGCTTGTAATAACTCATCCGGTACATCTTGATTACGAGTTACAATAATACAAGGCGTCTCTTCAGTACAAAGCGCTTTCATTCTCTCTTGCTTTTGCTCTGTCGTTAACGTATCAAAGAACGTAAGCTCCGTTTTTCCAAGAAGCTGTACGCGATCAGCTGGATAATATGTAAAAAACCCTGCCATTTCAATTCCAGGTCGCGATAAATCACTCGTATCAATCGGACGATGAATCCCTTCTTCACCACTTACTAACTCCAATTGAAATTGTTCAATTAAATCTTTTGTCCTTACTTTCGGCATATGTATAAACCTCCACTCCGCTGCGGATTCAGTCTCATTTGATGTAAAATTCCATTCTATCGGATATTGTACCATTTTTTTCTGGAAACAAGAAACACGGTTTCTAATAAATAGAAAAAAACATTTCATATGAATCATGAAATGTTTTTCTTTTTGTCATTTTCTCTTTTTTTCATGTAATGGTTCAACAATTACTTTTTCAATTATCATATTAAAAATCGAAATACAAATTGCCGCAACAATCGCTACACCAAATCCAGATATATTAAAGGCGTCCCCTAATAATGAATCCGTCATCTTTAACGTAATCGCATTAATAACAATTAAGAAGAAACCGAAAGTTACAAGAGTAATCGGTAGCGTAATTAAAATTAAAAGTGGCTTTACAAATACGTTTAAAATTGCCAATATAATACTCGCAATAATTGCAGTTTGTATATTTGCTATGTAAAATGCGTCTGGTGCAACCCCTTTTAAAAGTCCGGATACAGCGATTAACACAACGCTATTTACAAGAAGTGATACAATCCATCTCATTTCCTTACACATCCTTTTAACATATATATTTCATCATACGCTAATAGATAATAAACGCAAGTATCATACAAATACTTATACCAACTTATTCTATTCTTCATGCTTGTATACCTACTAACGTAGCTTACCAGTTTTCCCTTGCGAAATACGGTCCGCACCATCTATGTTCATGAGTTTTCACAAAGGTCCAAGTAAAATCTTTATCTACAATATAGATATCACCTTTATACGCATCGTCTGTCTCCCGTAATATATCATCCATATGTAATAAACTCGCATCCTTTATTAACAGTACTTCATCACAATGTTGATAAAATACATAACAATCCTTTTTCACTTCATTATGAAACGCACCCTCTGCTTCTGTCCCTACTGAACACTTCTTTTTCTCATAACTAAATATGTGCCAAAGATAACCACATGCATACTTATCTCCATAAAAAAAATGTCTTCTTTTTCTTCATCGCTTAAATGATTTGCAAAACGATCTTCCCAGCGCTTCCGAAAATATACGCCCCACTTTTGAAACTCTCTAACCCTCATATTTTTCTTCCTTAATCCCTCTACAAACTCCATTTTCTCCCCCTATAAAACAAAAACCGAGCGTCATTTCCACTCGGTTTTCATTAACAACTTATTGTGATAACTCTACTTCTTTTATTTTCTCTTTCATTCTTGCTTTATCACGATCTAAAATCTCTTTTAAATACTTACCTGTGTACGAGCGTTCTTCTTTCACTACTTGTTCTGGCGTTCCAGAAGCAACGATTTGTCCGCCTTTGTCTCCGCCTTCTGGTCCAAGGTCAATGATATAATCAGCTGTTTTAATAACATCTAAATTATGCTCAATTACAAGTACCGTCTCGCCACTCTCAACAAGACGCTGCAACACTTCTAGAAGACGTGCAATATCATGTGCATGTAAGCCAGTCGTTGGCTCATCTAAAATGTATAACGTACGCCCTGTAGAACGACGGTGTAATTCAGAAGCTAATTTCACACGTTGCGCTTCACCACCTGATAACGTCGTAGCTGGTTGCCCTAATTTCATATAGCCAAGCCCTACATCTACAAGCGTTTGAAGTTTACGCTTAATTTTCGGGATATTAGCAAAGAACTCTACTCCATCTTCAATTGTCATCCCTAACACTTCAGAAATATTCTTATCTTTATATTTCACTTCTAACGTTTCACGATTATAACGTTTACCGTGACAAACTTCACACGGAACATACACGTCCGGTAAGAAATGCATTTCGATTTTAATAATTCCATCACCGCGGCACGCTTCACAACGGCCACCTTTTACGTTAAAGCTGAAGCGCCCTTTTTGATACCCACGTACTTTCGCTTCATTCGTTTGCGCAAATACATCACGAATATCATCAAATACACCCGTATATGTTGCTGGGTTGGAACGTGGTGTACGCCCGATTGGTGATTGATCAATATCAATAACTTTATCTAACTGCTCAAGACCTTTAATTTCTTTATGAGACCCTGGCTTCGCTTTCGCCTTATATAACTTTTGAGCTAATGATTTATATAGCACTTCATTAATTATCGTACTTTTTCCAGAGCCAGATACGCCTGTTACCGCTACAAATGTTCCTAGAGGGAATGACATTTTCGCATTCTTTAAGTTATTTTCTTTCGCACCGATAATCTCCACTTTACGTCCGTCACCTTTACGTCTCTCAAGTGGTACCGGAATAAACTCTTTACCGCTTAAATATTTCCCTGTTAATGAATTATCATCTTGCATAACTTCAGCTGGTGTACCCGCTGATACAACTTGACCACCATGAATACCTGCACCAGGTCCGATATCAAGTAAATAATCAGCAGCCATCATCGTATCTTCATCATGCTCAACAACGATTAACGTATTTCCTAAGTCACGCATTTCCTGCAATGTACGAATAAGACGATCATTATCACGCTGATGCAAACCGATAGAAGGCTCATCAAGAATGTAAAGTACACCCGTAAGACGAGAACCAATTTGTGTCGCTAAACGAATACGCTGCGCCTCACCACCGGATAAAGTTCCTGCGGCACGACTTAACGTTAAATAATCTAAACCGACGTTCACTAAGAACCCAACGCGCTCCTGAATTTCTCTTAAAATTAAATGAGCAATTTTCTGTTGTTTCTCCGTTAACTCAACAGTTGAGAAGAACTCCTGTACTTCTTGAACAGAATATTTCGTTACATCGGCAATCGTTTTATCACCAACGAAAACAGCTAAACTCTCAGGCTTTAAGCGTCCGCCTTTACACTTTGGACAAGCTTGCTCTGCCATATATTTCTCCATTTGCTCACGAATATAATCAGAACTCGTCTCACGATAACGACGCTCGATATTCGGAATAACACCTTCAAATAAAATCTCATTTTCCTTTACTTGACCAAATTCATTCACATAGCGGAAATAAACCTTCTCTTCCCCGCTTCCGTACAACACTTTATCAAATAAATCCTTCGGTATATCTTTCACCAGCATATCCATATCGATGCCGTAATGATTACACACAGATTTTAATAATTGCGGGTAATATTGTGAACTTGTCGGTTCCCAAGGAGCAATCGCATGTTCATTTAATGATACATCCCAGTTCGGAATAACAAGTTCTAAATCTACCTCTAACTTCGAGCCAAGTCCGTCACAAGAAGGACACGCGCCGAATGGACTATTGAACGAGAACATACGCGGCTCTAATTCTCCGATTGAAAAACCACAATGTGGACAAGCATGATGTTCACTAAATAGAAGTTCTTCCTCTCCCATTACATCGATTAAAACTCGGCCCCCACCAAGCTTTAAAGCACTTTCGAGTGAATCTGCAAGTCGGCTTGCAATTCCTTCTTTCACAACAATACGGTCAATAACAACTTCAATTGAATGCTTCTTATTTTTTTCTAAAGTAATCTCTTCAGATACATCCAGCATCTCTCCATCAACGCGCACACGAACATAACCTTGCTTCTTAATATCTTCTAATACTTTCACATGCGTACCTTTACGCCCTGACACGATAGGCGCTAGCACTTGCAACTTCGTACGTTCAGGATATTCAAGAACACGGTCTACCATCTGTTCCACTGTTTGTGATGTAATTTCAATTCCATGATTCGGACAAATCGGCGTACCAATTCGCGCGAATAATAAACGTAAATAATCATAAATCTCTGTTACCGTTCCAACCGTTGAACGAGGATTACGACTCGTCGTTTTTTGATCAATTGAAATCGCTGGAGATAAACCTTCAATCGTATCAACATCCGGCTTATCCATTTGCCCTAAAAACTGGCGTGCATACGCGGATAAAGATTCCACGTATCTACGCTGCCCTTCTGCATAAATCGTATCGAATGCTAACGATGATTTCCCTGAACCAGACAATCCCGTCACAACAACAAGCTGATTTCTCGGAATGGTTACGTCAATATTTTTTAAATTATGCGCTCTAGCACCTTTTACAACAATAAAATCTTTACTCACTCTTTTCACCCTTCCGCTTTTAATTCTAGTAGTAAATCTCTTAATTCAGCTGCACGCTCGAAATCTAACGCTTTTGCTGCTTCCTTCATCTCTGCTTCCATCTTCGCAATTGTATTTTCACGTTCTTTTTTCGTCATCTTCTTAGCTGGTGCTGCTTCATATGTTTCCGTATCCTCAGCTGCTGTTGTCGCACGAATAGCGTCACGTACTCCTTTTTGAATCGTCTTCGGCGTAATACCATGCTCTTTATTGTAAGCTTCTTGCAACTGGCGACGACGCTGCGTTTCTTCAATCGCAATTCCCATTGATCTCGTTATGCGATCTGCGTACATAATAACGCGGCCGTTTTCATTACGTGCCGCACGACCAATTGTTTGAATTAATGAACGCTCTGAACGCAGGAATCCTTCCTTATCAGCATCTAAAATAGCTACAAGTGATACTTCCGGAATATCTAATCCTTCTCGTAATAAGTTAATACCGACAAGTACATCAAACTTACCTAGGCGAAGGTCACGAATAATTTCAATACGTTCTAACGTTTTAATTTCAGAGTGAAGATAGTTCACTTTAATTCCTACATCTTTTAAGTAATCTGTTAAATCCTCTGACATTTTTTTCGTTAAAGTCGTAATTAATACACGTTCATTTTTCGCAATCCGGTCATGGATTTCTCCTAATAGATCATCTATTTGTCCTTCAATTGGTCGTATATCAATTGGTGGATCTAAAAGCCCTGTTGGACGAATAATTTGTTCTACTACTTCCGGTGACTGCTCTAACTCGTACGGTCCTGGCGTTGCCGAAACGTAAATAACTTGATTCGTTTTCTCTTCAAACTCATCAAACGTGAGCGGTCTATTATCTAAAGCTGATGGCAGACGGAATCCATGCTCCACAAGCACTTGCTTACGTGCTTGGTCCCCGTTATACATCGCTCTTACTTGCGGAACCGATACGTGCGACTCATCCATAACAATTAAGAAATCCTCTGGAAAATAGTCCAAAAGTGTATATGGTGTTGAACCTGCTGGACGAAGTGTTAAATGACGGGAATAGTTTTCAATCCCTGAACAAAAACCCATCTCACGCATCATTTCTAAATCATAACGTGTTCGCTGCTCTATACGCTGCGCTTCTAACAATTTACCATTATCATTTAATTCTTTTAAACGCGCTTCTAATTCTTTTTCTATATTTTCAATGGCGACCTTCAACTTTTCTTCACGTGTAACGAAGTGAGATGCCGGGAAGATTGCTACATGATCACGTTCTGCTAATACTTCACCCGTTAATGCATTTACTTCTCGAATACGATCTATTTCATCCCCGAAAAATTCAATTCGAATACAATGCTCGTCAAGGGATGCGGGGAAGATTTCAACTACATCTCCGCGCACACGGAATGTACCACGCTTGAAATCAATATCATTACGGCCATACTGTACATCAACAAGTTCACGAAGCAATTGATTACGGTCCTTTTCCATACCAACCCGAAGTGAAACAACTAACTCGCGGTATTCTTCCGGAGAACCTAAACCGTATATGCACGACACACTCGCAACGATAATAACATCATCTCGTTCAAATAAGGAAGACGTTGCCGAGTGGCGTAATTTATCAATTTCATCGTTAATTTGCGCATCTTTTTCAATAAACGTATCCGTATGTGGTACGTACGCTTCCGGCTGATAATAATCGTAATAACTAACAAAATACTCCACAGAATTGTTAGGAAAAAAATCTTTCAGCTCACTATATAACTGTCCTGCTAACGTTTTATTATGAGCCATTACAAGTGTTGGCTTCTGCACCTCTTTAATGACATTTGAAATCGTAAATGTCTTACCCGTTCCTGTTGCTCCAAGCAACACTTGCTTTTTCTTTCCACTATTAATTCCCTCTACAAGCTTCTCTATCGCTCCCGGCTGATCACCTTGCGGGGAATACTCTGAGATAATTTCAAATTGATGTTCCAAGTGAAATCCGACCTCCTCATAAAAAATCTGTATTATTATTTTAACACGAATGCCTATAAAAAACCTAAAAAAAACGAACAGATATTCGGTAAAATTTTCGACAATATATACATAAAAAAGGAAGGAGTAAACACTCCCTTCCTCTCTCTAATTTATTTTAATGGCACATCTAACAAATCATATCCATTTCGTCCGTCTTCATTCATACAATCTATCAACCTATACCTTATATCCACTTCACGAACTTCTTTGACTATTCTTTTACAACTATCAGACTGAACACCTTTATTATCACCTGCGAATTCATCTCGTCTATTATCTAAAATATGACGTATCTCTTTTCCACTATGTTCTAACGTTTGAAAGATTGGATCGCCTTCATGTGTATAATTTACAATCCTTATTTCATCAACTTTTCCTTGTTCAACGTTCAAAACGAACTTTTCAAATTTGTATAGATTAGAAATTCCTGTCCTTTTCGCAACGATATCATCCTTCTCATCAACTGTACTGCTAGATTGTGAACATGCTACTAAACTGAAGAAGAAAACACATATGAAACTCGCTCTTTTTCCTATTGTCATCCTCTCCTATTCAAACTATTTGTATACACAATTAAAAAGTTCTATACTCTCTTTTACCGAACCTTTTATCAAGAAAAAACTACTCTCATCTTATGAAAGTAGTCTCTCTTTTACCTTTCTCCTTCTTCGGAAAAATCACATATGAAAATGAAATTGCAGTATCCGCTAAAAGAATAATAGCCCACACTTGGCTTACACGGCTTGCTGCTTTATTTAAAACGATTCCTGACTCTAACCAATTCCCCCACTGTTCTACTGGAATAAGCCCATACATGAAGAAAAAGAATATATGAACAGCAACAAACAAAATAAGATGTAAAACCCAATTTTTCATTTCCTGCTTCGCATGCGCCCTACCTGTTACTTCAAGTGGTTCTTCGATAATAGGCGCCGGTTCATTCCGCCACTTCGCAACTAGTTTTTGTACATATATATCTAGCTTCTTCAAATCCTTTTTCCCGTAAAAGACAGCATACAATAATATAATTACAGTAATGATTTGAAAATTAGAGAACTTCCCTGTTTGATAGTAGTCCACTACTCCTAAAGTTAAAATAAACACTTCATTTACGAGTAGCACAATCCCCATAATAAAACTCGCCTTTTTCAAGCGAAATCCATACCTTAGTAAAAAGAATCCGATAGCCGATAACCAAAATACAATCTCTGCCCCAATTAAAAAATACCAACGATATTCTGCGAGTATACTCATTTATCCCTCTCCCTTTCGTCATATATACGAAAAGCCTCATCCATATATAATAGAAGCTCTTCCTCAATTGGATACATACTCATTTTCTGTGAATCTTCTTTTGACTTTCTCACTTCCCACAATTTATCTAAAAATGCTTCATCACCATTTGCCATCTCTAAACACTTCAGCATTAATTTCTTCGTTGCCCCTTGTACTTCATCATTTGTTGCTTCCTTACCGTCTTTCATAAAGTTACGTAATTGTTTTAATAAATTTACCCACTCTAATACATTCGGATCTTCCTCACTCATATTTGGTAAATTATGAAGTAAATCTTGCTCTTCCTTTGAAAACAGTTCATTTTGGAATATTTCACGTATACGAGGAGACTGCTTCGAAAGCTGAATGAGTTCAAACATAACTTTCCAATCCAGTTCTTCCTCCACATCTACCGAATAAACAACGGCTTGTAAAACACGTTCCATTCGATTGAATTTCTTTTGTTCTTCCTGTACAAATCTAAGTTGCTTTTCAAGCGAGTCTTTTAAGTTAAGTTCACCTTTTACTAACATATTCGTAATCTCTTTTAATGAAAAACCCATTTCTTTTAAAAATAAAATTTGCTGCAAACGAACAACATCTCTCTCGCTATATAACCGATGTCCTCCATCCGTTTTCCTACTCGGCTTTAATAAATCGATTTGATCATAATAACGTAACGTCCTTACTGTAACCCCTGTTTCCCTCGTTAGTTCTTGAATTGAAATCAACTCCATCACCTCTTCTTCTTCATTATAAAAGGTGACGTAACGTAACTTTCAAGTAGTTTGTAAAAAAAATACAAAAAGCTGTTTATACCTTTTTGTATAAACAGCCTTTATGGAAATAACACCTTTTGTATAGCACGCCCACACGATAATATAATCGCTCCAACAACAACAACAACAACAACAACAACACCCACTGCTGTTTTATGATAATACGCTGAAATTAACAAATAGTACGATAAGCCTACAGTGTCAAATATAATACATACACTTGGCACTGGATTACGAGAATAATTTTGTATTCCCCAAAATAAAGCAAATATAGCTGTAGCAACGCATAATATCGGTAATCCCATTCCGCTTCCCCTTTATCTATCTATTTACTAGTCTTTGTTGCTAATACACTCGTTGACGCCATACTAATTAATAAACCAAAAATAACTACATATAATAGTTCATTCACATTTACAAGTTGTTTATCTAAATATTTATTCATACAAAGATACACGATAAAAAACAGAAAGAAACCTACCATACAAACCATAAAATATTGCTGCATTTTTTTCATGATTCTCTCATCTAATGCAGGTACGCCTTCTTCTTTCCATCGCTTTCGCTCCTTATACTCAGACACAGCGTATAAACTAATAAGGGCTACATTTGAAATCAATATCGCTTCCCACGAAATATTTAAAATGACTAAACTTGTATTTAAAATAAGCCCCGCTAAAGATAAGCTTCCTATAAACCTCATAACTTCTTGCTTATTCATGCATTATCGGCCTCTTTCTTATTTCTAAATTTCCACTTGGGCCAATAATTCACACCGTAATATACAAACTGTCCCGCAACAAATAGAACAAAAGGTGTTCCAGCACTTCCGTAAACAATTAAATTGTACAGACTCCATATAGCCAAACTAATCACGAAAAATAACCCTACATATTTAAACGCTTTATCTGATTGAAATCTCTCAAACTCATCTTGCATTTTCATTCCTCCTATCGCTATGCTCGTTTTCCCACCATTACTTCTATGATGAGACTACCAGCAAATAAGAAACTACATACAGTGAATATTTCTGGCGTAGGTATGACATCTCTGCCTACGACTTTGCTCGCACCAATGTAAACAATGAGAAGGATAAATGCGAATATAAATGAGACATTTACATACTTTTTTATATTTTCATTTACTCGCTCATCTATCTCTGGCAGTTCTTCTTTTTTGTACTTATGTTTTTTATAATACGTATACACTGTTAAAAGTAGAATTGCTAAAATGTTACTAACTATTAGCGATAACATCGGTATGGATGGATCCATAATACGAACCAAAACGTCCCCTCCACATAATCCTAAGACAGTAGCGATATACAACTTTTTAGTATCGTTCATTTTCTCTCCCCTTACTCCAGCGTAAATATTTCTTCTACCTTCATTCCAAAATATTTGGCGATTTTTAGGGATAACTCTAGACTCGGGTTATAGTGGTGGTTCTCAATCGCCACGATTGTCTGCCGCGTCACTTGCATCGCCTTTGCCATTTCAATTTGCGTTATATGATGTTGTTTTCGTAATTCCTTAATTTTATTTTTCACACCCATAGGATCCACCTTCGAAAGTAAAGATATCTTTACTATAATTATAAATATTTTCCAAATACAAGTGAAGATATCTTTACAAAAAAAGGTAAAAAAAGAGACATCCATAAGATGCCTCTTTGCTACTACATAAATCCTAATGCATATACAAGAATGTATCCAAGTACCGAAAGGCAAACCGAGCCAATTAGCCCTGCCACGAATGCCCTACTTCCTAATTTGCGGAACGTTTTAAACTCTACATTTAAACCTAGCCCTGCCATCGCCATTGCAATAAGCATGTACGCAATTACTACAATGTATCCGGCAACAACTTCTGGGATAACCCCAAGCGAATGCACCGCACTCATTGCTAAAAATCCGAAGATGAACCAAGGAATTGGAAGGTCGCGCCACGATCTTTTTTCCTTGCTTCCCTCGCTCTTACCAAACCATAATCCAATTAAAATCGCTACTGGCACAAGCATCGCTACGCGCGTTAATTTCACAATAACTGCGATGTCTACAGCCGTGCTACCTCCTGGCGCCGCCGCAGCGATAACATGAGCGATTTCGTGCAATGTCGCACCTGAGAACACCCCGTAACCGTAGGGTGAGAAGCCAAGCACTGGGTATAATAGCGTATAAATAAGTGTAAATATTGTACCTAAAATTGCAATAATCGCTGCCCCAACTGCCGTTTCTTCATCTTTCGCTTTCACTTGCGGTGCAATCGCGACGACTGCGGCCGCACCACAAATCGCCGTTCCGCACGCCGTTAAAATTCCAAGTTTCTTTTCTACTTTAAATACTTTCGTTAGTCCATATACAACGAAAATTGTAAATGTAATAACAACCGCTGCGATGATTAATACTTTCGGCCCCGCCTTCGCAATATCTACAAGATTTAACCGCATTCCAAGTAAGATGATCCCAAAGCGTAGCAACTTCTTACTCGCAAAGTTCGTTCCCGCTATCGCTTCTTGAGGAATCCCGATTGCCGCGCGCCAAACCATCCCGATTAGAATAGCGATTACTAATTGTCCCATAATATTTAAAAATGGAAGCTCTGCTAAATATTTCGCGGCGATTGCGATTAATAACGTAATCCCAATACCTTGCGAAAATCCAAAGCCCTTCTTCTTTTGTATAACAAGTGTTTGTTCCACTTTGTACCACCCCAATAATCGTATTGGAACATGCATGTTCTTTCTAGTTACATTATAAGAGAGTTTTAATAATAAGTTTAATATCAATATTGAATCCCTATCATCAGAAATACTTATGATAAAATGAAAACAAAAATAAAGGGGCCTAACAAATGAACGTCGACATTTTAAAAATCTTTGTTACTGTCGTTGAACAAAAACATTTTTCGCGTGCTGCGGAACTATTAAACCTTTCACAACCCGGCGTTAGTATGCACATTCGCAACCTGGAAAATGAATTTGGGACTACACTTATTCAGCGCTCCCCAAAGCACGTCCAAGTTACGGAAGCTGGAAACATTTTATACATACACGCAAAGCAAATGCTCTCACTTTATGAAGATGCGAAGCAAGAAATTAATGAATTGCACAACGTCGTAACGGGAACGCTGCGGATCGGTGCTAGCTTTACAATTGGCGAATACTTACTTCCAAAAATATTAGCGCACTATGCTAATGAAAACCCACACGTCGAAGTTCATACATTCATCTCCAATACAGAAGAAGTTTTGCAAAGCATTCGCTCTAATCAAATTGATATCGGCTTAGTGGAAGGCCAAGTCGTATACACCGATATAGATGTTGAAACTTTTATGCAAGATGAGATGAAGCTTGTCGTCCCGCCAAACCATCCATTGCTCCATACTGAGGAAATAAATGAAAATACTCTCCAAGATCAAGTCTGGGTATTAAGGGAGAGCGGTTCTGGCACACGTGCCTATAGCGATCGCTTTATACACCAACATCATTTAAAAATGAAACGCTTCTTTACATTCAGCAGTATTCAAAGCGTGAAGGAAGCCGTCGCTGCCGGGCTTGGCATCGCTATACTTTCCGATTGGACTGTTCGAAAAGAACTGTTGGCAAAAGAAATATTCCACGTCCCTGTTCCGGACGAAAAGCTAATCCGCCCATTCTCCATCGTGCGCGGCAAATATTTCATCCCGTCTAAAGCCATTCAAGTGTTTTTAAATCATGTGGATTCTTTTGCGAAAAAGCAGAGTTGACCTTTACATTAGTGTGAAGGTTTACAATACATGTAGAAGGAGTGAGATGCAGTGCGAATTGGGGAGTTATCAAAAGAAACTGGGGTTAGCGAAAGGTCACTAAGACATTACGAAGAAAAGGGATTACTCCCTTCGAAACGCCTCACAAATGGCTACCGTGATTTTGATGAAAGTGCCATCGAAAAAGTAGAACTTATTCAAATGTACTTACAGCTTGGCTTAAATTTAGAAGAGACCGCGAGAATGCTGCGTTGCCTTGAAATCGAATCACATCTATACGCAAATCCATGCAGTAGTATTCTTGCACTTTACGAAGATAAACTATGTGAAGTTACGAAACAAATCGAATTGCTCTCTAGTATTCAAGCCAATTTGCAAAAACACGTTTCACTCCTAAAACAAGCAAAAGAAAAGGGATGATTACATGTTCGTCATACACGGCAGTTCAAGACAAAACGGGAACACTGAAACTCTAACACATATGATGATTGATGGAATTGAAACAGAACAAATTTACTTGCGTGATCATATCGTCCATCCTATTACAGACCAACGTCATGATGCAGAAGGATTTCAACCTGTAAATGATGACTATCAACAGTTAATCGAGCGCATGCTAGAGCACGACACGATTATCTTCGCTACACCGCTATACTGGTACGGAATGAGCGGCCACATGAAGAACTTCGTTGATCGCTGGTCACAAAGCTTACGCGATACATCTCTTCATTTCAAAGAGAAAATGAAAGGTAAAAAAATGTACGTTGTCATCGTTGGCGGAGACAATCCAAAGTTGAAGGCATTACCACTTATCGCCCAGTTTCAATATATCTTTGATTTTGTTGGTTCATCATTTGAAGGGTATATTATTGGGGATGCGAACGGGCTAAATGAAATCCATAATGATACGGAAACACTCGCAAAAGCACAACTGTACAACAACAATTTTAAAAATACCCTCGGGAAATAAAATTATATCAACGATTCGATACAGAATATCGACTTATCAACAATATTCGAAACAACAACTGCAACACTAATAGCAAAACAAAAAGCCGTGCACCAGCACGGCTTTTCACTTTATATACGGACAGCAGTCCCGCTCACAGCAACCATTAGCATCCCTTCGCGAACTACTTCATAGTCCACGTCGATACCAACAATTGCGTTCGCATTTTTTTGTCTTGCGAGAGTTTTCATCTCTTCCATTGCAATGTCGCGCGCTTCTTTTAATTTACTTTCGTAAGCGCCTGAGCGACCACCGACAACGTCGCGGACAGAAGCGAAAAGGTCACGCACGATATTCGCCCCCATAATTGCTTCTCCATTGACGATATCGATATAATCCATAATTTCTTTCCCTTGAATTGTAGAAGTTGTTGTTACAATCATGCTTTATAGCCTCCCATATAAGATTTTCACTTACTTATGGTGCACTAATTCAGCAGAAATTATATTTACGAACTAAACTGTGCCTCATATAATCGGCTATACCCTCCGCCCCGCTCAATCAATTCATCATGTGAACCTTGTTCTGCAATACCGTCTTTATTTACAACGACGATGCGATCTGCATTTTTAATAGTTGCAAGCCTGTGAGCGATAACTAATGTTGTACGGCCGACAGATAGTTCTGCAAGTGATTTTTGGATAGCAAGTTCTGTCTCTGTATCTAGCGCAGAAGTTGCTTCATCTAAAACTAAAATTGGCGGGTTCTTCAAGAACATACGGGCAATTGCTAAGCGCTGCTTTTGTCCTCCTGAAAGTTTCACACCACGCTCACCAATAACTGTCTCTAAACCGTCTGGTTGCGAGTAAATTAAGTCCTCCAACTGGGCACGTTTTACCGCCTGCCAAATTTCAGCTTCTGAAGCTTTTAAGTTTCCGTAAGCGATATTTTCACGAATTGTTCCTGAGAACAAGAAAACATCTTGCTGCACAATTCCGATTTGTTTCCGAAGTGACGATAGCGTCATCTCTTTCGTATCAATGCCATCAATTTGAATCGATCCAGATGAGTGTTCATAAAAACGCGGTAATAAACTACATAGTGTTGTTTTCCCTGCCCCTGATGGCCCGACGAAAGCAACTGTTTCACCTGCATGTATTTTCAAACTAATATCTTTTAAAATCGGCTCTTTATTTTCATATCCGAATGTGATGTTATTGTATTGAATATCACCGTGTACATGTTTAACTTCGATTGCATCTTTAGAATCTACAATATCCGGCTCTGTTTCCAGAAGTTCTACATATCTTTTAAAACCAGCGATTCCTTTCGGATAACTTTCAATAACCGCATTAATTTTTTCAATTGGGCGGAAGAAAATATTCGTTAATAAAACGAATCCAATAAATCCACCGTACGTTAATTCACCTTGCAGAACAAACCATGTACCACATATTAATACAAAGAGTGTTACAAGACGCATCAGCATATAACTAATAGATGAATTTAACGCCATAATTTTATACGCCATTAATTTTGTTGTACGGAAACGAGCATTGTTTACAGCAAATTGCTCTTTCTCAAACTTTTCATTTCCGAATGCTTGTACAACGCGGATACCACCAACATTGTTCTCGATACATGCATTGAAATCAGCAACGTCTGAGAATAAACGTCTAAACGTACCTGTCATTTTTTTATTGAAGTAAAGTGCCAACCATAATAAGAATGGAATTACGAAGAATGTTAGAAGTGCTAACTTCCAGTTAATCATCATCATAAATGAAAATGCTCCGACTAAAGTCATAATGGCAATGAATAAATCTTCTGGTCCATGGTGAGCAATTTCCCCAATTTCCATTAAATCGTTTGTAAGACGTGAAATTAAATGACCTGTTTTATTATTATCAAAAAATCTGAATGATAGCTTTTGAATGTGATCAAATAATTTCTGTCTCATATCAGTTTCAATGTTAATACCAAGCATATGTCCCCAATATGTAACGACATATTGCAAACCTGCATTTAACACGTAAACTGCGAATAAACCGAAACAAGCCCATAAAATAAGCGTCCAGTTTTGCCCTGGTAATAACTTATCAATAAATTGATTTACGATAAGCGGGAAACCAAGTTCGAGTAAGCCTGCGATAACTGCACAGGAAAAATCAAGTATGAATAAACCTTTATACGGTTTATAGTAAGAAAAAAATTTACGTAGCATATCTTTCCTCCCTTTTCCAAATTAAAAGACTCTCTAAATGATAACCATTATCAAATAATTATTCAAGTTATCCGTCTATGAAACTAAAAAAACCTTCATCTGTGTTTGATGAAGGTTTCCATTTTATTTTATATAGCTTCCGAATCCCACTCATGCTCTTGCTGGACAAACACAACACCTAATTCATGATGTCCCCCGGCGTATAATGCTGTTTGAGCAAGACGAAGCTCACCATTTGTATCTACTACTTCTAATTTACAAAATGCTCCTGTCGTCTTCGTTTGAAGCGCGTCATAAAACTCTTCGGTACTTCTTGGAATGATTCCATTTACTTTCGTAATAACTTCTCCAGGCTTTAAATTCATCTCCGCCCCGATTGTATTCGGAATTGTATCTAACACAACAAGTCCATCATTACGTGCTGCAAAGTATGCTGGTCTTTTCTCGTCTGCAATTTTCTCTTGCATCGAGATCGTAAAGCGCCCAAGCATTGCGACTCCCATCGCGATAATTGCGAGTACGTGCCACCAGTAACTTGCGACACCTAAAACGAGTACGAGCCCTGCTAATCCATAGACACGTCTTCCTGTAAATAATAAAGCTTCCGTCGGCTCATAACTTCTAACCTTTCTCATAAATCCAATTAAAAATGGAACGAGGAATAAAGAGTATGTAGTCGAACCTATTGAAACGACAGGCCACCAAGAAATAAATCCTGTCACCGCGTCTCCTGGTATAAGAATAAATACTGGCACAAGCCATAAACGATTTGATTCATGTAGTCCAATTCGTAGCCCACGCTTACCTTTGTTAATTTTCGGCGTAGAATAGCGAACTGCATTTTTAGAGATTAATAACCCCTCTACAACGAGCATAACGCCTAATAAAATAGCAAGGGATACAATCGTACCCTCTTCACCTTCTCCAAGCTGTAAGAAGGAAACTGGCATCTTAGACGATAACAACACGAGTACAATAGCGATTCCGAAAGTATAAGCTACAGATAAATATCGATACATAGCAGTTAATCCGAATAATAACGTCCAAAGTAAAATTGCCCATAAACTCGCTTTTGAAACAACAAGCCCAAGCCCAACCGTAATAATAGATACGATTAATCCGTACCCAATACCTGCAAATAGAGTTGTTCGTAGTTCAAACCAAATATCATATACTTTAAAAGAAAAATCTTTTCGTTCTCGTAATATACGTAAGTATCCAACGAAGATACTACTAATTAAAAATACATAGACAGCAGGGTGTAAGAAAAAACGTCCAACTGCTCGTAGTATTTCAAAAAGCCATGCCTCCACGAATTCATTCACCACCATTTATATCATTTTTTCTTTTTATCTTATCATAACTAAAGAAATGTTTGTTTAACACATAAAAAAAATACAGGCATCAAAGTGCCTGTATTCTTTCTTATTTCGCTATTAATTTCAATGCCGTCTGTAATTGTAAATCATTTTCTCCAGAACGGATTTTTTCAATGATTTTAGTTTGAATCACTTCAGCTGTCTTTTTATCAAGTTGTCCTGTTGCTTCCATCTCATTCGCATTTTGGAATGCTTTTAGTGCTGATTCTGTCTCTTTGCTAAAGTATCCATCTTCACGTCCTGGTACATATCCTAAGCTCTTAAGCATTTCTTGCGCGTGTTTTACTTGTACATCATTTGAATTGTATGAAAGTGTCTTTTCAATTTGAATTGGCGTCGCATGATAATAATCTGGTTGCTTTACTTCTACAGTTGGCGCGATTCCTTTTTTATGAATCCAATTGCCATCTGGTGTTAACCATTTAAACATTGTTAATTTAATGTTGCTGCCATCTTTAAATGGAACAGCTTGTTGGACAGTACCTTTACCAAACGTTTTTTCACCAATTAAATCGTATCCTTCTCCCTCTTTCAGCGCACCCGCTAAAATCTCTGAAGCAGAAGCACTTCCATTATCAATTAATACTGAAATTGGATATGACTTTCTTTCTTTCAGTTCCGTAGAGAATTTCTTCTTCTCACCATTTCGCTGTTCTACTTGTAGCATTGGCTTTTTATCTGTCATGATGTCTCCTAGTATTTCTTCTACACTATTTAAATAGCCACCAGGATTACCACGTACGTCAATAACTAAGCCTGCTATATGTTTCTTCTCTAACTCTTTTAACTGATCCTTAAATTCTTTCGCAGTATTTTCAGCGAAAGAAGTAATTTGCATATAACCGATGTCTTTTCCACTCTCTTGCTTTACGGAACTAAATACAGTGAAAATCGGAATCTTTTCACGCTTAATTTTAAATTCTATCGGATCAGCCACTCCTGCGCGCTTAATTTCAATTGCAACAGTCGTTCCTTTTTTACCACGAATTTTTAATACTGCTTCTTCACGTGATAAATCTTTCACACTATTTCCATCTACAGATAAAATTTGGTCATTCGGTTTAATTCCTATCTTTTCTGCTGGTGAGCCTTTAATTGGCGATACGATAATAAGCTTACCGTCCGTCTTGTTCACTTCAGCTCCAATCCCTTCAAGTTCAGGATCCAGTGACTGACTAAACTGTTTTGCCGTTTCTTTATCCATATACGTGGAATAAGGGTCCTTCAGCGTAGACAACATTCCCTGTATCGCACCTTCGACTAATTTGTCGTCTTTCACGTCTTCCACATAACGTGAATCGATTAGTGCATACGCCTCATTAATCTTTGCCAAATTCCCTTGCGCTGTGCCAGCATTACCATTCGATACTGTTTGCGTTACATACGCTGGGTTTATCCCAAACCAGTACATACCACCAAACATCCCGCCAGCACCAATTAAAAATGCAACAACCATTCCAATAATTGCAACTCTACGTTTCAATGCGGAATTCCCCTTTCCAGAACACACAGGTGGTGTAGCAAAAGGCATCACACGATGTGTGATGCCTTTACCTATTTCTACTATATGATAAGCTTGTACGAATTATGTTTGCAACTTTTTATACTTTTAAGAAGCGACGAATTGACATTACACTTCCCCACATACCGATTAATGCACCGATTAACACTAATAAACCAGCTAATTGGAATACGAATGGGTTGTATGGTAGAAGCTCGAAAATTGTTCCGCCAAGTTTTTCATTAAACACACCTTGCAATGAATTATATATAACTAAAATTAGGCCAATTGGAATAATTGATCCTAATACTCCTAGGAATAATCCCTCTAACAAGAACGGCCAACGAATAAACCAGTTTGTTGCACCAACAAGTTTCATAATTTCAATCTCAGTACTACGAGCATAAATTGTAATTTTAATTGTGTTAGAGATTAAGAACATCGCTGTGAATAGAAGACCAGCAATTAACGCAATCCCGATGTTACGACCAGTTTTTACAGTATCAAATAATTTTTCAACTTGACCTTTACCGTATTGAACATTACTTACAAACTGCATTTTCTCAATCTTTTTTGCAATTGTTGCCGTATCTGTTGGTTCTTTCGCCTTTACAATAAATACATCTTTCAGTGGGTTATCTTGCTCAAATAACTCGAACGTTTTTCCACTATCGCCTAAGCTTTTAATTAAACGTTTCAACTCTTCTTCTTTAGAAGAATATTTAATAGAATCTACTTTCGCAATTTTACTCATATCTTCTTCTAATTTCTTTTGATCAGCTTCTTTTGCTGCTGGATCAATATGCACACGAATTTCTACATCTTGCTCTACTTTCGTCGCGAAATGGTTCATATTCATAATCGCTGCCAAAAAGACACCTACAAGTAATAATGTAACTGTTACTGCACTTACAGAAGCAAATGTCATCCATCCGTTACGGGATAGATTTTTCACACCTTCTCGCAAATGTCGACTAAGGGTTTTAGCCTTCATATCCGTATCCTCCCTCAATCTCGTCTCGAACAATTCTTCCGCCTTCAATTGCAATTACACGATGACGAATTGTATTTACGATATCTGCGTTATGTGTCGCCATAACAATCGTTGTACCACGCTCATTAATACGTTTAAAAATATTCATAATATCAAGCGCTGTTTCAATATCTAAGTTACCTGTTGGCTCATCTGCAATTACAACCTTTGGTCTATTTACAATCGCTCTTGCAATCGCCACACGTTGTTGCTCTCCGCCTGAAAGTTCGCTTGGAAGTGCATCTGCACGATCATCTAGACCTACAAGACCTAACACTTCTGTAACACGTTCACGAATTGCATCTGGTTCTTCTTCAATTACTTCTAAAGCAAACGCAACATTCTCATATATCGTTAATTTAGGTAGCAATTTAAAATCTTGGAAAATTACGCCTAATTGACGACGGAAATATGGAACATCTCTTTCTGCTAATGTTTCAATTACAAGTCCATTTACATTAATTGATCCTGTAGATGGCTTCTCTTCACGATACATCATTTTAATAAATGTAGATTTTCCGGCTCCACTCGGTCCAACTACGTATACGAATTCACCTTGTTTAATGTTAACTGTGAGACCAGCAATGGCTTTCATACCATTTGGGTACTCCTTATAAACATTCGTCATTTTTATCATTATTTATCACCCAATACTTAATGATTTTTTTCGAAATACTTTTCTGTACATTTGAAAATAAAAGAAAAACCTTTATTTTCGCTCGACCATTCTTGTTGAAGGTAGCTTCCATACATGCTTTTTATTAGCAAAGCTACTCTATGTAATATATTTCATCAAAATTCTACAAACCCCATTGTAACATCAATCGGTTTCCAATTCGGATACAATTTTGTTACAGTTATGTTACATCCCAAGAAAAGGTAAACGAGCTCATGTAATTACTTAACCCGAAGCACTTTTCGGTCAAGTTATACAATCAGCTCGTTTATTAATTACGTTTCTTATTTATGCTCCGCTAACCATTCAGCTACTTTTTTTGCGTCCTCACCTTGAATAAGTCCAGGTGACATTGAGCCGCGACCTTTTTTAATAACTTCTTCGATATCTGCAGCGTCATACTTACCGCCTACTTTTCTTAAATCAGGTCCAGTTGCTCCTGCTAAATCTTTCGCATGACAACCAGCACAACTTCTTTGGAAAATTTGTTCTGCACTATCTGTACTTGCAGACTGATTCGAAGACTTACTCTCTTCTTTATTTCCACATGCTCCTAAAGCAAAAACGACTGATGTCCCTAACGCAATAGCCAACAATTTCTTTTTCACTTCTATCGCTCCCCATTGTTGATATTCTTTTCATTCATAACTAGACAATAATCTTCATAACACATTCAATATTCATTATAAGCATTATCTTTATATAGAAAAACCAAGGTATATTTCATATCTTTCACAAATATAGTGAAAAGCCTAATGAAATAAAGCTTTCACAAATTGTTTCAATTCTGTGAACACCTTAGAAAGTTCTATAAAGAACCTCTTTTTCCAAACAAAATCAGAAAAATCCCATATAAAGTTCTGCTCCATTACCGCTCTGTTTTACTATTTTCTACTTTTTACAAAACAATATACGGCATTATATGCTACATATAATCTCATCAAAAAGAGAAGTTGTCGCCTCCAACTTCTCTTCCTCTTTATTTCATCAATATAAATAAGATAAGCCTCTTTATATCCTCTTGGACCTCAGCATGTGCCAACAATTCTGTTGGCTTTTTCTCTTATTAAATACGAGAACGTAAATACGCATCAATAAACGGATTAATTTCCCCATCCATAACTGCTTGTACGTTACCAACTTCTGTATTTGTACGATGGTCTTTCACAAGAGAATACGGGTGGAATACGTAAGAACGGATTTGGCTGCCCCATCCAATTTCTTTTTGCTCTCCGCGAATCTCATCTAATTGCGCTTGTTGTTCTTCTAGTTTCTTTTGATATAATTTCGCTTTCAGCATTTTCATCGCATGCTCACGGTTTTTAATTTGAGAACGCTCTGACTGACATGTTACAACCGTGTTTGTTGGTAGATGCGTTATACGAACTGCTGAATCTGTCGTATTAACGTGCTGTCCACCTGCACCACTTGCGCGATACGTATCTATTTTCAAATCTTCTGTACGCACTTCAATTTCAACTTCATCATTGAATTCAGGTACAACTTCACAAGATACGAACGATGTATGACGACGACCTGAAGAATCGAACGGTGAAATACGTACAAGACGATGTACACCTTTCTCCGCTTTCAAGTAACCGTAAGCGTTATGACCTTTAATTAATAATGTAACACTCTTAATACCAGCTTCATCGCCCGGTAAGTAGTCAACCGTTTCTACTTTAAACCCACGTTTCTCAGCCCAGCGTGTGTACATACGTAATAACATAGAACCCCAGTCTTGTGACTCTGTTCCACCTGCACCTGGGTGTAATTCTAAAATAGCGTTATTTTTATCATAAGGATCACTTAATAGTAACTGCAGCTCGTACTCATTCATTTCTTGAATTAAAGTTTTCACTTCAGATTCTAATTCCTCATGTAAATCTTCATCATACTCTTCTTTAAGTAGGTCATGCGTCATTTCTAAGTTTTCGAACGTCTCATCTAACTGACGGAACCTTCCAACCATATCTTTCAGCGCATTCGCTTCATTAATTACAGCTTGTGCGCCTTGTTGATCATCCCAAAATCCTGCGCCCATCATCGTTTCTTCTAATTCTGCAATTTGTTTTTCCTTAGTAGGAAGGTCAAAGAGACCCCCTAAAAGCCGCTAATCTCTTAGCCATTTTTTCTAATTCTTGCCTAATTTCTACTAATTCCATTTCCTTCACCTCTATGTAATT
This sequence comes from Bacillus sp. MYb209, assembly GCF_002975175.1. Lineage (GTDB taxonomy): Bacteria > Bacillota > Bacilli > Bacillales > Bacillaceae_G > Bacillus_A. The sequence continues at coordinate 232,295 of NZ_PCNZ01000005.1, forward strand.
GCTGTTACTTTCATATGAAAACAAGGGAAACTCTCTCCGCTTATTACGGAGAGAGTTTAATCCTTTTTATCATACATTTTTGATGTAAAAATTTGCAAAGCAGTCTAAACTACAGTTTCCTATTACTGCCCAATGCCACAACAGTTTTTATATTTCTTGCCACTACCGCATTTACATAAATCGTTGCGTCCCATTTGGTCACCTTTTACAACCGGTTTTTTCTTCGCGTCTTCGCCATCGCTTGATGGATGAACAGCTTCACCTTGAACAACTTCTTGACGCTCTAAGTTTTGCTCAATTTCAGCTTTCATAATGTAACGAGAGATTTCCTCTTCAATAGAAGCGATCATCGACTCGAACATTGCGAATCCTTCCATTTGGTATTCACGAAGTGGATCGATTTGTCCGTAAGCACGTAAATGAATACCTTCACGAAGATGATCCATTGCATCGATATGATCTGTCCATTTCGTATCTACAACACGGAATACAACAACCTTTTCGAATTCACGCGTCTGCTCTTCAGGTAGAAGTTTTTCTCTTTCATTATAACGCTCTAATAATTTCTCGATGATTGATTCGCTCATTTCTTCTGGAGCAAGGCGACGTAACTCTTCTTCTTTTACATCTCCTTCTTCAAGAAGGTTTGTATTTAAGTAATCGACAAGACCTTTAATGTTCCAATCTTCTTCGATTTCTTCTTGCGTATGAAGTGCAACAGCACGTTCTATCGTAGATTTCATCATACCTTCAATAATGCTGCGTAAGTTCTCTGAATCCATTACTTCTTGACGCTGTTTATAAATTACTTCACGTTGTTGACGAAGTACATCGTCGTATTGCAATAGCTGTTTACGTGCATCATAGTTATTTCCTTCTACACGTTTTTGTGCAGATTCTACCGCACGAGAAACCATTTTACTTTCGATTGGCTGTGAATCATCCATGCCAAGACGATCCATCATCGCTTTCATATTGTCAGAACCGAAGCGGCGCATTAGTTCATCTTCCATTGATAAGTAGAACTGTGTTACACCAGGGTCCCCTTGACGACCAGAACGACCACGTAACTGATTATCAATACGACGGCTTTCGTGACGCTCTGTACCGATAACTGCTAGGCCAACGTTTTTAATATCCTCGCCTAACTTAATATCCGTACCACGACCAGCCATATTCGTCGCAATTGTTACAGCGCCTTTCATACCAGCTTCTGCAATGATATCTGCTTCACGCGCATGGTTTTTTGCGTTTAAGATATTATGACGTACACCTTTACGTGTTAACATTTTTGAAATAAGCTCTGACGTTTCAATTGCAACTGTACCAACAAGAATAGGTTGCCCTTGCTTATGACGATTTACAATATCCTCAACAACTGCATTGAATTTACCTTCCATTGATTTGAAGATTAAATCAGCACGGTCATCACGAATAATATCTTTATTCGTTGGAATTACGATAACATTCATATTGTAAATACTACGGAATTCTTCTTCTTCCGTTTTCGCTGTACCAGTCATACCAGATAATTTTTCGTACATACGGAAGTAGTTCTGGAACGTAATTGTTGCAAGCGTCATACTTTCATTTTGAATTTCTACGCCTTCTTTTGCTTCAATAGCTTGGTGTAAACCTTCGCTATAACGACGACCTTTCATAAGACGACCAGTGAATTGGTCTACGATTACGATTTCGCCTTCTTGTACAACATAATCTGTATCACGGTGCATAACAACGTGTGCACGAAGCCCCTGATTAATATGGTGAAGAAGTGCTACATGTTTTAAATCAAATAAGTTTTCAATATGGAAAGCTTTCTCTGCTTTCGTAATACCATCTTCAGTTAACATTACATTTTTCGTTTTCACATCAAATGAATACTCTTTTTCATTTTCTAATGTACGAACGAATGCATTTGCAAACATGTATAGCTCTGTTGATTTTTGAGCTTGTCCAGAAATAATAAGCGGCGTACGTGCTTCATCGACTAAAATAGAATCGACTTCATCGATGATAGCAAAATTAAGTGGACGCTGAACGCACTGCTCTCTATATAACACCATGTTGTCACGTAAGTAATCGAATCCAAGCTCGTTATTTGTGCTATACGTAATATCAGCAGCATAAGCAGCTTGTTTCTCTTCACGTGACATACTATTTAAGTTAATCCCTACAGTTAAGCCAAGGAACTCATGAAGTTCTCCCATTTCACTTGCATCACGTTGTGCTAAGTATTCATTGACTGTAACAACGTGAACACCTTTTCCTGTTAATGCGTTTAAATATACAGGTAAAGTAGATGTTAACGTTTTACCTTCACCTGTTTTCATCTCAGAGATATTTCCTTCATGTAAGGCGATACCACCCATTAGCTGTACGCCATATGGACGCATTCCAAGAACACGAGTTGCTGCTTCACGAACAACCGCAAAAGCTTCAGGAAGTAGATCGTCTACTGTCTCACCTTTTGTTAGACGTTCTTTAAATTCAATCGTCTTTCCTTTTAATTGTTCATCAGTTAGCGGCTTAATAGATGGTTCTAATGCATCAATTTGCTCCACTGTCTTCTGCATACGTTTAATTTGGCGTTGGTTGACATCAAATACCTTTTTTAAAATACCGATCATAGGAAATACGCTCCTCTTTTATTAAAATAAAACTTCCGATTGCTTTCTTTTTCTCTTTACAATCAGTCGTTATAAAAATCAAATTTATGTTATGCCAATTTTTCTCCTAATTAAAAAAACTAAAATGTATAAACCTAATGATAATTGTAACACTTGTCTTATAACTATGACAACAATCGTCCAAATGTCGAGCCGTAGATTCAGAAAAAGTTTTTATTTTATTTTATTTGTTCCAACAAACTAATATCTCTTCGCTTCAAATTTACGTTACAAATTTTGTATTAAATCTAAGTAGTATTCTTTCAAGTTCTCTTTTAAAGAAGATGGCTCAATTATTTTTATAGTTTTACCAAAACTAGCTAGATACGAGATGATAAAGTTGATTTCAGCAGGCTCATAAGTTCCTATTAAATATGTATCTTCGTGTTCTTCCCATAATTTAATCGAAGGATATTGTTGTTGCTTGAATATCTCTATCCCCCTCGCAGTAATTGAGCATTTAAATTGAATAGCTTGTTCAGTTGCATTCCAAAGACTATGTGCGTTATGTATATTTATGTTTTCCAAATCCAGACTATCCTGAGCATCTACTATTTCTAACGACCTAATACGATCACAGCGAAACACTCGGTAAGCCGATTTATCTAAATCGTAAGCCTGGCAATACCAATAACCTTTCATTGCATAAATCGAAATTGGCTGAATACGGCGCATTGTCGATTGCTTCGGCGTTACATAGTTTATATTTAAGGCCTTATTTTGAACAGCAGCTAGCAAAAGTTCCTCTAGATAATCACATTCATGTGCTTGTTCCAAGTGGTAAAAGGTAACTCTCTTTTGCAAGTTTTCAATTTGCTCACGCTGTTTTGACGAAACACTATCTAAAAATTTCTTATTAATGGACTGAAACGATATTTGAAAGGGACTACTTACAAAGCTTCTTAGCGCTTGCATTGCAAAATAAAGTGCAAAAACTTCATGGTTTGTAAATGAAATCGGTGGTAATGTCATCGATTTTATTAAACGATACCCTCCATACCGACCATACTCTGCAAAGAGAGGTGCACCCATTTCCTCTAATGATGCAATATCACGTAACGCTGTCCTTTTTGAAATTTGAAATTCATCCATTAAATCTTTTAATGTGAATATTTGTTTTTGATTGATAAAACGTAGCATCTGATTTAAACGTTCAACTCTTTTCATAAACTCTCCCTATAGGTGCCATATGTTGGCACCTTATATTTGTATAGTAATAAGTGTAAACATATATGAAGGAGGCAATACAATGAACTTTGAAGTAATCCCTTTTCTATCATTAAACGGGCAAGGCGCTAAAGCAATTACATTTTACGAACAATATTTAGGTGCAAAAGTTTTATTTAAAAAGAATTATAAAGAGATGAAAGAAATAGACTCAAATTTCACATATGAAGAAAGCCAAGAACATTATATTACCCATTCCGTTTTACAAATTGGTACTAATAAAATCATGATTGCAGAACAAGCAGTGGATTCCACACGCCCTTGGCAATTAAGTAATAGCTCATCTTTATGTATTCAATCTAAAGATTTCCAAACCATTGAAGCACTCTATCACAATCTAATTAAACATGATGAAGTTTATATTTTAACACCGTTCGAAAAAAACTCATTCAGCCCTGGTTATGCCATTGTTCGAGATCCTTTTGGAATGGTAATACAATTGACCGTAACAAGACATAATTTCTAAATTTCAGTTTCATTGTGAATAGGACCTTTAAATTCCCATCAATATTAGGAAATACGAAAGCAAGAATATACAAAAAAGCGCAGCCATTTCGGCTACGCTTTTGAATGATTATTTTGTTTCGATTAAACCATATTTCCCGTCTTTACGGCCATATACAACATTAGTTTCATTTGTATCCGCATTTGTGAAGACGAAGAAATTATGTCCTAGCATATCCATTTGTAAGATCGCTTCTTCAACGTCCATCGGTTTTAAATCGAATCGTTTTGTACGTACAAGTTCTAATTCATCCTCTTCTACCTCATCCAGAACAGCTACTGCTTCTGGAAGGATAAAGTTAGTTTTAATAGAACCCTTTTCACGTAATTTACGGTTTACTTTTGTTTTATGTTTACGAATTTGTCGCTCAATTTTATCAACTACTAAATCAATCGCAGCGTACATATCGCTATTTGTTTCTTCTGCACGAAGTAATAAATCTGTAAATGGAATTGTTACCTCGATACGTTGCTTGTCAGAGTATACTTTTAAATTAACCTTAATCTCTGGGAATGTATCAAAATAACGCTCTAATTTACTTAGTTTTTTCTCTACATATTCCTTTAATGCTGGAGTTACTTCAATATTTTCACCACGAATGTTGAATTTCATAGATGAATTCCTCCTTTCAAGCCTATGTACTATAATTTCGACATTGGCTTAAAAACTCCTTCTAATTTTTTTAAAAAAATTAGTGGAATTGCGATTTTTTTATCGTTTTTTGTTGAAATGAAAAGATGCATCGTTTCTATCTTTATTTTATCCTATTACCATCGTGAATAACGAATGTAACTGTGGACAATTCGTTACAGAAAAGAAACAACTTTTTGACAACTTCTCCAAAACAAAAAAGCCCTTGTTACGAGCAAGAGCTTTCGCCATCTATATAATGCTGCTAAAAATACAGCTCTATCTTTTCCAAAAACTTAATTTTTACAGTTTCACAACATTAGCTGCTTGTGGTCCACGTGCTCCATCAACAATATCAAACTCCACTTGTTGACCTTCTTCTAACGACTTATACCCATCTTGTTGAATAGCAGAAAAATGAACAAACACATCGTCACCATCTTCACGCTCAATAAACCCAAATCCCTTTTCTGCATTGAACCATTTCACTCGTCCTTGCATGTTCATTCCATTCCCTTCACTCTTAAAATCAGGGCATTCGCCCCATATTCTGACTATAACGAATGACAAGAGTGTTAGTCAAACAAGATCTGTCGTCTTTTTATTATTCCTTTCGACATTCACATATTAACCTCTACAAAGCGTCAAACAAGAAACCTCTCTCGCTCCTCGATCATACAAAAGGCTTCCAACTTGCCTAACAGTAATTCCTGTCGTATACACATCATCCACAATTAAAACATGTTGCTCATGAAACAGCTCTTCTCCCTGAAAATAAAAAGGATTAACTCCCGATATCCTTTCTTTACGCTTCTTCTTACTTTGTTTTTCTGTTTCTATTCTTCTTAATGATGTACAAAACATTTTGATAGGCAAACAAGAAGCTAGTAACTCAGCTTGATTAAAACCACGCTCATATTCTCGCTCTTCACTAAGAGGGACCGGAATGACAGCTGAAACATTCGCAAAATATTTTTGAAAAAGACTTCGAAAAGGCTGATGAAAAATATGCACTAATTCAGCATCTCCTCGAAATTTAAACTGTGCTAATATTTCTTTCATCCCTTCATCATACACATGCAACGAACGATTTATGAGAGGCGGAAACCTCTGCTCGTTCGTCCACCTTATGCAGTCCATGCAAATATCCCCGTTTTTATATTCAGCTGGTACAAGTTCTAAAGGCCGACCACACTCCTTGCAAATATTTCCTATAATATAGGAAAGTTGTTGTTCACATCCATCACATATATACTTTTTATGAAGCTTAACAAAAAAAGTGTACCAACTAATCGCATATGAAATATACTCATCACAAAGTAGACAATGCATCAATCTATCAATCCTTGTTCTTTGGCATTCTTATTCATACTTTGAATATGTTTTTTCGCACGCACCATCGCCTCTGTCTTTCCATAATGAAAATAGATGACATCTCCATGCGGTTCATCAGAGCTTCTACCAGCACGCCCTGCAATTTGAACGAGAGCACTTTCTGAAAATATTTCTTCCTCAGCTCCTAAAACTGCCACTTGTAAATTTTTCACAGTTACTCCTCGTTCCAAAATCGTCGTTGTAACTAATAATGGGATTTCTCCCTTTCGAAAAGCCGCTACCTTTTCTTTTCTCTTCGGATCTTCTGCATGCACACCGTCAATTTGATTGTTTAATGATTTTAATAACTGGCTAATTTCTTCTACATATCGCACATGAGGAACAAATAGAAAAATGGGATATCGTTTAGATAAGTACATATTTAACCATTGTAATAAAGCACGAGGAATTTTTTTACGCATAAGACCCCTTTTCCAATTTCCGCACCACCGAAATGCTGGAACTGGCAACGGATGACGATGATAACGTCCTGAAATAATAACCCCTTTTTGCTTACCATTCCGCAATTTACGCTTCCATTTTTCATCTGGAGTTGCTGTTAAATAAATACGTGCTGCCTCCTCTTTCATCGCTTCATTTACTGCATAATGCAACATCTTATCCGCATGATATGGAAAAGCATCTATCTCATCTACAATCATGACATGGAATGCCCTATAATAACGTAACAATTGATGTGTAGTTGCAACGATTAACGCCGCATCTTTTTCTCGGTCTAAACTCCCTCCGTATAAAGCAGCTACATTTATATTTGGAAACACTTCTTGTAATCTTGGTGCTAATTCAAGTACAACGTCCGTTCTCGGCGTTGCAATACAAACTCTCTCTCCCTTTTGTAGTGCCTCTGCAATTCCGCGAAACAACATTTCTGTTTTTCCAGCCCCGCACACCGCCCAAATAAAAAATGATTCTTTCTGCTTAACAGCGTCAACGACACTTTGCGCAGCTAACTCCTGACCAGCAGACAAAACGCCTTCCCACTGTAACGGATTCAAGTAATTTTCTCCGCTTATTTCAGCAATCCCGCGAACAAGTACAGCACATTCACTTACCCTACCCATCGTTATGCACTTCCGGCAATACGTACATACTTTATTGCACCTTTTACATAGAAATGATGCAAATAGCCGCTGCTCTATATTTCCACAGCGCTGGCACATATATTTTGAAGATTTCTTAATTACCCCTTGTACACAAACGACTTCTCGATTCCTTTTCAAATGATCCAATTTATCCTGCAAATCTGAAGAAAGTTCTTCTAACAGTAACTGTCTACCAGCTAACATCATCAATAGCCACCTCCAGCACTACTATAAATCCTTCTCTTTATCTCGTAAAAACTCAAAAAAGCCGATAACCTACTTATAAAATAGTAAGCTATCGACTTTATACACGTTTTTTATTCAATTATAAATCCTAGAATCTACCGTATCCTAAGAAATGTTTCTGGTTGTAGCTACTACTTAGGCTTGCGTATGCAATCCCTTTATCACCAGCATGAATCATTTGATCGTTACCAACGTAAATACCGATGTGAGATGGACCTGCTTTATAAGTACCTTGGAAGAATACTAGATCTCCAGGTTGTGGGCTACTTACTTTCGAAACTGAGTTCCAGTAACCTGCAACGTCTTGACGACCTACACCAAATACGTAAGAAATGAATCCACTACAGTCAAAACCACCGTTTGATGGAGATGCACTTCCCCAAACATATGGTAAACCTAAGTAGCTTTGTGCTTTACCAATTACGCCAGGAGCCGGAGTTGGACCTGGTGCTGGCTCTGGTTTTTTGTTTTCTTGTTTAGGTGTCTCTTTTTTAGGCTCTTCTTTTTTAGGTTCTTCTTTTTGAGCTTGTCCACCATTGTTTGCCGGTGCAGCTTGTTCTGCAGGTGCTTGTGCTTGTTGAACTTGTGCTTCTTTAGCAGCTTGTTCTGCTTGTTTTTGAGCATCAGCTTCTTGTGCAGCTTTTTCTTGCGCTTCTTTTTCAGCGATTTGTTGTAATTTTAATGCCTGTTGTTCAAGCTCTTTCAATTGACCTTCCGTACTTGTCATTGTAGTTACAACTGTATCCATTTTACCGCTTAAATCGTTTACCGCTGTTGCTTTTTTCTCTTTTTCAGCGTCAAGTTCTTTCTTAGCAGTTTCAATTTGAGATTGTGCTTCTTTTAATTCTTTTTGTTTTTCTTTTACTGTTTCAACATCTTTTTTCACGTTCACTTGATCTTCTTGTTGAGTTTTCATGATATCTTCGTCAGATTCCATAATTTTAGAAACAGAATTTAAACGATCAACTAAATCTGCAACGTTTTTAGAGTTTACAAGAACTTCTGTCACAATGTTCGTATTTGGCTGTTCTTGAAGTGCTACTAAACGTTTTCTTAATAACTCTTCACGTTTTGCAATCTTTGTTTGTAGTTCTGCAATATCTTTATTTTTATTTTCGATTAATTGCTCAGTATCAGAAACTTTTTTTGTTGTTTCATCAAGTTTTGAAGCGTTCTCTTGCACAGACTTATCCAAACCTTGGATTGTTTTGTTTAAGTCATTCATTTGTTTTTGTAATTCATCACGTTCTTGTTGTTGTTTATGTAAAGTATCATTTTGTGTGTTAATTTGTGATTTTACGTCAGAAATTTTATCTTCTGCAAATACATTTGGTGTTAGCCCTGAAAACATTAACCCTGCAACTAGTGCGCAAGATGCCATTTTTAGCTTTTTCATTTTATTTTTTACACCGCTTTCTTTTTTCTTTTTTCGTTTTCCGTATATAACCTATTAAAATTTATACCATAATTCGGGAGTTTTTTTGCTAATGTTACGGTTTTGTAAAATAAATGTAATATTACATTTATCTCTATAGCAAAGTATATCTAAATTTGTATATATATGTAGAATTTCAAGAGCCTTACGTCGTTTTTTATAGAATTGAAAAAAACGTAAGGGATTCCCTTACGTTTTGAAAATACTCCAATATGAATGAGATAGAAACGTTACTTCATCCATTTCTCAGCCCAATTTTGGACCTCATCCATAACACTTTCCAACGCTTTCCCTTTATCAGTTAAACCGTACTCGATTCTAACTGGTACTTCTGGGTAAACACTACGAATTACAATGCCTTCGCCTTCTAATTCCTTTAAACGTTCTGACAACATGCGATCGCTCATATTTGGTATAATATCTGCGATTTCTCTAAAGCGTTTCGGCTCTTCGAGCAAAGATTTAATAATTAAGCCAGTCCATTTCTTACTAAGCATTGTAAAAGCTGACTCAAACTTTGGACATAAACAAGAATTATGCTCCATATGTTTCACCTCTATTCTATTATAAGATAGTTTCTTGTAAAAAGTAAGTAATAAAACTTTCCTCATTGTTTAATTTTACGTACATTTTACCATTTTCAAATATTAACTTGTCAAATTCCTGTAAAATATCCGTAAAAAAACCCTCTTCAAGTAAGAGAGCTTTTATATCTTTATCACTTCGTATACCAACCTAAACCAAGCGCACCTTCACCTAAATGCGTCCCAATTACAGCCCCGAAATAACTCGTGCGAATTGTAACATGAGGGTATATCTCTTCTAATTCTTGTTTCCATTCATTAGCTTCCTCTTCACGATTCGCATGAATAATAACAGCTTCCATAGGCACACCTTTATTTGCCTGCTCATCAAAGATTTCAACGATACGCTTTAACGCTTTTTTACGCGTACGAATTTTTTCGAATGGAATAATTACTTTATCTCTAAAGTATAATACTGGTTTTACTTGTAACAAACTACCGATGAAAGCTTGTGCGCTATTTAATCTTCCACCACGTTGTAAATGATGTAAATCATCCACTACAAAATAAGCATCCATCGTTTGCTTCATTTCATCAAAGCGAGCGATAATCGCTTCTGGGGCTTTCCCTTCACTTACTAATTTCGCCCCTTCACGCACGTAAAATCCTTGTACTTCACAACTAATTTCAGAGTCGTACGTATATACATCAATACCATCTACCATCTGTCCAGCTGTCGTTGCTGTTTGGTATGTACCACTAATTCCACTGGAAAGGTGAATGCTAATAACTGCATCATATTCTTTAGATAACTCTTCATATAACTCTAAAAACTTTCCAATTGCTGGTTGCGAAGTTTTCGGAAGTTCTTCTTGTTCACGCACTTTTATATAAAAATCATTTGCTGAAACTTCAGCCTCTTCTTGATAAGATTCCGTTCCAAACACAACGTTTAATGGTATCATATATATATTGAGTTCGTCACGAATATGCTTCGGTATATATGCTGTACTATCGGTAACAATAGCTGTTTTCATTTTCGTACCTGCCTTATAAAAAATTTTTATCCCCTAATTTTACACGAAAACTAGAAAAGGTGCATCCATACATAAAAATGCCGGTTAGAGACTACAATCACCCGCTCGACAAATTACAACAAAAAGATAAAATACTCACCAAAAATTTCAACATATTTGTAAAAAATGTTTGAATATAAAAACGCTCGCTTTTAAAATGTAAAGTACTAGTCATTTTGAAAGATAGGGGCGTATACCATTGTCATTACAATATTTAACAATTAAAGGCTACGGTGAGCACGAAATTGTCATTCAAAAATCAAGATTCATTTGCTATGTGAGTCGCGCCACAACGGAAGATGAAGCTCAAACATTTATACAAAAAATAAAAAAACAGCATTGGAATGCAACACATAATTGTTCCGCATATTTAATCGGTGAACAAGATCAAATTCAAAAAGCGAACGATGACGGTGAACCGAGCGGCACAGCTGGTGTACCTATGTTAGAGGTATTAAAAAAACGCGGTCTAAAAGATACTGTCGTTGTCGTTACGCGCTATTTTGGCGGCATTAAACTTGGTGCTGGCGGATTAATTCGTGCATATGGAAAATGTACAAGTGAAGGTCTTAACCATGTAGGCGTTGTTGAACGAAAACTAATGCGCGTTATGCAAACAGAAATTGATTACACTTCGCTTGGCAAAGTTGAAAATGAATTACGCAATTCAGAATATGCCATTAAAGATATACATTACCTAGAAAATGTCACATTTGATACGTATGTAGAAGAGGACAAAAAACAACCATTCACAACTTGGATGATTGAATTAACAAACGGGAAATGTACAATTAAAGAAGGAGATATGTTGTACTTAGAACAAGACGTTATCTAAGAATAGCTAACTTATCGCCTTTAAAGATTAATGTAGTGAATTAATTCCCTACAAATGAATAAGGAGATTATATATGGAAGAACGTTATTATCATCTCCAAAATAGCAGAATAAAAAAGAAACGTAGAAGAAAGTTTTTCTTCTTTCTTATTTTCGCATTTTTATTTGGTAGCGTAGGACTTTATATGTTAAATTCCTACACTTCTCTCATGGGGATGTACAGTGGATTTAACCGTGAAAAATCTAAATTACGAGCAGAAGATGTGGAAATCACAAAAAAACCTTTCACAATACTAATTATGGGTATTGAAGATTACGCAACAGATGGTCAAAACGGTCGAACAGATTCACTTATGTTCGCAACAGTTAATCCAAACTCAAAAAAGATTTCACTTATGAGTATCCCACGCGATTCTCGTGTTAAGATTGTTGGCAAAAATAAAGAAGACAAAATTAACGCTGCTCATGCTTACGGTGGAGAAAGGATGACAATTGACACTGTCGAAGGGTTTTTAAAAGTTCCTGTTGATCATTATATTAAAATTGATTTCCAAGGCTTTAAAGGTATCGTTGATGCTGTTGGAGGTATTACAGTTGATGTTCCTTTTGATTTCGAGGAGCGCTCCGATATAGATTATTACAAATTAATTCCATTTAAACAAGGTAAACAAGACTTAAATGGCGAAGAAGCACTCGCTTACGTCCGCATGCGAAAGCAAGATCCTAACGGGGACTATGGTCGAGCTGCGAGACAAAGGCAAGTACTGGCGGCTGTTGCCCAAAAGTTAAATTCTGCTTCAACCGTATTTAAAATTAAAGATTTAACAGCGGTAGTTGGGAAATATATAAAAACCGATATTCCTATTTCAGACGGACTTGCTCTTTACAATAAAATCTCTGGATTCGATCCTTCTACAATACAAACGTTAAAAATTGAAGGAGAAGACAGAAAAATTGGCGGTATTTATTACTTCCTTCCAGATCCAATCAGTGTAGAGACTGTACGTAACGAAATTGAAAAGGAAATAGGAGAAAAAGCAAGAGTCTCAACAGAAACTACAAAAAGTGAGAATACAAATTCCGATTCAAATTCTAACTCCAGCGCAAAAGCAAAGAAGGAACCGAGTGAGAACAAAACACCACCTCCTCCTCCCCCTTCTACAAATGCTCATGCAGAGTGGATTATGAGGAATCATGAATAAAAAAAGAGCCAAATCGTATACGATTTGGCTCTTTTTATTTCCCGCAATTGTTGTGGGCTAATAATAAATGGAAGATGAAAACCCCATTTATTAAAGTTTCACTCTACTTGTTGAAGTGTTGTAAAATCGCTTCTACAATACGCTCTGATGCACGACCATCGCCGTAAGGGTTAGATGCTTTCGTCATCTTATCATGAGCTTCTTTATCAGATAACAACTCATCAGCAAGACCAAAGATTGTCTCTTCATCTGTTCCTGCTAATTTCAGCGTACCTGCTTCGATACCTTCTGGGCGTTCCGTCGTATCACGAAGGACAAGAACTGGCACACCTAGTGATGGTGCTTCCTCTTGTACACCACCAGAATCAGTTAACATTAAGTATGAACGAGCTGCAACGTTATGGAAATCGATTACATCTAGCGGCTCAATTAAATGAATGCGGCTATGCTCGCCTAAAATATCATTCGCTATTTCGCGAACAACAGGATTCATATGAACAGGGTATACAACTTGTACATCTTCGTGCTTATCAACAAGACGCTTAATTGCACGGAACATATTGCGCATTGGTTCTCCTAAATTTTCACGACGGTGTGCTGTCATAAGTACAAGACGATCATTTCCAAGTTTCTCTAACACCGAATGGCTATAAGTTTCTTTTACAGTTGTCTTCAGTGCATCGATCGCTGTATTTCCTGTTACGAAAATACGTGACTCATCTTTATTTTCTTTTTGTAAGTTCGTTGCTGATTTTGTTGTAGGTGAGAAATGAAGATCCGCCATTACACCTGTTAGTTGGCGATTCATCTCTTCTGGATATGGAGAATACTTATCCCATGTACGAAGTCCTGCTTCAACATGTCCTACTGGAATTTGATTATAGAAAGCAGCTAAGCTTGCAATAAATGTCGTCGTTGTATCACCGTGCACAAGTACGATATCCGGCTTCGCTTCTTTCATTACTTTATCTAAACCTTCTAAACCACGTGTTGTAATATCAATTAACGTTTGACGATCTTTCATGATATTCAAATCGAAATCCGGCGTAATTCCAAAGATATTTAATACTTGATCTAACATTTGACGGTGTTGTGCTGTTACAGTCACAATCGATTCAATCTTCTCTGGGTGTTTTTGCAACTCTAATACAAGAGGTGCCATTTTAATTGCTTCTGGTCGTGTCCCGAAAATTGTCATTACTTTTAAACGTTCAGTCATTTCATTGCCTCTTTTCTTTCACTAGTTAAAACTTCTATTATCGCATATAAAAATATGCATGTGAAAATACATTTTTTAACGCGCCTGAGAAACATTACTATTACAGACGTCTTTTCGCCCAACTGAGTAATAATTTAATCCATACTTCCCGGCATCCTCATTAGTATAACAATTTCTCCCATCAAATAGAATAGGTTCCCTCATAAGCTGCGCATACTTTTCTAGCGGATAATTTCGAATTGATTCCCATTCTGTTACGATAAAAACTGCATGCGCCTCTCTAATCGATTCATCTATACACTCAGCGTATCGTATCGTATTTCCAAATAAACCTCTTACATTTTGAATGGCTTGTGGGTCATATAAAACCACATTCGCACCTATATTAATTAATTCTTCTATTATAATAATAGATGGCGCTTCCCTAATATCGTCAGTATTCGGTTTGAATGCTGCACCAAGAACCGCAATTCGCTTCTTCTTCATATCTATAATTTTCTTCGCTTTTTCAACTAACAACAACTGTTGTTTATTATTCACTTCAATGACTGCTTTCAACAAGCGAAAATCATGAGAAACATTCCCTGCAATTTGCACAAGTGCTTTCGTATCTTTTGGAAAACAAGATCCTCCATATCCGATGCCTGCATTTAAAAAAGATGCACCAATTCTCTTATCCATCCCCATCCCTGTAGCTACATCTACTATATCTGCACCCACTTGCTCACATATATTAGAAATTTCATTAATAAAACTAATCTTCGTGGCTAAAAAAGCATTAGATGCATATTTAATCATCTCAGCACTTCGAATATCTGTAATATACGTTTTTAAGCTTAATTTACTGTACAAATTCTCTACTTTCCTTGCCGCTTCTTCACTACATGATCCAATTACGATACGATCACCCTGAAAAAAATCATAAATACCAGAACCTTCCCTTAAAAATTCTGGATTCGATACAATATATAATTCATGTCTACCTTGTAGTTTCTCCTCAATCCATTTTCTCATTACATCATTTGTCCCTACAGGAACCGTACTTTTCGTAACAACAATAATATCGTTATTCACATATGTTCCAATATCATCACAAGCACTACGAATATACGTTAAATCTGCTGTTCCATCTAATAAAGATGGCGTTCCAACTGCAATAAATATAAACTCTACATCATTAAATGCCGTTGATTTACTTGCTGTAAAAGTTAAATGATTATTTTCGTATGCTTCATTTATTAATTCATTTAATCCACATTCATAAATAGGTAACTTGCCTTGTTTAATCCGTTCAATTTTTTCACTATTTATATCGAAACATGTGACTGAATGTCCCAATCTCGCCAATCCTACTCCTGTAATCAATCCAACATATCCGGTACCTATTATCGTAATTTTCATTTTCCTTTCGCACAGGAATATACATAAGAAAATATACGAATACATAGAATTCCCCTGTGCTTCCCCCTCTCACACTAAGAATGAGAAAACTCTTTCACTTCTTTATTATATGAATTGTTTTTTTATTATTTTTTAAGATTTTGTAAAGTTAAATGATGCAATATATACAAAATGTAAATTCCCACAATTTAACACGGAACTTACTCATTTTTACGTGCAACACTTATAATACTGAAACAAAAGTCATCGCTATATGAGAGGAAAGTACAATGTCATATTACAAGCCACAATATGAGATCAACCTTCTCAAAGGACACAACATTCCATATCCAATTGTCATATATTCTATTCACTCCCCTTTACAGCCAAAAGAAAAAAAGATTGAATTCTAATCTTTTTGTGATACCATATGTTATGAGCCTGTAAATAAACATCATAATTTTTAGATAAATACGATTGAAAAAATTACGTTAAACTATAAAGGGTGGGGTATTAATGGACTCACAAGTGATTTATGCCATTTTGGCATCTTTCATCACTGTACTCGTCGTTACTCCTTTAGTTATTAAATTAGCTTTCAAAATAGGAGCAACAGATAAGCCAAACGCGCGTAAAGTACACCAAAAAATTATGCCTCGTCTTGGCGGGTTAGCAATTTTCATTGGTGTAGCTGTAGGATTTGTTGTCGGTGGATTATACGAACAAAGAATGCTATCGATAACTTTAGGTGCTATCATCATTGTTATCATCGGGATTTTAGATGATATGTACGAACTATCTGCGAGGGTAAAATTCGGTGGACAACTATTAGTTGCCATCATGATTGTCAAAAGTGGATTATTAGTGCAAGTATTATATATTCCAATCCTTGGAGATACTGAACTCGGGTGGCTTGCTTATCCAATTACAGTATTTTGGATTGTCGGTATTACAAATGCCATCAACTTAATTGATGGATTAGATGGATTATCCGCAGGGATTTCATCTATCGTACTTGCAACGCTAGCATATATGGCCTTCACTAGCCCATGGGGTACTGGAGCAGCTATTATATTACCTCTAGCACTGATTACATTAGCAAGTACAATTGGATTTTTATTCTACAACTTCCATCCAGCAAAAATTTTCATGGGAGATACAGGAGCACTATTTTTAGGATACTGTATTTCTGTTATATCGTTACTTGGATTATACAAAAGCGTAACGTTATTCAGCTTTATCGTTCCAATTATTATTTTAGGTGTACCTATATTTGATACGACGTTTGCAATTATCCGCCGTATCGTAAATAAAAAGCCTATCTCAGCACCAGATAAGTCGCATTTACATCACCGTTTACTTGCAATGGGATTCTCTCATCGTAAAACGGTACTAATTATTTACGCATTTGGTATATTCTTTAGTGTAAATGCAATCATTTTCACTAGTGCGACATTATGGTTATCCATTATTCTTCTTTTCGTTTTAATCTTCTTTACAGAAATCATTGCTGAAGTAATCGGTCTTGTACACGAACGTTACAAACCAATTATTTCCTTCTATAAAAAAGTGAAAAAACGCGAAGACTAATTGTAGTATAGCCTTTACTATTATGAAATATTCAAATAGCATCCTCTTTTCATAAGAGGATGCTATTTTTTATTTTTTAATCCTTATTCCTCATTTCCAAAATATAGATTGTTTGAGAGTGCCTCTATTGGAGAAAGATATACGTATAACGAAAAAAGTATCAAATTTTCATTTTTACATCTTGATTGTCAAACTGAGGGTGAATGTTATGATCAAGCGATTACTTCAATGTATAATTTTATTTTTAACTATTACTATGTACGCATCATCGAATACAAAAGCAACTACAGACATTCAAGTAAAAGATTACGAAAGCACTCAAACTACCTCTCCTACAACAAAAATTGCGTACTTAACATTTGATGACGGACCAAATAAATACACACCACAAATTTTAAATATTTTAAAAGAGAAGAACGGAAAAGCAACTTTCTTCGTTATTGGCGGAAAGGTGCCACATTATAAAAAAACGATGGAACGATTGATTAAAGATGGACATTATATCGGTCTCCATAGTATGTCACATGATGTAAAACGTCTTTATACTGGCGATCCATCTGTTTTAATTGCAGAAATGGAGCAAACCCAAAACATTGTCCAGCAAGTTACACATTTAAATACACATCTCGTTCGTGTCCCATACGGTAGCATGCCTTACTTAAAAAAGAATTACCGTGATGCACTCGTATCTGCCCAATATAAAATGTGGGATTGGACAATTGATACATATGACTGGAAAAGCTATGATAATCCTTCCGCAATACTAGAAAGAGTACGAAATCAAAGCGATGAACAAGTAGAGGTTATTTTAATGCATGATTCTAGTGTCACAGTGCAAATACTCCCAAAAGTAATTGATTATTTGCACTCACAAGGATATAAACTACTTCCCTACAATCCATCTTCCCATCTCGAAGTGAATTTTTGGAAAGACACAAGATTGTAACAGCTTTAGTGCCTATGTACTAAAGCTGTTTTATTTTTCTCTTCCCACACTTCCCGTTTTTGTGTAAAATTCTAAATAGTGATGAAGTTTCGAGGTGAATAGAAATGAAACGAATAGATCTCATTTTTAACGCAATACAAAAAGGGAATTATACAGAAGGTGTAACAGCATCAGAACTCGCTACACTTCTACAGTTAGACCGTGCAAATGTTAGTAGCGATTTAAACAAGCTTGTGAAAGATAATCGTTTATTAAAAACGATTACACGCCCTGTCCGTTTTTATATAGAAACGAACACTTCATTGGAAACGCATTCAACAAAGGGCACTTCATTAGATACATTTGCTATTGAAAATACAAGCCTAAAAATTGCAATTGAAAAAGCAAAAGCTTCTATTCTCTATCCTCCAAACGGTATGCATACTTTACTACTTGGAGAAACAGGTGTCGGAAAATCGATGTTCGCTTCTTTAATGCACGAATACGCAATTGAAGTGGAACAACTTCCAAAAGATGCACCTTTTATCGTCTTTAACTGTGCTGATTATGCAAACAATCCACAACTACTACTTGGACAGTTATTTGGGATAAAAAAAGGAGCTTACACAGGTGCCAGTGATCAAAAAGGGTTAATTGAAAAAGCACATGAAGGAATCCTTTTCTTAGATGAAGTACATCGCCTTCCTCCAGAAGGACAAGAGATGCTCTTCACATTTATTGATCGCGGAGTATACCGCCGCCTTGGAGAAACGGAAAATGAACGTAAGGCACGAGTGTTGATTATTACTGCAACAACCGAAGAACCAAATTCATTTTTATTAAAAACATTTACAAGACGTATTCCGATGACCGTTACGCTTCCACCACTTCGTGAGCGAACACATAAAGAACGGTTTGCTTTACTACAGCTGTTTTTCACAAATGAAGCAATTCGTCTAAGGAAAGAGATTCATGTTAGTCCAAATACAATGCGTGCTTTCGTCTTTTACAATTGTCCAAATAACATCGGTCAATTGAAAACGGACGTACAAATTGCCTGTGCGAAAGCTTATTCTGATTTCGTGACAAAAAAACGTGATTCTGTCTGTGTTTCAAGTACAGATTTACCTTGGTATATGAAAGAGGGATTATTTATTGAAAGAAAGAGCCGTCATCTATATCAAATACCAAATGAAACATTTGTATTTACAGGTGATGAAGGTTGGAGTAAACATATAATAAAACCCGAAGGAAGTCGCTCTTCTATTTACGATTATATTGATTATAAATATGAAGAACTTCAAGCACGCGGCATTGAAGAGGAAGAATTAGAATTACTAATAGAAAATGATATTCAAAGCTTTTTCGTCCAATACTTTAACCAAATATCTAAAAAAACAAGTCATGAAAATGTTTTTAAAATTGTGGATCGTAATATCGTTTCCGTATGTGAAAAAATTGCGGAACTAGCTGAAAAATATTTATCTAAAACTTTCGATGAAAAAGTGTTTCTCGCTTTAAGTTTACATGTACAGACAACTCTACAACGTTTACAGGGCGGGAAACAAATTCACCACCCACAATTAAATCAAATTCGTACGAAATATAAAGAAGCTTTTTCCGTAGCTATGCAATGTATTCAGCTATTAGAAGAAGAATTACAAATAACAATGCCTATTGATGAAGCTGGCTTTTTAACAATGTTCTTCGTTGTTGATCCAATTCCTGCCTCACAAACAGAAGTAAAAGTATTAATATTAGCACACGGTAATGGCATCGCAACAGAAATGGCAAACGTTGTAAACGAACTTCTCGGTATCGATGAAGTAACTGGTATCGATATGCCCTTGCATGAATCACCAAAAGACTTCTTAGAGCGTGTTAAAGTGTATATGAAAACACTTCAAAATGTAAACGGGCTTCTCTTACTTGTTGATATGGGATCTCTCGCTTATATTGGTGATATATTAGAAACTGAATTCCAAATCCCTGTCCGTGTTCTTTCAATGACGAGTACACCACACGCACTAGAAGCAGCTCGAAAAGCTCAGCTTGGCTACTCATTAAATGCACTATACGAAACAGTGAAGAACTTAACGCCGTTCTATTTAAACGTACAGGAAGAAAAGAAAAAGCCACTATCGCCAATGAAATCCGTGATTTTAACAGCTTGTTTAACTGGCGAAGGAAGTGCTTTAGCAATTCAAAAAATGTTAGAGAACTATTTACGCTTTGATAAAGACTTAATTGAAATTATTCCGATTAGCATCGTCCATGAAAAAGATTTAACGAAAATGATCGAGAACATAAAAAAAGAGCGTAATATCATTTGTATCGTCACGAATTTCGATGTGCAAATACCTTGCTTAACATATCATTTCCAAGACATTGTGAACTACACAGCTATTCAACCAATTCAAGAATTGATTACGTATGAAGAAACATATGCAAAAATGGCTGATATTCTTGAACAACAAATGCAGCGTAACGATGGGGCATTACTTATTAAAACGATTCGTTATGCATTAAATACAATTCAGGAATTGATTTCTTTACAGCTAACTCCCGACAGTTTAATGGGTGTGATTTTGCATATGAGCTGCATGGTTGACCGTCTTCAAAAAGGCGAAAGTCTCCTCCCTCATCCTGATAAAGAGAAACGAAGACAAGATGAGTACTGGATGTATATGAAAGTGAAAAAAGCATTGCAACCTATCGAAAATACATTTGAAATACAAATACCAGATGACGAAGTATTTTATGTAATGGACTTCTTCATCAAAAATCAACCTGTAAAAAGTTAAACTAGGTAATAGTGTAGCTTCTCTTTTCGAGTAGTACCCTAGTACGTAGTAAGTGAAATTATATTAGCGATTCTTAAAATATATCGATTTACCGACAATAATTAGCAATAGTAGCACTCTATATAATTAGAAAAGGCTGTTCCAAAATGTTTTTTTGGACAGCCTTTTCGCTTACTTCTTTACTTCCCTTATTCTCCCTCTTATTTCTCCCTTTTTATTAGATTTCGTATTAACATTTACATATACATTTGCTTGCATTATCTCTTGAAACAAACTGTCAAATGCTCTCCCCTGTAAAGGCCCTTCAAAATCCTCCACTTTAGCCACACCAGTAACGACTCCTTCATTCACACTAATTCCTTGCTCTAACGGACCAAACAAACTTAAAACAACTGGACCAATTTGATTCGCTTTTCCTAAATGAATTTGGCATGACGTGATTTTTTTTATGTTTTTTAATATGACCCGATATTGCAACTTCTTTAAATCTTCACTAAAAATGAGCTCTGTTACACCGTAAGCTTCTGTATTTACAGGAGGTACTTCCCTCTTCCCTGTTAACCTAGCAAAGAAATGTGTTGTCATACGGGCATTCTCCTCATATAAATTTCCCAGCACTACTTCTACTACTTTATGGTTTAGACATAATCATTTATGACTTTTCAATTTTTAATTACGAAGAAAAGGTTCACACAATCTTTACATTAGAATCATTTCTTTTGCTTGATGGCCTCTTGTATAATGCACTTAGAAAAACATTCTAGGAGAATTATACAGTAATCGAAAAAGCGAACAATCATAGACATATGTATTAAAACGTAATTATGTAACAATATGAACCAAAAGAATTTCCAGAAGTTTTCAACGTACCTATTAGACCATTGCAAAGTTGGGATAACCAAGTTGTTTTAACTGCTTACCAAAACCCAAAAGGTAAATGAAAAATGATCTCCACAAGAAGAATTTGTTCAAGATTTAATATCTATCATTCATATATATAGTTGTAGGATATATTGAGTGAGAAAATACAAAAAACGAATGTCGGAGGATAAAGAGGTATGCGAAGAGCGTATTTGATAGAGCTTAAACCGACAAATGAACAAATAACCAAGATCAATCAAACGATTGGAGTGTGTAGGCATGTTTACAATCTGTATCTCTCTAAAAATCAAGAGCTGTATGAATCCGAGGGAAAGTTTCTGAGTGGATATGACTTTTCTAAATGGTTAAACAATGTCTATACAAAAGAATATGACCAATGGATTAAAGGGGTATCTAGTAAAGCGGTAAAACAGGAAATTATGAATGGAGATACGGCTTTTAAAAGATTTTTTAAGGGCTTATCTGGATTTCCCCGTTATAAGAAAAAGAAGAATCAAGATGTGAAGTGCTATTTTCCTAAAAACAACAAAACGGACTGGGCAGTAGAAAGACATAGAGTAAAAGTCCCAACGATTGGTTGGGTGAGATTAAAGGAGTATGGTTATATCCCGAAAAATGGGATTGTAAAAAGTGGAACGATATGTAAAAGGGCAGGGAGATATTTTGTATCTGTGCTTTGTGAATTGGAAGAAAGAGCAACGAAGCCAACACTCAATGAAACAGGTTTAGGTATTGATTTAGGGGTGAAGGATTTCGCTACACGTAGCGATGGTATCGTTCATGAAAACATCAACAAAACAATAAGCGTAAAAAGGATAGAAAAGCGGTTAAAACGTGAGCAACGCTCTTTATCGCGTAAATTTGAAAATGTAAAAAAGAGAGGTGAAACATCTGCTACGAACAAAAGAGCGAATATAGATAAAAACATTCTTAGGGTGCAAAAACTACATGCTCGATTAGCAAATATTCGACTAGAGTATGTAAAGTCTATTGTAAATGATGTGGTGAAAACCAAGCCGACGTTTATTACAGTAGAAGATTTGAATGTGAAAGGTATGATGAAGAATAAACATCTATCTAAAACCATTGCCAAGCAGTGTTTCTATGCTTTTAAAACGTGGCTCTTGACTAAATGCGAGGAATACGGAATTGAATTACGTCAAGTAGATACATTCTATCCATCGTCAAAGTTATGTTCATGTTGCGGTCAAAAGAAAGCGGATTTAAAGCTATCTGACCGAGTATATACATGTGAGTGTGGAAATGTAATGGATAGAGATTTGAACGCATCAATCAACCTTTTACAAGCAAAAGAATATACAATACTAACGTAAATAGATTGTATATATGTACGGTGGGCTACATCGGAATTTACGCCTGTGGAGTGTTATATCAAACTGTAGTAGCGAATGATTGGCGAGACAGGACACATAGAAGCAGGAATACTCTAAAAATATACATTTGTCTATATCTTTAGTAGCAGGTAATTTTGAAAAACAAAAACTATTCTTTTCAATCATTATTAGAGATTTTTCTCGTCTCATTTAAATTAGGACTTACTTCATTTGGTGGTCCTGTCGCCCATCTCGGCTATTTCCACCATGAATACGTACAAAAAAGAAAATGGATGGATGAACGAAGTTACGGAGACTTAGTAGCACTATGTCAATTCCTTCCTGGCCCTGCTAGCAGTCAAGTCGGTATGGGGATTGGATTATTGCGCGGCGGATTATTAGGAGCCATTATTTCATGGATCGGATTCACTCTACCGTCTGTACTCGTTTTAGTTTTCTTCGCTTCATTCCTTAACCAATTCGAGCTTGGAAGTTCTGGTTGGATTCACGGACTGAAGCTCGTAGCGGTCGCAATCGTTGCTCATGCAATATGGGGGATGGCTCAAAAATTAACCCCGGACCGAAACCGGGCAACAATCGCTATCGTAACTGCTGCGATTGTCTTGTTGTGGCCAAGTAGCTGGACGCAATTCATTCTCATTATACTTTCAGGGCTTGTCGGCCGGCTTTTATATAAAGCTCCTCAGAACGCCCAATCATATAAAATACAAGTTTCTATTTCAAAGACGATGGCCAGTTCTTGTCTCATCTTATTCTTCGGACTATTATTATTGCTACCAATAATGCGACCGCTCTCTCCTTTCATCGCATTATTTGATAGCTTTTACCGCTCTGGTTCTCTCGTATTCGGAGGAGGGCACGTCGTACTTCCTCTTCTTGAAAGTGAGTTTGTACAAAACGGGATGATGACAAAAGAACAATTTCTAGCTGGATACGGATTAACACAAGCAGTGCCAGGGCCACTATTTACATTCGCTTCTTATATAGGAGCAGTGCTAAATGGAACCGTCGGGGCAGTTGTTGCAACGATCGCTATCTTTCTTCCTGCCTTCCTGCTCGTTGTTGGCGTTTTACCATTTTGGGACAGTGTAAGGAGAGTATCTTACATACAAGGTGCACTACTTGGAGTAAACGCAGCTGTTGTCGGTATTTTACTTGCAGCTTTTTATGATCCAATTTGGACGAGTACAATTATGAATTCTGTAGATTTCGTTTTTGCTTCTCTTCTATTTTGCTTACTCGCTTTTTGGAAAACACCACCTTGGGTTATCGTTATACTCGGGACCTTCGGTGGATATGTTCTATCCATTTTGTAAGCACAAAAAACGACGGCCCCATTTAGCCGTCGTTTTCCTATTAAAACTTCACAAGCTCCATTCCCTCAGGCAGCTCACTCTCCGTTAAAATACGCAGCTCTTTCACGCGATCCATTACGTAAGAAGAACGTTTCACAAGCTCTGGGTCAATATAAGCTGGATGCACCATAATTTCTACCGTTTGCTCGTCCTGCACTCTTTCCTTTAACTTCACAAAATAATCTTCCGTCACACCGTCAGCGTAAAAATCACTGTAAAACACATCTGAAAATGGGCGCACCGCTCGCTCTTCTTCACAACGACGAATCGGAACATTATATTTAATTGCTAATCTCTCAAGAACGTCGTGTAAAAGCGGTAACCCATGCACGTGATGATGACTATCTAAATGAGTTGGTATTAAACCGTAAGACAAAAATTTCTCAATTTGAGCCGTCCATTCTCTTTCTACCTCTTCTGGACTTATATTTCCTTCCCTTACGACGCTTTGTTTATGAAATGATCCATTGCTGCTTACAAGTGATGGTACGTCCTTGAGGAGCGGTTCTCCTGCCGTTAATACGAGATGAACTCCTACTCCTAACGTTTTATACTCCTTCGCTAAACGTACCGCATGCTCTGTCCCCGGCATATTCATCATCATCGTCGTTGAATTTACAAGTCCATTTATATGTCCATCAATAATGCCGTAATTTGTCCCTTCCGTAAGACCGAAATCATCTGCATTTACAATTAACTTAATCACCTTTATCCCTCCTACTGAAATAAAAAAAGCGGGCTAAATAGCGCCGCTTCTTATTTTTCTACCTTTTTAAAGAACTGTGGAAGATGTTCTTTATGCGCTTCCAACATTTCATCTAAAATTTGTTTTGCAACTTTATCTGATGGTACAAGTGGATTAATTGTCATAGCAAGCAGCGCTTTATGATAATCCCCTGTAACAGCAGCTTCAATTGTTGTGCGCTCAAATGATTTAATTTGCTGTACTAAACCGCGAACCGGTACTGGTAAGTCTCCAACCGCAATTGGTTTTGGACCTTCTTTCGTAATAATACAGTTCACCTCAACAGCAGAATCATGTGGCAAGCTTGCAATTGTTCCGTTGTTTCGTGTATTAACAGGCTGGATATCACCTTTATTATTGTAAATAGACGTAATTAAGCTACATGCTGCGTCACTATAATAAGCTCCGCCGCGTTTTTCTAATTGTGGTGGCTTAATATCTAAATTCGGGTCTTTATATAACTCGAATAAATCATCTTCTAATTGTTTTACTACTTCTGCACGTGTACCTTTTTCAATCGAAGCTTCTTTCTCTTCTTCTAACATTTCACGTGTTTTATAGTAGTAACGATGGTATGGACACGGAATTGCACGAAGACCGCGAATAAAGTCTGGCTCCCAGTTAAGCGCAGTAATGTTTTCCATCGTAATTTGCTTTTCTGGATCTGTTACAAGTTCTAGTACTCGATCCATTACGCTTACTCCATCTAAGTATACATCTAATCCGTATACCATATGATTTAAACCAGCGAAATCAACGTGTACCCGGCTTGCATCTACTTCAAGTAATCTTGCAAGACCCATACGAATTCCGATTGGAACGTTACATAGACCAACTACTCGTTGAATGTTCGTGTAGCGAAGTACAGCTTCTGTTACCATACCTGCTGGGTTTGCGAAGTTAATAAGCCATGCATTTGGACATAGTTCCTCCATGTCCTTACAAATATCTAAAATAACAGGAATCGTTCTCAGTGCTTTAAATAAACCACCAGGACCATTCGTTTCCTGGCCAATTACATCATATTTTAATGGAATTGCTTCATCTTTTGCACGAGCTTCTAATAAACCAACGCGAAGCTGCGTTGTTACGAAGTCAGCACCCTTTAATGCCTCACGGCGATCAAGTGTTAAATGAATATCAATTGGTAAACCTGATTTTTTCACCATACGCTTTGCTAAGTTACCAACGATTTCTAACTTTTCTTTTCCTGCCTCAATATCTACTAACCAAATTTCACGAACAGGAAGCTCATCATAACGTTTAATAAATCCTTCAATTAACTCTGGTGTATAACTAGATCCACCGCCGATTGTAGCAATTTTAATTCCAGTCATGCTTTATTCCCCTTTCGCTTCTAGCTTTTTATAAAGGTCAATAAATTCTGCTGCTAATTCTTTTACTGTAATAGAATTCATTAAATGATCTTGTGCATGAATTAAAAGAACACTAATCTCTGTTTTTTCCCCTCTTGCTTCTGATTGTATGAGCTCTGTTTGGAAATGATGCGCTTCATTAATCGCTTCTTTCGCCTTTACCATCGCTTCGTCTGCTTCCGCCATTTTCCCCTGTTTGGCAAATTGCAGTGCCTCCATTGCAAAGCTTCGTGCATTGCCACTATTTAAAATCAATTGGAATGGAATTTGTTCTGCTGTAGTCATCATAATTACCGCCCTCTCTATTATGGTTCAACCGATTTAAATACCCCTTCAGTTTGAACATGTCTATTAAATTATTATTTTATTAATGATAGTTTGGTGTTCTTGTAGATGTATTTCATCTTTTTGAACATGATATAAAAGTTAGTTGTTCTGACGAGCTATAAAAACTCGCCAGAACAATACTTTTTAAAGTGATACTGAATTGTCGCTTGCTTTTGCAGCATCTTTTGACGCTTGTACGTACGTACGGTCACACATTAATACGAATGGATAGTAAATAACTACCGCGATTGCAAAGTTTACTAGCTGCAATGCAGCACCAGCGATGCTTCCGCCTGCTACAAGATAACCACTAAAGATCGGTGGCATTGTCCACGGAACTAAAGCAACTGTTTTTGGTACCCACCCTAAGGAAATTGCTGTATAAGAAGTAATAACTAATACAACTGGTGTAAGTACGAATGGAATAATTAACGCCGGATTTAATACAATTGGCGTACCGAAAATAACTGGTTCGTTAATGTTAAAGAATCCAGGACCAATAGATACGCGGCCTACACCACGAAGCTGTGCGCTTTTTGCAACAAGCATTACTGCTACTAAAAATGCTAACGTCGCACCTGACCCACCGATATAAACGTATACATCAAAGAATGGTTTTGTAAAGATGTGTGGTACATCATATGCAGACATACCATCGTTAAATAATTTAATGTTCTTTTCTAGTGCTGGTAAATAGATTGGATCGATAATACCACCGATAATATTAGGACCATGTAATCCAAAGAACCATAATACGTGAATAAGTAACGCGATAATAATTGCACTTGGTAATGTACCTGCTAAACCTTGTAATGGTACTTGAATTGTTTCAAATACGAATTTATGAATACTTGTTCCTGCTAATTTCACTGCTAATTGAATGCCTGCTGTTACGATTAAAATAACGAATGCTGGTACTAACGCTGCGAATGACTTCATTACTGCTGGTGGAACACCATCTGGCATCTTAATTGTAATATCCTTTTGAACAAAGAATCGAAATACCTCCGTTACAAGAAGAGCAACAATTATGGAAACGAATAAACCTTGTGATCCTGTCCAAGCTAAATCAATACCGCCTTCTTTTGGCGTTGTCGGAGATATAATAATTAATGCACCGAATGTAATAATTGCTGCTGACAACGCGTCTACACCGTAAGATTTTGCTAAATTATAACTTATCCCAACTGCGGCTATGAGAGCCAATATTGCAAAGGATCCTGTCCACATACCACCGCCGACATCTTTCCAAACATCCCCAAATGCACCCTTCATAAGTTTTTGGAATGCATCAACTGGTAAATTATTTATAAGTACCGCAAACGATCCAACTAAAATAAGAGGCATAACTGCGATAAAGCCATCACGGATTGCAACTAAGTGGCGCTGCGATCCAATTCTACCTGCGACTGGGACTAAATACTTCTCCATAAATGCAATAAATTTTTGCATTTCGCTTCCCCCCTAATTATTTTTTAAGTGTTAATGCGTGATCTAAAACTGCTTCTCCATTCATCATGCCGTAGTGCATTGGATTAATAACATCGACTCCAACGTTTTTCTCATCGGCAAGCGTTTTCATTGAAGAAAGCATGTAACGAACTTGTGGTCCTAGTAATAATACATCTGCTTGATCGATATTGTTTTTTACTGCATCCCCAGATACAGCCCAAATCTTTCCTTCTAGACCGCGAGCTTTTGCAGCCGCTTCCATTTTTGTAACTAGTAAACTTGTAGACATCCCTGCTGAACAACATAATAAAATATTCATTTATAAATCCCCCTTGTGTGGTATAAAAAATTTATGTTTTTTATTTTTCTTTACGCTATTTATTAATGCAATTACCGTGCCAACTTTTAAAAACGCCTAAAATCAGCCTTTTTTCGAGTAATTTCTTTGTGTGTTACCGCTTTCAAACAGTGTGTCACCCGAAAAACACACAGTGTGTTATAAAACAACACGCTTTTAACACATAACTGTATGAAAATAGATTAGTGTTTAGCTGTCTAGTTGTATTCAAAACAAAAAAACACTAAAAATTTTTTTTCGCATGAAAATCTAGTAAAAAAATTAAAATATTTCGTCTCGATAAAAAACAACTCTCTCTTGAGTACACTCTTCTATCTATTGTCCAAACAAACTCTATTAAATTACATAGAATAGAATAAAACCATTCGAAAGGGGATTCCTATGCCAAAACATAGAAAAAAGAACAAAATGAAGATTTATAGAATAACAAGCTATAAAAAAGACAAGCGTTCTGAATTAGACTCTGACAAGTTTGAACTAGAACAGCAGGAAACAGAAAATAAGCAGGACAAACAAGATAGACACGATAAACAAGAAAAACAGGACAAGCCAACACAATTAGAACCTATAATAGAAACAAATTCACACAACTTAGATATATGGGATGAAATTTCTCTAAAAGAAATACAAGCTGGTGAACATACAAGTTTATTCGCAGAAAAAAGCAATTATCAAAATATTACTTTGCTACAAGTAAGTGATATCCGTCTATATTTGGACAAACAACTACAATTTAGTTCCGTTGATGAGCAAATTTATCATGAAGCACTTGTACATCCAATTATGTCGAAAGTAATTGATCCAAAACGTGTTCTCATATTAGGCGGTGGCGATGGTCTTGCCTTACGAGAAGTTTTGAAATATGAAACAGCGCTACATGTAGACCTTGTTGATTTAGACGAGGCAATGATTAATATGGCTCGTAACGTACCAGAATTAGTTTCTTTAAACGGAAACGCATTTTCTGATAAACGTGTGAATGTACACGTATGCGATGCAAAGGAATTTCTGAATTCTCCTTCCTCTTTATACGATGTACTCATTATTGATTTTCCCGATCCAGCGACAGAGCTATTAAGCACTTTATATACAAGCGAACTGTTTGCTCGTATAGCTACGTTTTTAACAGAAGATGGTGCGTTCGTCTGTCAATCTAATTCACCTGCTGATGCACCTCTTTTATATTGGAGTATCGGTAACACAATTGAACATGCTGGATTAACTGTGAAAAGTTATCATACAATCGTTCCTTCTTTCGGAACTGACTGGGGATTTCATATTGCCGCTAACTCTGCCTACGTACTCGATCAAATTGAACAATTATATGTAGTGCCATCTCCTCGAACATTGCCTTCTCTTCTTGCTCCTTTATTTCAATTTAAAGAAGAACATCTAGAGCAACGTAACCAAGCTCTTTTAAATTCAGAATCGAACCTTATCCTACATCAATGTTACAAAAAGGAAATGGAGTTTTGACGATATTATAGTAAGGAGTGCTACCCTATGGAATATTCTACTTTCGGTAAGCATATAATAGTAGATTTATGGGGAGTGGATTTTTCCCTATTAGATGATATTCACTTTTTAGAACGCCATTTAGTTGTCGCTGCCGATTACTCTGGTGCACATATTTTAAATGTAAGTACAAAAGAATTCCATCCGCATGGTGTTACAGTATTAGTGTTACTATCAGAAAGTCACCTTTCTATTCACACTTATCCAGAAAAAAACTTTGCAGCGATTGATTGCTATACGTGCGGTACAACCGTTGAACCGCAAAAAACGATTGATTATATCGTAAGTATATTAAAACCAAATGAGATGCATATTAAAAAATTAATTCGTGGTATAGGAGAAATTGTTACTATCGATTAAGTATCACTCTTATTCATTCGTAAAAAGGAGGATTGTAAATACCATCAGTGGAACGAACACTCCACTGATGGTATGGACACATACATAAAAAAACCTTGCATAAGCAAGGTTCATTCAGCTACTGACATCTTCTTATATAATTCTACAAACTCACTCGCTAATTCCTTCACCGTAATTGCGTTCATTAAATGATCTTGCGCATGCACCATCAGAAGGGTAACTTCTGTCTTTTCGCCACCAGCTTCCTTCTGGATTAAATCCGTTTGTAAGCGATGCGCCTCTTTTAATTCATCTAGCGCTTCTTGTAATTTAGCCTCTGCTTCTGTAAACTCCCCGCGCTTTGCGCAATCAATTGCTTCCATTGAACAACTTCTCGCATTTCCCCCATGCAAGATTAAATGAAAAACTTTCGTCTCTATCGTATCCATTTTAGTTCTTTACTCCCCCTTTTCTTCCGCTACTTTTTGCTTATCCCATATTTTTAAGAATGGCAAGTAAATAAAGAATGCAAGCGCAAAGTTAACGAGTTGCAAAACAACCCCTGAAATTTTCCCGCCTGATCCTAAATATCCACTAAAAAGAATAGGTGTAGTCCAAGGTACAGCAGCTCCGCTCGGACGTGCAACCCATCCCCATTCCATTGCAAAATAAGAAACAACCGTTAACACGACTGGAACCAGTATAAATGGAATAAGTAAAAGTGGGTTCATTACAATCGGCATTCCGAAAGTCACCATTTCATTAATATTAAAAATACCAGGTGCAATCGACAATCTTCCTAAACTTTTCAATTGCTGACTTCGCGCAAATAATAACATTCCTACAACTAAAGCAAGTGTTGCACCAGAACCTCCCATATAAATCCATAAATCAAAGAACTGTGCAGTAACCGTATTTGGTACATCTTGCCCAGCCTGAAAAGCAATTCTGTTTTGGTCCATTAACGACAACCAAATCGGGCTCATTACACCACCAACAATTGCAGCGCCATGAATTCCACACGCCCAAAGTACATGGACAATAATAACGGCTATTACCGCGCCCCAAAGACTGGCCCCAAGTGCACTAAGTGGTTCTTGTAAAATTTTCCCCACAATATTATGGATGCTGCCGAAAGAAGTATTTTCTATCATTAAGCGCAAGATCCAAATAACAGTTACAACAATAAATCCTGGAATAAGCGCAGCAAATGAACGTGTTACGGCTGGTGGTACCGTTTCTGGCATTTTTATAATCAGCTTTTTTTGTACAATAAATCTATAAAGTTCAGTAGATATAAGTGCTATAATCATCGCAACGAATAACCCTTGGCTTCCCATTAATACAGCTGGTATAGCCCCTTCTACAAGTACACTTTCCTTCGTACTTGGTATTATATATGCAACTTGAAACGGAGTTGCAAGTAAGAATGCCACAAGTGATAACGCCCCTGCCGCTAATGCATCGACCTTATAATATCCCCCAAGTCTGTAAGCGATTCCAAAAGTGGCTATTAAAGACATTATATTAAATGTTGCGCTAACTGGATACCCCAAAGCTTTTTGCCAACTCTCCCCAAACAATCCTGCCATAAAATCATTATATCCTGGTATGGGTAAAGCACTAATAATTAGAAAGAAAGATCCAATAATCAAGAAAGGCATCGTCAAAATAATTCCATCACGAATCGCTTGCAAATGTCTCTGCTCTGCAACCTTACCGGCCACTGGCATCACATATTTCTCTAAAAACTTTATCATCTATCCCACTCTCCTCATGGTTTCATTGACAAAGCCGCTTGTAAGATAGCTTCTCCATTACAAAGCCCGTAATGGATGGATTGAATGACATCAACAGGTATTCCTTTCTCCTTACATAATTCTTTCATTTTCGGTAATAAATAACGTACTTGTGGTCCAAGTAAAAGTACATCCACATCATCGATATGATCTCGCACTTCTGAACCTGATACAGCCCAAATCTTCACCTCTATCCCCCTTGCCTGTGCCGCTTTCTCCATTTTTGTAACTATCAAACTGGAAGACATTCCCGCTGCACAGCAAAGCAAAATATTCATCCTGTTTCCCTCCCTCTTTTTCTAAACCTAAGTTATGGTACAGCCCTTGCCACCACTAGGTTACAAATATATATGTCTAGATTTCTAACTGTATGCCGAGCTTAAAAACAAAATTTTCTCGGTTTTCACGCTATTCCATCTATCGGTATTTTCCTAGTAAAGAAGTCTCTAACTCGCTATAATGATTCAGTATGATTTTTTGTAATCGATAGGAGGGTATATTTATGAAGGCATATCGCTTTCCGCTTATTTTATTATCTTCTATCCTAATTGGTGGTTTCATTGGTTATTTCATGGGTGCCGATGCAGTTGCTTTAAAGCCGCTTGGTGACATTTTCTTAAACTTAATGTTTACGATTGTTGTACCGTTAGTGTTCTTTAGCATCGCGTCATCTATTGCTAATATGGATGGATTAAAACGTTTCGGTAAAATTATGTCTAGTATGGCTGGAACTTTCTTATTTACAAGTATTTTAGCTGCTATTTTTATGATTATTATCGTGAAAGTATTCCCGCCAGCACAAGGTGTTGTATTAGAACTAACGCAGCCTGATAAAGCTGAAAAAGCAGTTAGCGTTGCTGATCAAATTGTTGGTATCCTAACAGTATCAGACTTTTCAAAGTTACTATCTCGTGAGAACATGTTAGCCCTTATTTTCTTCTCTATCTTAATGGGGGTTGCAACTTCAGCAGTTGGTGAAAAAGGGAAACCATTCGCTACATTCCTACAAGCTGGTGCAGAAATTTCAATGAAAGTTGTATCTTTCATTATGTACTACGCTCCAATCGGACTAGCTGCCTACTTCGCAGCATTAGTTGGTGAATTCGGACCGCAACTTCTTGGAACTTACTTCCGAGCAGCAATGGTATACTATCCAGCTTCTCTTATTTACTTCTTTGTATTCTTTACATTCTATGCGTACCTTGCAGGTCGCAAACAAGGTGTACAAGTATTTTGGAAGAACATGGTCTCTCCTACAGTTACATCACTTGCAACTTGTAGTAGTGCCGCAAGTATTCCAGCAAACTTAGAAGCAACGAAGAAAATGGGTATTTCTTCTGACGTTCGTGAAACAGTTGTCCTTCTTGGATCTACACTTCATAAAGACGGATCTGTTTTAGGCGGGGTATTAAAAATTGCTTTCTTATTCGGTATTTTCAACATGGAATTCGAAGGACCGAAAACATTAGCAATTGCACTTGTTGTTTCTCTATTAGTAGGAACAGTAATGGGTGCTATTCCGGGCGGGGGTATGATTGGTGAAATGTTAATCGTTTCTCTATATGGATTCCCACCAGAAGCATTGCCAATTATCGCAGCAATTAGTACAATCATTGACCCTCCTGCAACAGTGTTAAACGTAACAGGAGATAACGCTTGTGCCGTAATGACAGCTCGTCTTGTAGAAGGTAAAAACTGGATCAAAAATAAATTTGCTTAATATATAGAAAGAGGATGTTCGTTTAGAGCATCCTCTTTTTGTCGTTATTTTTCAGTAAATCGATATATTGGAAGTTACGATAGATATATTAACAAAACCGTTAATATAATCCCATCCCGCCACAAATTTGTTATAATCTTCACAAATATTCCACACCTTTCATCCTTTCTCCGTACTATAATCATGTATGGAAAAGGAGATGGACACAATGACACAAAGCGCACCAGAATTTAAAGTTTTGCAAAGCATTGCATTTCTTGCTGTCGTTTTGCAAAGTTCCTTATTATATACAATGAATCAAGGAAATGTCTTACTCGAGCAATCCCTCATTATGGGCATGCTATTTAATCTTGCAAAATTTTCAGCACCTGCATTCATATTTATCGTCGGATTTCACTTAATTCGTCAATATACGAAACAACTCGTTTATACAGAATATATTTATGAAAAAGCCGCACATTTACTCATTCCTTATTTCTTCTGGTCTATTCTTTACTTAGTAACAACAAACGATATTATTACACTACAAGGCGGAATAAAAAGTTTATTACTCGGGACGGCTGCACCTCATCTTTGGTACGTTATTATGATGTTCCAAATTCACTTATTGTTCCCGTTATTATGCACACTATTTTATTGGTTTCAAAAACGAACAGAAAATAAAAAAGACATATATAAATATATGACCATTTTCGCTTGTCTATATTTCTTCTTAATGTGGTACTCTTCTCACTACATTTTTAATGGAGAGAAACTGACTAGTTCAACCATTTTACATTATACAGATCGTTCCTTCTTCTTCTACTCATTCTATTTCGTTATGGGAGGAATAGCTGCTGTAGCATTAAAAACTTGGCGTATATTTGTCATGAAACATATCCCGCTTATAACAATCTTATTCTTTATTTTATTTTTATTTATCAATTATGAGTTATTTAGTTTTTACGGCGTGAACTCTATTCATTTAACTGTTTCTACTTATTTAAAACCATCTATGTTTCTATATATCGTATGCGAAATTATCATACTATACGTGTTGTCTATTACAATTGTACAGCGACGTGGTTTCTTATATAAAGCTTTACGTTTTATCGGAAACTACACGTACGGTGCTTATTTAGCTCATTTTTTCTTCTTACAACTATGTACAAAATTTCTTTCCTTATTCACACTACAAGAAAACACAATATTATATAGCCTATTACTATTTATATTAACGGCCACAATCTCTATTTCAGCAATGGTCATTTGCAGCATACTACCATTTCATACATGGGTTACAGGGCCTTCCCCTACAACTAAGATGAAATGGGTGATTATTTCAATCCGAAAGAACCATGAAAAACTATTCAAACCATATCTTTGATATAATAGTATTTCATATAAGAAAAGAAAGCAGGAGACACCTATGATTAATCAAGTTGGACAAATTATGTTATATGTAAATAACCAAGATGAATCAGTACAATTTTGGACAGAAACAGTAGGATTCCAAATCGTTGCGGAAGAAAATAACGGACAAGGATTTCGCTGGATTGAAATTGCTCCAACAAAAGAAGCTGGAACAAGCATTGTCCTTCACGATAAGGCGTTAATTGCGAAGATGCAACCTGAATTAAACTTAAATACCCCTTCACTTATGTTCTTCTCTAATAACTTAGATCAACTTTATAAAGAGCTTTCTGAGAAAAACGTCACAGTTGGACAAGTTGTAGATTTACCTACTGGTAGAGCATTCAACTTTGCTGACAATGAAAACAATTACTTTGCAGTTATGGAAAAGAAATAAGAAAAAAGTGCCACCCCTAGGGTGGCACTCTATTTTTTACTCTTCTCTAATTCCATTTCAGCTAAAAGCGGTAGTACATTATCGAATATATGCGTATTATTATTTTCACCTGTTACATATCCACCATAATATCTACTAAATACATTATCATTTCGGAATGTAGTCATTCGCTCATACAATTCCTTCGCAAACTTTGTATCACCTGTTTGTAGTACGTACAAAATTGTTAATCCGTAAGATGCTGGTGATTCATAGTTCACAGCTTTTTTTCCCGTTTCTAAGTTATAACGACCGTATAACTTTCCGTCCTCGCTAAATTTCTTCTTTATAAATTCCAAATAAGCATCTGATGAAAGACCGCCTAAACTACGATGATAAGCAACGTATGATTGATCAATAAGATTCACTTCTTTATCGTACGTAAATGTACCATCTTCTTTATACTCTTTCGGAAATGCCCAACCCTCTCTCGGATAATCAGCTAAAAACTGAACAACTTCCTGATACTGCTGTGCAGAAATTTTCCCGTACTTTTTCATATAAGAGAATGCATGAGGATTTATGTAAGATGTTGTTGCAAAGTTATTTTGTTTCCCTGCATCTGCATCATAATAATCCACGTAATAATTATCTTTTTTATTATAACGAAGTACAGCATTGCTCAATTGATCAGCAAGGTTTTTATAGCGCTCTTCCTTATACATTTCATAAGCACGATATAATTGTTCAATAATACGAAGATCATCTATAAGTGCATTTGTGGCTGACTGCATTTCTCCCTTTTCAGAGATTTTCCATATAACGATGCGATCCTTGTGTACAAAATTATTTTGAATAACCTTCACTTGTTCATCAAATAAAGCTTGATCATCTTTATCAAGCGTATATTGTAGCCATAACCCTACAGATTCTGATAAAGCTTCACGGCCCTTCGCTTCACCCGTTCCCGCCTTTGTATCTGCTAAACGGTACGTTGCAAGTGTTCCATTTTCATTCACCATATGTCGTAAAATAAAATGCTCGGTACGATTTCCTTGTAAAGCTGACCAAAATACAATTCCGCCTAAAGCGATTAAGAGAATAACTCCAATCCCTATATATAAACGTTTGCGCAACCTTTTCACCTCCCTATTAAGGCTAACCTTAATTTTACCAGAACATACGCAAATATAAAAAAGACAATCTTTTAGATTGTCTCTCCCACCTTATCCTTCGCAAACCTCTTTAGAAGGTCTATATAGCGATTCCACAAGTCGATCGTATTCACGACGCGTAATTTCTTTATTATATAACTTTAATAATAAATCTCTATGCTCTTTTGAAAATGCCATCTTTTTAATAACTTCAGGATACATAAGACACCCTCTCCATTTCACATAAACTTCTTCATTTCATAAACGTAACACGCCGAGATAGAACTTATGTTCGCATAAAAGATTATAAAATATTCCTCCCTAAAAAACAAACAAAATATTACCTAATAAACATTTCTTTCTTTTTCAAATATTCAAAAACAACATTACCACAATCCCTTTTTTAAATGCATATATATTTTTGGCAGTTTTTTGAATAAATCTTCCAATTCAATCAGAAAATAATGGCAAAAAAGAAGAGGAGTATACATATGGATACCGTAACATTAGCAAGGGCATTTTTTGGTTCTTCATTAGCATTCCACATTATCTTTGCAACGCTTGGAGTCGGGCTTTCTTTAATGATTTTTATAAGTGAAATACTCTATCACTGGAAGAAAGATTCCGACTATGCCATTATGGCAAAAAGATGGACAAAGGCTTTTGCTATCCTTCTCGGTGTAGCAATTCCAACTGGAACAATTGTTGGTGTACAAATTTCACTTCTTTGGCCTGGTTTCGCCAAAATTGTTGGTCAAGTTATTTCCGTTCCGTTTCAAATTGAGATTTTCGCCTTCTTTTTAGAGGCTTTATTCATGTCTATTTATGTATATGCAGCTGATAAACTACCTCCAGTTATGAGATTAATCTCGCTATTTTTCGTTATGATTGGTGCCACTGCATCCGCCGTGCTTATTACATCAGCAAATACATGGATGAATACACCTGCGGGCTTTTCAATGGGGCCAGATGGCTCAGTTTTTAACGTTGATCCGTGGAAAGCTTTCTTTAATCCGAGCTTTGGCACAAGTGCATTCCATGTCGTTATTACAGCCTATACAACTGGAGCAGCTGTTATCGCTTCTATCGCTGGATTTAAATTATTAAAGAAAAATTTAAGTACGCGTGAAATTGCTTACCATAAAAAAGGATTACTGTTAGGGCTTGTCGTTACATTTATCACAGGTGCTACGATGTGGCTTTCAGGACACGAATCTGCTATTGCCCTACATAAACACTCACCTGAAAAACTAGCATCTGCTGAAGCTTTGTTTGAAACGACATCACACGCTCCTTTATCGATTGGCGGGGTTGTGGATCCTAACACACTTGAACTAAACTATGCCCTTGAAATTCCGAACATGCTTAGCTTATTAGTGGGACTAGACCCTAGCACCGTTGTAAAAGGTCTAAAGGAATTCCCGCAAGAAACATGGCCACCATTTTACACACATACACTGTTCAACTTAATGGTCGGCACTGCTGCCTTTACCTTTGCAGTTGCAGCTATTGCCCTCTTATATTGGTACTTTGTTTACCGAAAAAAAGGAGTAGAGTTACCGAAGTGGCTTCTTTGGGGAGCTGCCGCATGTGGACCGGTTATGTTGCTCGGTATTGAATTCGGATGGATTTTTAGTTGTAGTGGTCGTCAGCCC
This sequence comes from Bacillus sp. MYb209, assembly GCF_002975175.1. GTDB lineage: Bacteria > Bacillota > Bacilli > Bacillales > Bacillaceae_G > Bacillus_A. The sequence goes on from NZ_PCNZ01000005.1 coordinate 270,838, forward strand.
TGGACAATTTATGGCATGCAACGCACAGTAGATGCTTCTACACGCGCTGATTTCGTCGGTCCTTTATTTGTTTTATTCATCATTTTATATATTGGACTCGGTATTTTAACAGTCTTTGTACTACGGACATTCTTTAAGAAACATCCGTTAAAGAATGATTTACATCACGAAGGAGGCGATTCTCGTGCATGAGGAAAGCATTGCAATCATCATCTTATGGGCCCTTATTTTCGTATATAGCATACTAGGTTCTATTGATTTTGGAGCTGGTTTTTGGGGCATGGTATACGCTAAACACCCGACGCTTGCTGCCAAGCTTGCTAATCGGTACTTATCACCAACTTGGGAAGTAACAAATACGTTTCTTGTCTTTGTCGTTGTCGCTTTTCTCGGTTTCTTTCCAAAAGCAGCCTTTACCCTGGCAACCGTTATGTTTGTACCAGTTATGTTAATTTTAGTACTCGTTGCGATTCGCAGTACATTTATGGTATTTGCTTACTCCCTGCCAAAGTACCAACACCTTCTTCGGATTATTTCAGGTATTACGGGGCTCTTAATCCCCGCTCTATTAATTACCGTTCTGCCCGTTACAGAAGGTGCCTATATTACGATGTCTGAAGGAAAAGAAGTGCTCCTTTACGGAAAACTCCTTTCTAGTCCCGTTATTTATTGTTATATGCTCTTCGGACTAACTTCGGAACTATTTCTATCATCTCTCTTTCTTGCTGATTTTGCTAGGGAACAAGGTTCTGAAGATACGTACCGAATTTATAGAAGAAATGCCATCATACTTGGTCCTGCAACGCTCGTGACTGCTATTATCGCTCTCGTTGTAATGGACCCTGAAACACACTGGCTTATGCAAGGACTAATAAAGCAATTCCCATGGTTTACAGTCTCTATCATTTTATTTGTTATCGGATATTCCTCCCTTTGGTGGACAAATAAGAAGTATGGCACACTAGGCTTTCCTCGCATTGCAGTTTTAGCTGTCGTCGCTCAATATGCATTTGCAAGCTACGCTTACGGCGTCGCCCATTTACCTTATATCATTTACCCGGACGTAACTGTATTTACAAGCTTTACGACGGTCGAAACATTCTATGCACTTCTTATTCTTTACGCAATCGGGATTGCAATTTTACTACCAGGATTCATTTTCTTCTGGAATTTATTCTTGAAGGATCGCACTTTTTTGAAGGAAAAATAATAAATGAGGGGCATTCGTATATAGAATGCCCCTCATTTATTAGGCGTCTCTCCTAATAGTTATTACACTACCACTGATACTTGTCCTATAGCTCAAAAAACACATATTCACTCCACTCCATTATATGTCTAGTTCTTCTTATTTTCTGCTGAATATACTACCAATATAAACTTGAGACAAGCTACATTTGTTCAAGGAAAAATAGAAAGGTAGGTTAAATATGAGCATTGAAATATGGATTACTATTATTGTATTCTTCTTAACGATGATTGTTATCTTTTGGCGCCCTCGTGGTTTAAATGAGGCGTGGCCGGCAGCAATTGGCGCTGGCATTATCCTCATTACTGGACTTGTATCAAAACCAGACGTCATGGACATTGTAAGTAAAATTGGCGGTGCCTCCATAACAATATTAGCGACCATCGTTATGGCGGTTATATTAGAAAGCTTCGGCTTCTTCCACTGGTCCGCAGCAAAACTTGCAAATTTAGCAAAGGGCTCCGGTCGCCGTTTATACTGGTATATTCAATTACTTTGTTTTCTTATGACTCTTTTATTCAATAACGACGGTAGTATTTTAATTACAACACCGATTTTAATTTTACTACTGAGAAACCTTCAATTAAAACCTCATCAACAAATCCCTTATTTATTAAGCGGTGCTTTAATCGCCACTGCATCTAGTGCACCAATTGGTGTAAGTAATATTGTAAACTTAATTGCCTTAAATATCGTCCATATGACTCTTTATATGCATACTGCTATGATGTTTGTACCTGCAACACTAGGATTATTGTTTATGTCATGGCTCATGTACGCAGTTTTAAAGAAAAAACTCCCAGAAAGATTACCTGTTTCTTCATATGATATTGAAGAGATTTTCTTCACGAAAAACTTCCATCCGTTAAAAGGAAAAAGTTCTGTTGATACAAAACAAAAACGTACAAAATTCATGTTAAAAGTATTAGGCTTCGTCTTCCTTATGCGCTGTCTTCTATTCGTTGCATCCTTCTTATCGATTCCAATCGAAATTGTTGCTGTACTCGGTTCACTCGTTCTTCTTATCTGGAGATGGTACTACTTACGAACAAACCCAGTCGATATTTTGAAAAAGACACCGTGGCACATTTTAGTTTTTGCTTTCTCTATGTATGTAATTATTTACGGGCTTCATAACGCAGGATTAACAGCGGCACTTGTAAGTTGGCTCGAGCCAGTTGTAAGTCAGCATCTACTCTATGCCAGCTTTGCAATGGGCGGACTCGTTTCCCTCCTCTCTAACGTCTTCAATAACCACCCTGCACTTATGATTGGTACAATCACATTAACAGAAATGTGACTAGATCCAGTCACATTAAAAACTATCTATCTCGCAAATATCATTGGTAGTGACATCGGTTCACTATTATTACCAATTGGTACGCTAGCTTCCCTCATTTGGATGTATATACTAAGACAAAACAAAATTAAAGTGAAATGGAAAGATTATTTAAGCGTATCTCTCATCGTAATCCCACTCACAACAGTCGTCACATTATTCCTCTTATACTACTGGGTACAATTATTCTTCGCCTTATAAAGTGAAACTTTAATCAGTGGGGGGGGTGTTCATCCCCTACTGATTATTAGCCCGTACCAATCAGGCGTTTACGGGCAGCAGGGCTCCCACCTAACTTCTTTGCTCCAGCCGAATTTTGAGGTGGGAGTTTTACTGCCCACAAATAGCGGGATAGACAACAGAAGCCCCCTTTGCTACCGTCTTAGCAAAGGGGGCTTCTTCTATATTTAAGTTAGGTACAGTGTGATCAATCAAGTAAAGAGGTGTAACGTGTTATTGATATAAGTGACTACCAGTTTCTTTGAATTCTACCGCTTTCTCTTTCATTCCTTTTTCAATTGCTTCTGTCGTTTCTAAATCATTTTCTTTCGCATATTCACGAATATCATGCGAAATTCTCATACTACAAAACTTCGGCCCACACATTGAACAGAAATGCGCTGTTTTCGCCCCTTCTGCTGGCAACGTTTCATCATGATACTCCATCGCACGTTCAGGATCTAAAGATAAATTAAATTGATCGCGCCAACGGAATTCAAATCGTGCTTTTGAAAGTGCATCATCACGCTGATGAGCCGTTTTATGCCCTTTCGCAAGATCGGCTGCATGCGCAGCGATTTTGTACGTAATAACCCCCGCGCGAACATCATCTTTATTTGGTAAACCTAAATGTTCTTTCGGTGTTACATAACAAAGCATCGCCGTTCCAAACCAGCCGATCATCGCAGCACCAATCGCTGATGTAATGTGGTCATACCCTGGTGCAATATCTGTCGTTAACGGCCCAAGTGTATAGAACGGCGCGCCCTGACAAATATCAAGTTCTTTCTCCATATTTTCTTTAATTAAATGCATCGGTACATGCCCAGGTCCTTCAATCATAACTTGCACATCATGTTTCCAAGCGATTTTTGTTAATTCACCAAGTGTTTCAAGCTCAGAAAACTGCGCTTCGTCATTTGCATCTGCAATAGAACCTGGACGTAATCCATCTCCAAGAGAGAACGAAACATCGTACTGCTTCATAATTTCACAAATCTCTTCAAAGTGAGTATATAGGAAGTTTTCTTTATGATGGAATAAACACCACTGCGCCATAATCGAACCACCGCGCGAAACAATACCTGTCATACGCTTTGCAGTAATTGGAATGTAACGAAGTAATACACCAGCGTGAATCGTGAAATAATCAACGCCTTGCTCCGCCTGCTCAATTAACGTATCGCGATACACTTCCCACGTTAAATCCTCTGCAATTCCGTTTACTTTTTCAAGCGCTTGATAAATTGGCACAGTTCCAACTGGTACCGGAGCATTACGAATAATCCACTCACGTGTTGTATGAATATTTTTGCCTGTAGATAAATCCATAATCGTATCTGCACCCCAGCGAGTCGCCCACGTCATCTTCTCTACTTCTTCTGCAATAGAAGACGATACAGCAGAGTTTCCGATATTTGCATTTACCTTTACGTGAAAATTACGTCCAATTATCATCGGTTCCGCTTCAGGATGGTTAATGTTCGCCGGCAAAATCGCACGACCTTCTGCAATCTCCTTACGAACAAATTCAGGCTCTACCCCTTCACGAATCGCAACATATTCCATCTCAGACGTGATAATACCATTACGCGCATAATGCATTTGCGAAACATTTGCACCTTGCTTCGCTCTAAGCGGCTTACGATCCATTTGCGGGAAAACAGGTGTATGTTTCGAAGCCACTTTCACACCGTCATCCTCTGGTTTTACTTCGCGCCCTTCGTATCCTTCTACATCACCACGCCCCAACGTCCAAGAGTGGCGCGGCGTTGGAATCCCCTTTTCCAGCTCCACTTTATACTCAGGATCTGTATAAGGTCCACTCGTATCATACACACGGATTGGCGGATTTTGAACACCATTCGTATCGCTTTGTTCAATCTCGCGCATCGGCACTTTCATACCTTCACGTGGCCCATCCACATACACTTTCTTACTTCCTGGTAAACTCGATTTCAATTCAATTTGCTCAGCAGAAACAGACTGTTTCATAACCTTTATTGCCCCCTGTTCGTGACAAGGACGAGATATGGCCAGCGTATGCCAAAATAAAAAGAGCCAGGTCCATAAAAAAAATAAGGACCTGGCTCATAAAGACATAATTATGTAAAGCCGTTAACTTCCCTACGCTGGTACGAGCCAGATCAGGTCCAAAGGGTTAAGAAGTTCACACGCTTCTCTCTCAGCCTACGCATACATACGTTAGGCACCCCTAGTTTATCACTGATTTAATTTTCAATACTTTCCAAGTATACACGTTAATCTGAAAAATGCAAAGGTTATTTCTTTTGTTGTTTACGGAATCATCCAAGTTAAATAATAAGCCTGCACATATGTCATAATCCCAACAATAGTAACGAAGAATAAACTATGCTTTAATGTAAAGCGGAACAAATCTGACTCTTTCCCAGCAAGTCCAACTGCCGCACAAGCAATCGCAATCGATTGCGGAGAAATCATTTTACCTGTTACACCGCCAGTTGTATTTGCTGCAACGAGAAGCACTTCAGATACACCGACTTGCTGAGCTGTAATTGCTTGTAAATTCGAGAACAGTGCGTTCGCTGACGTATCTGATCCTGTTAAGAATACCCCAATCCAGCCTAAGAATGGCGAGAAGAACGGGAATAGTCCGCCAGTTCCTGCAAGTGCTAACGCTAATGTAGAAGATAAACCAGAATAGTTTGCGATAAATGCAAATCCTAATACGAATCCAATAGATAGAATTGGCATTTTTAGTTCGTTTAACGTTTCTTTAAATGTTGCTACTGCATCTTTTGCACTCATTTTCAAAATAAAGATAGAAATGATACAAGCAATTAAAATTGCTGTTCCAGTCGCTGATAAAATATCTAATTTCAAGATTGCTTCATAAGGTGTTGGTTTATTTACAATTGGCTCTGCTTTCATTACTAAATTGTGCAAGCCTGGAACTTCAAATTTAAATACGAGACTTTCTAAAGCACCACCTGGAGCGAATAATTCTTTAAAGAAACTTTGGCTCCAAATGACTACCATCACAGTTAAAATAATGAACGGAGACCATGCTTTTACTACTTTTCCTACCGTTAGTTTCGGCATAGTTGTCGTCGTTGCTGCTACTTCACTATTCGCTTCTTTAGACTGATAAATTTCTTTCGGCTGCCAAACTTTTAAGAATAGCGATAAACTTACTAAACTTACAAGTGCTGACGTAATATCAGGAAGTTCCGGCCCTAAAAACGTCGCTGTAATAAACTGTGTAATTGCAAATGAACTACCCGCTACAAATAAAGCAGGCCACGTTTGTATTACTCCTTTAAAACCATCCATTAAAAATACGATAAAGAACGGAACAAATAAAGATAAGAACGGTAATTGATGCCCAGCCATCTGTCCAATTTTATGTGGATCAATGCCTGTTACTTGTCCAGCAACTGTAATCGGAATCCCCATCGCTCCAAACGCTACTGGTGCAGTATTTGCGATTAAACAAAGACCTGCTGCATATAAGGGATTTAGCCCAAGACCTGCAAGAAGCGCTGCCGTAATCGCTACCGGTGCACCAAATCCTGCTGCCCCTTCCAAAAATGCTCCAAATGAAAATCCGATTAAAATAACGAGTAAACGATGGTCATTCGTAATTGATAATACAGATGCACGAATGACATCAAATTGACCTGTTTTCACAGAAATTTTATATAAAAATACTGACATAATGATAATCCACGCAATTGGCCATAATCCGTATAAGAAACCGTATCCGGTCGCTGCCATTGCCATTGTGAATGGCATTTTATACGCAAATAACGCCACCAAAATCGTTAATACAACTGTAATAAATCCCGCCACATACCCCTTCATGCGGAAAACTGCTAAAGCTAAGAAAAAAAAGATGATTGGAATAAGTGCGACTGCTGCCGAAATCCAAATGTTACCGAACGGATCGTAAACTTGTGTCCATGTGTTCATTGTTCTCTCCCCCTAAAGAATCCCCTTTTAAATAGATATAACCTTATCAATAGACTATCGGGTCATCATACCTTTAAGTCTAAAAAAATATAAAACATTTAAGAAAACGTTTTCACTAATTTTATCACAACAATTTCCATTTAAAAATATTTTTTTGAAAATTTTATCATTTAAACAGAAAATCTTACAAAAACGTCACGTTCTTGTAATGTTAATCGATAGGAAGATTGCCAAATTTATCGCATACTAAAAGTATAACAACGGACATTACTTATGAGGTGATATATATGAACGGAAACAAAATATTAGCAGCTTTATCATACTTTAGTGTATTATTTGCGCCTATCTTATTCCCTATTATCGTGTGGATTGTAGGCGATTCTGAAACGAAACCACATGCAAAACGTGCTCTATGGACACATATCATTCCAAGCATCGCTTCATTTATTGGATTAGTTATTTTAGGAATTATGGGCATCGGATCTGATCAACCAGACGTAACACTTGGAATTGGAGCAATTATCGTCTTATGTATTTGCGGAATCATTAGCTTATACTACTTCATTTGGAATATCGTGAAAGGTATTAAGGTACTGAAAGCTTAGTTTTAAACAAACGTTTGATTAAAAAGGACACTTGCAAATTGCAAGTGTCCTTTTCCCGATTCGTGAGGGCTAATAATCGGCGGGGGATGAACAGCCCACTAATTAAAGTTTCACTTTATCTTCTGCGTTTCTTCTTTTTTCTCATCATTTTCTTTCGGCGTGTATTCGCTTTATCCGCTATAATGTGGAGCGTACTCGCCACAACAATCCCCATTACAAACGTTACAATTTCAACCTCGTGTTCCTTCGCAATTTCTATTAAATTTCCGTCGAATGCTATTATATTTAATAGGAATAAAAACGGAGAAAACACGATTAACATGTATGCAATACGAATAATATCACCAATTATAATCGTATGTGTGAAGAAGGAACGATGGGGCATTACGCTCCTATATGGATACCAAAAAATGCGCAGGAATCCCCATTTATTATACGCATTACTGTACGTATCTAAATCCGGTGTTAAAAATGAAGTACCTACTAAAAAGCCAATTGCAAAAGTTAATAAAAAATCAAAATTTGTTAATCCATACGAAAAGAGCATAAACAAAACAACCGGAAGGGATATTAAGTTTATTTTCGTATGCGTTCTTCCTGATGGCATAATGCACTTCCTCGCTTACGTTCGCCCTGTCACCATATGACAGTTCTCACCTATTGATCTAATTTCTGATCGATAAATGATGTGTCTATATCCGAATCAAACCATTCTGCCAACTTCACTCGTGCCTTATCTTTCACATCTTCATTTACGTATAACGATACTTGTAATAGTGCGGCCGTTAACGCACCTAAATCATCCGTATAACCAATTCCCGCAATGAAATCTGGGATTGCATCAATCGGTGCAATAAAATAAGCAAGTGCTCCAATTACAATAATTTTCACTCGTTTTGGAACATCAGGCCTTTGCAAAACGTAAAACAACAATAAGCTCACATAAATTACAGACTGCCCAGCTTGCTTTGCAACATGTTTTATTTTCTTCCAAAACGCCTCAACTGAAAATTTTTGTTTCATTTAAAAGCCTCCCTATTTTCAAAAGAAATAAGCTACTTTATGTTATCAGTAAAAGTTCATCAAAATTACACAAAATTTATCAATAAATTTCATTGTAACAAACAAACCCAAAAAGAACAAGTGTTCGTTTATTTTCTCATATTTCCCTTCATATAATAGTTTTCTAGAAAGCCAATTTAAGCTTTGCATTTCATATTTCTCAACCTTAAAATTTTCGATTTCACCTAACATTCTTTTCTATATTTATTATATTTTCTAGTTGACGAGCATATAAACGAATGTTAAAGTTTTCTCTGGTAGTGACAAGTCACATACAAAAAATGTAAAATGTTATAGTGTTTCTCAGAAATGAATTTTGTTGTATAATACAGAAATGACGTTATGCTTATGAGCAGCACAAGAAACCAAAAAGGGTATGCATAGTTAAAGTCGTATATGGGTGAATATAGAAACTCTAATTATGGCCAAGAAAACTATGTATTTTTTATTTTAACATTTTTCGCTCCAAAATCGAACAAGCCTGATAGAGAAAGGGTGGAAATGAATGAAAGAAACCATGAAATCACAATTTCAAAATGTGCGTTTCACTTTATTCGTAGCTTTGGCCGTATGGCTAAAAACCTACATCATTACACGCACAAGCTTCGATTTAAAACTTGAATCTTTTATGCAAGAATTCATTTTATTCATTAGTCCATTAGCAGCATCATTACTGTTTGTGGGTCTTGCATTATTTGCAAAAGGGAAAAAACGTAACTATATAGCACTAGGAATTAACTTTATCTTAACGTTCATCCTTGTTGGTAACGTAATGTTCTACGGATTCTACAATGACTTCGTTACTTTACCAGTACTAGGACAAACATCTAATTTCGGAAGTTTAGGTTCTAGTGTGAAAGAATTATTTAACTTCAAAATCATCCTTGCATTTGCGGATATTATCGTATTCTTCGTTCTATTGAAGAAGAAAAAGAAAGATTTTGCACCGACAGAACGTGTAGCACGTCCGATGCGTTCCCTATACTTCGTGTCAACAGTTGCTATTTTCTGCGTAAACCTAGGACTTGCAGAAGCTGAGCGTCCAGAATTATTAACACGTTCATTCGACCGCGTTATGCTTGTTAAAAACCTAGGATTATATGTACACCAAGCATACGATCTTGGCTTACAAGCAAAATCAAGTTCACAAAAAGCGTTTGCTGATAGTAGTAAATTGCAAGAAGCAGAAAACTATGTGAAAACAACACAAAGTAAACCAGATCCAAATATGTATGGTACTGCAAAAGGGAAAAACGTAATTGTTGTCTCTCTTGAATCATTACAAACATTCTTAATTGGTGCGCAAGTTAACGGACAAGAAGTTACACCATTCTTAAACCAATTTGCGAAAGAAAGTTATTACTTCGATAACTTCTTCCATCAAACTGGGCAAGGTAAAACATCTGATGCTGAATTCTTAGTAGATACTTCACTATATCCACTAGACCGTGGTGCTGTATTCTTCACACACGGTAACAACGAATATACAGCAACTCCAGAAATTTTGCGTCAGCAAGGGTATCACACATCAGTATTCCACGCAAACAACGCAACATTCTGGAACCGTAATATTATGTATCCGGCACTTGGTTATGATCGTTACTACAACGAGCTTGACTACAAGATTACGCCAGAAACAAAACTAAACTGGGGACTAAAAGATATCGAATACTTCGATCAGTCTATCGATATGTTAAAACAAGTGAAGCAACCGTTCTATACTCGCTTCCTTACTTTAACAAACCATTACCCATTCACTTATGATGACAGTACGAAATTAATCGACGAGTACAATTCTGGTGATGGAGTATTTGATCGTTACATGGTAACAGCTCGCTACTTAGACGAAGCAATGAAACACTTTATTGAGCGTCTAAAAGCAGAAGGTATTTATGACAACTCTGTTATCGTATTCTACGGTGACCATTATGGTATTTCTGAAAACCATAATCGTGCAATGGCACAGTTCTTAGGAAAAGAAGAAATTACTACATTTGACCATATGAACTTACAAAAAACACCGATGTTTATTCACGTTCCAGGTCAAAAAGAAGGTAAAACAATTTCAAAACCAACTGGTGAAATTGACATTAAACCAACAATTCTAAACCTACTTGGTGTAGATTCTACGAATCAAATTCAATTCGGTCATGACGTATTCTCATCAGACAATAAAGGATTCGTTGTTCTTCGTGACGGTAGCTTCATTACAGATAAGTACATGTACACAAACAGTACATTCTACGACCGTAACACAGGTGAAGTTGTACAATTACCGAAAGAAGAAGCTCAACCACTTATTGATCGTGCACAAAATGAACTGAACATGTCAGACAAAATCATTGAAGGCGACTTACTTCGCTTCTCTGAAAGCAATAAGATCAAAACTGGTGAAGTAAAAACAGCTATTAAAGAAGAAAAGAAGAGTGCTGAGTAATCTCAGCCTCTTTTTTTTATTCCTCTCTCTAACTTCTTCTATACATTAACTTTAAAATTACATAACCTTCACCGAATATTTACACTACATTAATGAAGTATCTTTATAATAAAATATGTAAACAAGGTTCCACATATTTCTTATCTCTCATCTTCAACAAGATCCCTTAGAGAAATATGCGCATCATTTGTTTTCAACTTTCTTATAATTGTCTTTCCAAGTGTTTTGTTTACATAAATGAAACCTTTAAAGACGATGTCCCTATGAATGATAGCTACCCTCCTTGTGCAACATTCCATACGAATGTTGCTTTTTTTTATTCAAAAAGCAGGATTCTTATTTCTCATTTTCGAATTTGTATATACAAAATGCTATAAAGTGAAACTTTAATCAGTGGGAGTTTTACTGCCCGTTAATGCGGGATAAATCACCACTACTGCTCTGTGATTTACAAATACATATACGTCATATGTAGAGAATTGCTTACATAAAAATTACTATAGTGATTTTTATTCATGTACTAACGAAAGGATGGGACGAAAATTGGCATACGAAAGATTTGTACTATGGAATGATGCAGTTATTGATACAACAAAACATCGCGCGTACATAGAACTTGAAGAAAGAGGTTTACAATTTGGCGATGGCGTCTATGAAGTTATTCGCCTTTATAACGGAAACTTTCACTTATTAGACCCACATTTAACAAGATTATATCGATCCCTGGAAGAAATAGAATTATCACTTCCTTTCTCAAAAGCCGAACTCATCATCTTACTCTACAAATTAATTGAAAATAATAATTTCCACGAAGACGGAACAATTTACTTACAAGTATCTCGTGGTGTACAAGCTCGAGCACATGCATTCTCATATGACACATCTCCGACAATCTATGCTTATATTTCAAAAAAAGAAAGACCATCTTTATGGATTGAATACGGTGTACGTGCTATATCAGAACCTGATACACGCTGGCTCCGCTGTGATATTAAATCGCTAAATTTATTACCAAATGTATTAGCTTATACGAAAGCTGAACGCAAAGGTTGTAAAGAAGCACTTCTCGTACGAAATGGTATTGTAACTGAGGGTAGCCACTCTAACTTCTTTCTCATAAAAAACGGAACACTATATACGCATCCAGCTAATCATCTTATTTTAAACGGAATTATTCGTCAGTACGTCCTTTCTTTAGCTAACACTCTTCAAATTCCTGTGCAAGAAGAGGTTTTCAGCATTCGCGATGTTTATAACGCAGATGAATGCTTCTTCACAGGAACGACTATTGAGATTTTACCAATGACCCACCTTGATGGAACTGCGATTCAAGACGGGCAAGTTGGGCCTATCACCAAATTACTACAAAAATCATTTTCTCAAAGCCTTTTAAAATCCAACATTTCATCTTCTTAAATACGAATAATCTCCTCTCTTTCTACAACAAATATATGTATTTAAATGGAAATCAAGGTGTGAATTTATGCCTTGATTTTTTCTTGTAATCTTTTTGTCATATTCAGATTACCGCATAAGTCTTGACAGTAATCGACATGCTCTTTAGAATTTTTAACAGTTGGTAAATATTTCTTCACTACATTACAGACAGAAAGGAATCGACAAATTATGAAAAAATACCTTGCCGGTCTTGCGGCAGTTTCTGTAGCAGGAGGAGCAGCACCTACACTTGATAGTGTTCAAGCTGCCCCGGAACAAAATACACAAAAAGCTGCTACACAAACTGTCCAAGCTTCCGCATCAAACACTTCATCTTATAAGGTAACTGCTGACGTATTACATGTTCGTGCAGGATCAAGTACTTCTCACGACGTCATCTCTCGCGTTTATAATGGTCAATCATTAAACGTCATTGGAGAAGAGAATGGTTGGTTCAAAATTAACCATAATGGAAAAACAGGCTATGTGAGTGGCCAATTTGTATCAAAAAACGGAGCAACAAATAACAATGTAAGTACAGGTGGCAACAATAAAGTTACTGCTGATGTATTACGTGTACGTACAGCTCCTAACACTTCTAGCTCTGTTTCAGGACGTGTATATGAAGGACAAACTTTAAACGTTATCGGTCAAGAAAATGGTTGGGTGAAAATCAACCATAACGGACAAGTAGGTTATGTGAGTGGCCAATTTGTATCAGGCGCTTCTTCAAATGGGGGCTCTACAAACGATAACAATCAAACAACTGTACAACCAGCAAGTGGAAACTATACAGTAAACGTATCTTCCCTTCGCGTTCGTACAGGTCCTAGCACTTCTCATACAACTATAGGTTCTGTTAAGAAAGGACAAGTAGTACAAGTTGTAGGCGAAGTTCAAGATTGGTTCAAAATCAATTACGCAGGACAAACAGCTTACTTAAGCAAAGACTACGTAACAAAAGGCGGTTCTAACGAAAACGTCACGCAAGGTAACAACCAAGAACAAAACAATAATGTAACTGTTCAAACTGGTGGCACTTACGTTGTTAACGCCACATCACTACGTGTTCGTACGGGCCCTGCTACTTACCATAGCGTAATTGGTGGCGTATTAAATGGTACGAAATTAAACGTAGTTGGATCTGAAGGTAGCTGGTTTAAAGTTAATTATCAAGGAAAAACAGGCTACGTTAGTAGCGAATTCGTAAAATTCGTTAAAGGTGGCACTACTACTCCTGAACAACCTGAGCAACCTAACCAAGGTGCAATTGGCGAATACTACATTAATGCTTCTGCACTAAATGTACGTAGCGGTGAAGGTACAAATTATAGAATCATAGGCGCACTTCCATATGGACAGAAGGTTCAAGTAATCTCTGAAAACTCTGGATGGAGCAAAATTAACTACAACGGTCAAACTGGTTACATCGGAACACGTTTTCTATCTAAAACACCAGTTGGTGGTGCAGTAGATAATAAGCCTAACGACAATCAAAATAACAATCAAAATAATAACAACAATAATAATAGCGGTGACAGTTCTTCTCTGCTTGCATACGCGAAATCTATGCAAGGCGTACCATACGTTTGGGGCGGTACTTCTGCTAATGGTGTTGACTGCAGTGGTTACATCTACCACGTATTTAAGAAATTTGGTCATAACATTAGCCGCCAAAGTGTTGCTGGATATTGGAGCAGCTTACCAAAAACTTCAAGTCCACAACCAGGTGACTTAATTTATTTCCAAAATACTTATAAAGCAGGTCCTTCTCACATGGGTATCTACCTTGGTGGCGGATCATTCATCCAATCTGGAGATAAAGGTGTAGCAATCGTTTCATTAAACAACTCTTATTGGAAAAGCCATTTCTTAGGGTATACGAAAGCACCTTAAGTTATAGTTTCAGAGCCTTCTAGTTTACTAGAAGGCTCTTTTTAAAGGAATCAATATAGTAATCCCCTTTCATTCTCTCTACGAAAAAATTATGCGTTCATTCTCCTATTTCATACACTATATTCTATAAAAATTGTCCAAAACGTTATCATAATGAATATATTTCCACAAAAAACATAACCTATTTCGTGTCTATTCATTTTATATGTGTTTTTTCAAAGAATTTTCTTTTTATTTAAACTTTTCGTTAGACGTTTGACCTCCGATGTCCATTATGATAAGTTACTTAAGATGTTATATTCGCAAAAGTATAGACAACTGGTTTATACACTTTTTTACTATGAGGAAGGAGCATACACTGCATGAATGTTTTATGGGGAATTGGCGGCGTGATTGGAGTATTAGCAATTGCTTTCTTACTATCTTCCAACCGCAAAGCTATTAATTGGCGCACAATTTTAATCGCGCTAGCATTACAAATGACATTTTCATTTATCGTATTGCGATGGGATGCTGGAAAAGCAGGCTTAAAAGTTGCTGCTGACGGCGTTCAAGGATTAATTAATTTTTCTTACGAGGGAATTAGGTTCGTTGCTGGGGATTTAGTCAACGCAAAAGGCCCTTGGGGATTTGTTTTCGTTATTCAAGCACTACTTCCAATCGTATTTATTAGTTCATTAGTAGCAATCTTATATTACTTAGGTATTATGCAGAAATTCGTTAGTATCATTGGTGGTGCATTAAGCAAGCTTCTTGGAACTTCTAAAGCAGAAAGCTTAAATGCAGTAACAACTGTATTTTTAGGACAAACAGAAGCACCAATTTTAATTAAACCATACTTAGCACGTTTAACTAACAGTGAATTCTTCACTATTATGGTAAGTGGTATGACAGCTGTTGCCGGATCAGTTCTTGTCGGATATGCAGCAATGGGAATTCCATTAGAACATTTATTAGCGGCAGCAATTATGGCAGCTCCATCAAGTTTATTAATTGCAAAATTAATTATGCCAGAAACAGAAAAAGTAGATAATAATGTTCAACTTTCAACAGAGCGTGAAGACGCAAACGTTATCGATGCAGCTGCACGCGGTGCATCTGAAGGTATACAACTTGTTATTAACGTAGCTGCAATGCTAATGGCTTTCATCGCATTAATCGCTTTATTAAATGGCTTATTAGGATGGGTTGGTTCTTGGTTCGATATTAAACTTAGCCTTGATTTAATCTTCGGTTACTTATTATCACCATTTGCAATCTTAATCGGGGTTTCACCCGGCGAAGCTATACAAGCAGCAAGTTTCATCGGTCAAAAACTTGCAATCAACGAATTCGTTGCATATGCAAACTTAGGACCACACATGGCAGAGTTCTCTGCAAAAACAAATATGATTTTAACATTTGCAATCTGTGGTTTTGCAAACTTCTCTTCTATCGCAATTCAATTAGGTGTAACAGGAACGTTAGCTCCTACTCGCCGTAAACAAATTGCACAATTAGGGATTAAAGCAGTTATCGCTGGTACACTAGCGAACTTCTTAAACGCAGCAGTTGCAGGTATGATGTTCCTATAAATTTATGTAAAGTCTCCTCTTTCTAAAGAGGAGACTTTTTTCATATAATCCAAATGCACTTTATATATTGAATACCTCATTCTAAAATATAAAAACATTATGCTACATTAATAAGTCTGTTTATTTTTTTTATAAAAGAGGGATATTATTTTTGATGTTACTCGCTCCAAAAAGAATTCCAGTTACATGGTCCATTTCTTAATAATTGTACATACTACAAATACCTTGTACGAATTATCTTTAAGGAGGAAAGTTTCGTGAAAGATAAGTCCTATAAAATCCTAGCTATTTGGATTTTACAAATTTTATTCTATTTTACTACTGTACACGTGACGAAATATGAGCACGCACTCGTTTTTACGATTATATATGTCATCATAAATGTACTATTCCTATTTTTAGCTGATAAAACAGCATTTGTTTTCTTCATATTGGGAACCATTATTTCAGTATTCTATTTATTTTATGAAGCGTGGCTTCACTTATGGAGTACATCAGATCAATGGGAATATATTATTACCCACTTTCTGATGGCAGCTAACTTCTTCATTGTTTATATCTCAACCCATCTATTAAAAAAGGTTGTTCTTGAAAATAAAAAGTTAACTGAACGAGTGAAAGTGTTGGAGCAATACATTGGAGAATCAAAATTATTGACGAGACAAGAATTCGACAGAAGACAAGTATTATTAACAACTGCAATGAATCGTCGTAATGAAACGGGCATTATCATTCACTTTGATTTCGCTTCCTTTAGTAAATACACGAAGGAAAGTGTTATGAATCGTGTAGCTTCATTATTAGTTGATACGGTAAGAAATGACTTTGACCTTGCTGCTGAATACGATAGCAATACACTAGTTATTTTACTACAAAACACAAATGAAGCCGGCGCTAATATTGTAATGAACCGTCTGCAGCCAAAAATGGAGCAATGGCTTGCAGCTGAAGCAATCCAAGATATAAAAATTTCGCGAGAGCAAATTGGAAGAAAAGGACAGACATTATTATGATGATACTCGTTATACTTCTTTTATTCCTTCTGTTCTGCGTACTCGTTTTTTGGATTAGCATCACATTTTCAATTAAATATGTACTTATCTTTACTGCCTTTCTATTCTCTGGCCTACTCGTTTACTACTCTCTCTTAACACTCGCGGGCTTAATTCATCGAAATAGTAAACGAAAAGATCGTACACTATCACATTATCCTAGTGTAGATATTTTAATACCTGCCCATAATGAAGGGGTCGTTATGAAAGATACATTAGAAGCGATGGCAAAGATTGAATACCCAGGCAAACTAACTGTTTATTTATTAAACGATAACTCTCAAGATGAAACACCTGAAATTGGCGATGATTTTGACAAAGCTTATGCTCATATTCGACACATTCGTGTACCACCTGGTGAACCGAAAGGAAAATCACGTGTATTAAACTATGGTCTTAGCATTTCGGATGGTGAATATTTCTGTGTATACGATGCAGATAATCAACCTGAACCAGATGCTTTACGAATGCTCGTAGAACATGCTGAAACAATTGAAGATGCTGTTGGAGCAGTTGGACATGTTCGTACAGTAAATGAGAAAAGAAACTGGCTAACACGCATGATTTCATTAGAATTTCAGATTTTCCAGCTCCTTATGCAATCCGGGCGCTGGTTACTATTCCAAACAGGTTCATTGACAGGAACAAATATGCTTCTGCGTCGCTCTGCATTAGAAGAACTTGGCGGCTATGATCCTTATGCAATTGCCGAAGACGCTGAGTTAACATTACGAATTACACAAAAAGGCTATCTCTTACCAATCGTCCCGGAATCGATTACATGGGAACAAGAACCTGAGCATTTAAAGATTCTTATTAAACAGCGTACACGTTGGCTCCAAGGAAATCTATACATTTTAGAAAAAATGTTTTCTTCATTAAGTTTCTTTAAAGGGAAACTTCTCGTTCATTCCTTACAGCAAGTTTTAGTATATGTCGTATTTTGGCTATTCCTAATCATTTCAAACGTTTGGTTTGTAATTGGACTGCTCGGGATATTCCAAATTCAATATAGCATTCCATTACTATTTATGTGGTATGTCGCATATATTACATATGTTTCTCAATTATTTAGTGCCCAGAGCGTCGAACGAATCTTTACACCGACCAATATTTTCATAAGCGTCATTATGTACTTTACGTACGCACAGCTCTTTACGTATTTGTTTATTCGCAGTCTCATTCTTTACTTACGCGCAAAGAGCAAGAAACAAGTAATTGGCTGGGATAAAACAGTACGATTTAAAAAGGAAAAATAAAAAATAAGCACAGAGCGCCGTAAGCTCTGTGCTTATTTTTTACCGTAATACTATATATCAGACAATACCCCTTAGCTGAAAGTAATTTCACGTCCATCCCCCAACGAACGATCGACCTTCATTTATATACGAAAAAGTGATTGCTATTTTTGTAGAACCAATTGCTTTTCTTGCTTCTCTTTGCGCGTTTCAGTCTTTGGTTCCGTGCTTTCTTGGACATTGCGATGTGCCACACGTTTCAAACAAATATGCTTCCACTTTCTTTCGTAACGTTTCATTATTCTAGATGTCCCCCTTGAATGCGATTTAAAACTATTTGAAATCGCTTACATGAAATAATATAGCACATATACATAAAAGTGACAACACATTTCCGACAATTTTTTGTCACTTTTATGTATATACTTTACACAATATCGGATATTGTCGAAACATATCGATTTTCCTTTTTAAATTACCGATATCAATATTATTCCGCAACAAAGTAATGCTTTTCCTGCAATAGTATAGAACATTGAAAAAGGACTGCCGATATTCGGCAGTCCTCATGCTACTAATAATTTTTTCCTTCTATTATTTATGTTGCTTCATACGTCCTTCTTTTTGCAACTCTTTAAACAACGCTGCAATCATAAAGAAAATAACAAATACAAATGGGAAGGCCGCAATAATCGACGCAGTTTGCAGCGCCTCTAATCCACCAACATACAATAAGATTGAAGCTATCGCCGCTAAGACGATACCCCAAACCATTTTAATGCGATTTGGTGGGTTTAAGCTACCATGTGTCGTTAACATCCCTAGAACAAACGTAGCAGAATCTGCCGATGTAATAAAGAATGTTGAAATAAGTAAAATAGCTAACACGCATAAAGCCGGTCCCATACTACCCATCTGGTCTAACATAGCAAACAATCCTACTTCTGTGCCCATTTCTTTAATTTGGCCATATATATTCGCTCCGTCGAACAATTCCATGTGAATACCCGTTCCTCCGAAAACAGAGAACCAAAGCGCACCGATTACTGTTGGTACGAGTAACACACCAATAACAAACTCACGAATTGTACGCCCGCGTGACACACGAGCAATAAACGTACCTACGAATGGTGACCATGCAATCCACCATGCCCAGTAGAAAATTGTCCATGACTGAATCCACTGATTTCCGCCTTCATTTAATGGACTTAAACGGAAACTCATACTTGGCAATTCTTGAATGTATGATCCGATTGTTGAAGTGAAATAATTCATAATAAAGTTTGTTGGACCTGCAAATAATACAATTATCATAAGTGCAAACGCTAAAATAATATTCGCATTACTTAAATATTTAATTCCTTTATCGAGTCCCGTTTGTGCAGATAGCATATAAAGAACAGTTACAATTCCGATGATTACTAGCTGTGTCGGTAATGAGTTTGGAATGGATGTTAAATAACTAACACCACCCGCAATTTGCTTTGCCCCAAGTCCTAATGATGTCGCCACACCAAATACTGTCGCAAATACAGCTAGAACATCAAACATATGGGCAATACGGCCATGTTCACCGCCCTTAAATAGCGGACCCACTGTCGCACTAATTGTACTTGCTCTTCCTTTTCTAAATGTAAAATACGCAATACATAATGCTACAAGTGCATATAATCCCCACGGATGTAATCCCCAATGGAAAAATGAGAAACGAAGTGCAAGACGTGCACTCTCTTCAGTCGCACCCTCTCCAAACGGAGGTGTGTATAAATGATTCAACGGTTCTGCAACGCCCCAGAAAACCAAACCGATTCCCATGCCGGCACTAAATAACATAGCAAACCATGTCATATAACTATAATCAGGTTCATCATCATCTTTACCTAAACGAATCGAACCGTACTTAGAAACAATTAAAAAGATAGCAATTCCTAAGAAAATAGAAACGGAAATAATATAGAACCAGCCAAACTTACTAACTAGCATAGCTTGAATTGCAGTCGTTACATTTCCTAAGCTACCCTTTCCAATAATAGATTCAGGAATAATCCCCCAAATTGTAAATGCAATACATAATGTTAATGAGACAATAAATGTTTTCGTCAGTTTCCTCATCAAATCCCCCTTCGTAAGTTTCATTTCTTGTGAATAACATAAATTCCGATCTGTTAAATCGGATAAAAAACCATAGTTTTTTGTGGTGATTTTCTTTCGGCTCTCTTAGTTTTGCCTTCACCAATTAGAGTTCTTATGGACAGCCTTACCTTCCGTACAACCTTTTCACTCTGCAAGAGCTACAAGATTGGAATACTACTGTCAAATTGTGTGAGAAAAATGCGGATGGGAAGAGATTTTCCCAAAAAAGGATGTGTTACAGTTTTAAAAAAGGGCAGATTTATTCTTTACAACCCTTTCTTCTTGTAACAATTATGCGGTTTTTTGCTAGTATATAGCGCGTGTTTATAAATTCACAAACGAAATGTTTATGTTTATATAACTATATTACCCATAAAACGGTAAAATACTCAAGTATTGTAATTGTATAGTAATCACTTTGTAACACATTCGTAATACTTTTATCTCCACTGAAAAAAATATGTTGTATTAAAAATTTTGACTATAACTATAAACCTACTAAAAGTACGGAGTGAAAAACGCTTCCCTTCATTTCTCGCTATGTTACAAAGTGTTAACGACTTATTACGAATGGTTTGTAATTGTGTGTTTTCCCAAAATCCGAAAAAATCTGTTGCTATAATGAGGACACGAAAACAAACGCAATGGAGGCTATCATGAAAAAATTAATTGGAATAGCAACAGCAGCAGTTTTTGGTCTTGGGATTTTCACTTCATCTGCTAACGCAGAAACTGTTGTAACAACAGACGTACTAAACGTACGAGAAAACCCTACTACTGAATCAAAAGTTGTCGGTAAATTACAGAATGATCATAAATTAGATGTTCTAAATACAGAAAACGGATGGTCACAAATCAAATTAGATGGTAAAGACGCATTCGTAAGTACAGAGTTTACAAAAAACTCTTACTATGTAACAGCTAACGTATTAAATGTACGTGCTGAAGCGAACACAAACTCAGAAATTCTTGGAACGCTTAAGAAAGACGATATGATCGAAACAACGAACCAAGTACAAAATGAGTGGTTACAATTTGAATATAACGGAAAAACGGCTTATGTTCATGTTCCTTTCTTAACAGGTACAGCACCTGTTATTGAGAAACAAGAAACGCCTGCTCCTGCTAAAGCTGCAGCACCTGCGGCATCAAAACCAGCTGCTAAGCCTGCTGTGAAAGCTGCTGAAACTAGCGAACCATCTGGTGGTCGTGAGTTAACAGTTGTAGCTACAGCATATACAGCTCATCCGAGCGAAAACGGTGGCACATACGGCGGCCGTGTATTAACTGCAATGGGTCATGACCTAACAGCGAACCCAAACATGAAAATGATCGCTGTTGACCCGAAAGTAATCCCGTTAGGATCTAAAGTATGGGTAGAAGGTTATGGAGAAGCAATCGCTGGTGATACTGGCGGTGCAATTAAAGGTAACCGTATCGACATTCTACTTGGATCAGATAGCGCTGCTAACAAATGGGGACGCAAAACTGTTAAAGTGAAAATTTTAAAATAACCAATGACTGCTAAATTACAGCCGGTTCTCTTTATTGAGAGCTGGCTTTTATTTTTTTATAATAGCTATAAGGAGGTTATGTCCATGAATGTGCAAGCAAAAGTAGACTGGGTCGGTACACCAAAACCGTACATATATAAAGATGATGTAACATATGATGCAATCGCAATTGACTTCTCACTAACAAACGATGACAATCGCTATAAATTAATTGTGCTCTATCATGAAGAAAATACACATTACAAACTCGTACAATACGGAATAAAACCAGGCTCTCAAAAGCCATTCCCTATTGATATTCCATTCGAGCAAGAAATGCTACCGCTCATAGAACAAATATTAAATGATCCATATGTACAAGCGATATTAAAGAAAACACGCTTTTAATCGAAAAAAAGACTATCTCTATAATTGAGATAGTCTTTCTTATATTAACGAGTCGGACCAGATACTTCCTCTGATTTCAGCGTATTATTCGCGCCAAGAGAATGGTACAATATCTTTCCATTTCCATTAACAGTAACGATATGGTCATTATTAAAGCTCTTGAATTTTACAGAGCCATCACCATAACGAATATGATATTCTTCATATGTCGTTACTTTATATTTCGTCGCACTTTGACGTTCTACATTGCGAATATTCATTGTCAATAAATCTTCTGTAATTCCTTTTTTCTGTAGGTATTGTAAGTAATCACGGTCTTCCTTATACGATTTCCCGCTCTTATCATAATCATTTTCAATTAAACTAAAATCGTTTAATGCAATTGCACGCACGTTATTATAAATATGATTTTGTACAAAATCTCCAACCGCTGAACTAGAAGCTTCTTTTGGGAACTTTAAGTAATATGTACTTTGATCTCCAACTTTAATACTTTCAGATTTCATCACACCAAATTCAGCGTTTTTCTCTAAATGTACTTCTACCGTTTCATCCGTCGGTACAGGACCAAGTTTATAACTTCCGTAATTTAACTTTCCGCGTTTCTTGCCATTAACAAATACAGTTGCATCGTTTTCATCAGATGAAATGGTTACATAATTTCCTTCAAGTGATAAATTTACTTCTACTGTCCCATTCTTTTCATCTGCTAAATCCACTTCTTTTTCTGTCTCTAATTCAGCAAGTTCCGTCTTCGCCTTTGCCTTTACAACATAAGTACCCGGGAAGTATGGACCTAATTCTTTCGAAGTTTTATCACTAGAAAGCTCTGTTTCTTTTTTATCATTCACATATATTTCAGCATTCTTTGCAGTTGTGCTAACATTCATGTAATACGATTTCACGCTGAACTTATACTTCGGATATAAGAACCACTCTTTCCCGTCTTCTATAATTTTCCCATCTCGAAAAGATGCTGTATCACTTGCTGAATTTTCATCTACTTCCTCTTTTTGTAAATAGGACAATAATGCCTTATTGTACGAAGGATTATCTTTTAAATAACGTATGTATGCTTTAATATCTTCTGGCTTAACCTTTAGGCCTGGATCATCTACTTTCACAAACTCATCGATTGCACTAACATCTTTATTTTGGAATGCCTCGATCATTACATTTACTTGCTTTTCTTTTGAAAACTTATTTGCCCCAAATTGATATGCCCCAAATAATAAAGCAACAATTACGATGAAACCAATGATCAAAAATATATTTTTATTAATTTGCACTGGTCTCGTCTCTAATTGTATCTCCTCACTAGAAGCAGCCGTATCGCCCGAGATTTCTTCTAATTTACTGCGGCACTTAGGACAAAAGTTCAAATGGCCTGCAACCTGCTTCTTACAAGTTCCACAAAACTTCAATATGCTCTCCCCAAATTTTCCACTAATTTCATTCCGGCATACGCTACAATAAAACTTATGCTTTTTCTATATTACACTTGCATTCCTTTTTGTAACTGCGCAATATGTAACTTCAGCTTGCCTTATTCATTTCACTACCTAATTCCGACTATTTCTCTCCCTATAAACATTTTATATATTGCCATGATTTCCGATTATTGTAATTAGAATTTCATTTTTTCTGTTTTGAGCATTTTTTGTTTATAATGGTAAAGGAAAGAAATCTGTGTACGGAGGAATATTATGCTGCAACACTCAATTACGAAAGATGAAATTATGATGATTGCGAATGAGTTCGTTCAAGGGCTTGATCCACAGCAAGTTGCTGATCAGGAGCATGTCGCTACAGCTCGGCACCTATATCGTAGTGGTGTTGTCTATAACGTTGACTTTGATGGCTATACGCTATCCGGAACTGTAAATGCTGAAGGCAGTGTATATAGCGTTCACATCCCGATTCGTAATGTCACTGAAAGCTATTGCGATTGCTTCGCGCCAACGCAATGTGAGCATATGCTTGCTGTGTTACTATCTGCAGCTTCTAGTTTTGGGCAGGTAGGAGATGTATTAACTTTATTCAAAAATAATACAAAACCTTCTCTTCCTCCTATTCGAACTGCACGACAAGTATTGCAATCATCAGCTTTTGAAGAAATGGATTATAAAAGTTGGCAAACATACTTTGAAAATGAATATGAATCATTTAAAAAAGAACAAGCGCGGCTCACTTATAAACAAATGTATTTTCTTATGAGTCTTTTTACAGACTTCTATACAAAATTAGAACGGAAAGCTCCGCGCATCGTTGCTATTCATGAATTATTTAAGTTGCACGCGGCACTTTATTGCTTTCAAAAATTATTAGAAGAAATTCAAGAATTTGAAGCAAACAAACTATATTCTTATCACCAACCAGTTAACGTCGTTCGCCTATTCGTTGATAAAGTTGAATCTACCGTTAGGGACCTAAAAACAGAAGCGATTCCAGAAGAATCCAAACCGATTTTACAAGAAACAGCGCGGCTCATACATGAAGTATTCTTCTCTACCGATGCCTATACACAAGAGCGATTCTTCATTTATCGTCACGTATGGGGTGAACTGTTAAGAACAGAAGAGCAGCTACAAGAAGAAGAAAAACGAATCGATACTAAAATCAATCCACTTTCCAAAGCATTAGCATCTTCTCATCTGCTCTTTTTAAATAATGAAGATTTATCGGCAATGGAATTACTCAAAAAACAACCTGCTTCTGTTGTGAGCCTTTACTTCTATTGGTTAGAAGAGTTATTAAGTGCGATGCAATGGGACCGTGCTAAAAGCTGGCTTTCCTTTACTTATAAACAAGTAAAGGAAACGATAATGGAACAAGAGAATACCGTCTTCATACAAGATATCGTTCGATTATTTGTGATGATGTATGAGACATATGCAACGCATACGAATGAACAAGCGGGATTAGAAATGATTTTACAAGAACTATTACCATATAGTTTCACGAACTATGAGCAATACGTACTAGCGAAGAAACAATACCATGCTTGGACGGAACTTCAACTCTTATATGGATTCGAAGTAATCGAACTTTTGAAAGAACCATTGAAAGATATTGAAAAAGAAGCGCCCGAAGCAGCACTTCCTCTTTATCACCATGCCGCAATTGAAGCAATTGAAGAGCGAAATCGCAAGTCATATAAACGTGCCGTTCGTTACTTAAAGAAATTACGTATGCTTTATAAACGACTAAAGCGAACTGATGAATGGGATGCTTTCATTATTCATATCGCTAACTTACATTCACGTCTGCGTGCACTACAAGAGGAATTACGGAGAGGAAAATTAATCGATGATCATACAAACTGAAGTAACAATTAGGCTCCAGCACGTTAGTCAAGGTTGGTTCCTTTGGGGAGAAGATGATAGCGGTACGCTCTTACCCGTAGCAACTTGGAAAAAAAACGCATTCGCATGGCACTCTACTTCCTTCTACGGAACGTTTTTAAAAGAAGCAACATATGAGGGGAAACAAGGCGTTATGTTAACGAATGCACAGGCATTTGAATACATCGCAAATAAACCGATGAATTCATTTGCAAATATGCAAATGAACGGTCCTATTACGGCGCTTACAAAGGACGCAAGTGAATTATGGGACGCCTTCGTCAGCGGCAGCTTCACACCTGACATGAAGTATTGGTCTCAGCAGCCATCTTGGAAAGTTCAGAATACCTCAATTGAAGATAACATGTTAGCATCTCTTTTCTCTGCTGCTGTGAACGAAAGTATTTTGCAAGATGCCCGCTCAAATGACGGATGGGAAGATGCAAAGAGACTATATGAACATTACGACTTTACGAAAAGGCAATTGGAAGCAGCACTACATGAAGAAGATTGGCTTCGAAAAATTGGTTACATTGAAGATGATCTTCCATTTACAGTCGGCTTAAGACTACAAGAACCGCAAGAAGAATTTGAAATGTGGAAGCTTGAAACAATCGTTACACCAAAACGTGGTGCGCATCGCATATATGTATATGAAAGTATCGATTCCTTGCCAAAACGATGGCACGATTACGAAGAACGTATTCTTGAAACACAAGAAGGATTCAGTAAACTCGTACCGTGGCTAAAAGAGGACGACAAGTTCCGAGAAGAACTCTTTGAAACGGAAGCTTGGAACTTCTTAACCGAAGCAAGTAATGAATTACTCGCAGCAGGTATTACAATTTTACTACCATCATGGTGGCAAAATTTAAAAGCAACAAAACCGAGGTTACGCGTACAGCTGAAGCAAAGTACAGCACAAACACAGTCTTTCTTCGGCATGAATACGCTCGTTAATTTCGACTGGCGCATTTCAACGGACGGTATTGATTTATCAGAAAGCGAATTTTTCGAACTCGTTGAGCAGAACAAACGTCTTTTCAATTTAAATGGTCAATGGATGAGACTTGATCCTGCCTTTATTGAAGAAGTAAAAAAACTAATGCACCGTGCAGATAAATATGGACTAGAAATGAAAGACGTTCTACAGCAACATTTATCTAGCGCGGCGGAAACAGAAATTGTAGCAGACGATAGTCCGTTTAGCGATATTGAAATCGAACTAGATGGATATTATGAAGAGCTTTTCCAAAAACTTCTGCACATTGGAGATATTCCAAAAGTAGATGTACCATCTTCGCTACAAGCAACACTCCGCCCGTATCAACAACACGGTATTGAATGGTTGCTATACTTACGAAAGCTTGGATTTGGAGCATTATTAGCCGATGATATGGGACTCGGAAAAAGTATTCAAACGATAACTTACTTACTATACGCTAAAGAAAACAATCTCCAAACAGGTCCTGCATTAATTGTGGCACCAACATCAGTCCTTGGAAATTGGCAAAAAGAATTTGAGCGTTTCGCACCAAGTTTACGTGTTCAGTTACACTATGGAAGTAACCGAGCTAAGGATGAGTCATTTAAAGATTTTCTTCAATCAGCAGATGTTGTATTAACTTCTTATGCATTAGCTCAGCTTGATGAAGAAGAACTTAGTACGTTATGCTGGGACGCTGTTATTTTAGATGAAGCACAAAACATAAAAAACCCACATACGAAACAGTCGAAAGCAGTAAGAAACCTACAAGCAAATCACAAAATTGCTTTAACCGGTACACCGATGGAAAACCGACTTGCTGAGCTTTGGTCTATTTTCGACTTTATCAATCATGGGTATCTCGGAAGCTTAGGACAATTCCAGCGCCGCTTCGTCACACCGATCGAAAAAGACCGTGATGAAGGAAAAATCCAGCAAGTACAACGATTTATCTCGCCATTTTTACTGCGTCGTACGAAGAAAGATCAAACAGTCGCATTAAACTTACCAGATAAACAAGAACAGAAAGCTTACTGCCCACTAACTGGTGAACAAGCTTCCTTATACGAACAACTTGTTCAAGATACATTGCAAAATGTAGAAGGATTAAGCGGAATTGAAAGACGCGGATTTATATTACTTATGCTGAACAAGCTAAAACAACTTTGTAACCATCCAGCCCTTTATTTGAAAGAAGAAGAGCCACAAAACATAATCGAACGTTCTATGAAAACAAGAACGTTAATGGAACTCATTGAAAATATAAAAGACCAAAATGAAAGTTGCTTAATCTTTACTCAATACATTGGCATGGGGAACATGCTAAAAAGTGTGTTAGAAGAAACATTCGGTCAGCGTGTCCTCTTCTTAAACGGTAGTGTACCGAAGAAAGAGCGTGACAAAATGATTGAGCAGTTCCAAAACGGAACGTATGACATCTTCATCTTATCTTTAAAAGCCGGCGGAACAGGATTAAACTTAACTGCTGCCAACCATGTCATTCACTATGACCGTTGGTGGAATCCAGCTGTAGAAAACCAAGCAACAGACCGTGCATATCGTATCGGACAAAAGCGCTTCGTTCACGTTCATAAACTCATTACAACAGGAACACTAGAAGAGAAAATCGATGAAATGTTGGAGCGAAAACAATCATTAAACAACGCCGTCATTACAAGCGATAGTTGGATGACTGAACTATCAACAGACGAACTAAAAGAATTACTTGGTATATAAAGTGAAACTTTAATCAGTAGGGGGCCATCCCCCACTGATTATTAGCCCTCACCAATCTGTTTTTTTTACGGGCAGCAAGGCTCCCACAAATAGCGGGATAAACAAAAAAGGAGCAATCTCTAAATGAGATTAGCTCCTTTTTCTATGCCAAAACCAATTACTTATTATAATTCCTGTTAACCCGCCGCACGTATCAAGCAATGAATCCTGCCACATCGGTGTACGGCCTCCTGTTAACCCTTGATGAATTTCATCAAATATTGCATATCCCGCAACGAAAAGAAGTGCATATATAAAGCACCTTTTTCTCGAGTAACCAGATTTATAAAAAGCATAATACGTCAATGAGCCGAGTATAAAGAACACCGTAAAATGAGCACCTTTACGAAGGAAAAACTCGATAAAACCACCTACACCTTTATTTGCGATACTAATAGGTGTACCTCCGCCATAATCGATAGATACCCCTGAAAAATGCTCTTTCACAAACTCAACATTTGCGGATTGCTCAATATCCGAGCGCATATCCTGTTTTTTATATGGCTGTGCTGAGGAATAGAAAATAATCCCCATCCATACTAGTACAGGAATCCAAAATAACCATTTACGATTCATTCTTCCGTAAGCCCCTCTCTTGCTCTATTAAGAGTACCAAAAAAAAGAAAAAATTTCACGCCAAAACATGACATTTCCTCCCTATTTATAAAGTGAAAGGGGGTGATAAACATGGCAGTTGAAACAATCGTAATGGATTTAACTTTACGCCTTGTATTAAACGGAGGATTAGACAAAAACGGTAAAACAGTTTTAAAGAACAAACAATTCAAACGTGTAAAAACAAATGCAGATTTAGGCAAAGTGCATGAAGTAGCACGTGCTCTTGCTTCACTACAACAACCATCACTTCAAGCTGTACAACTTGTAAGCAATTCAGATCTTTCTAATCTATAAAGCGAGACTTTAATCAGTGGGGGGGCCCCCATCCCCCACTGATTATTAGCCCGTACCAATCGGGCTTTTACAGGCAGTTAATACGGGATAAATAAAAAGGAGTGAATAAAGTATGCAAGTACTTGAGTTGATTTTCGCGAAAGAAGATGAAAAAACAGTTGTTTTTTCTATCGATAATCCCATCACATCCATAAATGCACAAGTAGTAAATCAAGTAATGGATACAATTCTTTCCTCATCAGTTTCTTCATCTATTGGTGCAAACAACCGTAAAAAAGGTGCACGCCCCATAGAAAAAACGTTTCTGTTTCAAGAAAAGTATTACCAAATGAACGGATTTCTAAGTGTCTTAGATTAGTGAATAATAAAACCAACGTTCAGGTTTGGGAACATCAAAAAACTAAAAAGGCTTTTTATAACGGCCTATTGGTTTGTGGAATTGTTTGGAATTGTCCGGTTCGCGCAGCGAAAATTAGTGAGAAACGACGTAAGGAGTTACAGCAAGCTTTTAATATACATAAAAGTGAAGGTGGTTATATTGCTTTATTAACCCTCACATTTAGTCATAATACAGCTGATAGATTAAAAGAAATGTTAGAAAAATTCGGAAATGCTACGCGAAAATTTATGAGTGGAGGAGCTTATAACAATATTAGAGGTGAGTTAGGTTTGATTGGTAGGCTTCGAGTTTTCGAGGTTACATACGGTCAGAATGGATTCCATCCACACGTACATATTGCGTTGTTCTACACGAATGACGTTGAATTGAAAAGTATAGAAAAAAAGATGTATTTTTTGTGGGAAAAGGCTTGTAAAAAGTCCGAATTAATTACGAGTTTTAAATATGGTTTGGATTTGCAAGATGGAGACGAAGCTCAAAATTATTTGAGTAAACACGGTACTTGGGGTCTGGATCAAGAACTGAGTAAATCGCATATTAAAAAAGATACAAATGATTTAATGACACCCATTCGATTTTCTATAGAGATATCCTGAGGAAGATGATAAGAAGTATTTAAATCTGTTCCTAGAATATGCTGAGTGTTTCAAAGATAAACTTCACTTGCAACGGTCACAAGGTTTGAAAAAGCGATTTATATTAGAAGATAAAACAGATGAGCAAGTTGCAAAGGAAAAGATCGAAGAAGCAGATTTGTTAGGATTATTAAGTTACGATGTTTGGAAGAAAATTTTAAAATATGAAAATTGTTCTTACTTCTTAGATTTATGTGCGAAATATGATTTTGAAAAAGCAGTGAGTATTGTGTCTGAGTATAAATTTGATAAAAATAAAAAAGACAAGTCCCTCTCAAGAACTTGACTTTAAAAAATAATTAGCGAAAAAAAATATAACTATATTCAATCCTTTTGGTGCGACCAACACCGAGAGGATTTTTTGATTTTTTTGACGGAATTATTGTACCATAAGTTTAGTTTTTTGTTCAATTCAATGTAGTTATAGTTTTGTTTTATCATAAGGTTTTAATTTTTGTCCACAGTTTAGCGAAGTATTAGCTTAGTCTCATGAAGCATCAGCTTAGTCTCATGAAGTATCAGCTTAGTCTCATGAAGCATCAGCTTAGTCTCATGAAGCATCAGCTTAGTCTCATGAAGCATCAGCTTAGTCTCATGAAGCATCAGCTTAGTCTCATGAAGCATCAGCTTAGTCTCATGAAGCATCAGCTTAGTCTCATGAAGCATCAGCTTTCTCATTAAGCATCAGCTTAGTCTCATGAAGCATCAGCTTAGTCTCATGAAGCATCAGCTTTCTCATTAAGCATCAGCTTAGTCTCATGAAGTATCAGCTTAGTCTAGCAAAAGCGTAGTTTCGTTTGACGATAGGTCAAATTGTTTTGAGGAAGGGATAGCCCACGTTCTTCCATCATTTCAACTAAATCACGAAAACTGATGCTATACCGTAGGTACCATCTCACGGTTAATAAAATAATATCCGGTTGAGAATGTTTCCACTTGAATAGATTTTTCTCTTCCATACCAATCACATCCTTTTTTAGAGTACTAGTATCAGTATGTCCAAGTTTAGCAGGTCATTGACAAGCGTTTTGGAGTGTTTGCATCAGAACCAAAAAAACTTTATCTGAAGTTCACATTACTCCGTAAATCAAAAAGACGAATCTGCATCATTTTGCAGATTCGTCTTTTTTCTTCGGCATTTCAATCGGGATAAAGATCTTTGAAAAACCAACGCAAACATATTTATAATTCTCTCCGCCTAAATCAAACTCGGTCGTATAGGTTGAGAAGAAAATATAATCATTTCGCTTTGTATAATGATCGATTAATAATCCAACTTGTGGCTCAACATACTTATTTGCCAGTTTTTTACCCGCCGATGCTAAGTCGCCAAGTAAACCCTCTTTATTTTCTTTCTCAACCTCGTCTAGCTTCTTACTCACATCATTACGCTTCATAAATTGTTTTGCTGCCCAATCTGCATATTCTCCCTTACTCGGATTACTGTTTGCTAAATAAACTAAGAGAACAACCGCTAGAGCCATAATAATATACTTTTTCTTCATGATATATCACCGCCTACTCTTTTCTCTTTTCATATATATGTACAAGCGCTGCAAATTAGAAAGACTATCATCTATTGATTGTAAACGAACAATAAAAATTTACAATACGCAACAGAAGATTAATAGAGACTTCTCACAATTCGCATATAGTTATATTGGGAATAAAAATTATATACGGGAGGATTTAAATTTATGGATAATGAAAATGATATTTTTATTTCTAGTTCTACAATGATGATCGAAATTTATAAGTACCCTTATTACCGCACAAAAATCATCAACAGTAGTGGAAGCCACCTACACTCATGCCAAACAGCTCTCCAACTCATAAAGAAATCCTGTCTAACACATGTTCATTCTACTTATCAAGGTAGACGTGCTGCAGTCCAAGCAAAATTTAATTTCAAACAAAATGTGCCAATTCCAATTAATCATAGAGAATATATTTGTACTTTTCCAACAGAATCTCCTTCGTCCCCAAACTGTATATGGTTGTTCTACAACCGTATACAGGATATAGAAATTTTCAAAAAAACTAAACAAGCTAAAATTTATTTTTCAAACGGAGCTACCGTAACGATACAAATCAGTTCCCATAAGTTAAGTCAGCAATTATGGAAAGTCGGATATGTATTATCCCGAATGAACATGCAAGATTCACTACACTTAAAAAACTTTATGCCACATTTACTACCTTAAAATGAATAGAATGGAAGGTAATATTTTTCATGCCTTCCATTCTACTTATTATTTTTATCCCTTTATACTATCTCGCATTTTCTCAAGCGCCTGTCGATATAACCATCTCGTTTGATAGTACGTCATCCCCATTTCATAGGCTATCTCTCCCATCTTTTTCCCTACAAAGAATCGCTCTGAAATAATGTGCCTCTCTCTCATTTAACACACTTATAAAATCTTGTGCTCTTGTTCCCACATCTTCAAATTCAAATCGTTCATCATACTCTCTAACACACACATACCTTTCATAAGCATGCCAAAGACCTATTAAACCACATTGATAATATTCTTCATGATCTTGATAAATATTTAATCTCTTTATTTGATTTATAATCATACCTTCATACAAAACAACCGTATCTGCAAAAGTCACTGGCTTCACACAATACCCATTTCTAAAAGGTATACCTCTCTATTATTCCGCAGTACCTCTACAATATAAGAAGAGAAAAGAATTTTCATTGTAGTTAATTTCAAATGCTGTTGCTGGAATTTGAAATAGGGGTAAAAATAAAAAGGTGACTCTCAGAAGAGTCACCTTTTCAAAATAATATGTTATGCACCAAAATCAGAGAACATGCCGCCTAACATACTAAACCCAATTGTAAGGATAAAGAATATAGAAATTAAAATTATTGCTTGTTTTTTACTTAAACCAGCAACGATATGCAAGCCTAAGCCAGTTAAAATTAAGCTCCAAATGTTAAAGACTTCAAATGCGGAACCAATGCCATATGCAATTGTTCCTTGTTCAAATAAAGGCCCTAAACTTGTATATTTATCAGCACCATTCCCACCAAGAATATATCCTAAAGCTACATTAAGAAGACTACCAACATAAAAGACAACATTGGCATATATATAAATAGATAATATCTTCATATATGGAGTATCATTGCTCATAAACATCATAATAACTTTATAAAATCCTGCTACCACAAAAAGACCAACAGCTGTTCCAACTAGACCTCCAATAGCTCCAAATCCAAGTGTAGTCCACTTCATTATCCCCGTCGCATCATCCTTAACCAGCTTCGCTAGCTCCGGAGTATTAAGTAACCCTAAATAAGCTACCGCTGCTGATAAGATTGTCCCCATTAAAAGAAATAAGAAAAATCCTCCCCAGACTGGGCTTTTCGTCTTCATTCTCTCAAACTGTAAGCCTGGAGAAGTAACCATTCCAAATAATGACGGCTTCTTCGCACCTTCATCTTGCGTATTAATATTCATTTCCATTATAACGCCTCCTTCTATTTATATCCCGTTCTAACGGGCGGTTCACTTCCTCACATAGAGGCTACGAACCGCCCACTAGAACGGTAATGTGTAGTAGAGAGTCCCTCTCTACTACAACTTATTCATAACGTAGTGCTTCAATCGGATCTAACTTCGCAGCTTTGTTTGCTGGAATTAATCCGAAAATAATACCTAGTGTCATAGAGAACAGTACGCCTCCAACAACAACTTCCCATGAAACGAGCGGTGGCCATTTTGCGAATGTAGAAACGATATATGCCCCACCATATCCAAGACCAATTCCGATTAAACCACCTAGAAGCGTTAACATAACGGCTTCAATTAAAAACTGTAATAAAATTTTACTACGCGTTGCTCCAAGTGCTTTACGTATCCCAATTTCACGCGTACGCTCCGTTACAGATACGAGCATGATGTTCATAACTCCAATACCACCAACGACTAATGAAATACCAGCGATACCGCCGATGATCATCGTCATGATATTAGTAACTTTAGAAACATTTTCTTGGAATTCTTTTAAATTCACCAGTTCATATTTACCTGGAATTTCACTTGGCTTACGACTATTTAATACATCAACAGCTTGTTTCCCAGCGGATTCTAAATCGTCTACATTTTTAGCTTGAATTGCGATATTTTGAATATCATCTGTTCCGTATAAAACAGGCCATAACGTAAGGGGGATTAACGCTTCTTCCATTTCAAATCCCATAAACTCATTATCAGATCTATACACACCAATAATTTGCATTGGCTGCCCCTTCATCTCAATAATTTGTCCAACTGGGTTTACGTCCTTAAATAAAGTCTCTTCTGTTTTTGTACTAATCATCACAACGTTATTTGCATGAGAAATATCTGATTCATTTAAAGTACGTCCCTTTACAACCTTTACTTTATTAACTGCAAAATATTCATTATCAAGACCAATAACATTCAGATTTGCTTTTTTATCATTTACATCAAGCACCTCTGAATTCTGGTTTGTCGTAATAACGTGTGAAACATCTTTCACTTGTTTTACTTCCAAAATATCCTCTTCAGTTAACTTTGGTATTTCAAATCCACCCATAGCAAACTCATCATTAATATCTGGTTTAAATTGAATTGGCATAAGGTTATTACCGCCAGAACCTGCGAATTTCGACTTCAACATCGCTTCCCCGCCTTGCCCAATGGCAACGACAGTAATAATAGAACCTACACCAATGATAATACCGAGCATCGTAAGAGCAGATCGCAATTTATGAGCTAAAATAGAAGATAAGGCAATTTTTATACTATCTAGTAAACTCATACTGCACACCTTCTATCTTCTGTAACTTTCCCGTCTCGCAGTACAATACGGCGGGAAGAATAAGCCGCAACCTCTTCTTCATGCGTAACCATAACAATCGTCGTACCTTCTGCATTGAGCTTCGTGAAAATGTCCATAACTTGCTTACCAGACTTCGTATCAAGCGCACCTGTCGGCTCATCGGCCATAATGAACGTTGGATTATTCGCAATCGACCTCGCAATAGCGACACGCTGCTTCTGTCCACCTGATAACTCATTCGGCAAATGATGAACTCTGTCGGATAAACCAACTTTACCAAGTGCTTCCAAAGCCCTTTGACGACGCTCTGCTTTCTTCACGCCACCGTATACGAGCGGAAGTTCAACATTTTCTACTGCTGAAAGACGCGGCAGCAAATTAAAATGCTGGAACACAAAACCGATATATTCATTACGAATTAAAGCAAGCTTTGACTCGTCTGCTGTTAAGATATTCACATCATTCAGCATATATTCGCCTTCTGTTGGACGAT